>SVDX01000026.1 GCA_015057605.1 Lachnospira sp. | reverse complement strand
TATTATAATAACAAAAGAATTCAGGCAAAAACAAAATGGATGCCTCCTGTAAAATACAGGGAAGCATCCATGTATTGCTGTGCCTAATTCATAAATCAATGTGTCCAGGATTCTGGGTACATATCATAAACAGTCCGTCTTTTGTTTTTGCTTTGTTAATTGACTTTATTGTGCAAAAGGTGTAGAATAATCAGTAGTTATGTCGAAAAGAATATGGAGAGATTTATGTATAAGCGTTCGATTAAAAGCTGGGTTAAACATTTGGATTTTTTCTTGTTAGATTTGTTGTGTCTACAGATAGCACTTATTTTGGGCACGCTTATAAGAAATGGTCAATTTAATTATACAGATGAAGCGTATTTAAAGTGTGCCACTATATTTGCGGCAGCAGATATAATTGCAGTATTTGCATTTTCTACCTTTAAGAGAGTTTTAAAAAGAGGTTTTTACAAAGAAGCAATTATAACTGTACGACAGGCACTTACAGTTTTGGTGTTGGCTACATTTTACATGTTTGTAACTAAGTCAGCTCATACATTTTCAAGAGCTATTGTTTTATATACATGTGCATTTTATCTTGTTATATCATATATGGTAAGAGTGTGTTATAAGCAACTATTATTAAAGCTTATACAGGGGACTAAGAGCTTTGTAAGAAAGGTTTTAGTGATTTCTGAAAGTGAAGAGGTAGCAATATCTGTTATTAATAAATTAAAAAAGGATATGCTTGAAAACTTTGAAATAGTAGGTGTAGCACTATCAGATACTGAAAAGGTTGGAAGTAAACTACTTGATACACAAGTTGTTGCCGATTTAGATAATATTGCAGAGTATGCATGTAGAGAATGGGTAGATGAAGCCTTTATAAGTATGACTATTGATGATGTTAAAAGGGATGAGCTTGTTAATCAGTTTGTAGAGATGGGTATGACAGCACATCTTATACTTATGGAACATGAGGATTTTGAGGCTAATCGTAACGTAATAGAGAAGCTTGCAGGCTATACTGTGCTTACTTCGAGCATAAGAACCATAAGTATGTCGGAGGCATTTTTAAAGAGATTTATAGATATAATTGGTGGTATAGTAGGATGCATTTTGACAGCAATTATGTTTATTTTTATAGCGCCGGCTATATATATAAAGTCTCCAGGTCCAATTTTCTTTTCTCAAATCAGAGTAGGAAGAAATGGCAAGAAGTTTAAGATATATAAGTTTAGAAGTATGTATCTTGATGCAGAAGAGCGTAAGAAGGAACTTATGGAAAAAAATAAGATATCTGGCGGACTTATGTTTAAGATGGATCAGGACCCAAGAATTATAGGTAATGATAACTGTGATGGTAAGGGTATTGGTAACTTTATACGTAATACTTCACTTGATGAATTTCCACAGTTTTTAAATGTATTAAAGGGCGATATGAGTCTTGTTGGAACTAGACCACCAACGCTTGATGAATGGGAAAAGTACGAACTTCATCACAGAGCAAGACTTGCAATAAAACCAGGTATTACAGGATTATGGCAGGTTAGTGGAAGAAGCAATATAACTGATTTTGAAGAGGTTGTTAAGCTTGATCGTAAATACATAAGTGAATGGAGCTTTGGCCAGGATATAAAGATACTTATTAAGACGGTATTGGTCGTTTTAAGAAGAGACGGTTCAATGTAAAGAATAGTGAGGTTTTAGTATGGAATACAGCATTTTTTGTAATCAGAATATTAATGTTGAAGAGGACACAAATGTGGCAATGGTAGCAGGTGTAATTGCATGCCCAAAGGAAAAGGTTGATATGATTAATCAAGCTATTTATGAGATTAAGGTAAGACATGGATTATCTTCAACTGCTGAAATTAAGTGGACTAAGGTGTCAGAGTCAAAATATGATATGTACAAGGATTTGATAGATTTATTCTTTGACAATGCATTTATAAGCTTTAGAGCTACAGTGGCTAAGGAAAAGAAACCTAAGAACTGGTATAAGAGAACATATTATATGACTTTAAGAGATATGCTTGAGGTTAATAATGAATATAAAGTATATGTAGCGGATAAGGATATTAACGATGAAAAGCAATTATTAAGGATGTCTAACATAGTTCACACAGCTACAGGATATTTTTATGAAGATATAGTAAAGGGTGTACAGCTTGTAGACCCACAGCAGTTCCCGTTGATTCAGCTTGCAGATTTGCTTATAGGAGCAGTGGCTTACGTAAACAAGGGACTTGTAGCTAATTCAGGTAAGATGAAGCTTATAAACTATATAGAAGAGCTTAGTGGTGTTTCACTTAATAAAACAACGCCAAAGGTTCAGGTTAAGAACAAAATAAGTGTATTTAAATTATAAAAATTAAGCGATGCTTTTAATGAAAGTGTCGCTAATTTTTTTATTGCAAAATGCGTATAATAGTAGTAAAATGTGTATGTTAATAATTCATTAAAATAAGGAGACAGAACATGGGGAAATATTTTGGAACAGATGGCTTTCGTGGTGAAGCAAATGTTGATTTAAACTATGAACATGCCGTTAAGATTGGTCGTTTCCTCGGCTGGTACTACGGAAAAAATGTTGGAAAGAAATGTCGAGTTGTAATCGGTAAGGATACAAGACGATCGTCATATATGTTTGAATATGCATTAGTAGCGGGACTTACTGCTTCAGGTGCAGATGCATACCTTATGCATGTTACTACAACACCAAGTGTATCGTATGCAGCAAGAACAGACGAATTTGATTGCGGTATTATGATTTCGGCAAGTCACAATCCATATTATGACAATGGAATTAAGCTTATTAATTCTAATGGCGAAAAGATGGACGAAGAGACTATTTTAAAGATTGAAGAATATTTAGACGGTAAGGTAGAAGTTCCACTTGCTACAAAGGAAGAGATTGGATGCACAGTTGACTATGTTGCAGGAAGAAACAGATATGTAGGATATCTTATTTCACTTGCAGTATATTCATTTAGAGGAGTTAAAGTTGGTCTTGACTGTTCTAACGGAAGTGCATGGCAGATTGCTAAAAATGTATTTGATGCTTTAGGTGCGCAGACATACGTTATTAATGCTAAGCCAGACGGACTTAACATCAATACAAACTGTGGTTCTACACATATTGAGGTTTTACAAAAGTATGTTGTGGACAATGGACTTGACGTAGGTTTTGCTTATGATGGCGATGCAGACAGATGTCTTGCAGTATGTGGTGATGGCAAGATTATTGATGGTGATATGATTCTGTATATTTACGGAACATATATGAAGGAAAGAGGCAAGCTCCTTAACAACACAGTAGTAACAACAGTTATGTCTAATTTTGGTCTGTACAAGGCATTTGATGAGTTAGGAATTAACTATGAAAAGACTGCTGTAGGTGATAAATATGTATATGAAAATATGGTTGCTAACGGACATAGAATTGGTGGAGAGCAGTCAGGTCATATTATATTTAGCAAATATGCTACAACAGGCGATGGTATTATGACATCTCTTAAGCTTATGGAGGTTATGCTTGCAAAGAAGATGACATTATCACAGCTTTGTGAACCATTTAAAGTGTTCCCTCAGGTGCTTAAGAATGTCAGAGTTAAGAATAAAGCAGATGCCCGTGCAGATGAAAAGGTTAGCGCAGCAGTTGCTGCAGTAGCGGCTAAACTCGGTGAAGATGGAAGAATTCTTGTACGTGAAAGTGGAACAGAACCAGTTATCAGAGTTATGGTAGAAGCATCAAGCAAAGAACTCTGTGAAAGCTATGTAGATGAAGTAATTGAAGTTATTAAGGCACAAGGACATACCGTTTAGGAGGAATACAAAATGATTATTATAAAGACTAAAGATTATAACGAATTAAGCAAAAAGGCAGCAGACATTATAGGAGCACAGGTTATTTTAAAGCCAGATTGTGTATTGGGTCTTGCTACAGGCTCTACTCCAGTTGGAGCATATAAAGAACTTATTAAAGCTTATGAAGCAGGAGAACTTGATTTTTCACAGGTTAAATCAGTTAACCTTGATGAATACAAGGGTCTTACAGGTGATCACGACCAAAGCTACAGATATTTTATGAATACAAATTTATTTGATCATGTTAATATTGATAAAGCTAACACTAATGTACCAAGTGGTGTTGAAGAAGACGGAGAGGCTGAATGTGAAAGATATAACAAGCTTATTGAAGATTTAGGCGGTATTGATTTACAGCTTCTTGGAATCGGTGGCAATGCACACATCGGCTTCAATGAACCATGTGATGAGTTTGTTAAAGGTACACATTTAGTTACACTTGAAGAAGATACAAGACAGGCAAATGCAAGATTTTTTGCTTCAATTGACGAAGTTCCTACTCAAGCTTATACAATGGGTATTCAAAATATTATGTCGGCAAAGAAGGTGCTTTTACTTGCTAACGGCAAGGCAAAGGCACAGGCTGTGTATGATACTTGCTTTGGACCAGTAAAACCACAGGTTCCGGCATCTATTCTTCAAATGCATCCTGACTGCGTAGTTATCGCTGATGAAGATGCACTTAGTCTTTGCACTGAAAAGGGAGTGTTTTAATGAAAAATGCACAAATTGCTAATCTTTATACTTTAGATGAAACTATTGCTAAGGATTATTTATCACAGTTTACGTATCCTTGGGAAGCACTAAAGGGTATTAGTGATTTTATTAAAGAATTAGGTCCTACACTTGATTCAGATATATATGAAAAGCGTGGAGAGAACATTTGGGTAGCTAAAAATGCAAAGGTAGCTCCTACAGCTTGTCTTAATGGACCGCTTATTATTGATGAAGAGGCAGAGATACGCCACTGTGCGTTTGTACGCGGAAGCGCAATAATTGGCAAAGGTTCAGTAGTTGGTAACTCTACAGAGCTTAAGAATGTTATTATATTTAACAGTGTTCAAGTTCCACACTATAATTATGTAGGCGACTCTATTTTGGGTTATAAGTCACACATGGGCGCAGGTTCAATAACATCTAATGTTAAATCAGATAAGACATTAGTAGTGGTTAAAGATATTTACGACAGCAAGGAAGAGATTGCAACAGGTCTTAAGAAATTTGGTGCAATGCTTGGAGATTATGTTGAAGTAGGTTGTAATTCTGTGCTTAATCCAGGTACAGTTATAGGTAAGAATTCCAATGTATATCCATTATCAAGGGTAAGAGGAGTTATACCTTCTAATTCAATCTATAAAGATGAGAAGAACGTTATTGAAAAGAGATAATATATGAGGCAATTCTGTGAAAAATCAGGATTGCCTTGTTTCAATATTTCAAGTTACATGTCAGGAGAAGTAAGATAATATGAGAAATATACTTGTTTGTGATGATGAAAAAGATATAGTTAAGGCTATTAAAATATATTTATCCTCTGAAGGTTATAATGTAATTGAAGCAAATGATGGTCTCGAGGCCTTAGAGGCTTTTAAAAATAATGAGATACATTTAATACTTTTAGACATTATGATGCCTAAAATGGATGGACTGACGACCTTGCACAATATAAGGCAGGAGTCGAATGTGCCAGTTATATTTTTGAGTGCAAAATCAGAAGATACAGATAAGATATTGGGACTGAATATAGGAGCCGATGATTATATAACAAAGCCATTTAATCCAGCAGAGCTTATAGCAAGAGTTCGTTCTATGCTACGAAGATATATGGATTTTGGCGAAAAGAATAAAAGTGATATAGTAACCATTGGTAACATAAGTCTTAATGATAGAACAAAGATAGTTGAAAAGGATGGAAGTGAGGTAAATCTTACTCCACGTGAGTTTGATATATTAAAGCTACTTATGAATAATCCTAAAAAGGTGTTTTCTCCAAAGGAAATATACGTGAAAATATGGGGAGAGGAGCCTGTAAATGTGGATAATTCAGTAGCAGTACATATAAGACATTTACGTGAAAAGTTAGAGATTAATCCAGCTCAGCCAAGATATATAAAGGTTGTGTGGGGACAGGGCTATAAAATGGAGGAAATGTAATGAAAAAGTACGTACACATTTTTATTGCTTCAATACTTTGTGTAGTATTTATTGTATTTTTATCTATAACATCATATTTTGCCCTTTCTGGTGAATATAAGGATGGCGGACAAAGTTTGTTAGATAAACAAATAGATAAAATTGCTGCTGAATGGATGAACAGGCTTAAAGAAGATATTAATAGGATTGAAAATACACCTCTTACGCACATTGAAAAAAGCAATGTATTGTGTGATGAATATGTAGAAAATGGCGATATGGTCTTTATGGTGTATAGAAATTCCTACATAAAGTATTATAACTATAATGATAATTTTGATAAATCAGAGTATTATGAATATAGAGAGTATAAGACTGATTTTGATGGAGCGTATTGGTATTTTTGTATATATGTAAAAAAGGAACCACGAAATAATGAAGATATGTATGACAATCTACATAAAACAGAAAAGTTTGTAGGAATGAAGAACATTTTTTTGGTGGGTACAATTCTTAGCTTTTTGATATTAACAATATACACTGTACTAAGTAAGGATTTGAAAAAAGCAATAAATGAGCTTGAGCTGTGGTTAAAGGTTTTAATGATGCTTGCAGCTGTGAGCTTGTATGAAATAGTATTTTATATTTTGGCCGGAACAATAGCATCTCCTATATTGTATATAGAAAAGCTTTTGGTATATGTATTGCTTGTCTTTGCTGCAATCGAAATTAGCAGGATAACTAAGGCGACAAATGAAATTGCTAATGGAAATATTGATTATAAAATAACCAAAAAGAATAGACTTTCATTTACAAAGAGGCAAAGTGATAACCTTGAGTTAATAGGAAAAGGCATTAAGGTAGCCGTAGATGATAGCATAAAAAGCGAGAGATTTAAGACTGCACTCATAACAAATGTTACACATGATTTAAAAACACCGTTAACCTCAATAGTAAATTATGTTGATTTGCTAAAAAAATATGGTGATGATAAGGAAAAATCGCAAGAATATGTGGAGATTTTAGAAAGACAGTCAGGAAAGCTAAGGACTTTAATAGAAGATCTTGTAGAGGCTTCAAAGGCTAGTACAGGTAATGTTAAGGTAAATAAAACACCTTTAAATATAAATGTATTACTTGGACAGGCATTGGCAGAATATAGCGGAATGTTCGAAAATAAAGGATTAGAGCTTGATGTTGAGTTAGATGAAAATATGGTAGAAGTTGAGACTGACAGCATGCTTATGTGGAGAATATTTGACAATTTGCTAAATAATGTGTATAAATATGCTAAAGAAGATACACGTGTATATGTACAGACAACGTACAGCAATGACGTTTGTAGTATTGTTCTAAAGAATGTTTCTAAAAATAAGCTTAACATAACCAAGGAAGAACTTATGGAAAGATTTGTACGAGGTGACGAATCGCGTAATACAGAAGGCAATGGCCTTGGATTATCGATAATAAAGGGCTTTACAGAAGCACTTGGCGGCACTTACGATATAATTATAGACGGAGATTTATTTAAAACAGTATTAGAATTTAAATTTTAGGAGGAAATAAAATGATTTCAAAGAAAATGGTAGGATATGTAAATTCCAGTTCAGTAATCAGAGCAATGTTTGAGGAAGGAAAGAGATTGGCAAGCATATATGGACCTGAAAATGTATTTGATTTTAGCTTAGGCAATCCAAATGTTCCGGCTCCAGATGAGGTTAATGAAGCATTTGCTACAGTTATAGCTGAAGAAAAATCTACATACCTTCATGGATATATGAGTAATTCAGGTTACGAAGAAGTAAGAGAGGCTATTGCTAATAGCATTAACTCTAAGTTTGGTACTAATTTTGGTGTAAAAAATATTGTTATGACAGTAGGCGCTGCAGGCGGTTTAAATGTCATTTTAAAGACACTTATTGACCCTGAAGATGAAGTTATTGCAATTGCACCTTTCTTTGGAGAATACCGTTCATATGTATCAAATTATGATGGTAAGCTTGTGGTTGTATCGCCTGATACAAGTAGCTTCCAACCAAATCTTAAGGAATTAGAAGAAAAGATTACTCCTAAGACAAAGGCAGTTATTGTTAATACTCCTAACAATCCTACAGGTGTTATTTATTCAGAAGAAACAATAATTAAGCTTGCAGAAATTCTTAACAAAAAGCAGGCGGAATTTGGCACAGATATTTATCTTATTTCAGATGAACCATATAGAGAGCTTGTTTATGATGGCTTTGAGGTTCCATATATTACAAAATATTATGCAAATACAGTTGTTGGTTATTCATACAGTAAATCACTTTCATTACCAGGCGAAAGAATCGGTTATTTGGTAATACCAAGTGAGGTTGCAGATTTTGAAGATGTAATTGCCGCAGCAAGTGTTGCAACAAGAATTTTAGGCTTTGTAAATGCACCTTCAATTTTACAAAAGGTAGTTGCAAAGTGTCTTGATGCAGAAGTAAATGTAGCAGCTTACGATAAAAACAGAAAGGCTTTATATAATGGCTTAAAGGAGCTTGGCTTTGAATGTATTTTACCACAGGGAGCATTTTATCTTTTCGTTAAATCTCCAATCGAGGACGAAAAGGAATTCTGTAACATTGCAAAGAAGCATAATATCCTTATGGTTCCAGGAAGCACATTTGCATGCCCTGGTTATGTAAGAATTGCATATTGCGTTGCATACGAGACAATTATCAATTCGATGCCTAAATTTAAAGAATTAGCAAAGGAAATAGGATTACAGTAATGAAAGCTTGGGAAAAGAACATAAGAAAGGTTGTTCCATATGTTCCTGGTGAACAACCAAAGGTTGATGATATAGTAAAATTAAATACAAACGAGAATCCTTACCCACCAGCTAAGGGGGTAAGTCGTGCTTTGTTAGAGTTTGATTCTAATGAATTGAAGCTTTACCCAGACCCTACTATTGAAGAGTTAAAATCGACATTGGCAGAGTATTATGGAGTAAATGTAAATGAAGTGTTTGTGGGCGTTGGTTCAGATGATGTTCTTGCAATGGCATTTTTGACATTTTTTAACTCAGACAAGCCAATATTGTTCCCAGATATAACATATTCATTTTATCCTGTATGGGCAGATCTTTACAAGATTCCATATGAGTGTCCAAAGTTGGATGAGAACTTTATGATGGTAAAAGAGGATTATTACAAGGAAAATGGTGGTATCATTTTCCCTAATCCTAATGCACCGACAGCTATCTGCAATGACTTAGGGTTTATTGAGGATATTGTTAAGAATAATCAGGAGTCGGTAGTTATTGTAGATGAAGCTTATGTGGATTTTGGTGGAGAATCAGCAATTGAACTTACAAAGAAATATGAAAATCTTTTAGTGGTTCAGACATTTTCTAAATCGCGTTCTATGGCCGGCATGAGAATAGGATATGCAATCGGTTCAAAGGATCTTATAAAGGCAATGGAAGATGTAAAATATTCATTTAATTCCTACACTATGAATATGACAGCGATAAAATCAGGTGTTGAAGCGGTTAAGGATGATGAGTATTTTAAGGAAACAAAGAAAAAGATAGTAACAACAAGAGAAAATACAGCTAAAAGCTTAAAGGCTCTTGGCTTTGATATGACAGATTCTAAGGCAAATTTCTTATTTGTTACACATAAAAAATATGCTGCAAGGGATATCTATGAATATCTTAGAACAAAGCACATATTTGTAAGATACTTTAATTTGCCACGTATTGATAATTATTTAAGAATTACAATCGGAACAGACGAACAGATGGAAAAGCTTATAAAAGCATTGGAGGAATATTGTGAAAAAGCTGTTAGTACATCTTAAAGAATATAAAGTTGAAAGTATTTTGGGGCCTCTATTTAAACTATTAGAGGCTTCATTTGAGTTGATGGTACCTTTTGTTATCAAAAGTATAATTGATACGGGTATTGCTAATAATGACAAGGAACACATTGTAAAAATGTGTTTAATTTTGGTGCTACTTGGAGTTGTAGGGCTCATATCAGCTGTTACGGCACAATATTTTGCGGCAAAGGCAGCAGTAGGCTTTGCAACAAAGCTTAGATTTTCTTTATTTTCGCATATACAGACCTTGTCTTTTGCAGAAATTGATAAGCTTGGAACAAGTACACTTATAACAAGAATGACAAGTGATATTAATCAGGTACAGACTGGCGTAAATCTTTTCTTGCGACTTTTGCTCCGTTCGCCTTTTGTTGTAATTGGTGCAATGATAATGGCATTTACAATTGATGTAAAGGCGGCTTTAGTATTTGCAGTTACAATACCAGTCCTTTCTGTGATAATTTTTGGAATTATGCTTGTAAGTATTCCTTTATACAAAAAGGTTCAGGCAAAGCTTGATAAGGTACTAAAAACAACCAGAGATAATTTAGTGGGTGCAAGAGTAGTTAGAGCATTTTGTAAGGAAGAAGCTGAAATTGAAGAGTTTAATAAGATGAATGAAGATTTTTCGGCAACACAAAGATTTGTTGGTAAGATTTCTGCGCTTTTAAATCCACTTACATATGTAATTATAAATGTTGCCATCGTAATATTAATTTATGTGGGCGCAATTAGAGTTGAAGCAGGAATTATAACACAGGGCGCGGTAATTGCACTTTACAACTATATGTCACAGATTCTTGTTGAACTTGTAAAGTTTGCCAACCTTATTATCTCTGTGACAAAGGCTGTGGCATCAGGAAATAGAATAGAATCGGTATTTGAAATTGAAAATACTGTTAAGGAAGATAATAATAATGGGACAGAACCTGATAAGCAAGCTCCTATTGTAGAATTTAGAAATGTAGGAATGAGCTATGTTGATAATCAGGAGGAAACCATTTCTGATATAAGTTTTACTGTTAACAGGGGCGAAACTATCGGAATTATTGGTGGTACAGGCTCTGGTAAATCAACGCTTATAAATCTTTTGCCAAGATATTACGATGCCGATGACGGTGAAGTGCTTATTTATGGTAAAAATGTCAAAGAGTACAGCTTTGAGCAGTTAAATAATATGATAGGTATGGTTTTACAAAAGGCAGTGCTATTTAAAGGAACTATACGTGATAATATCCGTTGGGGCAAAAAGAATGCAACAGATGAAGAGATAAATGAAGCATTAACACTTGCGCAGGCAAAGGAAATTGTAGATCGCAAAGAGGGCGGTCTTGATTATATGGTTGAACAGGGTGGCAAGAATTTTTCGGGTGGTCAAAGACAAAGACTTACTATTGCAAGAACACTTGTTAAGCGTTCTGAAATTCTTATTTTAGATGACAGTTCATCAGCACTTGATAATGCTACGGATAAAAATTTAAGAGAAGCAATAGCCAAACTTTCATATAAACCTACAGTATTTATTGTTTCGCAAAGAACTTCAGCTATTGAAAATGCAGACAAAATACTTGTTTTAGATGATGGTAAGCTTGTTGCTATGGGAACGCATAGTGAGCTTGTTAAAAAATGTGATATTTACAAAGAAATTTATGAATTGAGTACGAGGTAATGCATATGAAAGAGGTTTTAACATACGTAAAAAAATACAAATTTCTTATAGCAATTACGTTGATACTCTCAATTGCTATAGTTGTGGCAACACTTTATGTACCAATTATCATTGGTAAGGGAATTGACTATATAGTGGGCCCAGGAAATGTTGATTTTGACAGAATAATTAATATGATTGTTGTAGTAAGCGTATTGGTTTTGATTACGGCATTGCTACAATGGGTAGTTAATACCATCAATAACAAAATAACCTATAATGTTGTAAGAGATATCAGAAATGAAGCTTTTGCAAAGATTGAAGAATTACCTTTAAAATATATTGATTCTCACTCATATGGTGATATTGTAAGTAGGGTAATTTCAGATGCAGAACAATTCTCGGAAGGACTTTTACTGGGCTTTACACAGCTGTTTACAGGAGTGCTTACGATACTTGGAACGCTTGTGCTTATGCTTACAATTGATGTAAAAATTGCTTTGGCAGTTGTAGTAGTGACACCACTTTCATTGGTAGTAGCTAACTTTATTGCCAAGAAAACATTTTCAATGTTTAAAATGCAGTCTCAAACACGTGGAGAGCATACAGCGCTTATCGAAGAAATTGTGGGTAACCAAAAAGTTGTAAAGGCATTTGGCCATGAGGATGAGGCTATCAGTGATTTTGAAGAAATCAATGAGCAACTTGGAAAATATTCATTAAGAGCAATATTTTACTCATCACTAACAAATCCATGTACAAGATTTGTTAACTCGGTGGTTTATGCTCTCGTTGCGATATTAGGTGCATTTACAGTAATTTCTGGTGGTATAACTGTAGGAAGTCTTTCGTGCATTTTAAGCTATGCAAATCAGTATACAAAGCCATTTAATGAAATATCGGGCGTAATCGCTGAATTGCAAAATGCGCTTGCATGTGCAACACGTCTTATGGAGCTTATAAAGGAGCCTTCGCAAGAGCCTGATGCAATTGGCGCAAAAGAAGCTATTGACGTAAATGGAGAGGTTGTTCTTGAAAATGTTAACTTCTCATATGTTCCGGAAAAAGAGCTTATTAAGAACTTTAACTTAAGCGTTAAGCCAGGACAAAAGGTTGCAATTGTTGGTCCTACCGGTTGTGGTAAAACAACAGTAATCAATTTACTAATGCGTTTTTATGATATTAACAGTGGTAAAATAGTAGTTTCTGGTGAAAATGTAATGGATATGACACGTCATGCTCTAAGAAGTTCATATGGAATGGTACTTCAAGAGACTTGGCTTAAAGCAGGAACGATTAAAGAAAATATAGCATTTGGTAGACCAGATGCAAGTTTTGAAGAAATTGTAGAAGCTGCAAAAAAGAGCCATGCGCATGGCTTTATAAGAAGATTGCCACAGGGCTATGATACAGTAATTAGTGAGGATGGGGGCAATCTATCTCAAGGACAAAAGCAGCTTTTGTGTATAGCAAGAGTTATGCTTTCAACTCCACCAATGCTTATTCTTGATGAAGCTACATCTTCAATTGATATAAGAACAGAAGTAAAAATACAAGAAGCATTTAATGAACTTATGCAAGGGAAGACAAGTTTTATCGTTGCACACAGACTTTCAACAATTATGGGTGCGGATGTTATACTTGTTATGAAAGATGGAAATATTATAGAACAGGGTAACCATGAAACTTTGTTAGCACAAAATGGTTTTTATGCAAGCCTACATGCAATGGCAAAAGCATAAAAAATATATTGACATATTTTATTATAGGTGTTATAGTTCAAGTAGAATAAAACAAATAAGGAGGAATACTCATGAACTTTAACAAATTTACACAAAAGTCAATGGAGGCTGTTAATAAATGTGAGAGCCTCGCATACGAATATGGAAATCAGGAGATTGACCAGGAACATTTACTATACAGCCTGCTTACTATTGACGATAGTCTGATTATCAAGCTACTAGAGAAGATGGGGTTAGATAAGAACACTTTAATTAGCAGAGCTGATTATATTGTTGGTAAAAAACCTAAGGTATCAGGCGGCAAGGTATATGTTTCTGAAAGTCTTAACAGAGCCTTAATAAAATCATCCGATGAAGCTAAACAGATGGGCGATGAATATGTATCGGTAGAGCATTTATTCCTATCGCTTATTGATAATGCCAACAAGGAAGTAAAGGAATTTTTAAAGAAAAACAATATAAACAGAGAAGCATTTTTAAATGCGCTTTCTACTGTGCGTGGTAACCAGAGGGTAACAAGTGATAATCCGGAGGTTACTTATGACACACTTAGTAAATACGGTGTGGATTTAGTTGAGCGCGCAAGAGAACAAAAGCTTGATCCTGTTATTGGCAGAGATAACGAGATTAGAAATATTATAAGAATTTTGTCAAGAAAGACTAAGAATAATCCGGTGCTTATAGGTGAACCGGGCGTTGGTAAGACTGCAGTAGTAGAGGGCCTTGCTCTTAGAATTGTTCGTGGTGATGTGCCGGATAATTTGAAGGATAAAAGCGTATTTGCACTTGATATGGGAGCTTTGGTTGCCGGTGCGAAATACAGAGGCGAGTTTGAAGAAAGACTTAAAGCAGTACTTGACGAAGTTAAGAAAAGTGATGGAAGAATTATTTTATTCATTGACGAAATTCATACAATTGTAGGAGCAGGTAAGACAGAAGGCGCAATGGATGCCGGCAATATGCTTAAGCCGATGCTTGCAAGAGGTGAATTGCATTGTATAGGTGCTACAACACTTGATGAGCATCGTAAATATATTGAAAAGGATGCAGCACTTGAAAGAAGATTTCAACCAGTATTAGTCGATGAGCCAAATGTTGAAGATACAATATCAATACTTCGTGGACTTAAGGAAAGATATGAGGTATACCATGGTGTAAAGATTAACGATAGTGCGCTTGTATCTGCAGCAGTGCTTTCGAACAGATATATAAGTGACAGATTTTTACCGGACAAGGCAATTGATTTGGTGGATGAAGCCTGCGCACTTATAAAAACTGAGCTTAATTCAATGCCAGCAGAAATCGATGAGAAGAGCCGTAAGATTATGCAACTCGAAATAGAAGAGGCTGCACTTAAAAAGGAAACCGATAATTTAAGCAAGGAAAGACTCGAAGAGCTTAGAAAAGAGCTTGCACAGCTTAAAGAGGATTTTAACAGTAAGAAGGCACAATGGGATTTAGAAAAGAACTCTGCTATGCGTCTTAGTAAGCTAAGAGAAGAAATTGAAGAAGTTAATAAGCAGATTCAGCTTGCAAAGCAAAACTATGATTTAAATAAGGCGGCAGAACTACAATATGGTAAGCTTCCAAGTCTTATGAAGGAGCTTAGTCAGGCAGAAGAAGCATCTAAGAATAAAACAATGGAGCTTGTAAGAGAATCCGTTAGCGAAGAAGAAATTGCGAAGATTGTTTCAAGATGGACTGGTATTCCGGTTACCAAGCTTACAGAGTCAGAACGTAATAAAACACTTAATCTTGAAGATGAGCTTCATAAGAGAGTTATAGGACAAGATGAAGGTGTTACTAAGGTTAGTGAGGCCATTATGCGTTCGAAGGCGGGAATAAAGGACCCTAAAAAGCCAATAGGTTCATTTTTATTCTTAGGACCAACAGGTGTTGGTAAGACAGAGCTTGCAAAGGCGCTTGCACAAAATCTTTTTGATGATGAGCAAAGCATAGTAAGAATTGATATGAGTGAATATATGGAAAAACATTCAGTATCAAGACTTGTAGGTGCACCTCCGGGATATATAGGCTATGAAGAAGGCGGACAGTTAACAGAAGCGGTTAGAAGAAAGCCTTATTCAGTAGTGCTTTTTGATGAAATTGAAAAGGCGCATAAGGATGTATTTAACATTTTGTTACAAGTGCTTGATGATGGTAGAATCACTGATTCACAGGGAAGATTGGTAGATTTTAAAAATACTATTATAATCCTTACCTCTAACATAGGTTCAGCAAACCTCCTTGAAGGAATTAACGAGGAAGGGGAAATTGCAAAGGACACAGAGGAACAGGTAATGGGTGAATTGAGAGATTATTTTAGACCCGAATTCCTTAACCGTCTTGACGAAATAGTGTTATTTAAGCCACTTACAAAGGAAAATATAGCAAGAATCATTGACTTGCTTGTGAAGGATATCAATAACCGTCTTAAGGAAAAAGAGATAAGCGTAGTGCTTACTAAAGAAGCGGCGGATTATATCATTGAACATGGCTTTGAACCGATATATGGTGCAAGACCACTAAAAAGATATTTGCAAAAGACAGTTGAGACTTTAGTTGCAAAGAAGATATTGGCAAATGAGGTTAAACCAACAGATACAGTTTGCATTAATGTTCAAAATGACGAACTTGTAGCATATTTGCAGTAAAGACATTAATATAATTACAATAAAGCATAGCAAAAGGAGCTTTATTGTGAAAAGGATTAAATATTTTATAGCGGCGACATTACTTGTTTTTTCGCTTCTTTTAAAACAGGAGGAGCACGAAAATCAAGTAGTGTCGTCGTCTTATACCTATAAGAAATATGTAGCAATTACATTTGACGATGGACCACATAAGGAATATACAGAGATTTTATTAGAGGGTCTAAAGCAAAGAAATGTAAAGGCTACATTTTTTTTGGTTGGGAAAAATATTGAAGGAAATGAAGAACTTGTTAGACGTATGTATGAGGAAGGGCATAGTATAGGCAATCATACATATTCACATATAGATTTAAAGACTGTAAATCGAATAAAGGCAGTGGAAGAACTTAATAAAACGAGCGAACTCATTTATAAAATAACAGGAATTAAACCAAGATATATAAGACCTCCCTTTGGCACAGTATATAAAGAGGCATCAATTAATGATATGACGGTGGTTATGTGGTCTGTAGATACAAGAGATTGGGAGGGGCTAAATGCTGATACCATTGTAAATAATGTGGTAGATAATGTAAAAGATGGCGATATAATATTGCTTCATGACATATTTTTAGAGTCAGTTAGTGCGGCATTTAAAATTATTGATAAATTGCAACAAATGGGCTTTGAATTTGTTACAGTAGAAGATTTGATAATTGAGTAAAAACTGGCAATATTCTATGGAAATTTTATAGAAAAAATGTTAGAATAATAATGATTATCTTCTTGGAGGCTTAAGATGGATCTTTTTGAATATATGAGAAACAACAATATGAAAAAGGAATCGCCATTGGCGGTAAGATTAAGACCTGTGACACTTGATGAAGTGGTGGGTCAACAGCATATTATCGCTAAGGATAAGCTTTTGTATAGAGCTATTAAAGCTGACAAGATAAGCTCGATTATATTTTATGGACCACCGGGAACAGGAAAGACCACCCTTGCTAAGGTTATAGCAAACACTACTAAAGCAGATTTTAATCAGATTAATGCTACTGTGGCCGGTAAAAAGGATATGGAAGAAATAGTTGCCAAGGCGAAGGAACGTATGGCAATGTATGGAACTAAAACGATATTATTTGTAGACGAAATACATAGATTCAACAAAGGGCAGCAGGATTATCTTTTGCCATATGTTGAGGATGGTACGATTATTCTTATAGGTGCAACAACAGAAAACCCTTATTTTGAGGTGAATAGAGCGCTTATATCAAGATCAGTTATTTTTGAACTTAAGCCACTTGAAAAGGATGATATTAAGACTCTTATAAAAAGAGCGGTATACGATAAGGATAAAGGCTTAGGCGCATACGAGGCTGTTATAGATGAAGACGCACTTGAATTTTTAAGCGACGTTGCAAATGGTGATGCAAGATGTGCACTTAATGCAGTTGAGTTAGCAGTGCTCACAACTACAAGGACAGAGGATGGTAAGATACATATTGACTTAGGGGTAGCGCAGGAATGTATTCAAAAGCGAGCTATAGGCTATGATAAAACAGGCGATAGCCATTATGATACAATATCTGCATTTATTAAGAGCATGAGAGGCTCTGATCCTGATGCAGCCATATATTACCTTGCAAGGATGCTATATGCAGGTGAGGATATAAAATTTATTGCAAGAAGAATTGTTATATGTGCAAGTGAGGATGTGGGAAATGCAGACCCTATGGCGCTTGTAGTTGCAACCAATGCAGCTAAGGCAGTAGAGATGATTGGTATGCCTGAAGCAAGGATTATTTTGGCACAAGCAGTTACTTATGTTGCATCGGCTAAGAAAAGTAATGCCGCGTATATGGCGATTAATGAGGCTATGTCAGTGGTACAGGAAAACAAAACCTATTCGATTCCATCGCATTTACAGGATGCACATTATGCAGGAGCAAAAGAGCTTGATAGAGGAATAGGTTATAAATATGCGCATGATTATGAAAATCATTATGTAAAACAGCAATATTTACCTACAGAATTAGTTGGTACAAGCTTTTACAGACCAACTGATATAGGCTACGAAAAAGAGATACAAGAACATTTTAAGATACTTAAGGCAGGAGCTTACAGTGAAGGACAGAATTAACAGATATGCAAGAGGCGTGTTTGATTATGAACAGCCAAAGCTTGATATAACTGAATATTACATTGAGAAGCGTATAGATACTAACAGTACCTATAAGGGTACTTTATGCCTTAATGTAAAGAATGACAGGGTTGCAAAGGGCATCGTTCATTCAACTAATTCACAGGTTAAGTTAATAGAGACGGGCTTTGATGGCAATGAAAATACGATTTCATACTATGTGGATGCCAGTGAGATTGATGAAAAACGTAACATAGAAGGTAAGTTCGAGATAGTAAGTGATGCCGGCGAATATGAAATAGCATATTTATTCAAGGTTACTGAAAAAACAGTTGATACAAGCATCGGCGAGATAAAGAATTTATTCCATTTTGCAAATCTTGCCCAGTTTAATCCTGAACAGGCAGAAAAGTTATTTGTATCAGATTACTTTAAGAAAGTATTTGTAGGAAATGATGCGGCGCTGCTTAACATTTATGAAGGTTTGATAATGGATGCTAACAAGCATAATGCTTTAGAGGAATTTTTGGTGGCAATTCATAAAAAGACAAGAGTACGTAGCCATATTTCAAAGAGTCAGATAAATTTTGATCGATTGTATGATACGGTAAAGGATTCTATTGTTATCTACAAGGATGTTTGGGGCTACGTAGAATATAATGTCAGTACAGACGCTGATTTTATTAGACTTGAGGATAGTCATATTGATTCGGAGCAATTTGCCGCAAACAAATATGAATTAGAGTATTATGTAGACTATGATAAGCTTCATGCAGGTAAGAATTTCGGTAAGATTATCATTGAAAATGATTATCAGAAGATTGAGTGCGCTATAACAGCAACACGCAATGACTATATGCCACGTATTAATTCTGAGTATAAAAGATATTATCTTGAACTGATTAAGGTATATATTGACTTTAGAACCAAGAAAATTGACTTTGCAAAGTGGATTCAGATATCAATGAAATGTATAAGAGCAATGCAAAAGCTTGACAACAGTGATATGTACATAAAACTGTTTGAGGTGCATTTGTTGTTGGCACAAAAGGATACAGAAAAAGCAAAGGAGCTTATTGATTCTGTAAAGGAAGCAATATATGAATATCGTCACAGTAATGTAGAGCTTTACAGCTTTTTGTTGTATGAGAATTCATTGTTTAACAAGGATGCGGTTTATGCAAGCCAGGTTTGTCAGACTGTAAAGGAATATTTCGAAAAGGATTATGATAGATGGCAGCTTTTATGGATTCTTTGTTATCTTGATGAAGAAAATGAAAAGAATAAGAGTCTTAAGCTTATTAGAATAAAGGAACAGTTTCAAAAGGGCTGTCACAGCCCAATTATGTATATAGAGGCATTAAATGCATTTAACGAGATGCCAACACTTCTTAGGGTTATTAATGAGTTTGAATTACAGGTTATTAATTTTGGTTGTAAGCAGGGAGCAATAAGCGAGAAGCTTGCAATGCAGATTGCAGATGTAGCGCAAAACAGTACATTCTTTAATAAAACCCTATTTAATGTGCTTGCTACACTCTATAAAATGTATGAAAACACAAATATACTTACAACAATGTGTACCTTGCTTATAAGATATAATAAGCTTGGACCTGCATACTATCCATGGTATGCAAAGAGCATAGCCTTAGGACTTAAGATAACCAGTCTTTATGAAAATTATTTATATTCAAGAATGACTACAGATATGAGTCCTCTTCCTAAAATGCTTTTAATGTATTTTAAGTATAACAATAGCCTTGATTATACTAAGATGGCATATTTGCTTGCAAATGTAATACTTAATAAAAACAAAAATTTATCGGATTTTGAAAATTACCGACCAACAATTGAAAGATTTGCATTTGAACAATTAGAAAAGCAAAGAATCAATGATGATTTGGCGATAATCTATAATTTGTTATTAAGTAACGACAATGTTGTAAAGTCGATAGGTGAAAAGGCATTTAACACATTTTTTGTACATAAGTTTGAGTGTAAGGACGAGAGGGTTAAATGCGTTATTATAAGACATAAGGAGCTTGATGTTGAGCGAAAAATACCGTTTGTTAACGGCGTTGCATACGGCGAAATATTTACAAATGACGCATTAGTTATGCTTGAAACATATTCGGGAAGAAGATACATCAACACAATTCCTTATGTATCTACAATGCTCCTTGATGCAGATCACCATGCAATTGCAGCTGATTTGCAGGAGGATAATCTTTATAAAATTATTTATTTGTGTGAATACAATAATTTGTACCAAAATGGCAGCAAGAGTATGATAGATTATTACAAGAAGGCTGTTAATAGCATACAGATTAAAGCTTCATACAAGAATAAGCTTGTAGAAAGCATTATAGAATATTATTACGATAATTATGAAAATGAAAATATTGAACTTGAACTGGCTAATATTGATATTGAAACACTTAGTCAGTACAGCAAGGTAAAATATTTAGAGATATGTATAATGAGTGGACTATATGATAAGGCATCGCAAGTTATCAGTAAAGTAGCTTATGAACAAATCAATTCTAAGAGACTTTTAAAACTTTGTTCAAGATTGGCAAATGAGGAAAAGGTTAATGAGAATTTATTAGTTTCACTGGCAATTGTTGCCTATCGTGATGGTAAATATGATGAGAATACCTTAAAGGTACTTAATCAATATTATAATGGTTCAACTAAGGAAATGGTTGACATTTACAATTCTGCAAAGAGCTTTTATGTTGAAACTCCACAGCTTGCAGAAAGAATAATTGAACAGGCATTATTTAGTGGTGTATACGTAAGCAAAATATTTAAGATATTCAGATACTATTATGATAATGGTGCAAAGGAAAGGCTTTTAGAAGCATTTATCGGATACTACGCATATAATTATTTTGTAAAGCTAAAAATGGTCGATGAAATTGTATTTGAACTTATAGAAGGAATGGTATATGCAAAGAAAGATGTAATTTTAGTTGCTAAGCTTGCACTGTTAAAGTACTATTCTGAATTGCATGAGCTTTCAGAAGAGCGTATTTC
Source organism: Lachnospira sp. (assembly GCA_015057605.1). GTDB lineage: Bacteria > Bacillota > Clostridia > Lachnospirales > Lachnospiraceae > SIG291. The sequence continues at coordinate 17,183 of SVDX01000026.1, read as the reverse complement.
GATAGTAGAAGAGCTTATAACAGAGCTTGCGCGTGGCAATATAGTCTTTGATTTCTACAGAAAATTTAGTGATAAGATTACGTTACCATACAATGTAATTGACAAAACCGTTATAGAATATAGAACTAATCCAAAGAATCGAGTTGTTATACATTATCTTGAGGCAAGTAATGATGATATGGTTTCATATGTGGTTGAGGATATGCATCACATTATCGAGGGCATATTTATAAAGCAATTTGTTGTATTCTATGGAGAAGAAATAAAATATTATATAACAGAGGAATATAACGAAAAGGAAGAGCTTACAGAAAGCTCTAACATACTTAATGAAACAATAGAGTACTCTGAAGGAAGATTTGATAAGATAAATGATATGCTTATCGGCAACCATATGGAGGACATAAAATCAATGAGAAAAATGGTTAGCAACTATACGGTGCTTAATTGCATTACGGACAAGCTGTTTGAACCAATTTCGTAAAGGAGGTGCTTTCGTGATAGCAGGTATATGTCTGGCGAGAGATTATTCACAAATAAGTGTATATAACATTACCGAAAATCAGGTAGAGACTGTAAAGCTACCGATTGGTGAAGATGTTACTCAGATAGCCAATGAATGCTTTGCGGATGATGTATCAAGGATACTTGAATATATGCTTTCAAATGCTAAGGCTGAATTTGAGGATGCAACAGAGGATAAAATAGTAGTTGCCGTAGAGAATTTTACAAAAGAATATCTTGCTAAAATAAGCGAAAGTACTGATTTACCTGATATAAAGTTAATAGGCTATAATGAAGCATTTATAACATATATGCTTAATCAAAGCAGAGAATTAAATTCAAATGTCAGCGTATTGTTTGATTTTTCAGCATCAGGACTTAGAGTAAGTGAATTGAGCATAAAGAGTTTTGGAAGTAAGCAACTGTGCTATGTGGAAAATGCAAGCTACCAGATAGATATTAATAGCGAAGACGTGCTTATTTCCGAGCAACTTTTGAATGTGGCAACGGAGCTTATGTTTGGTAAGGTCATTTCTTCTGTTTATCTTACGGGAGAGGGCTTCTTGGATAATCGAAGCTATGATACATTTATCAATTACATCTGCGAAAGAAGAAGGGTATTTATAGGGCAAAATATTTACGCGCAGGGTGCGGCATATTATGCATTAATGGCAGATAAGCTTGAAGCTAACTATGTGTATGCCTGCAATGAGCGAATAAAGGCAGATGTATTTGTACGCATAGATGAAAAGGGCAGTGAAAAGGATTTACGCATGGTAAAATGTGGTTCGAACTGGTACTATACGAATAATCAATATGACTTTATATTGGATGATTGTAATACAATCAATATATACGTGGATAAGCTTAATGAAAAGGAAATCAAATGCTATGAGATACCTTTAGAAGATTTCCCAAAGAGAAAGCCACGAACAACAAGAGTGGGCTTAGAACTTGAATTTGAGAGCGATAATACATTTACAATAACTATTAAGGATAAAGGCTTTGGTGAATTTTATAAAGCCACTAAAGCAAATGTTACTACTAATATTACGATTTAAGTAAGGATGAAAGAATATGAGCGGTTTAAAGCTGTGTAGAACAAAGCTGGGAAAAAGAGCATATTATATTTCGGGAATAATGATAAATATATATTCCTTAGAAGAGCTATGCTATTATATCTATAACAATGTATATACGCTTGATGATGATTTTATTTCAGACGAGCTCATAGACTACATAGCGACAGAATTAGAAGAAAAGCCTTTATCAGATATGCTAAGGGCATTAAGAAATGATAAAGCACCTCTTAGCCAATATATTATGGCTATAATCAGCTATATTGATTATTATACTGCAGATGAGATAAAAGCTTTTGAAAATGAGATAAAAGAGCTTCTTACACAACCAGTTGAGATAAGAATTAAGCTTAAGGGTGATAATTTTCTAAACTCAAGAAGATATAATAGTGCTATAAAAACCTATTCTGAGCTACTTTCAAATGCATCCCGTTATGAGCCAGTTTTTGTGGGAAATATTAATCATAATATGGCGGTTGCATATGCAAAGCTATTCTTATTTAAAGATGCCTCAAAGCTATTTAAAAAGGCTTATGAATTAACACATAATCCAGAGTCCTTAAAGATGTACTATATTGCTAACAAGCTTGCTAATGAAAAGGACCCTGAAAATGCAGATGAAGACAGCTACTACACTGCTATGCATCAGTTAGAGGTGGTTTTAAATGATGCAAATGCCGAGGAGGATTTAAAAAACATTGATTATACATTTAAGCTTATAGAAAAAGGTAACTATTCTGAGTATCAAAGCAGCATAAACAAAATGCTTTCAAACTGGATAGACGAATATAAGGAGGTTACGAAGTAGCTATGGGATTATTTGGATTATTCGGTAAAAAGAAAAAAATAAAAAAGATAATAGATAATAGCGAACACTATGAGTATGGCCTTGAGATGGAAAAGGTGGATTTAGAAACTCTTGAAGGCGAGGAATTAAATAAATATGTACGAGTCAGAGAAGAGCAGATAAAGGAATCCTGCGAGATGCTTGCTAAGGTAAAGGAAGAATATAAGATAGTAAGCTCATATCTTTCAGACATTCAGCTTATAGACCTACTTGATGGTGCCGAGAAGAACAAAATTGTCGAAATCGCAAAGGAAATACAAAGCCTTACTGTGGACCGTAAGATATATCAGACGACAGAAAGCAAAATAAGTAATGGCAGATACATTTTGTATGAAAAATACGAAGATGAGATTCCTGATGCAGTGGTTAAACTTCAAAATGATGAGAAGTACTATGAAACTGTTAAAAATGATATGAAAATGATGGATGCTACAAAGTTTGAGATACGTTGCGATATCAAGGATGCTCAGGCCTCACAAAGACGAATTAAGCATCTTTCGACTATATCAATTATATTCTTAATAACTATATTTGCTGCATTTATTATAACAAATCTCTCACTTGGAAATGATACTTCAAGAGATACTGCATTTTTGGTGGTAATACTGGTAGCAGCAATATTTGTTGTTATGCTTTTAGTTAAGCTACAAAATATCGTTCGAGTCATAAAGGAATCGGAGAAAAAGCTTAACAGAGCTATTATGATACACAACAAGGTCAAGATAAAGTACGTCAATATTGTTGCAAGTATTGAGTTTCAACGTGAAAAGTATGACGTTGTAAATGCTTATGAGCTAAGTCATTACTATGGCTTATTCCTTGAAACTAAGAGAGAGCGACAAAAATATCAACAGACGACACAAAGACTTAATCAGCTGCTAAATACATTAAATGATATTCTTACATCGCTTAATCTTTACGATCCAAGCGTATGGCAAAATGACATTTGGGCACTTATAGAACCAAAAGAAATGGTTGAGGTAAGGCATAGATATAATGTAAGACGACAAAAGCTTAGAGAGCAGATTGAAAAATATACGGAAAGTATAAATGAAGCAAAAGAAACGTTGACAATGTTGACAAATAAAAAAATGTAAAGTAATATTAACATTATTGCTTGGAGGAAATTTATGAAAGAGTTAGAAAAGAATTATAACCCTGCCGACATAGAAGGCAGATTATATGAAAAATGGACAAACAAAAAATATTTTCATGCAGAAGTAAATAAGGACAAAAAGCCATTTACCATCGTGATGCCACCACCAAATATTACAGGTAAGCTTCATATGGGACATGCCCTTGACAATACCTTACAGGATATTCTTATAAGATACAAGAGAATGCAAGGCTATGAAGCACTTTGGGTTCCAGGAACAGACCACGCAAGTATCTCAACAGAGGTTAAGGTTATTGAAGCTTTAAGAAAAGAAGGCATTGATAAGGACGAGCTTGGTAGAGAAGGTTTCTTAAAGAGAACTTGGGAATGGAAAGAAGAATACGGCGGAACTATTACAAGTCAGCTTAGAAAATTAGGTTCTTCTTGCGATTGGGACAGAGAAAGATTTACTTTAGACGAAGGCTGTTCAAAGGCTGTAGAAGAAGTATTTATTAAATTATATGAAAAGGGTCTTATTTATAAGGGCTCAAGAATTGTTAACTGGTGTCCGGTATGTCAGACTTCTATTTCAGATGCTGAAGTTGAACATGAGGATCAAGCAGGTTTCTTCTGGCACATTAACTACCCAGTAGCAGGCTCTGAGGAATTTGTTGAAATTGCAACAACAAGACCAGAAACATTACTAGGCGATACAGCGGTTGCAGTTCATCCTGATGATGAAAGATATCAGCACTTAATCGGCAAGATGGTAGTATTACCACTTGTTAATAAGGAGATTCCAGTAGTTGCTGACACATATGTAGATAAGGAATTTGGTACAGGTGTTGTTAAGATTACTCCAGCGCACGACCCTAACGACTTTGAAGTAGGTAAGAGACATAACCTACCAGAAATAAATGTTATGAATGATGATGCTACAATTAACGAAAAGGGTGGCAAATATGCAGGTATGGACAGATATGCAGCAAGAAAGGCAATTGTTGCTGACCTTGAAGCATTAGGCTTACTTGTAAAGGTAGAGCCACACAGCCATAACGTTGGTACACATGACAGATGTAAGACAACTGTTGAACCGATGATTAAGCAACAGTGGTTTGTTAAGATGTCAGAGCTTATTAAGCCTGCAGTTGAAGCTGTTAAGACAGGTGACATTCAGTTGATGCCTGAAAGAATGGACAAGACATATTACAACTGGACAGACAATATCAGAGACTGGTGTATTTCAAGACAGTTATGGTGGGGACATAGAATTCCTGCATACTACTGTGACGAATGTGGTGAGATTATCGTATCAAGAACAGCACCATGCAGTTGTTCAAAATGTAACGGCACAAAGCTTACACAGGATGAAGATACACTTGATACATGGTTTAGTTCAGCATTATGGCCATTCTCAACACTTGGCTGGCCTGAAAAGACACCAGAATTAGAATATTTCTATCCAACAGATGTACTTGTAACAGGTTATGATATTATCTTCTTCTGGGTAATCCGTATGATATTTTCAGGCTTTGAGCATATGGGTGAGAAACCATTTGGCAAGGTATTATTCCACGGTTTAGTAAGAGACTCACAGGGTCGTAAGATGAGTAAATCATTAGGCAATGGTATCGACCCACTTGAGGTAATTGAAAAATACGGTGCAGATGCACTTAGATTTACACTTGTAACAGGTAACGCTCCTGGTAACGATATGAGATTCTACTGGGAGAGAGTTGAAGCTTCAAGAAACTTTGCTAACAAGGTATGGAATGCTTCAAGATTTATTATGATGAACGACAACGGTTCATATGACAATGTGGATTTATCTAAACTTACAAGTGCAGATAAGTGGATACTTTCAAAGGTTAACCACCTTGCGAAGGAAATCACTGACAATATGGACAAATACGATTTAGGTATAGCAGTTCAAAAGCTTTACGATTTCATTTGGGAAGAGTTCTGCGACTGGTATATCGAAATGGTTAAGCCAAGACTTTACAATGATGCTGATACAACAAAGGCAGCAGCTATGTGGACACTTAAGACAGTACTTATCAACTCGCTTAAGCTTTTACATCCATATATGCCATTTATTACAGAAGAAATCTTCTGTAACCTTCAGGACGAAGAGGAATCAATTATGATTTCTTCATGGCCACAGTTTAAGGAAGAATGGAATTTTGCAACTGATGAAAATGCAATCGAGACAATTAAGGAAGCTGTAAGAGGTATCAGAACTGTAAGAACAAGCATGAACGTTGCGCCTTCAAGAAAGGCTACAGTATATGTAGTATCAGAAGACGAAGCAGTTAGAGATATATTTGCTAACGGTAAAGTATTCTTTGCAACACTTGCTTATGCAAATGAAGTAATTATTCAAAACGATAAATCAGGTATTGCAGAAGATGCCGTATCAACAGTAATTCCAAAGGCAGTAATCTATATGCCATTTGCAGATTTAGTTGATATTGAGAAGGAACTTGAACGTCTTCGTAATGAAGAAAAACGTCTTCAAGGCGAATTGGCAAGAGTAAATGGTATGCTTTCAAATGAAAAATTTGTTAGCAAGGCACCTCAGGCAAAGATAGATGAAGAAAAGGCTAAGCTTGAGAAGTATACTCAAATGATGGAACAAGTTAAAGAAAGAATAAATGCGTTACAATAAATAAAAATACGGTCAGAATGAAATGCTCATTTTGACCGTATTTTTGTGTTTTAATGAACTCTACTAAATGAGCCATGCCAACCTCGCGAGCTACCACTCGCTCGGTTCACGGCATTCGCGATATATAGCATCCCTCTACTAAATGAGCCATGCCAACCTCGCGAGCTACCACTCGCTCGGTTTGTGGCATTCGCCGTATATAGATAGCAAAAATGGTCTGTCTTAAAGTAAAACTTTAGCCAGACCATTTTCACCATCTATGCATCCCTCTACTAAAAGAGCCATGCCAACCTCACAAGCTGCCGCTTGTTCGGTTTGTGGCATTCGCCGTATATAGATAGCAAAAATGGCCTGTCTTAAAGTAAAACTTTAGCCAGACCATTTTCACCATCTATGCATCCCTCTACTAAATGAGCCATGCCAACCTCGCGAGCTACCACTCGCTCGGTTCACGGCATTCGCCGTATATAACTTAGCACAAAATCTCTGCCTTAGAGTAAACTCTAGTCAGAAATTTTATACTAAGTTATGCATGGCTCATTTTTTGAAAAATCTTCTTGACATATTTGGATGATGTGATATACTTTGAATGTAAAAACATTTGGGTATCAAAATATTTGCAACTCAAAATAATGAAAGGCAACAGATATGATAGGAAAGATTATTGGAACTGGTTCATGTGTACCAGCAAGAGTTATTGATAATAATGAGATGGCAACAATAGTTGAAACAAGTGATGAATGGATTAAAGAAAGAACAGGTATAAGAAGTAGATGTATTTCTGAGAGCGAGACTACAACATCTATGGCAGTTGAGGCAGCTAAGAAAGCTCTTGAAGATGCTAAGATAAATGCTAAAGATATTGATATGATTATTGTAAGTACGCTTACAGCCAATAGTGCAATGCCTACGACAGCGGCTTTGGTGCAGAAAGAAATTGGTGCAACGAAAGCATGTTGTTTCGACTTGAACTCGGCTTGTTCAGGATTTATATTTGGTTACAATACAGCCATTGCTTATATTAACGCAGGCATATATAATAATATATTAGTAGTAGGTTCGGAATGCTTGTCTAACATTGTGGACTGGACTGATAGAAGAAGCTGTATACTCTTTGGAGATGGAGCTGGTGCAGCGGTTGTAAGCTCAAAGTATGGTGGTAATAATCAAGTTGCTGGATATTCAGATGGCGCTAAGGGTAGCGCGCTTACCTGTGCAGGAATCAAGGATAAAAATGTAGATGCGAGCGAGCATCATCAATTTATAGAGATGGATGGACAGGAAGTATTTAAGTTTGCAGTAAGAAGAGTGCCTGAGATTATTAATGAAGTAGTATCTAAGGCAGGACTTGAACTTAAGGATGTAGCTATGTATGTGCTTCATCAGGCGAACTATCGTATTATTGAAAGTGTTGCAAAGAGACTTGGAGAGGATATTGAAAAGTTCCCAACAAATATGCAAAAATACGGCAACACGTCATCAGCAAGTATACCTATTCTATTAGATGAATTAAATAGAGCAGGTAAATTAAAATGTGGCGACAAAATAGTTATGGCAGGATTTGGCGGTGGTCTTTCCTGGGGAGCTGCAGTTTTAGAGTGGTAGTTACCGCAAAGCGGATTACTATATAAATTACATAAAAGGAAGGTAATAAAAATGTTAGACAAGATTAAAGAGATTATTTCAGAAACAACAGGAGCAGATGTTTCAACAATTACTGAAAGCACATCATTTAAGGATGATTTAGGAAGCGATTCTTTAGAGTTATTTGAATTAGTAATGGCTTTAGAGGAAGAATACAATGTTGAAATTCCTACAGAGGACTTAGAACAATTAAAGACAGTTGGAGACATCTTAGACTACTTAAACAAATTAGTATAATAGCGAGGTAATTATGATGAAGACAGAAATAACTGAATTATTAGAAATTGAATATCCAATTATTCAAGGCGGCATGGCTTGGGTTGCGGAATATCATTTGGCAGCTGCGGTATCAGAGGCAGGCGGACTTGGTATTATTGGTGCAGGTGGAGCACCAGCATCATGGGTACGTGATCAGATAAGAGAATTAAAGAAGCTTACAAATAAGCCATTTGGCGTTAACTTAATGCTTATGAATCCAGAAGCAGATCAAATTGCACAAGTATTAGTAGAAGAAGGCGTAAATGTTGTTACTACAGGTGCGGGTAGTCCAGAAAAGTATATGAAGGCTTGGAAGGAAGCTAATATGAAGGTTATTCCTGTTGTTGCATCAGTTGCTTTGGCAAAGAGAATGGAAAGATGCGGAGCAGATGCTGTTGTAGCTGAAGGTACAGAAGCAGGTGGACATATTGGTGAAATTACAACAATGGCATTGGTTCCACAAATTGTTGATGCAGTTAATATCCCTGTAATAGCAGCAGGCGGTATTGCAGATGGTAGAGGACTTGCTGCAGCATTTATGCTTGGAGCAAAAGCAGCTCAGATAGGTACAGCATTTGTTGCAACAGATGAATGTATTGTACATCAAAATTACAAAGATCGTATCCTTAAGTCAAAGGATATTGATTCAAGAGTTACAGGAAGAAGCACAGGACATCCTGTAAGAACAATTAGAAATAATATGACAAAAGAATATACAAGACTTGAAAATGAAGGCGCGAGCTTTGAAGAATTAGAAAAGCTTACACTTGGTGCTTTAAGAAAGGCTGTTGTAGACGGCGATGTTGATAACGGTAGCGTTATGGCAGGTCAGATTGCAGGCCTTGTAAAAGAACAATTAAGCTGTAAGGCGCTTATCGAAAAGCTTATGAGCGAAATGAAGAGTACAATCAGCGGGGTATCAGTAAATGAGTAAGATAGCATTTATATATCCTGGTCAGGGCGCACAAAAATGCGGAATGGGTAAGGATTTTTATGAAAATAGCAAGCTTGCTAAGGATGTTTATGATAATGCAAGCGAAGCACTTGGCATTGATATGAAGGAATTGTGCTTTGAAGAAAATGAAAGAATTAATCAGACTGAGTATACACAAATAGCAATGGTAACAACTTGTCTTGCAATGACAGAGGTTATTAAGGAAAGTGGCTTAAAGCCTGATGTTACAGCAGGTCTTAGCCTTGGAGAGTACTGTGCAATTGCCACAGCTGGTGGAATGAGCACAATGCAGGCTATAAAGACTGTAAGAAAAAGAGGACTTTTTATGGAGGCTGCAGCAGTTGAAACTAAGGGCGCAATGGCAGCAGTACTTGGTATGACAGGTGCTCAAATTGAAGAAGTTATTAAGGATATTGATGGAGTATCGATTGCAAATTATAACTGTCCGGGACAGATAGTAATTACAGGTGTTAAAGAAAAGGTTGAAGAGGCAAATGCACTTTTAGCTCAAAATGGTGCCAAAAGAACACAAATGCTTAATGTTAGTGGAGCATTTCATTCAGCACTTATTAAAGAAGCCGGTGATAATTTGTATGAAGAGCTTAAGAATATAGATTTAGGAACATTACAAATTCCATATGTAACAAATGTTACAGCAGAGTATGTTAATGATACTAAGAATACTAAAGCATTATTAAGAGAACAGGTGTCATCTTCAGTAAGATGGCAACAGAGCATTGAAAATATGATTGAAAACGGTGTAGACACATTTGTTGAAATCGGACCAGGCAAAACATTGTCAGGTTTTATGAAGAGAATTAATCCTAACGTTAAGGCATTTAATATTAACACATGGGATGATGTGAAAAAGGTGGTAAATGAATTATGTTAAATAATAAGGTTGCACTTGTAACAGGTGCTTCAAGAGGAATAGGAAGAGCTATTGCAACACGCCTTGCAAAGGAAGGAGCAATGGTAGTTATTAATTATAACGGCTCTATGGATAAAGCAAATGAGGCTAAAGCAGAGATTGAAAGCTTTGGTGGTAAGGCGTGTATAATGCAGTGGAATATTGCAGATTTTGATGCATGCAAGGAAAATATTGAAAAGATAGTAGCTGAATATGGTAGCCTTGATATTCTTGTTAACAACGCAGGTGTTACAAGAGACGGTCTTTTACTTAAGATGACAGAGGCAGATTATGATGCTGTGTTAGATACTAATTTAAAGGGAACATTTAACTGTATTAAATTTGCATCAAGACAAATGCTTAAGCAAAAGGCAGGAAGAATTGTTAATATTTCTTCTGTTTCAGGTATCTTAGGAAATGCAGGTCAGACAAATTATAGTGCTTCGAAGGCGGGAGTAATCGGTCTTACAAAGGCAGCAGCAAGAGAACTTGCATCAAGAGGCATTACAGTAAATGCTATTGCACCTGGATTTATTGAAACTGATATGACAAATGTTTTATCAGAAAATGTTAAAGCAGGCGCAGTTGCGCAAATTCCATTAGGTGCATTTGGCAAGACAGAGGATATTGCGGCAGCAGCAGCATTTTTAGTATCAGATGAAGCAAAATATATTACAGGCCAAGTGCTTTGCGTAGATGGCGGCATGGCAATGTAAGAAACGGAGATAATTTATGAAGAGAAGAGTTGTAATTACAGGTATGGGCGCTATTACCCCAATAGGTAATAACTTAGAAGAATTTTGGGCATCAATTAAGGAAGGCAAGGTTGGTATCGGACCAATCACACAGTTTGATGTATCGGATTACAAGGTTAAAATTGCTGCAGAGGTTAAGGATTTTGTGGCTAAGGATAAAATGGACGTAAGAGCTGCAAGAAGAATGGCAAGATTTTCTCAGTTTGCAGTAGTGGCAGCAACAGAAGCCTTTGAGGATGCTGGTCTTGATATGAACAAGGAAGATCCATTTAGAGTTGGCGTAATCGTTGGTTCTGGCGTTGGTAGCCTTGAAACAGTTGAAGAAAATTATACAAAGATTGTGGAAAAAGGACCAAGCAGATGCAATCCTTTAATGGTTCCACTTATGATTAGCAATATGGCAGCAGGAAATGTTGCGATTGCGCTTGGTTTAAGAGGAAAAACAACAAATGTTGTTACTGCATGTGCAACAGGAACTAACTGTATTGGTGATGCATTTAGAGCAATTCAATATGGTGATGCGGATGTAATGCTTGCAGGTGGTACAGAAAGTAGTGTATGTCCAACTGGTATTGCAGGTTTTGCTGGACTTACAGCACTTTCAACAGAGGAAGATCCAATGAAGGCATCTATTCCATTTGACAAGAATAGAAGTGGATTTGTATTAGGCGAGGGTGCAGGTGTTGTTGTTCTTGAAGAATTAGAGCACGCAAAAGCACGTGGCGCAAAGATTTACGCAGAAGTAGTAGGCTATGGTTGTAGCGGCGATGCATACCACATTACATCACCAGCAGAGGATGGAAGTGGCGCAGGCATGGCAATGATATTTGCTATGAATGAAGCTTTAATTGAACCATCACAGGTACAATACATAAATGCTCATGGAACAAGTACACATCACAATGATTTGTTTGAAACAAGAGCAATCAAGTATGCATTTAAGGATGCTGCAAAAGATGTTGTAATTAACTCTACAAAGTCGATGATAGGGCATTTACTTGGTGCTGCAGGTGCGGTTGAGCTTATCGTAACAGCAAAGGCTGTAGAAGAAGGCTTTATACACCAGACAGTGGGAACAACAGAATGTGATGAAGAATGTGATTTAAATTATGCTGTAGGAGCACCAATAAAAAAAGATATTGAGTATGCGATGAGCAATTCGCTTGGTTTTGGTGGACATAATGCATCGTTGTTGATTAAGAAATATAACTCACAATAAATTGTTCGTTTAGGAGGACATATGACTTTCTCGCGCGGTAACTCGCCAATGACTTGTAAACAAGTCATTTAGGCTCATTAAAAGAGGACATATGACTTTATCGCTCTGATGAGCCGATAAAGTCAATTAGAAATTTGCTTCGCAAATTTTATAATCCGACACGAGAAATCCTGCGGACTTTCTCGCGCGGTAACTCGCCAATGGCTTGTAAACAAGTCATTTAGGCTCATTAAAGGAGGACATATGACTTGTCTTGTCCGATGACCAAGCCAAGTCAATTAGAAATTTGCTTCGCAAATTTATTTATCCGATAACCGAAATCGCATTCGCGAATTTCGCTTACGGAAACTCACAATAAATTGTTCGTTTAGGAGGACATATGACTTTATCGCTCTAATGAGCCGATAAAGTCAATTAGAAATATGTGTCGAGGCGCCACATATTTCGCTTATGCGACAAGCAAAATCATCTACACAATTTTGCTTGCGCGAACTTTCGCTGCGCTTCAGTTTAGGAGGAAATATGAATTTTGATGAAATACAAAAATTAGTACAGTCTATTTCGGATTCGCCGCTTTCGGAGTTTGAATATGAGGCGGATGGCGTACGTTTACATATCAAAAAGGAAAAGGCCGTAGCTGTAGTTGCAGAGCAGGCAGCACCTGTACTTATGGCAACAGCACCTGCGCAGGTGACAGAGGTAAATGTGGCTATGTCAGGTGGACCTGATAAGGTTGTAAAATCACCGCTTGTAGGCACATTTTATGTAGCACCTTCAGCGGATAGTGAACCATTTGTAAAGGTCGGAGACAAAGTTAAGAAAGGTCAGGTACTTGCAATTGTCGAGGCTATGAAGCTTATGAATGAAATTGAAAGCGAGTACGATGGAACTATTGTAGAAATATTAGCATCAAATGAACAAAGCGTTGAATATGGTCAACCATTATTTACTGTGAAGGGAGATTAGAATTATGAATTCATTAAACATTAACCAGATTAAAGAAATTTTACCACACAGATACCCATTTTTATTAGTGGATTATATTGAAGATTATGTTCCGGGTGAAAGTGCAACAGGTTATAAATGTGTAACCTATCATGAGGACTTTTTCCAAGGACATTTTCCACAGGAACCAGTAATGCCAGGTGTTCTTACTGTTGAGGCATTGGCTCAGGTGGGCGCAATTGCAATTCTTAGTATGCCTGAATATAAGGGTAAGGTTGTGTATTTTGGTGCGATTAATAATTGCAAGTTTAAGGGAAAAATTGTTCCTGGAGATAAGGTAAAATTAGAAACTAAGATTATAAAGAGAAAGGGCCCTGTAGGCATTGGCAGTGCAGTGGCAAGTGTTGACGGCAAGGTTGTAGTAAGCGCCGAGTTAACATTTATGATTGGTGAATAAGAAAATGATTCAAAAGGTATTAATAGCTAACAGAGGCGAAATTGCGGTTAGAATTATTAGAGCATGCCGTGAAATGGGTATTGCAACAGTTGCAGTATATTCAGAGGCGGATGCAGAAGCTTTACATACACAGCTTGCAGATGAAGCGATATGCATAGGACCGGCACAACCATTAGAAAGCTATCTTATGATGGAGAGAATTATCAGTGCGACTATGATTTCTGGTGCGGATGCAATTCATCCGGGCTTTGGTTTCCTTTCTGAAAATAGCAAATTTGCACAACTATGTGAGCAATGCAATATAACATTTATTGGACCTTCATCAGAAGTAATCAGAAAAATGGGTAATAAATCCATTGCAAGAAATACAATGATTGAAGCAGGAGTACCTGTAATCCCAGGAACTAAAGAAGCAGTTACGGATGTAGAAAGTGGCTTAAAGCTTGCAAAAGAGATTACATATCCGGTAATTATCAAGGCTGCACTTGGTGGCGGTGGCAAGGGTATGAGAGTGGCAAAAAATGAAGCCGAATTCGAAACTGCATTTGAAACAGCAAAGAAAGAAGCAAAGGCAGCATTTGGTGATGACACAATGTATATAGAGCATTTCATAGAGCACCCAAGACATATAGAGTTCCAGGTGTTAGCGGATAACTATGGAAATACAGTACATTTGGGCGAGCGAGACTGCTCAATTCAAAGAAATCATCAGAAAATGATAGAGGAATCACCATCTATCGCCCTAAGCCCTAAGCTTAGAGAAGAGATGGGTGAGGTGGCAGTAAGAGCTGCAAAGGCGGCTAACTACACCAATGCCGGAACAGTAGAATTTTTACTTGAGGACACAGGAAAGTTCTATTTTATGGAAATGAACACAAGAATCCAGGTAGAGCATCCTGTTACAGAATGGGTTACAGGTATCGACCTTATTAAGGCTCAAATAAGAATAGCTAATGGAGAAAAACTTGCATATAAGCAAGAGGACATAAAGATAACAGGACACGCAATTGAATGTAGAATCAATGCGGAGAATCCGGAAAAGAATTTCAGACCATCCCCAGGTGTGATTACAGATATGTATTTACCAGGTGGCAAGGGCGTAAGAATTGATTCAGCCATTTATTCAGGTTATGAGGTAACACCTTATTATGATTCAATGCTTGCAAAATTAATCGTTCATGCGGCAACAAGAAATGAAGCAATTTCCAAGATGCGTTCAGCCCTTGGCGAGGTTATCATTGAAGGAATTGATACAAATGTTGATTATCAGTACGAAATTTTACATCATCCAGATTTCGTATCAGGCGATATTAATATTGAGTTTATAGAGAAAAAATTTAGAAAAGAGTAGAAAAGTATGAAGCTTCAAAATATGTTTAAGAAGACAACTAAAGAACAGGTGGATACTTTAAATAAAGTAAAACCAGAGGTTCCAGACGGATTGCTTAGAAAATGTAATAAATGCGGTAAACCAGTAGTTGCAGATGATGTTCGTGCTAACTATTACATTTGCCCTAAGTGCGGTGGCTACTTTAGAGTAAAAGCCTACAAGCGTATAGAAATGCTTGCAGACGAAGGAACATTTGAAGAATGGGATAAGGTAACGGCTACAGATAACGTATTAGACTTTCCAAATTATGAGGAAAAGCTTCAGGCATTACGCGAAAAGACTGGGCTTGATGAAGCAGTAGTTACCGGAAAAGCGATGATTAACGGTATGCCGGCAGTTATAGGCGTTATGGATGGACGTTTTATGATGGGTAGCATGGGTAAAACTGTAGGTGAGAAGATTGTAAATGCAGTTGAACGCGCTACTTTAGAGAAACTCCCTGTAATTATATTTACCTGTTCAGGTGGAGCAAGAATGCAGGAAGGTATGGTGTCTTTAATGCAGATGGCAAAGACTTCAGCTGCATTAAAAAGACATAGCGATGAAGGTCAGCTCTACATTTCTGTGCTTACAGATCCGACAACAGGCGGCGTTACAGCCAGCTTTGCAATGCTTGGTGATATTATAATTGCAGAACCAAAGGCATTAATAGGTTTTGCAGGCCCAAGAGTAATAGAACAGACAATAGGCCAGAAGCTTCCAGAAGGCTTCCAAAGCTCAGAATTTCTTTTAGAGCACGGTTTTATTGATATGATTGTTGAACGTGAAGAGCTTAAAGATAAGCTTGCTACTATACTTAAACTTCATACACAAGGAGAACTTGATAAAGTAAGCTTAAAACTTCCAAAGTCAGTAAAAAAAGCTGATGAAACACCCCAAACTGCTTGGGAGAGAGTTGAACTTTCAAGAAAGAAGGATAGACTTGTTGGTGATGATTATATAAATGTATTATTTACAGATTTTATGGAATTCCACGGTGACAGATACTTTGCAGATGACAAGGCCATAAAAGGCGGAGTTGCTAACTTTTTTGGGAAACCAGTTACAGTAATAGCGCAGGTTAAGGGAAAGACAACCAAAGAAAATATCGAAAGAAACTTTGGTATGCCATCACCAGAAGGCTATAGAAAAGCTCTAAGACTTATGAAACAGGCTGAAAAATTCAATCGACCAATAATATGCTTCGTAGATACACCAGGTGCATTTTGTGGTATAGAAGCAGAAGAAAGAGGTCAGGGAGAAGCAATTGCACGTAATCTCTTTGAAATGTCAGGATTAAAGGTGCCTGTATTGTCCATTGTAATTGGTGAAGGCGGAAGCGGTGGAGCCATAGCAATGGCAGTTGCAAATGAGGTATGGATGATGGAAAACTCCATTTATTCAATACTTTCACCAGAAGGCTTTGCAAGCATACTTTGGAAGGACAGCAAGAAGGCAAAAGAAGCTGCAGAAGTTATGAAAATGACTGCAAAAGACTTACAAGAGCTTGCAATCATAGAAAAGATAATTGAAGAGCCAGCAAAGTTCACAGTACATAATTTTGCACCGGTAGAAAAAATATTAAAAGCAAATATCTATGAATTTATAAGCAGATATGCTGGCATGTCAGCTGATGAAATAGTGGATAGAAGGTATGACCGATTTAGAAGTATGTAAATACAAAATATGGCTATTATACTATACTGATAGCATGCAGCAAAAGAATATAAAAACACAGTTAATGTTACGTGCGACATAGGCACCTAATATTAACTGTGTTTTCTAGTTATTCATACAATCCAGCAAATACTGTCTTTGCGGTATTTTTCAAATATGTTAATGAGAACTTTGAATCAAGTAAGTTCATTCTGTGTCTCTTAGCGAGCTCTTCTGTATAACTGTCTAAGGTGTATACGGTGTGTCCACCACCATTTTCATAGTGTGTTACTAATGGGATGATATCGTATTCCTTAATCTTAGTTTCATTTTCATCTTTAATAATTGTTACACTTGCCATTCCACCAAGTACTCTTGGAGCAGCATCCTGGTTGGAAATGAAGTTGCCAAGTGAGTAATAAACAAGCATCTTGTGACCATTTTGTCCTTCTACCCATTCTACTGGCTGTATAACGTGAGGATGAGCGCCTATTACAAGGTCAACACCTAAATCAGCCATCTGCTTTGCAAGTGTTGTCTGTGATTCTACTGGTGTGTGAGTATATTCAATACCCCAGTGAGGAAACACAATAATAAAATCAGCCACCTTTTTGGCTTCATTTACATCAGCAGTAATTCTTTCGATATCAATTAGGTTAGATAAATAAGGCATGTCTGCTGGAAGCTGATAGCCGTTAAAGCTGTATGTGTAGTTAAGCATTGCAACTTTAATACCCTTGTAATCAGCAACACATATTGGTGTGTCAGGGTTGTTGCTTATACCAAGCACATTTACATCTGGATGCTTTGTTTCCCAGAAA
>SVDX01000025.1 GCA_015057605.1 Lachnospira sp. | reverse complement strand
ACACATGTAGCTGATTAATACTAATAGGTCGAGGGCTTGACCAAAGCAAGGAATAATTCTTTGCAAGGTAGTTAGGTTAGGAAAGAGGAAGTTATCTAAGAGGTAACGGATGTTAAAGAAGATAGTTAATGTGTAGTTTTGAAGGTATGATTACTTTCATAAGTTGGCCCGGTGGCTCAGTTGGTTAGAGCGCCGCCCTGTCACGGCGGAGGTCGTGGGTTCGAGCCCCATTCGGGTCGTTTGAAAATTTAATATTTCATATGGGATCATAGCTCAGCTGGGAGAGCACCTGCCTTACAAGCAGGGGGTCATAGGTTCGAGCCCTATTGGTCCCACTTATGCCGACGTGGCTCAATTGGCAGAGCAGCTGACTTGTAATCAGCAGGTTACCGGTTCAAGTCCGGTCGTCGGCTCTATATCTATTTTATAGATATTATGGATGGATTCCCGAGCGGCCAAAGGGGGCAGACTGTAAATCTGTTGACGACGTCTACGATGGTTCGAATCCATCTCCATCCATTTTGTGTTCTAAATATTATGATTAGAGCATATAATAGTAGTATGACGCGGGATAGAGCAGTCTGGAAGCTCGTCGGGCTCATAACCCGAAGGTCACAGGTTCAAATCCTGTTCCCGCTACTTAAAAGGCGCTGTAGCGCTTTTTGTATAATTACACAAAACCGCCGTTGCGCTTTTGTAAATCACACAAAACCGCCGTTGCGCTTTTGTTAAATTACACAAAACCGCCCATCTCGAGCCTAACGGCTCTCGATGACCGTTGATTTGTAAATACAAATCAACTCAATCCGCAACAATCCGAATTTTTTAGACAAGCAAGCTTGTCACAAAATTTGAATTATTACGTCTTGGGTTTTGTGCTTCCAATTTTATACGCCCAGATAGCTCAGTTGGTAGAGCAGAGGACTGAAAATCCTCGTGTCGCTGGTTCGATTCCGGCTTTGGGCATTAAAAAAAGAACTTCATTACTGAAGTTCTTTTTATTTTATTTATTCAATTGAATTGTGACATTTATTTGTGGCAAATGTTGTTTTCTGCTTAATTTGCTTTTTTTGTAAGTATATGTGGTAGGTGTAATCTCAAAAGATTCTACTTCGTATACTGGTTTTTGAAGTTCTTCTTCTATTAAGGAAATTAATACCTCTATGTCTTGAGGGTACTTTTGCAAATGTTCACTAACTACCGTATATACATTGTATGGTAGTGGATGGAGTTCAGGAATTTCGCCACCTATATGTGTTGTATATGTGTATATGCCTTTTTTTCTTGAAGTAATACATCCGTGTCTAGTGAAATCGAAAAAGCTATATATCTCTGGTAAAATTCTGTTTATGCTCATTCTTAATCCTCCTTGCTGTTATCCAGCATTAAATATTATACGGAGTTTTTTACTAAAATGCAAGATAGGTATAGATATTTATTTGTATTTAGGTTAAAATTTAATTGGTGATTATATGAATTTAGTTGAATTTATTAGAGATTATACGAGTGATGAGTATATTCCTTTTCATATGCCAGGACATAAACGAAAGTTTGATATGGTAAATCCTTATTTAATAGATATCACTGAGATTGACGGCTTTGATAATTATCATAATCCACAAGAGATTTTTCTTAATGAACAAAAGCTTCTTAAGGAAATGTACAAAACGGATTACAGCTGGTATTTGGTAAATGGAAGTACAGTAGGAATTTTAGCTGCTATAAGTGCCACCACGAATAGGGGGGACACTATATTGGTTGCGAGGAATTCACACAAATCCGTATATAATGCGATTTTATTACAGGAGCTTAAGGCAAAGTATGTTTATCCTAAAATAGATGAAAATAGCAGTATCTGCAGAGAAATTACAATTGAGGATATAAAAAATGCGTTTGCTGATAATAAGAATATTAGAGTAGTTGTTATCACATCACCAACATATGAAGGTGTTGTATCGGATATTGAGGTAATAGCAGATTTTGTACATAGTAAAAATGCTGTGCTTATAGTTGATGAAGCTCATGGAGCCCATTTTGGATTTAATGATACATTTTTAAAATCAGCAATTGAATTAGGTGCGGATATTGTTGTACAAAGCTGGCATAAAACATTGCCTTCGCTTACACAAACGGCGATTATTCACGTAAAAGGTGGCAGAGTAGATATTGATATGATTAAGAAATATTTATCAATATATCAGAGCTCAAGCCCTTCATATGTGTTGTTGGCTAGTATGTTTAAATGTAGAGAATTTTTGCAGACAGAAGGCGCATTTGATGAATATGTAGATAATTTAGTCAAACTAAGACAAATGCTAAAGGAAAAGCTTAACAGGCTTGTACTTTTTGAAAGTGATGATATTTCTAAACTTGTTATAACGACAACAGGGACCAATTTAAACGGAAGGCAATTGTACGACAGACTGTTGAAGGATTATAAGATTCAATTAGAGATGGCGGGCTGTGATTATATTGTGGCTATGACATCAGTTTGTGATACCAAGGAAGCATATGATACTTTTTTAAAAGCCTTAATAGAGATAGATGCCTCGTGTGAGTATAATAAAAAAGTTTATTTGCAAAAAAATGTGAATAAAATAAAGCCAGTGTGCACAATTTTTGAAGTTTTTAAAGCGAATGTGGATAAAATACCATATAACAAGGCCATAAACAAAATTTCTGCAGATTTTGTTTATGCATATCCGCCGGGAATTCCCATTATTGCGCCTGGTGAGGAGGTAACTGCTGAAATTATTGAGCTTATTGATTTTTATAAGACAAATGATTTGGAACTTATAGGTCTTATCGAGGATAATATTAAAGTTGTAAAGGATGTATAGATTATGGCAAAAATATTTATTATTATGGGTAAAAGTTCTTCTGGAAAAGATACCTTATATAAAAAGCTTATTGAGGATGAGGATTTAAATTTAAAGAATGTTGTTATGTATACCACTCGCCCGATTAGAAGTAATGAAATTGATGGCGTAAGTTATCATTTTACGGATGAGGACAAGCTTACGGGTTTTATAAATGAAAATAAGCTTGTAGAGCTTAGAGAGTACAATACCGTTCATGGAGTGTGGAAATATTTTACGGTTGATGATGGACAGATTGTGCTTGATACTAATAATTATCTTGTTATTGGAACACTTGAGGTATTTAATAAATATAAATTATACTATGGTAAGGACGTTTGCGTGCCGATATATATAGAAGTGGAGGATGGTCTACGCCTAGCTAGAGCTCTTGAAAGAGAGAGAATGCAGAGATTACCTAAGTATGCGGAGCTTTGCAGAAGATTTTTGGCTGATAATAAAGATTTTTCAGAGGAGAATATTGAGGCCGCAGGCATAGAAAAAAGATATATCAACACAGATATTGAAGAGTGTTTTGAAGAAATAAAGAAGGATATCGAAAAAATATTATAAATTTCTAAGTATATATGATATAATTAGGAATGTATTTTAGGAGGTGTTTAAAGTGGATATTAAAGTAAATGAAATTAGTCAGACACAAGCAACCACTACAAATGCGCCTGTCCACAGTAAGGATGATACATTTAGATTTACATTAGTTAGTAATATTGAAGAAAAAGAGCTTCAAACTAAGCTAAATACAATGATGAATGAGATTACTGAGCAAGGAGAAAAAATCTCTAAGCATATGGACATTAAAGATATGAAAAAATACAGGGAATTGGTTAAGGATTTTATGAATGAAGTTGTTAATCGTTCTCATGAATTTTCGCGTGAAAATTTCCTGGATAAAAGAGGAAGACACCGTGTGTATGGAATTGTAAAGCTTGTAGATAAGAATCTTGATGAGCTTGCAACAGAGCTTATTAAGGATGAAAAGGACAATATAGCGATTCTTGGAAGGGTAGACGAGATAAGAGGTTTGCTGCTTGATTTAGTAGCATAGGAAATGGAGAAGTTATGGCTGGTTTTAGCGAGATAATAGGACATCAGAAGATAATTGAACACTTAAAGGGTGCCATTGAATTTGAAAAGGTTTCGCATGCATATATATTTGAAGGTGAAGATGGAATTGGCAAGAAAATGCTTGCTAAGGCATTTGCAATGACACTACAGTGCATGGAGGGTGGAAATGAACCTTGTATGAGGTGTCATTCTTGCAAGCAGGCTATGACTGATAATAATCCAGATATCATAATGGTTGGACATGATAAGCCTAATATAATAGGTGTGGATGATATACGTACTGGCTTGAATTCAGATGTAGATATAAAGCCATACAGCAATAGATATAAGATATATATTATTGATGATGCTGAGAAAATGAATGTTGCAGCACAAAATGCAATGCTAAAGACGATTGAAGAACCACCTGCATATGTGATTATTATGTTGCTTACAACGAATTCAGATATATTCTTGCCTACGATACTTTCAAGATGCATAAAGCTGAGTTTAAAACCATTGTCATTTACGATGGTATTTGATTATTTGGTTAAGAATTTGGGCATAAAGCCGGATGTTGCGGAATTTTGTGCCTCATTTTCACAGGGCAGACTTGGAAAAGCTATAGAGATAGCAAGTTCGCAAGAATATGTGGAGCTTAGAGAAACTGCATTATGGCTTTTGAAAAATGTAGATGATATGGAAACGGATAAGCTTATGGATACGTTTAAGAGGCTTGCTACGTTTAAAGCACAGATACATGATTTTATGGATTTTATGATGATGTGGTATAAGGATGTGCTTTTATATAAGGCTACTGCAAATGTTAATGCATTAACATTTAAGGATGCATTGTCTTATATAAGAGAACAGGCAGTGAGACATTCATATGAAGGTCTGGAAAATATTTTAAATGCATTTACCAAGGCAAAGGATAGGCTTAAGGCAAATGTAAATTTTGATTTGGTGGTAGAATTACTGGTAATGACTATAAAGGAGAATTAGGGAATGATAAAAACAGTTGCAGTCAGATTTAGAACTGGAGGAAAGATATATTATTTTGCACAAAAGGATTTCAAGGTATCAAAGGGACAGCATGTTATTGTTGAAACAGCGAGAGGTCTTGAGTATGGTTATGTTGTGCTTGCAGATAAAATGTTAGATAAAAAGGAATCAGAGATTTCACCAATTATACGTGTAGCGACACCTGAGGATGATAAGATAAAAAGAAAAAATGATAAAAAAGAAGAAGATGCATATAAAATATGTCTTGAAAAAATCAAGGAACATAAGCTTGAAATGAAGCTAATTGATGCAGAGTATACATTTGATAATAACAAGCTTTTATTTTACTTTACTGCGGATGGAAGGGTGGATTTTAGAGAGCTTGTTAAGGATTTGGCATCTGTATTTAAAACAAGAATTGAATTAAGACAGATTGGTGTTAGAGACGAGACAAAGATTATGGGTGGTATTGGCATATGTGGTCGTCCACTTTGCTGTCACACTTATTTATCAGATTTTGGTTCGGTTTCAATTAAGATGGCTAAGGATCAGGATATTTCACTTAATCCATCTAAAATATCCGGTGTATGTTGCAGATTGATGTGTTGCCTTAAAAATGAAGCAGATACTTATGAGGAACTTAATAAAAATCTGCCAGAGGTTGGTGATTTTGTAAGAACTAAGGATAATTTTAAAGGCGAAGTATTTAGTGTAAATGTGTTAAGACAGCTTGTTAAGGTAGTTGTTACACTTGATAATGATGAAAAAGAAATTAGAGAATATAATGTGTCTGACCTTATATTTAAACCTAAAAAGAGAGTTGACAAGGTTAATGTTAATGATGCAGAGCTTAGGGCATTAGAGGCTCTTGAAAGAAAAGAAGGGAAATCATTATTAGATGACAATTAATTTAAATTGTGATGAAAGATTAGATGATCTTGGACGTAAAGGGTATAAGCTTATTCAAAATAAAAATGCATTTTGCTTTGGAATGGATTCTGTGCTTTTGGCTGCATTTGCTAAGGCAAATGAAGAGGATAAATGTATAGATTTAGGCTGTGGTAATGGAATAATTCCAATACTGCTTGAGGCAAGAACTAATGCTAAACATATAATAGGTCTTGAAATACAGGATATTAGTGTGGACTTGGCTAAAAGAAGTGTTGAATATAATGGACTTAATGACAAAATTAATATAGTACAGGGTGATATAAAGGAGGCATCATCAATATTTGGTGCGGCTACCTTTGATGTGGTAACATCTAATCCGCCATATATGAATGAAAATCACGGATTGAAGAATCCGCAAGATGTTAAGGCGATTGCAAGACATGAGATATTGTGTACACTGGATGATTTAGCAAGAGAAGCATCAAAGCTTTTAAAGGTTAATGGACATTTCTTTATGGTGCACAGACCACATCGTATGATAGAAATATTTAGTACGCTTACGAAATATAAATTAGAGCCTAAGCGTGTAAGATTAGTGTACCCATTTAAGGATAAAGAAGCAAATATGATTCTTATTGAGGCTGTTAAGGGTGCTAATTCAATGGTAAAGGTAATGGAACCGTTGATTATATATGAAGAGCAGGGTAAATATACCAAAGAAGTTTATGATTTATATCAGGCTTAGGAATTTGAGGTAAAATATGAGTTTTGGTGAATTGTTTTTATGTGCCACACCAATTGGTAATCTTGAAGATATAACTATAAGAGTACTTAATAAATTAAAGGAAGTGGATTTGATTGCTGCAGAAGATACAAGACACAGTATTAAGCTTTTAAATCACTATGAAATTAAGACTCCTATGACAAGCTATCATGAATTTAATAAGATTGATAAGGCAAAGTATTTAGTCGAGAAGCTTAAGGAAGGTTTAAATATAGCAGTTATAACAGACGCAGGAACCCCAGGTATATCTGATCCTGGAGAGGAACTTGTAAAGCAATGCTATGAGGCAGGAATTAAGGTGACTTCACTTCCAGGTCCGGCAGCATGTGTAACGGCGCTTACTATTTCGGGGAAGGCTACAAGAAGATTCGCATTTGAAGCATTTTTACCTTCAGATAAAAAGGAAAGAAGAGAAATTCTTAGCGAGCTTACAAATGAAACAAGAACGATTATACTTTATGAGGCTCCACATCGTCTTTTAAAGACATTACAGGAGCTGTTAGAGTATTTAGGTGAAGAACGTGCTATATCAGTGTGTAAGGAGCTTACTAAAAAGCATGAGGATGTTAATCGTTTAACTTTAAAAGAAGCAATAGACTATTATGAAATAAATGAGCCTAAGGGCGAATATGTTTTGGTGCTTGAGGGCAAATCAAGAACAGAGCTTTCAAAAGAAGAACATGAAAAATGGGAAAATATTGGCATAGAAGAACATTTTAAGTTATATATTCAAAAGGGAATTGATGAAAAAGAAGCAATGAAAATGGTTGCAAAGGACAGAGGAATTTCCAAAAGAGATGTATATTCGATAGTTAAAGCTAAGTAGAAAGGAGAATTTAAATGATAAAAAAATTTAAGATTTTAGCATTTAAAAAATATATAGCCGGAATGCTGTTATTAGTTCTATTTAGTGTGTCTTTTATGATATTTACGGGCTTTGAGATACTAAGTTTCATACCACACATTGATATGTCTACAATAGCCGTTAGTGATATTAAGGATGGGATGTATCTTGAGTTGGAGGTTAATGAAATATACGCTAATTTTGCCGAAGTTAAGGATGGAAGAGGCTGCTATTGCATAATTCCTTATCCTAAAGAGGGCGAAGAGTCGTATTTAATGGCAGTATATATCCCTAAGGAACATTATGAGCATGCCAAATTGCATTTTAGAGCTACTTCAAATAAAGAGGTTATAGAAACTCCAATTAAGTTAAACGGCCGTATGGAAGAAATGGATGACAGTATAAAGGCATTATATAAAGAGTCATTAGAGGATTTAGATTACGCAGATAGCGATAAGGTTTTATACTATTATTACAAAACTGCGTATATGTCAGGTTGGGATTACTTAGCCTTGATTGTCTCTATTATTGTAATTATATGGATTATTGGTACAACAAGCTATATATTTAGCGGAGCTTCTCAAAAAAGAGTAACCAAACAGCTTAAAGAGCGTGGAATTACTTCAGAGGATTTAACGAATGATTTAGATAAAGGTCAGGCCTATGGAAATATACTTATCGGAGAGAAATATATTGCATTTTTAATTGGTTCTAATTTTAGAATGCTTGCAAAAGAGGATATTATAGATGTTCATAAGGAAAAGATTGACAGACTTATCATAAATACTCAAAGAGGAAAAGAATACAACATAAAAATTCGTTCTACGATGATTGATAAAGTAGTGAATATATTAAAAAATGCATAGCCGACTGCTATGCATTTTTTTCGCTTTGTTTATCTATTTTAATTACACGTTTTTTCCAAATGCCTGTTTTATAAAGTATCCATAATATCAATGCGGAGATTGCATTACTTACTACAACTGAGTACCAGATACTTGATAGATACATATGAAATATATTTTCGCATATATATAATGTTAGGAAACGGAATACCCACATTCTTGAGGCATCGATTACCATAGTTATCATAGTATGGCCAGAACCATTGAATAAACCATTTGTTGAGTTGTGTACGCCATTAGTCCAACTGCAAATGGCCATTACCATAAGGAAATCCGCGGCAAAGCTTACAACCTCTGGGTTGTCGGAGAATATAGAAACTATAGCTGCTGACACCTTTAGGTTTGATAATATAAGACCTCCAATAAATAGGAACATAACCGATATGTTTCTTGAGAGCTTATAAGCTTTTTCTGCACGCTCGTATTGGTTGGCACCTATATTTTGAGCAACGATTGTTCCTACTGCAGAACCCATAGCATTAGATGGAAGCGAGATAAGACCATTTACTCTGTTTCCAATACCGTAAGCTGCGGTTGCTACTGTACCATATTTAACAACATTTTTACTCATAAGAAGGAAACCAAATTGCATAGTACTTCCACCAATGGCAGTAGGAAGACCTACGGAAATAATTGATTTAACCTTGCTTTTTTCAAATCTAAAGCCCTTAAGACTTATTTTTATAAAGTTATTTTTATTAAAGAGGGCAATTGCTGCTATTATAGCACATGGTACCTTTGAAAATAGTGTAGCTAATGCGGCACCGGATATACCAAGATTAAAGCCAAACATAAGAAGTGGATCAAGTATCATATTGATGATTACACCGCTTAGGTTAACAAGCATAGGCTTTAGGGTATTTCCCTGTGCCTGATTAATTGCAATATAAATATTTATCATAAAGAGGAAAGGTATGTCTAATACTACAATTCGAAGGTATGTAATTCCAAGCTTTTTTACTTCGCTTGCACCACCAAGCCATTCAACGATAAATGGAGTCGAAATAAAGCATAGGGCTGAACAGATAATGGCAAATGCAAGTGCGCAAACTAATATATGAGTTGCCATTTTTTTTGCTTCATTAATTTCATTAGCACCTATATATTGTGCAATTAGAACTGCGCCGGCCACGGTAATACCTGTACCAAAGCTTACGATAATATTTTGTATTGGTGAAACCATGGTAATAGCGGCCTGATTTGCTTCGCCTAATTTACCAAGCCAATATGAATCGGTTAAATTATACATAGTTTGAATAAAACTGTTTAATACTATAGGTATGGCCAATGTAAATAAAGCTTTTAAAAGACTACCATTAAGTATAAGTTGCGAATTATTCTTCTTCATAACATTTCTCCTTATTATATACTAAAATAAATATAATTGATAAAAACTGTAATTACTACATATTAACGACTTGATATTAAAAAAAATACAGAATATTTGTTGCATTTTTGAAATAAATATGTAACAATTGAAATTAGAAAATATATGTAGTAGAATGGAGAATGGTATGGCGGTTGTCAGAGTTGTAAGTAATGATGAAAATGGTATCTGTATCGAAAAGGTGCGTCGTGGAATTAATGTTCCACCACAGATAGCGCATTTCCACCCATATTATGAAATCGGGTATTTGCTTAGTGGCAAGCGTGCCATGACGGTTAATGATGCGATTTATACGATGGACAAGGGCGATTTTATAGTTATTTCGGCAAGTGAATTACACAGAGGTAATCATGTTGAAAATCATATGTGTACCATTGATTGGATTGGTTTATATGTATCTAAGGAAGCTATGCAGCCATTCTTTGAGTCTATTGGAGAAGAGGCAGCTAAAGAGTTTTTAGAGAAAAGACACATAAAGGTACCTACATCAAAAAGAGAATATATTGAGGAGCTATTGAAAAAAATGCTCTATGAACAAGAAGGTATTGATGACGTATCAAAAGTATTAAGCAGAAGCTATTTGCTGGAAATTCTGGCATTTATATATAGATGTCAAAAGTCCGGTGAGGTAGGTAATCTTGTTTTAGATGAAGAGGATAAGATTATTGCAGATGCAGTAGAATACATATTCAATAATTATAGCACTAATATTACGCTTGATATGATTGCAGATAAGTTCTGTATGAGCAAATCATATTTCTCAAAGCGATTTAAGGCGGTTACGGGCTTTGGTTTTAAGGAATATCTTATAAGTGTAAGACTTAAGGCGGCAAGTGATAGATTATTGATGACAAATGACAAAATCACGGATATTGCACTTGATTGCGGATTTAGTGATAGCAATTATTTTGGCGATGCATTTAAAAAAGCAAAAGGCGTTTCACCATACAAATATCGTAAGAATGCGGGAGCATTATGAAAGGAGATTATAGAAAATGAAAAAGCCACTTTCAAAAAAGGCTAAAATTTCACTTATAGTATTAGCAGTTATTTTAATTATTGTACTTATTATAGGTATTGTGGCAGCTCTTAAGGTAAAACAGTATTTAGGATATATAGACTATGATACCCAGCAAAGCGCTACACTTATAGATATTCCAATAGAACAGGTTACGGTTCCGCAAGAAGAGACAGCAAGTGCACCGGACACAGAAAAAGAAGAAGTTGTTGAACAAGAGGACTCTATTAATAAAATATTTACATTAGATGAAAGCAAATATTACAGTGACCCTAATGTAGAAAATATTTTACTTATAGGAACAGATACAAGAGATCCTAATTCATTTGCAGGTAATTCAGACTCAATGATTATCGTATCTATTAAAAAGGATACAAAGAAGATTTTATTAACCTCTGTTATGAGAGATACTTATGTAAAATATCCTACAGAGCTTACAATTGGTGGCAGAAAGGTTCAGTACGGTAAGCTTAATATGGCATATCTTGCAGGGGGTGGTAAATTCCTTATAAGCACTATTCAAGCAAATTTTAGAATTAAAATAGATAAGTATGTAGTTGTTAATTTCACAGGATTTGTAGATGGTATTGATATCCTTGGTGGTGTAGATATTAATCTTAAAAAGGGTGAGCCATACTACATCAATATGTATGCAAGAGAGATTTGTGATATTATGGGTAAGGATATAAATGATCATTTAATTGATGAATCCTTTACAGGTAATATGCATCTTTCAGGTGTTCAGGCGTTGGCGTACTCAAGAATAAGATATATAGGCAACGATTTTGAAAGAACTGAAAGACAAAGAAAGGTACTTCTTTCGTTGTTTGAGAAGGCTAAAACCTCAGATTTATCAACAATGGATGAGCTTCTTACAAAGGTATTACCACTTGTCAGAACAGATATGAGTTCAAAAGAGATATTAGGACACGCATCAAATGCGTTATCATATCTAAAATATAATGTAGAAACTCTAAGACTTCCTATTGACGGAACCTATAGAGAGCTTATAATAGACAGACAAAGTAATGTAGGTATTGATTTTGAACCAAACTACAACAAATACGTAGAAACACTTAATAAATAATTATAGTGGCTGTGCAGACGATTGCACAGCCACATTTTGTTCTACAAAAAAAGTACTTTTAATAATTAAAATATAATGTTATAATATTATGGAGTGTATTGATTTGTCTATAGAATGGAGAAGGATATGAAAGCACCAATTAAATTAAAGGGAAAACTTAAAACATATATGCAGTGGCCTATATACTTTGGCGTGTTATTCTTAGTAATGACAATCGCTATGTATTTTATTGCGCTAAAACCTGCAATGATTATGACTGCATTTATGGTTGTGTATGCCGTTATTGTTATCGTACTTATGGTACATATCAATCCAATGATATTGGAATCGCTAATTGATTTCTCTATTGGATATTCGCAAGTGCAGAAGCAGATTTTATCAGAGCTTACGATACCATATGCTCTATTGGACAGAGATGGCAATGTGCTGTGGGGCAATACAAGATTTAATGATTTATGTCTTAAGGATAAGATTAAGGATAAGCATATATCAGAGTTATTTGTAGGAATTGATACAGATGATATGCCTATAGATAACGAAATGACTCAGGTTGAGATTAAATATGGTGAAAGAGATTTTAGAATAGAATTAAAGAGAGTAGATATTAATTCTCTTATTAATCACAATGATTTGTTTGAGAGCACCGAACAAGACCAGATGCTTGTAGCGCTCTATATGTTTGATGAGACGGATATCAACAGATATATTCAAGAGATTCATGACGAAGGCTTTGTAACAGCGCTAATATATATTGATAATTACGAGGAAGCTTTAGAAAGTATTGATGAAGTAAGACGTTCAGTTCTTGTTAGCCTTGTTGACAGAAGAGTTAACAAATGTATTTCTTCAGGTGAAGGTATAGTAAAGAAGCTTGAAAAGGACAAATATCTTGCAGTATTTAGATATAAATATCTTGAACAGCTTCAGCAGGAAAGATTTAGTGTACTTGATGAGGTTAAGTCAATAAGCATTGGTAACGATATGTCGGTGACAATAAGTGTCGGCGTTGGTGCTAATGGCGGAAGCTACGCTAAAAACTATGAATTATCACGTGCAGCAATAGAGCTTGCTCTAGGACGTGGTGGTGATCAGGTTGTAGTAAGAGATAGAGATACAATCAACTACTTTGGTGGTAAGAGCCAACAGGTAGAGAAGAATACAAGAGTTAAAGCAAGAGTAAAAGCACAAAGTCTTAAGGAAATTATGGATTCAAGCGATAAGGTGCTTGTAATGGGTCATAAGATTGGTGATGTAGACTCATTTGGTTCGGCAGTAGGTATTTGTCGTGCGGCAAAGGCACTTAATAAGAAGGCTCACATTGTAATTAATGAAATTACTACAAGTGTAAGACCAGTATTAGAGCAGTTTATCAACAATCCAGATTATGACAAGGACATGCTATTAACATGTGAGGAAGCGCAAAATGCGGTAGATGTTAATACTGTTTTGGTAGTTGTAGATGTAAATAAGCCATCTATAACAGAGTGCCCCGAATTATTGCAAATGTGTAGCAAGGTTGTAGTATTAGACCACCACAGACAGGGTAGCGATACAATTGATAACGCAGAGCTTTCTTATATAGAACCATTTGCATCATCGGCATGTGAAATGGTAGCTGAGATATTACAATATATTCAGGAGGGAATTAAGTTAAAGCCTCTTGAAGCAGATGCTTTGTATGCAGGTATTGTTATTGATACTAATAACTTTATTAATAAAGCAGGTGTAAGAACATTTGAGGCAGCAGCTTATCTTAGAAGAAATGGCGCTGATATAACAAGAGTAAGAAAACTCTTAAGAAATGATATGAGCGAATATAAGGCAAGAGCTGAAGCTGTTAGAAGAGCAGAAGTATATAAGACACATTTTGCAATATCTTCGTGTCCAAGTGCTGGACTTGAAAGCCCTACAATTGTTGGAGCACAGGCAGCTAATGAGTTACTTGATATTAGCAACATAAAGGCTTCATTTGTACTTACTGAATACAATGGAGTTATATATATCAGTGCACGTTCAATTGATGATGTAAATGTTCAATTGGTTATGGAAAAGCTTGGTGGCGGCGGTCATATGAACATTGCCGGTGCACAGCTTAAAGAATGCGATATGGAACAGGCGGTTGCAATTATTCGTGAAACAATTGATTCAATGTTAGAAAATAATGAAATTTAGGAAGTGTTAATAATGGAGATTATTTTACTACAAGACGTTAAAAGCTTAGGTAAAAAAGGTGAAATAGTAAAGGTAAATGAAGGCTATGCAAGAAACTTCATTTTACCAAAGAAGTTAGGTGTAGAGGCTAATAATAAGAATATCAATGATTTGAAGCTTCAAAAGGCTAATGCAGACAAGATTGCAAAGCAACAATTAGAGGATGCAAAGGTATTTGCAGCTAAGATAGAAGAAAAGCCAGTAACAGTAGGTTTAAAGACTGGTGAAAATGGCAAATTATTTGGTTCTATTTCTACAAAGGAAATTGCACTAGAAGCAAAGAAACAGTTAGGTTTCGAAATCGATAAGAAAAAAATGCAGCTTGATGAGCCAATAAAGACATTAGGAACACATATTATCAGTGTGAAGGTTCATAGAGAGGTGACAGCTAAACTTACAGTTAAGGTAGTTGAGACAAAGTAAAGGAACATTTATTATGAGTCAGGAAGAAATTATAAGAAATATGCCCAATAATTTAGAAGCTGAGCAGTCTGTTATCGGTTCAATGATTACGGATCGCAATGCGATTACTGTTGCTTCGGAAATACTTACTGCGGCTGATTTTTATAACAAAGGTTGTTCAATATTATTTGAAACAATGGTAGAGCTATACAATGACAATGCGGTTGTAGATTTGGTAACCTTGCAGAGCAGACTTAAGGATAAGAATGTAGCAGGCGAGCTTTCAGATATGCAGTATTTGGCTAATATAGCAATGAGCGTACCAACAACAGTAAATGTAAAGGCGTATGCTGAAATTGTAAAAGAAAAGGCAATATTGCGTAAGCTTATAGCTGTTACAACAGATATCAATAATAATTGTTACAGTAATGGTGATGCAGAGACAGTACTTGCAGATGCTGAGAAAAAAGTATTTGAAGTAGTTAAGTCGCGAACAGGCGGTCAGGACTTTACACCAATTAAAAATATTGTTGTAAATGTACTTGATAACATAGAGCGTGCAACACATTCTAACAGCTCAGTAACAGGTATTCCAACGGGCTTTATAGATTTAGATACAAAGACTGCAGGACTTCAAAAATCCGACCTTGTACTCATTGCTGCGAGACCATCAATGGGTAAAACAGCATTTGTTTTAAATGTTGCACAGGATGCAGTATTAAAAAGCAATATAACAACCGCAATATTCAGTCTGGAAATGTCAAAGGAGCAGTTGGTTACACGTCTCTTCTCCTTAGACTCGGGTGTTAACTCACAAAAGATTCGTATAGGTAATCTTAATCCAGATGAAATGATGAGCATTATAGAAACAGCAGACAAAATAGGAAAATCAAAGCTTATTATAAATGATACTCCTGGTATTTCAATTAATGAACTTCGTTCGGCATGCCGTAAAATGAAGCTCGAAAATGATTTAGGCTTAGTTATTATTGACTACCTACAGTTAATGACAGGTAATGCAAAAACAGATTCAAGACAACAAGAAATATCAGAAATATCACGTTCGCTAAAGGCATTGGCAAGAGAGATAGATGCACCGGTTATTGCGTTATCACAGCTTAGCCGTGCAGTTGAACAAAGACAGGATCATAGACCAATGCTTTCGGATTTGCGTGAATCAGGAGCTATTGAGCAGGATGCCGATGTAGTAATGTTTATATACAGAGATGATTACTATAATAAAGACAGCGAGAAAAAAGGCGTTGCAGAGATTATAATAGCTAAGCAAAGAAACGGCCCAATTGGCACAGTTGAGCTTGCTTGGTTACCAGATTATACAAGATTTGCTAACCTTCAAAAGTAGATTGCTGTCGAGTTTTGTAAAACGCATTTTCTTGAATAATTTGACCCTTATGATATAATATTTATCGACAGATAATACATAAGGGGTGAAGGAAGATGGATGATAAGAGGTATACCATTTCTGATGCTGCCACAATGACAGAGTTAGAAACACATGTTTTAAGATACTGGGAGGATGAATTAGATATTCATATTCCGAGAAATGAAATGGGACACCGCTTTTATACGCAAGAGCATATCGATACTTTTCGAAAAATTAAATCATACAGAGATATGGGCTATCAATTAAAAACTATACGTCTGTTGATTGATAAGGATGGAGAAGTTTCAGAGTCAGTACTTACAGTAAGTAAACCTAAAATGCCGGAAAAACCGGACAAGCTACAGCAATTTGAAAATATTATTGGACAGGTTGTTGAAAGAGTTTTAAGGGAAAACAATGCATTTCTTAGTGACGAAATTGGCTATAAGGTTAGTGACAAGGTTGTTAAAGAAATGGATTACCATATGAGAGTACGCGAGGAAATCGAGGAAGAACGCTTTAAAAAGCTGGATGAAACGATTAGAAGCTTTCAGAAAAGTAAGAAAGAAAAGAAAAAATTAAAACTAAGAAAATAAATAAAAAAGGATTGTCGTTTGACAATCCTTTTATTATTAATCTTCTTTAATTGCATCAACAGGACAGTTAGATGCGCAAGCACCACATTGTACACAAGCATCTTGATCAATTACGAACTTGCCGTCGCCTTCTTTGATGGCTTCAACAGGACAGTTAGATGCGCAAGCGCCACATTGGATGCATTCATCTGAAATTACATATGCCATAGTATAGTCCCTCCTTAATTAGGTTAATTTTATTATAAAACATTTTTTAAAAATATACAAGTAATTATTGATTGGCAATTTCATTACGTTTTTTGACAATTGCGTTGAGAATAACTCTTTTTGCTTTAATTGCATCTTCCTTAGACATCGCAGGAACACCTTTGAGAGGATATTCCATTCCGAGCTGTTCGTACTTTACAATACCCATATCGTGATAAGGCAATACATCAAGAGCCTTGAGGTTAGTAAGTGTACCTAAAAACTGTCCGAGTTGGTCTAAATATAGAGGATTATCAGTAATTTCAGGAACAACAACATGTCTTATCCATATAGGGATTTTTTTCTTTTCAAGATATTTAGCAAATGCAAGTATACCTGTATTAGGTTGTGCAGTAAGCTTTAAATGCTCAGCAGGGTCAATATGCTTAATGTCAAGCATTACAAGGTCTGTGTATTCCATAAGCTTGTCCAATTTTGCAATATGAGCTACATTGGATTCCTTGTAGGTTATACCAGAAGTATCTATACAGGTGTGAATTCCCTTTGCTTTTGCTTTTTCAAACAATTCTAAAAGGAAATCTACTTGAAGTAATGGCTCACCACCAGTTACAGTAAGACCACCGTCAGCATAAAACATCTTGCTTTTTTCGTATTCAGCTAAAATTTCATCAGGAGTAATCTCTTTGCCTAAAGTAGGATCCCATGTATCAGGATTATGGCAGTAGAGACAACGCATAGGACAGCCCTGAACAAATACAACAAAGCGTACGCCGGGACCATCTACCGTTCCAAATGTTTCAAAAGAGTGAATTCTACCAATCATAATATATCCATCCTTTATTGTGAAAAACAGGGAGGCTTATTGCCTCCCTTATTATATCATATCGTCATTTTATTTACAATTATTAGATTGATTCATGGAATGTACGAGAGATAATATCATCTTGTTGTTCCTTTGTTAACTTAACAAAGTTAACAGCATATCCTGAAACTCTTACTGTAAGCTGAGGATACTTCTCAGGATGAGCCTGAGCATCAATTAATGTTTCTCTTGTAAAAACATTAACATTGAGGTGATGTCCACCTTTTTCTACATAACCATCTAATAAAGAAACTAAATTATTAATTTGATTTTGATTTGCCATATTGGTTTACCTCCTAAAATTATTCTTTTGCATCAAGACCTTCATGTAATGTTGGAACCTGACACGCAAGGTTGCCTGCAGCACATTCTGTGCTGTTAGTTTTAACCACTGTTTTATCCAGTGTATTTGTATTATCACCCACGGTGACGTTCATATGACCGCCACCGGAGTTCATAAAATCATCTAGCATTGATACAATATCGTCTATTCGTTTATCACTCATAGTCTGCATCATCCTTTACCAAATTATTCTGCTACAAAGCCTTCAAGTTCAACTTCAAGGTCACCTGCGAAGATTTGATCTTCCTTACCAAGCGCACCAGGGATGATTGAGAATGTATTTGAAATACCATCCTGAGCATCCTTAAATGGAAGCTTAGCAACTGATGATAATGAAGCAACAGCACCGCTCTTATCTCTTCCGTGCATTGGGTTAGCACCTGGAGCTAAAGGTTGACCATACTTTCTACCATCTGGTGTACTACCTGTGTTCTTACCATATACTACGTTTGAAGTAATTGTTAATACTGACATAGTAGGGAAACCATTTCTGTATGTGTGGTGTTGTCTAATCATATTCATAAATGTTGATACTAATTCTTGAGCTAATGAGTCAACTCTATCATCGTTGTTACCATACTTAGGGAAATCGCCTTCTGTAATGTAATCAACAACAATACCGTTTTCGTCTCTTACAGGCTTAACTGTTGCATACTTGATAGCTGATAATGAGTCAGCAACAACTGAAAGACCTGCGATACCTGTAGCGAAGTATCTTCTAACTTCCTTGTCATGTAATGACATTTGAAGCTTTTCATAGCAGTACTTGTCATGCATATAGTGAATAATATTTAATGCATTTACATAAACGCCTGCTAACCAAGCCATCATATCTTTGAATTTTTCCATTACTTCGTCGTAGTTTAATACGTCTGAAGTGATTGGTCTGTACTTAGGACCAACTTGCTTCTTACTGCATTCATCAACACCACCGTTGATAGCGTATAATAAACACTTAGCAAGGTTAGCTCTAGCACCGAAGAACTGCATTTCCTTACCAACTCTCATTGAAGATACACAACAAGCGATTGCGTAATCATCACCATGAGTTACTCTCATTAAGTCATCGTTTTCATATTGGATTGATGAAGACTTAATTGACATCTTTGCACAGTACTTCTTCCAGTTAAGTGGAAGGTTCTTAGCCCAAAGAACTGTTAAGTTTGGTTCTGGAGCAGCACCTAAGTTATCTAATGTATTTAAATATCTAAAGCACATCTTTGTTACAAGTGGACGGCCATCTACGCCTACACCACCAAGTGTTTCTGTTACCCATGTTGGGTCACCTGAGAATAATGAGTTGTATTCAGGTGTACGAGCAAACTTAACAAGTCTCAACTTCATAATGAAGTGGTCAACGAATTCCTGAATTTGCTCTTCAGTAAATGTACCATTTTCTAAGTCTCTTTGTGCGTAAACATCAAGGAATGTTGCTGTACGGCCAAGTGACATAGCTGCACCGTTTTGTTCCTTAACAGCTGCTAAGTAACCAAAGTATACAGCCTGGATAGCTTCTTTAACGTTTGAAGCAGGCTTTGTAATATCGCAACCATAGATTTCACCTAACTTAGCTAATTCCTTTAAAGCACCGATTTGCTCTGATAATTCTTCTCTGTCTCTAATAACATCTGCTGTCATAACAAATGGAGTAGATGCTTTTTGAGTTTCCTTATCCTTAATAAGGAAATCTGTACCATATAAAGCTACACGACGGTAGTCGCCGATGATACGTCCACGTCCGTAAGCATCAGGAAGACCTGTGATAATGTGGTTTGATCTACAAGCTCTCATTTCTGGAGTGTAAGCATCAAATACACCAGCATTGTGTGTCTTTCTGTGCTTTGTGAAAAATTCACTGATTTCTGGATCAAGTGTATAGCCATTGTCAGCACATGCCTTTTCAGCCATACGAATACCACCGTAAGGTTGCATTGATCTCTTGAAAGGTTTATCTGTTTGGAAACCAACGATAGTTTCCTTGTCCTTGTTTAAGTAACCAGGACCATGTGAAGTAATTGTTGAAATTACTTTTGTATCCATATCAAGAACCCCGCCATTAGCAAGTTCTTCTTTTGTAAGTTCCATTACTTGTGCCCATAAATCCTTAGTGTTTTGAGTTGGTCCACATAAGAATTCTTCGTCACCTTCGTACACTGTGTAGTTTTTTTGGATGAAGTCTCTAACGTTAACTTCATTTTCCCATTGTCCACCTACGAAATCTTTCCATTCTGATCTCATTTTTGAAATTCCTCCTAAAAGTGTTATAATTATCTCAAAGTTCATTGCTATTATAAATGAATACTGTATACACGTCAATAGAAGTTTGTGGTTTTTTTAACGTACATTAGTTTCTTTACCAGTATACACAAATATGCGTATTGACATACATAATGCTTGTATATTTTTAACATTTGTATTATAATAATCACGATTTATAAAAAATGAATGGAGGAGATACACATGACAATAACTAAGGATATGACTATTGCTCAGGCAATTCGTATAGATACAGGAATTATCCCTATTTTAATGAATATGGGTATGCACTGCGTTGGCTGTCCATCAGCTCAGGCAGAGACATTAGAGGAAGCTGCAATGGTACATGGTATGGATATTGAAGCTTTGATGAATGAAATCGAAGCATATCAAGCAAGCAGATAAGATAAATATCAAAGATTAGTGACAGGCATATGCACTTTTATACAATATTAACGATTAAATTTAAAAGGGAGCACCCCCATAACTATTCTTAGTTATGGGGGTGCTACCTTTTTATTTACACTTTTGCCAATTGCTTAATTGCTTTATCTTTGATTAAAATTTTTGCATGCTCATCTAAATATGCCTTGCTTGCATAGGTGGTTTTATCGGCTATGCTGTATTCTGAAATGAGCGCCTCATAGCTGTTAGAGGTATTGCCATAAAGCATAAGCTGATACTTATTGGTATGTGGGTTCTTGTATAATGAAGATTTGCCCTTATATATACCTGATAAATTCTTTGAAAGTCTGATAAGAGTATCCAAATCGTTAAATGTATATAATTGGAATTCAGCTGTATTAGCAGCTGCTTGTTTTTTGATACCACTTTGCTTGTATTGCTGATATAAATCTAATATATCCTTAACATTGTCCGTAGCATTTTGTGGGCTACTAGCAAATGCATAATCTTCTTCTAAATATTCTTCAGGATATTCATCATCAAAATCATCTTCGTCGGAAATATTGTGGGAAGTGAATTTTGAAAATCGGGTATCAAGCTCATCAGGCTCTTCAATTTTAGTAATAACTATAATCAAAGCTTCAGAAGATATCGGAATTGCTTCAATCATAATAGGTATATCATCGGCTTCAAAGCCAAGTTCAAATGAGGCCTTTTGCATCATTTCGCTAAAAAGCTTACGCGCCTTTTCACTACCATATGCCAGCTCATTGATATTGATTTGTCTAGATACAAGATCTAATTTATCTAATGTACAACGGATTTGATTATCGTTAATTTTCTCAATCTTCATAATTACTCCTCCTTCCTATTTATATTATAACTTAATCTTTAAAGGGTGTAAAGTATTTCGTAAATTTGCATAAAATGTATTTGGTAAATTTACATAATATTGCTAATTGAAAATCAAACCTCACATAGATATAATAAAGTCATAGAGATAAATATTACAAGGAGGGATGAAACAAAGTACGATTTTATTTAATAAGTACGAAGTAATTTCTAAGCTTGGGCACGGAGCTTCATCAGTGATATTTTTAGTAAGGAATATTAAGCTGAATGTTAATCGTGCAATCAAAAGAATTGATAAGAGCCATCATCTGTACAGTCGGTTTGTAGCAGAGGCTCAGATACTTAAAAGTCTTAACTATCCCAATATTCCGATTATTTATGACATCGAAGAGGATGATCAGTATCTTTATATTATTGAGGAATATATCGAAGGGATATCTTTAACTTCTTATATTACCAATCATAAGAATATACCGTTAATAACAATTTATGAATACGCTAAGCAAATATGCAATACACTACTTTATATGCATCAAATTAAGCCAATAGGCATATTGCATTTAGATTTAAAGCCAGACAACATTATTATAGCTGACGGGATTATCAAATTAATAGATTATGGTAATGCAGTTATGGTGAATTCGAAAATAAGCACATGCATTGGCAGCTGTGGCTTTGCAGCACCTGAACAGTATGAGGAGGGTGTTTTAACCGTTGCAGCTGATATTTATAGCATTGGAGCAATACTTCTTTATATGGCGACATCCACATTTGATAAAAATAATATTTTGAAGGTTTCTTCAATCGAATTACAGTTTATTATTAGCAAATGTATGAAAACTAATCCTAAAGAGCGATATGAAAATATTTCAAGCCTTTTAAAGGATTTGGAAAATATTAACTATAAAACAAATTTATCTCTATATATCAATGTTCTTGGGACTAAGGGTGGCATAGGATGTACACATGTTTCAATAATGCTTGCTTCATATTTTAAGAGAAAGGGATATAAGTGCATATACGAAGAGAAAAACAAAAATCGCAACATAATAAAAATGATTAGGGCGTTAGGCTTGGGAAAATTTAAAAATGGATTTTACCAAATTGAGGATTGCAAAATGATGCCATTTTCAGATAATGTAATTGCCAATGAGTGGAAGGATTTTTATGACATTATTGTAAGAGATTACGGATGTTATGAGGAAATGTCCATACCTGTGTTAGAAGGAATAACTATTTTAGTAGGTGGCGGTAAGGAATATGAAATTGAGGATACAATTGAGCTTTATAAAGGCTTAACGGAGAATAATACAACACTTGCATTGCTTAATTTTATGGATATGACTGACTTTGTAAGGATGTGTATTAAGAGAAAAATTCAAAATTTTTATTGCATGCCGATTGCTAATAATCCTTTTAAAAGGAGCAGGAAGGTTGATAATAGCTTTGAGTATATGTGTAGAAATCATTTTTTGAAGGAGAAGCTACATGAGAAAAAAAGGAGAAACAAAAATTATAGGAGTAATGGGGACTGATTCTAAGGTTGGCGTAACGCATTTGGCAATTATGATATCAAATTATATAGCAAATGTGTATGGGAAAAAGGTTGGATATTTGGAATATGATGGTGAATCCTCCGTCAAATGGTTATGCGAAAATGAAAAGAAGTTTAAACATTATGGAATTAATTTTTATACCAGTGTATACGTTGAAAAGCTACCAGAGCTGATTGCAAAGGGTTATGATTATATTGTTATTGATTTTTCAAGTGATTATTTTAAAGGAAGAAGTGAATTTCTTAGATGTAATAAGAAAATAGTAGTTGGTGACGTTAACCCGTGGAATATTATAAATTATTATAAATTTATTGAACGGACAAGTGGTGAATGTAATTGTGATAAATGGATTTATACAGCGACGTTTGGAATTTTAAAGGACAAGATGACGCTTGGTATGGATAAAAGAATCCCGGTATACAAAATACCATATAATCCGGATATATTTAAAATAAAGCATAATAACCTTGAGTTAATGGAGAAACTGCTTTGTTAATGCTACATCGGATAATATATCAACAAAATTTCTGATAAGGTTCCCTCTTTATACAGAATGTTATGAGCTGTCAGGTTGACCTGGCAGCTCTTTGTTTCGATTTTAGAAAAAATTATAATGACTAAATCTGATTAAAGTGGTATAATAAGATG
This sequence comes from Lachnospira sp., assembly GCA_015057605.1. GTDB lineage: Bacteria > Bacillota > Clostridia > Lachnospirales > Lachnospiraceae > SIG291. The sequence continues at coordinate 15,057 of SVDX01000025.1, read as the reverse complement.
ATTGTCTAAGGAGGAAGTTTGAATGGCAGATAAAAAGATAAAAAGCAATAACGTGCATTTATTAATTAGTAATATTTTGTTTCCTATTTTAGGGATAGCTGCGATTGTGGCTCTTTGTGCATTGTTAATTTCTAAAGATATATTTAATTTTAAAGGAAAGAATCTTACCACTGACGGAAATACAGCGAAGGTAGATTTGCTTAAGTATTTCAATGTCGAAGAGGATGAGATACCAGTAATTCTTAACGGTTTATCAAGAGAGCTTACTGCACTTAATAAGGACGGTAAGTGGTATATTCTTCAGGCAGACGTTGCTACTTACCTTAATGATAGATTTTATTATGACAAAACAAATAAGGCAGTTTTATATACAACGGCAACAACAACTTACAAATATGTTCCAAATGACACTAAATACACAGATATGAAGTCAGGTGAGGTTACTAATCTTGACTATCCTGTAGTGCTTTTAGAAGAGGAAAATATTTATATTGAGTTAGATTATGCAAAAAAGATAAGACAGTCCTTTGATTACCGTATTGAAGAAAATCCTACAAGAGTCGTTATTAAGACTGCATTTGGTACTTCGGGCAATATATGGGCTTCTCCAGTTAAGGCTGACAGAAAAGTGGCTATTAGAGAAAAAGAGGGTATCAACAGTAAGGTCGTAGATATGGTTGAGCAGGATGAGATAGTATATGTAGTATCATCTGGTGAAATGTTTACACAGGTAGTTAAGGAAAATGGCTGTTATGGGTACCTTTATACAAAATATCTTACTCAGGTAACAGACCATAACGGCTATGCATGGCTTAATGATCCAGGATATTCAAATATTAAAAAGGATCATGTGATTTCGCTTGCATGGTATCAGGCAGGCAATGGTGACAATATTGATGAAATGCTTTCAGGAACAAGTGTTAACACTATTTCGCCAGTATGGTATCAGGTAAAAGACATCTATGGCAATGTAAGCTCAGGCGCAAGCAAGAGCTTTGTAGATAAAATGCATGAAAAAGGAATTGAGGTATGGCCTTTGATTTCCGATTTCTCAATAAGTTCAACAACAGAAGAATTTTTATCAAATATCGTAGCAAGAAAAAAGGTAATAGATAAGCTTATTGCTGATGCGACAAAGTATGGCTATGATGGCTTAAATATTGACTTTGAATATATCAAATATGGTGGAGCAAGACACTATACACAATTCCTTAGAGAATTGTCGGTAGAGTGCAGAGCTAATAACATAGTCCTTTCTACAGACAATTATGTACCAATGGGTTATAACAATTACTATAACCGAACAGAGCAAGGAAAGGTTGTAGATTATGTAATTATCATGGGCTATGATGAGCATACTTCAGGTAGCACACAGGCGGGTTCTGTTGCATCATTACCATATGTTGAAAATGGTATTGTAAAGACTATGAGTGAAGTTGAGCTTGATAAGATTATTAATGGTATGCCTTTCTATACAAGAATCTGGAGAGAAAAGGCTGATGGTACATCAGAAAAACCAGAAATATATGCAACAACAGATATGGCGGCAACAATGTATACTATTAACAGCTTTAATGCAAATATTATTTGGGATGAAGAATGTGGTCAGTATTATGCAGAGTATACAGCTGGCGCATATAAATATAAAGTATGGATTGAGGATGCTAAGTCAATCGAAATGAAGATGAAGTTAGCTGCCAATAAAGGCGTTAAGAATTTTGCATATTGGAGACTTGGAATGGAAGATTCTTCAGTTTGGTCAGTCATAGAACAATACGTCAAATAATAAAATGTATTAATAACATTTTTTGAGGTAAGTAATGCAAAAAAAGGCAATTGAGATTGTGATGTCAGTGCTTATGCTTATATCCATTGCAACCAATGTAGTCTATGTACTGCCAACAGCCGCTAAGACAGAGAATGAGGCGCAAAGCAAGGCGGTAATTGTAATTGACGCCGGACACGGCGGAGTTGACCCTGGAAAGATAGGTGTCAACAATGTTCTTGAAAAGGACATTAATTTAAAAATAAGTCTTATGTTGAAAGAGAATTTTGAAAAGGAAGGCTATAAGGTTATTCTTACAAGAACTGATGATAACGGTCTTTATTCAAAAAATGCTTCTAACAAAAAGAACGAGGATATGAAGAAAAGATGTGAAATTGTAGCTAATGCAGGCGCAAAGCTTGTAATAAGCATACATCAAAACAGCTTTAGTGATGAAAAAGTAAATGGCGCGCAGGTGTTTTATTACTCACATTCGACAGAGGGAAAAGAACTTGCAAATGCTATTCAGAACAGTTTAAATACTAACATAAAAAGAGGCAATGACCGGGTACATAAGAGTAATGATAATTATTATCTTTTATTAAATACTCCGTGTCCTACAGTCATTGTTGAGTGCGGATTTCTTTCAAACTGGGAGGAGGCAACCCTACTTAATACAAGTGAGTATCAAAAGGAAATTGCCGATGCCATAGCAAAGGGAGCGCTTGAGTACCTGCAAAAAGCAGAATAGTAAAAGAGGCAACGGATATGGAAACAATATTGAAAAAAGTTGACATTGACAATATTGATAAAGCAGATTTTAGTGATGCGGCAAGTATATTACGAGCAGACGGTTTGGTGGCATTTCCAACGGAGACAGTATATGGTCTTGGAGCAAATGCATTATCACCGTTGGCTGCAAGCAAGATATATGCGGCAAAAGGCAGACCATCAGATAATCCGCTAATAGTTCATATTGCCGATAAAAAAGACATTTATGAATTGTCTAATAATGTGACAGATAAGGCAGTGGCTTTGGCAAAGGCATTTTGGCCAGGGCCACTTACAATAATATTAGAAAAGAGCGAAATTGTGCCAATGACAACAACTGGTGGCTTAGATACAGTAGCGATTAGAATGCCTAACCATAAGGTTGCTTTAAAGCTAATTAAGGAAGCAGGTGTGTATATAGCTGCACCAAGTGCCAATACCTCGGGTAAGCCGAGTCCTACAAGCGCAGCTCATGTATATGAGGATATGAACGGGCGCATAGATATGATTATTGACGGTGGAAGTGGCGATATTGGTCTTGAATCCACAATAGTAGATTTGAGTGATGAGGTGCCGATGATATTAAGACCGGGCTGTATAACAAAGGAAATGCTTGAAGAGGTTATTGGAACGGTAGAAGTAGACAAGGCTATATTAGGCATAGACAACAGTGCAAAACCAAAAGCACCGGGAATGAAATATAAGCATTATGCCCCAAAGGGAGAGCTTGCAATAGTTGAAGGTGATGTAGCTAAGGTAATAGCATACATCAATGAAAAGGCTGCGGCTAACGAAAAGGAAGATTTAAAAACAGCGGTACTTGCAACCAGTGAAAATGTTTTCGCCTACGAGGCAGATTATGTATATGACCTTGGAAGCAGAGAAAATGAGGATGCAGTGGCAAGACATTTATACGCGGCACTACGCCGTTGCGATGAGCTTGATATGGACTACATTTATGCTGAAAGCTTTGAAAATCAGGCAGTGGGACAGGCTATAATGAACAGATTGATTAAGGCAGCAGGACATAATATTATAAGATTGTAAAAGGAATTCATTATGAAAACAAGATACAAGAAATTGTTGTTTGTGTGCAAAGAAAATACATATTTAAGTCCTATGGCGGAAATATATTTTAAGCATATCAACAACAGAATCGTGGTAGAGTCACGTGGAACAGTAGTTATGTTTCCCGAGCCCTATAGCGCAAAAATGGAGCAGATACTTATAGATGATGGACTTGATGTAGAAGAGGGTCTTATATCAAAGCAGATAGAGGAATTCGATTTTGGTAAGGATATTTTGGTGCTTACCATTGACGAAAAGACAAAACTAAGTATTTATGATGACTATTTAAATGCCATAAATGTATATACGATAGCGGAATATGTTGGTGAGGACGAAGAAATTATAGATCCTTACGGTAAGGATGCAGACACATATAAAATGTGTTTTGGACAAATAAAAAGATTATTATTAAAAGTAAGTGAAAAAATCAAACAGGAGGAATTAAGAATGATATCATTAGGATGTGACCATGGCGGATACGAATTAAAGGAGGCCATAAGAGAGTATTTAACTCAGAAAGGCTATGATTGCCATGATTTTGGATGCTACAATACTAATTCTTGCGATTATCCAGATTTTGGACGTGCTGCAGCTGAAGCAGTAGCAGATGGAAGATGCCAAAGAGGTATTGTTATTTGCAGTACTGGTATTGGTATTTCAATTGTTGCCAATAAGGTAAGTGGCATAAGAGCTGCACTTTGCACAAATACATTTATGGCAAAGGCAACAAGAGAGCACAACAATGCAAATGTATTAGCACTTGGTGCAAAGATTGTAGATAAGGAGCTTGCATTTGAGATAGTTGATACTTTCCTTAATACAGAATTTTCAAATGACGAAAGACACATTAGAAGAATCAACAAGATTGAACAATAGTGAGGATTTATATGAGTTTAAATCAAAAGAGAGAAGATTACATTACCTGGGATGAATACTTTATGGGTGTAGCAAAATTGTCGGCTATGAGATCAAAGGATCCAAACACTCAGGTTGGTTGTTGCATAGTAAGTAAGGATAATAAAATATTATCTATGGGATACAATGGTCTTCCGCGTGGTTGTTCAGATGATGAATTTCCATGGTGTAGAGAAGGAGATCCTCTCGATAATAAATATTTTTATACTACTCACAGCGAGCTAAATGCAATACTTAATTATAAAGGAACACAATTAGAAGGCGCGAAGCTTTATGTATCACTCTTTCCGTGCAATGAATGTGCAAAGGCTATAATTCAGGCAGGCATTGCAACTATTATTTATGAAGAGGATAAGTATGCTAATACTCCTTCGGTAATCGCTTCAAAGCGTATGCTTGATGCGGCAGGTGTAAGATATTATCAGTATAAACCAACAGGACGAAATATCAGTATCAATTTATAGTAAGAGGTATACATATGCTAAGAATAACTAATTTGAAAAAATATTATGGGCAGACAAGGGGGGCAGAGGATGTCTCTTTTTCTGTAAAAAAAGGAGAAATATTTGGCTTTATAGGTCCAAATGGTGCAGGTAAATCCACCACCATAAGATGCATAATGAATCTTATCAACAAGGATGGTGGCAGTATTGAATTTGACGGAAAAGAGCTTATAAAAAATGATGTAAAGGCCTATGAAAAAATTGGCTATCTTCCAAGCGAACCGGCTCTTTACAAAGAATTAAAAGTTATTGATATGTTAAAATATAATGATAGCTTTTATGGGAAAGATACTTTGCCTAAGGGATTGGCTTACGCACAAAAATTACAATTAGATACCAGCAAAAAAATAGGAGAACTTTCGCTTGGTAATATTAAAAAAGTAGGTATTGTTCTCAGCTTTATGCAAGACCCTAAGTTGGTAATAATGGACGAGGCAACAAGTGGCTTAGACCCTCTTATGCAAGAAGAGGTGTACAAAATAATATTAGATGAAAAAAATCAGGGAACAACATTTTTGTTTTCAAGCCATAACCTTATGGAAGTAAAAAAACTTTGTGATACGGTTGGTATAATAAAGGATGGTAGAATTATAAAGATTGCATCAACTAACAGCCTAACCACAACAGAGGCTTACAAAGTAAAATACATAGAAAATGGCGAAGAAAAAAGCCTTATATATAAAGATGACATAAATACACTTATCAAAGAGCTTAGTACTAAAAAGCTTGATAAGCTTTTGATAGAAGAGCCGAATTTAGAAGAAATATTTATGCATTATTACGAATAGGCGGTGGATTATGTTTAGAAGAGAACTAATAATAAATTTAAAAGGTTTTATAATATGGGCACTTGTATTTGTTGTAACATTTGCATTTGTATTTGCAATGTATCCTTCCATTATTGAATCAGGTGGAGAAGAGATTGACCAAATGCTTCAAAGCTTTCCTAAAGAAATGTTAGAGGCTATGAATATGACATCTATCTCAACCGCATTTGGTTGGGTGAGCTCAGAGGGTATGATTATGGTAATTCTTGGCGTAAGCATTTATAGTTCAATGCTTGGAATTAATGCGGTTTACCGTGAGAAGAAGGATAAAACAATTGAGTACCTTGCAACAAAGCCGGTAACGACAGGTAAGATTATGACAAAAAAGGTTTTGGCTGACATCTGTTTAATCGTGGCACTTACAGTGATAATTGCAATTACAATTATGATTGGATTAGCATGTACAGAGGATTTGGATGTAAAGCTTACACTTTTAATGACACTTACTCCGATACTTGTATATCTGCCTTTCTATTTTTTGAGTTTGTTTTTATCAGTGGCATTTAAGGGAAATGCAGGACTTGCAATGGGAATACCATTTATAATGTATGTAGTGCTTATAATATCTAAGCTTGCGGACTTTTTGGAAAAATTAAAATACATCAATCCATATACCTTAAGCGATACGGCTTACATAGTTAAAAACGGAGAAATAGGTGTAGAAAATATTATAATTTCTCTTGTATTATCAGCTGCCTTATTTGCAGGGGCATATTGGATGTACGGAAAAAAAGAGATGGTTTAATTATGAAATATAATATAGGTTTTAAAATAAGTTTTATTATGTATACGCTGGCATTAGTGGCACTGCCATATATGACGGCAAGAACATGGGCAGATATTATTGCACTTTTATTTGTTGTGGCAGTATTCTATGAGCTATTTTATTTGTTCTATTTGCGAAAAAAGGACAATGTAAAATTAAGTAGGGCTATAGCTCAATATTTCTTATATCTTTTAATAAGTTTAGAGTTGTATGTTCTTATAAACTGTATAGATTTAGCAGTAAATGGTTATACCCCAACAGACTTTTTAGGAAATTCTATTGGAGAAACAGTATATGGTTTAAAAGCAATAATCGAAGACAAAATGGGAATTTTCGTTTTTGGTCATATAATTGTAATTGCCACTATTTATCAAATAATATATGCAATAGCTACGAAACGTAGTCGTAGGTAAAGAGAAAAGAGGATTAATATGGATTTCATGGGAAAAAAGTTAGGGGATATCGTCGTTACGCTTCCGTATGCAGATGGAACAAGCATAGATTGTGGCGTGTATTCTTATTTTGAAATTAACAACAAAAAATATTTTGCCCTGCTTCCGCTTAAAGGTGAAAAGGAACTGGATTATTCAAAAAGCTATATGCTTTACGAAGTGGAAGAGGATGAAGAAGGTAATCCGATAGTTATGTATATAGAGGATGATATGGAATACAACATTGCTGCGCAGTATTTTGTAAATAAGATAAAAAAACAAAATAAATAGATAAAAGGATCGGTTTTTATAACCGGTCCTTTTATGATATTAAAGGTATAAAAATGAACAAAATAAAATTTTTAATGTTTTTCGTTAAAAAGTTGTTGACAAACGAAAAAAGGTGTTGTATTATACATTTAACGATAAACATTAAAAACTTAATGGATATCGTAAGCATGCTTTTTGTACATAGTATATTTTATTTTAAAGGAGATTAAAATTATGAAAGAAACAGCAATAAAAAAGATTAACAGTTTTGGTAAGATTGGATGCATTATAACTAATATCGCAAAGGTATTTCTTGTATTATCAATGGCTTTACTTATCGGCTTTGGTATATTTTGCGTAGTGTTCCCAGAGGATTTTCTTAATATCACATTTGATACTAAGGCAAATATAACAGTTGATATGGAAGCTATAGGTCAGACTATTGATGACATTGATGAAGAGAAATTTAAGTCAGTTACTTTTTCGGCAAACGGTAAGGAGTATGGCGATGGTGAAATTACAGTTGATGGCAATAAGTTTATGGTAGATGCAAAAGCAGATGACCTTTCATTTTCTTTTAGAAAAGGCGGCTTAATTATGTTTGGAACAGCCATTGAGGTGGCAGTTATATTTGTTGTATTCATTTTCGTTGGCAGATTATGTAAGGCACTTCGTAAGTGTGAAACACCATTTGAAGAAAATGTAATTAATAAAATTAAAGCTGTAGGATATTCCTTGATTCCAATGGTAGTTTTATCATCAATTGAGGAATCCATTATGGGAAGCATTTTAAGTGGCGGATTAACTATATATTTTAATATTGAATTCCAGTATATTATTATTATGGCTATTGTATTTGCCCTTGCATACATATTTAATTACGGTGCAATGCTTCAGCAGGAATCAGATGAAACTTTATAGAAGCAGGTGATACTATGGGTAAGATTATATTAAGACTTGACCGCGTTATGGCGGATAGGAAGATGAGCTTAAATGAGCTTTCGGAGAAGGTTGGCGTATCAAATGTTAACCTCTCTAAGATGAAGACAGGCAAGATTAGTGCCATAAGATTTAGTACATTAGAAGCAGTGTGTGAAGCACTTGACTGTCAGCCTGGTGATATATTAGAATATGTATCAGAAGAGTAATAACTGAGGTGATGTACGATGGTCAGATTTGCAATATGTGATGATGATGCGGCTTATATGAAGCAAATCGTTAAAATTATAAAGGATACATATGAAAGCATGAGCGATTTTAATGAGCCTTGTGAATGTATTTTATATAATTCAGGCGAAGAGCTTATTAAAAATTTTGTAGAAGATAAGATTGATATATTTTTCTTAGATATAGAATGTGGACAGGATTTGGGCTTTGATATTGCAAAGGAATTGCAAAAGCAAAAGAAGGATCTGGGCATCGTATATATTACCAATCATGAAAATTATATGGCGAGCGCATTTGTATGCAGACCGCTTGGGTTTATATGCAAAAAGACTGCCAAGGAGGGCATAAAAATGCCTATGCTAAATATACTTGAGTATCTGAATGAGAGACGACAAAGGCTTAGTTTTACGGATAAAAATAGCGAATTTAGCCTTTTGGTTAGTGATATAATCGTAGTAGAGATATTTGGCAGAGATCTTTTGATAACCCTTATAGACAAGCAGATAGAGTGCTTAGGACCATTACAAAAATACGAAGAAGGTCTTATAAAATATGGCTTTATACAGATTGCAAGAGGTATTTTTGTTAACAAAAAATATATTAGTAAAATTAAAGGAAATGAGATATACTTAGCAGGAAAAATAAGGTATAATATAAGTCGTAGACGAATGTTAGAGGTCGAAAAAATCTGGAAAGGGTAGACTTTGAATGTACCGAGTATTTGAACTGTTGATAAATGTGTTCCAAAGCATTATGATTACACATTTCCTTATAAAGTGCCTTAAAATTAAGGCAGATAGAAGAAGTACCAAAACGGAATATGTTGTAGGCTTTGCGTGGATGATGTTATATCTTTGCGTGCTTGATAGATTATTAATCTTTGAGCGTATGGGTATATTTGCCACAATACTTATAACAATGGCGTTTTGCGTACTTTTTTTAGGTGGAAGTTTTTTTGAAAAAATATTTTACGGACATTTGATGATAGGCGGATTAGAATTTTCGTCAATACTTGGTATTGGTTTAATCAGTCTTGCAACAGGACTTACAAGCCTTGGTGTAATCGAGCCAAACACGCTTACAAGGTATGTTGCAGAGCTTACGGCGCAGGTGTTTTTATACGTATATTTATCCATAATTATTAAAGTAAGAAAGTATTGCGAAAACAGTGATTCTAAGTACATTAACATTTTATCAATTGTACCGATGATATCGGTAATTGTATGTAGCCTTGTGCTCTATAGCGACAATGCAAGCCAGAGAGTGCGTACAGCTTACACTGCATGGGCAGTTGCCGGTGTGGTGGCAATCAACGTCATTTGTATAATTCTGCTTATTATGGAAAATAAAATGTATGCAGAAAAAATGCGCGAAAAGCTTCTTTTAAATGCTTACGAGCAAAAGGAAAAGGATGTAGAATCCATTCTTGCAATGAAGCGTGAAACAGATAAATTCCGCCACGACATAAAGAAGATTCTGACCCTAACAACAGAGCTTATGGATGATGGAGAATACAAAAAGGCCTCAGAGGTTTTGCACCAATACATAGATAACAAGGATTTGACAAAGGAAGTATACATAAACAGTGGAAATGTGCTTTTAGACTATATGCTCAACCGCAAAATAAAGCAGTGCAAGGAAGCCGACATAGAGAGTAAATGCTTTATTATGGGTACCATAAGTGGCATTGAGGATGTAGATATGTACATTCTTTTGGAAAATTTAATTGATAATGCGATTGAGGCAACAATACAGTCAGATAAGCCATACATAGAGCTAAATATTTATGCAAATGAGAGCACGACGGAGGTGGTCTTAGGCAATTGTGTAAAGGGTAACATTTTAAAAGACAATCCAAATCTTAACACAACTAAAAATGACAAGGAAAAGCATGGTCTTGGCCTTGAAAATGTTAAAGAGATAGTAGAAAAATACGATGGCATAATGACCTATGAGATGAAGCTGGAAGAATATATAGAATTTAGAGTGATACTAAATAAAAATTGATTGACAAGTTATATATCATATGTTATCGTAGAAAAGATAAAGGAAGGAGAAGCACTATGTTAGCGAATGTTAAAGAAAAACTTATTCATGCTTCCAAAGGTACTGTTTTTGTTAACAGTATCCGTCCTTTCATTTCTATTTATTATGAATTTTTATAGTATGTAATATTATCGGTTTCTATAATTTGCATTTGCATTTTGTAGAGCCGTTTTTTTGAGCATACTGTAACGATAGTAAAGTAATTTAAATTTAGGAGGTAAAATAAATGGCTAAGAGAACAGACATTAAGAAGATTTTAATTATTGGTTCTGGCCCAATCGTTATCGGACAGGCTGCTGAGTTTGACTATGCAGGAACTCAAGCGTGTTTAGCACTTAAGGAAGAAGGATACAAGGTTGTTTTATGTAACTCTAACCCTGCTACTATAATGACTGATACTATTATTGCGGATAAGGTATATATGGAGCCTTTGACATTAGAGTATATAGCAAAGATTATTCGTCATGAGCGTCCTGATGCAATTATTCCTGGTATCGGTGGTCAGACAGGTTTAAATCTTGCTATGCAGTTAGAGAAGAAGGGTATTTTAAAGGAGTGTCGTGTTGAACTTCTTGGTACTTCAAGCGAATCTATTGAGAGAGCTGAAGATCGTGAAATGTTTAAAGAATTATGTCAATCTATTGGCGAGCCAGTTATTCCTTCTGAAATAACATATTCTCTTGAAGAGGCAAGAGAGGCTGCTAAGCGTATCGGATATCCAGTTGTTTTACGTCCTGCATTTACTTTAGGTGGTACTGGTGGCGGATTTGCCTATAACGAAGACGAGCTTAATGAAATTGGTCTTAATGCATTTAAATTATCACCAGTTCATCAGGTTTTAATTGAAAAATCAGTAAGAGGATATAAGGAAATAGAGTTCGAGGTTATGCGTGACTCTAATGACCATGCTATCACAATCTGTGGTATGGAAAATATAGATCCAGTTGGTGTTCACACAGGTGATTCATGTGTTGTTGCACCTATTATGACTCTTAGCAAAGAAGATGAGAAGATGCTTAATGATTCGGCTATCAAGCTCATCAAGGAATTAAAGATTGAAGGTGGCTGTAACGTTCAGTTTGCCCTAAATCCTCATACTTCTGAATATTACTTAATCGAGGTTAACCCAAGAGTTTCACGTTCATCTGCTCTTGCATCTAAGGCATCAGGCTATCCAATTGCACGTGTTACAGCAAAGATTGCAGTTGGTATGGCATTAGAAGATATTCAGATTGCTAATACAAATGCAGCATTTGAACCAAAATTAGATTATGTTATTGCTAAGTTGCCACGTTTCCCATTTGATAAGTTTGCCTCTGCAACAAATAAACTTGGAACACAGATGAAGGCAACTGGCGAAATTATGGGAATTGGCTCTAATTTAGAAGAGGCTTTATTAAAGGGTATTCGCTCGTTAGAAATTGGCGCTAACCATATGTATTTATCAAAATTTGACAATATGAGTGTGGATGAACTTTTAGAGTATGTTAAGGAATTCCGCTCTGATAATATATTTGCTATAGCTGAGTTGATTTATCATGGCGTTTCTCTTGAAAAGATTCATGAGGTTACTATGATTACTCCTTACTTCCTTGAAGCATTTAAGAATATCATCGATATGGAAGAAAAACTTCGTGCTAACAAGGATGCACAAACGCTTACAGCTGCTAAGAAGATGGGCTTTTGTGATAAATATATTGCTCGTTTATGGAAGTGCACAGAAATGGATGTGTACAACATGCGTAAGGAATTAAATTTATTCCCTGTATTTAAGATGGTCGACACATGCCATACAGGTGCGTATATACCTTACTTCTATTCTTCTTACACAGGAGAAAATACTTCAAGACTTACAGACAAGAAGAAGATTATCGTTCTTGGTGCAGGCCCTATCCGTATCGGACAAGGTGTTGAGTTCGATTACTCAACAGTACATGCTGTTATGACTATTAAAAATGCCGGTTATGAGGCTATTATTATCAATAATAACCCAGAAACAGTATCTACTGACTACACAACAGCAGATAAGTTATACTTCGAGCCTTTAACTCCAGAAGATGTTATGAACATCGTTGAGTTTGAAAAGCCAGAAGGTGTTATTGCTTCATTAGGTGGTCAGACAGCTATTAATTTAGCCCAACCATTACATGATAGAGGCGTTAAGATTATTGGTACTGATTGTGAAGCTATTGATCGTGCAGAAGATAGAAATGCATTTGAAAATCTTTTAAATGAATTAGATATTCCTCGTGCAAAGGGTAAAGCGGTTACAAAGATTGAAGATGGTATTGCGGCTGCAGCAGAAATTGGTTATCCAGTATTAGTTCGTCCTTCCTTCGTTTTAGGTGGACGTGCTATGCAAATTGTTGCAAATGAAGAACAGTTACGTAATTACTTAAGAACAGCCGTTGAAATAGATGAAGATAAGCCAGTTCTTGTTGATAAATATATCCAGGGTCGCGAAGTTGAAATTGATGCTATTTGCGACGGACGTGATGTATTTGTTCCTGGTATTATGGAATTGGTTGAACGTACAGGTGTCCACTCAGGTGACTCGATTTCTGTATATCCACCATTCTCAATCTCAAATAAGGTTAAGGGAATTATTTTACAGTATGCAAAGAAATTAGGTCTTGGAATTGGAATTGTTGGTTTATTCAACATTCAGTTTATCGTAGATGAACATGATAACGTATATATCATCGAGGTTAACCCACGTTCATCACGTACAGTTCCATTCCTTTCAAAGGCAACAGGATACTCATTAGCTGATATTGCTACAGAAGTTATTCTTGGAAAGAGCTTAAAGGAACAAGGTTTCTTCGACATTTATCCAGAAGAAAAGGATAGATGGTACGTTAAAGCTCCAGTATTCTCATTTAACAAGATTCGTGGATTAGATGCATACCTTTCACCTGAAATGAAATCAACAGGCGAGGCTATCGGTTATGACCGTACTATGACTCGTGCTTTATACAAAGCACTTCAAGCTTCGGGATTACATTTACAAAATTATGGTACAGTATTCTGTACTATTGCAGATAAGGATAAAGAAGAAGCATTACCATTAATTCGCAGATTCTATAACTTGGGCTTTAATATTGAAGCGACTGCTGGTACAGCAAACTTCTTAAAGAGCAACCATATTAGAACACATGCATTGGCTAAGATTAGTGAAGGAAGTGAAGAAATTCCAAATGCACTTCGTCAAGGTCACATTGCATATTTCATCAATACTAAGGCGCCAAATTCTAAGAGCGATACAGATGGTGCTCAATTACGTCAAGTTGCAACAGAGTACAATGTAGCAATGTTTACATCATTAGATACTGTTGCTGCGTTATTAGATGTTTTAGAAGAAACAACACTTACAATATCTACAATTGATGCATAATAGATAATTTACAAGGGAGATTTTAAAATCTCCCTTTTTATGTGTCCATTATGGCGATAACGGAATGACATATGATATGAAGATGGAAGAATATATATAGCTTAGGATAGTGTTGAATGAAATTGTTAATGGTAGCATTGACAAAAGAGTAATTATTTTTTATAATAGGAACGTTCCTATTATGAGATGGAGGTATATGAATTGAAATTAAGAAAAACAGTAAGCACTCGATATGAAATACTACAGTGTGCGACTAAGCTTTTCTTAGAAAAAGGCTACACGAATGCGTATGTTACAGCTATAACCAAGTCATTGAGGATAAGTACTGGAAACCTTACATTTTGGTTCCCTACAAAGGAGCATATCCTTGCAGAATTAGTGAAGGAATTATGCGATTTTCAGCAATATTATATAGATAAAAAGGAAATGGCTAAAGATGATTCTTTACTTATGGAGTATTTGTTTGAATTGGCAATGTTTGCTTCAGTTTGCGAAAAAAATTCGAACATCAAAGATTTGATAATATCAGCATATACATACCCCTTACCATTAGAAATTATTCGTAAAAATGATACGAATCGGGCAAAGTACACATTTGGTAAGTATTGCCCAACATGGACAGATACAGATTATGTTTTGGCGGAGAATGTGGCATCTGGTATTGAATATGCTATGTTTATGACGGAAAATACTAAGGGTATTACCATTGAACAAAGATTAACAAGTTCGTTGGATGCTATTATGAAATTATATGATGTACCAAAGGAAAAAAGGGAGCAATTGCTTGCTAAGGTTATGTCAATGGATTATCGGACTAAAGGTAATCATGTGTTTGAAGAGTTCTGTAGTTTCGTGGAAGAAAAGATGTTAAAGAACTATGAGAAATTAAATAAATAGAAGACATACAACAAGGAGGAATTAAAAGTGAAAAAAATGAAAACAAGAAAAATTGGAAGGAGAATACTGTGCTTCGTATTGACATTAGTGTTGGTGTTAGGCTTTGCTCCGGAAAATATGATGACAGTATCAGCAGAAGGTCCAGTGGTTGCTTATGACGGTGTTCCTGTTGCACCACAGCAGATTACTTCATCGAACTATCTCACTTTTGGCTTGACAGGGTCAAATTGGGAACAG
>SVDX01000024.1 GCA_015057605.1 Lachnospira sp. | reverse complement strand
TAACTATTCCTGCTATAATTGTGTCTATTATGAATACTACAACTAAACCTACTATCACTATAGTTTTTATATTCTTTTCCTTTAATCCCTTCATTTGTAAACCTCCTTTTTATATTAAAAACAAAAAGAAGCCCCTGTAAGAGCTTCTCTTGATATATATTCTTATTCTGCTTTCTTTGCTGCAAGGAACTTGTAAACAAGTGCTGCTAATGCCGCACCTACTAAAGGTCCCACGATGAATACCCATACGCATTTGATTGGATCTGCGTTGCCACTGATTGCTGCAACAATTGCTGGTCCAATACTTCTTGCAGGATTTACTGATGTACCTGTTAAGCCAATGCCCAAGATATGTACTAATGTTAATGTAAAACCAATTACAATACCTGCAAATGAGCCATGACCCGCTTCCTTTGATGTAACGCCAATAATAGTTAATACAAACACAAATGTAAGAACTATTTCAACAATTAAACCAGCTACAGAGCTTCCATTAACGCCTGCAAGGCCATTTGAGCCATAGCCACCTGTCATATCAACAACTGCGCCAAGATTAAAGATTAGTGCCAAAAGACCTGCTCCTGCAAATGCACCAAGCACCTGCGAAATGACATAGCAAACGAAATCCTTTACATTCATACCGCCACTTATAAGCACGCCTAATGAAACTGCAGGATTAATGTGGCATCCCGAAATATTACCAATGCAATATGCCATACCCACAATAACAAGGCCAAATGCAAATGCTGTTAATACATAACCACCGCCAAGCGCTGAGCTACAACCTACAAGCATAGCTGTACCACAACCAAGTGTTACTAATACTGCTGTTCCAATGAATTCAGCAACATATTTTCTTATGTTTTCCATAAGTACCTCCTAAGTAAATATTATATAATAATGATAGCACTTTACTTTCATTTTATCAAGCCAATTCCCTATTCTATCGCCTCATAATATTTTTCTAAGATTCTTTTATTGGTTTCAAATTGACAATTTTTGTAATTGTCTCTTATCTTTTTCTCATAGTCTTCAACCATTTCATCTGCACCTTCTGTAACCTTCCATTGCTCGTACTGTATATAATCCGCATAGCCGTCTACTATTTCCCAGTACTTATCAAATTCTTTATCAAATGCATCATACAATATCAAGTAATCTCTTAACCTACCGTATTCGCCATCATAATAATAGCTATCACAGGCATTTACCAAATCTGCCTTATTATCAGAATTAGTTGCATCTATTATACCTTCTATCAACACTGCACCAAGAGTATAAAGGTAAAGTGCGCACATAAAAATGCCTGCTATTTTTAGCAAATTTTTAATCATTGCATGTCGCCTCCTTTGCCTTTTTTATAAGTCCTTTTAAATCATCCGAGCTAAGATATGATTCCTTTTTCATAAATTCAATATCTTCATCTGTAAATTTAAGCGTGTACTTCCAAAATGACAATATTTCCTTAGAATACATATCATATAGCGCCTGATTTTTAGTGTTAAGTTCTTTATAATTGTTATAATCCATTTTATATACATTTACACTATGTTTTATGGCATACTCTAAGTAAAAATCATCCTCCAACTTTTCTTCGGTACTCATGCCATAATATATGTATTTATTATTAAGATACTCATCATAATCGTAGGTCATTAAAGCAACCTGCTTATATGTATATATCTCGTCATCACCAATATTTGAGTCCATAACTTCCTTTGTAAGCTCGCTATAACGTCCTTCTTCATAAAGCTTTTCAAATCTTTTTATTGTCTTCCTAGTATCTCTTACTTCCTTCATTCCCATAGACATTGCCTGTACAAAAATAACGCCAATAACCATAACTGTTGCCAAAAAGCAGGCAAGTGCAAATATTAGCAAAGTTCTGTTAAGTATACGGTTAATGGTATAAGTAGACAGTTTCTTTCCTAATTCTTTTCTTGTTTTTTCATATTCAAGTTCTGCCGCACCTCGCTCTACCATCCATATTTTACCTATCAGATTCTCAGTATTACAGTAGGGACATTTTAATTCTCTGGTTTTATAATTAGCACCACAATTTTTACATTTCATTATCTTGTCTCCATTCTTGTCTTTACAAGCCTTGCAAGCTCTTTGTAATCATAATCAATGTAATCTAAAGTCACAGCCTCAATCTCTTCTTCTGTTAAAAATGCATAAGTTTTTAATGCATTCTTATACTCATTTTCAACATAAACTGCTACAGCTTCCTCGCCGTATTTAAAGCCATCATCTCTTAAGCCTTCTATTTTTATCATATTTTTAAATATTTCTTCTAAGTTTGATGCTAAATATGTTTCATCAATATCAATTTTGACAGCATACTCATAATTTTGTTTTAAGGAATTTATTTCCAATTCCATAAAATAGTATAAATTATCTGCTACCGTATATTTTTGATAGCTTCCTCCATGCAAATCCTTTTCGTCTAAGTATTCTCCCAACTTATCATACTGACCTGACACATAGTATTCTTCAAGCTTTTTTAAATGCTTTTCTTGCATTGGAAGGTCTGTTTTTGACTTAATTGAAGAAACAATAAAAACAACCACCAGTGCAATAATAAATAGGACAAACACAGCACCTGCTGCCATAAGCAGGTACTTAGTTGTCTTATTTACTATTTTGTCTGGAAGTTGTTTTAATTTCTTAGTTTTATTATCGTAATATTCTATATGCGCATCCTGTTCTTTTTGCGCTACCTTTTCATTTTCAAAGTCGCAGTATGGACATTGCAAAACATTATCTTCTATCTGTGCTCCACAATTCTTACAGTACATTTTAGTTTTCACTCCTAAACACCAATAATGTACTATTATACCATACTTCTTTCAAATATACTACTCTGTTCTAAGTGCAGTTACAGGATCCTTCTTTGCTGCCTTCTTAGCAGGTATAAATCCACCGATAAGTGTAAGTACAACACTTAAAATAACAAGTATAATTGCTGCGCCTAAAGGTAATGCAGCACTTACATCATTAGTTCCGGCAAGGCTATGAATAATCATGTTTGCAGGAATAATTACAAGCCATGTAACAGCTATACCAAGTATACCTGAGAAAAGACCAATAATAAATGTTTCCGCATTGAATACCTGTGAAATATTCTTCTTAGAAGCACCAATAGCACGAAGAATACCAATTTCTTTAGTTCTTTCAAGTACTGAAATGTAAGTAATAATACCAATCATAATTGATGAAACAACCAATGATACTGATACGAATGCAATAAGTACATATGAAATAACATCAATGATTGTTGTAACTGATGAAAGTAAAATTGCAATATAATCTGTGTAGTTAATTTTATTCTCTTCAGATACTGTCTTATTGTACTCTGCGATACAATCTGCTACAAATTCCTTATCTTCAAATGTATCTACATAGATAGATATTGAAGTTGGCGCATCGTAGCTTATTACACCAAATTTTTCGATATTGTCTTCATAGCTTCCTGCTGAAATGTATGTGTTGTAAAGCATAAGGAACATTTCATCTGTTGCTGTTGCCATAAACTGATCAAACATAAGAGCTAACTCTGTTTCTGTCATATTAGCAAACTGATCTCCCTGACCGTAGCCTGCCATCATACTTTCAAACATTTTAGCCTTGTCTGAAACGCCTAAACTTTGAAGGAATATCTTTGTGTCAGCAATCTTTGTTGCATCATCTGCCGGTGCAAATTTAACACCGCTTATAACATTAATCTTATCATTAGCCATCTGAGCCTTAACAATTTCGCTATTGTTAGTGTGCTCAATTACATAATCTGTAAGTGCTCTTGTATATGCTAACGAATTCATAATTGTGATATCAGCATCATCATTTGCTCTGACAATACCACTAATCTTTAACTCAATTGCATTGTTAAGAAGCTTCTTCATATCAGAAATATCTTCTGCAGGAGTATATGTTCCATTCTCATTTTTGAAATATTTATCACAGTTAGGAATCATATAAAATGTCTTGTTAAGCATTTCCTCATATGACCAATCGCGTTCCTTGAATTCCACTTCTTCACCGCGCATGATTTTAGCCATAATCTCTTTATATTCAGATGCTGGTAATACACCAAGCTTATATAAAGTAGCCGCAGAAATCTGATTGTATTTGCCTACAACTAATACTATTTCGTTGTATTCATCTGGCCATGAACCATGAATTACATCATAGCCCTTTGTAACAGCAGGGTTAATTAATTGACCATTCTTGCCTGGCAAAAGCTCTTCAAGGCCAGTCATAATCATATCCTCGGCCATTGTACCTGCCATACCCATCATATTCGTATCTGTAAGTGATGTACCATCAGTATTAACTAATACGCCCTCTGGGTCATAAGAAAATACACTATACTTAATAGCATACGAATAAATAATTCCATTCTCG
Source organism: Lachnospira sp. (assembly GCA_015057605.1). Classification (GTDB taxonomy): domain Bacteria; phylum Bacillota; class Clostridia; order Lachnospirales; family Lachnospiraceae; genus SIG291. The sequence continues at coordinate 34,601 of SVDX01000024.1, read as the reverse complement.
CCAATGTATTTATGAATCTTGCTGTCAGGGTTATCTAAATATTTTTTAAAGTCTGTAAGGTTATTCTCTGTAATACTTGTTGTGATGCTTGAAACCATCTCAAACTCACTATTATCCACATAAACCTTATCAAGTTCTCTGTTGGTCATATTCTCCCATGTTTCACTATTCTCAATGGTTGTACCCAAGAAGCTACTTAAATCAAACGTCTTTGCTTCAATAAGAATAGGATATGAGGTCATAGTATCCTTTTGAATCTTTTCAATATAATTATTAACACCATTTGACAATGATAATATAAGAGCAATACCAATAATACCTATTGAACCAGCAAATGCAGTTAAGAATGTTCTTGCCTTCTTAGTCTTTAAATTGTTAAAGCTTAATGAAAGTGAAGTAAAGAAAGACATAACTGACTTACCCATATTCTTATGCTCTGCCGGAGCAACTTCATCCTCATTTATTTCAAATGGTTCTGTATCGCTAATAATGTTACCATCTGTGAGTCTTACAATTCTGGTCGCATACTGTTCTGCTAATTCAGGATTGTGTGTAACCATAACTACAAGCTTATCCTTAGCAACTTCCTTTAAAAGCTCCATAACCTGAATACTTGTTTCTGTATCAAGTGCTCCTGTAGGTTCATCAGCCAAAAGTACATCAGGATTGTTAACTAACGCTCTTGCAATAGCAACACGCTGCATCTGTCCACCAGACATCTGGTTTGGTTTCTTATGAATGTGTTCACCTAAACCAACCTGCTCTAATGCTTTCTTCGCACGTTCCTTTCTTTCTGCCTTAGATACGCCAGAAATAGTAAGTGCAAGCTCTACATTTGATAAAATAGTCTGATGAGGGATCAAATTATAGCTTTGGAATACGAAGCCGATAGTATGATTTCTATACGAATCCCAATCTCTATCTGTATATTTCTTTGTTGAAATAGAATTGATGATAAGGTCTCCGCCCTCATATCTGTCAAGTCCACCGATGATATTAAGTAATGTTGTCTTACCTGAACCACTTGGTCCTAATATTGCAACAAACTCATTATCTCTTAGGTTAAGACTTACATTATTCAAGGCCTTTTGAACCATATCGCCAGTTTTGTATGTTTTACTTATACCTTTAATTTGCAACATATTATTATGCATTCTCCATTCTTTTTGAATTATAAGGTACATTTTACCATAAAATGATAAATACGCAATGAAAATTTTGAATTTCACACATTTTTCATATTATGCTACATTTTCTGCTAAAATTCGTCTTAAAGCTGCCATTGAGCTTGTATGACTTCTTGCAATTTTAACCTCTCTTCCATCTACTTCATCAAGAGCGACACGAACCATTTTATGCGACATTGTACTTGTAAAAAGCACAAGCAAATCTGGATTTCCAATTTGTTTTCTAAGGCTCGTAGTCATTTCTGTAAATATTTTTGCATCGCATTTGTATTCTTTACACAAATCTTTGTAATTTCTAACCATTCTTTCATTTCCACCAAGTATTACTACACTCATAATTACTCCTTTCTGTTTTTACAAGTTAGTTTAAACTAACCCAAGTGTAAAATATATAGAGTAACCATTTGGCTACTCCATATATTAATCTATTTTATTTACTATGGCATTTCCCACTCATTGGGCAACTTGCGCAATTGGAGCCACAGGAAGATTTTCCTGCTTTTTTGTCCTTTATCATAATTGTTATAACTGTCGCAACTATTGCTACAACGATGAGTGCTACTATTATTGTACCCATATTTTCAATTATCCATGACATTTTATCACTCCAATCTGCATTTTATTGATTAAAATTTTTTTGTTAATTTATTTGCTTCCTTATAAGGTCTAAATAACATATAAAGAATAGCTATAAGAACTATTACTGCTGCTATAAGGCCAACTACATTCATTGAGCCTGCAATTACAAGACCGAATTGATATATCATGAGTGATACTGCATATGCGAACACACATTGATATGTTATGGCAAATGCTGTCCACTTCGCGTTGTTCATTTCTCTTTTTATTGCACCCATAGCTGCGAAGCAAGGAGCACAAAGTAAATTGAATATTAAGAATGAGTATGCTGCAAGCTTTGACATACCTTCAAAATCAAGTACTCCAAACACACCAACTACTTCTTCCTTAGCAACAAGGCCCATTATTGTAGCAATTGTTGCCTTGATATTACCAAAGCCTAATGGTGTAAATATCCAACAAATTGCATTTCCTATTGTACCAAGTACGCTATCTTCTAATTCCATTTCAATGCTAAAACCAAAGCTTCCATCTACATTTCCAAAGCATGAGCCTGCCCAAATAATAACTGAGGCCAAAAGAATTACTGTACCAGCCTTCTTAATAAATGAGCTTGATCTTTCCCACACACTTCTCATTAAGTTAGTAAATGTAGGCCAATGATACGCTGGAAGTTCCATTACAAATGGGGAAGGATCGCCAGCAAACATCTTTGTCTTCTTTAACATAACACCTGAAATCATAATTGCCGCAACACCAATAAAATATGCACTGCCGGCAACCCACCATGCTCCACCAAAAAGCGATGTTGAAATTAAAGCGATAATTGGCAACTTTGCTCCACAAGGCATAAATGTTGTAGTCATAATTGTCATTCTTCTATCTCTTTCATTTTCAATCGTTCTGGATGCCATAATTCCAGGGACGCCACAACCTATACCTACAAGCATAGGAATAAATGACTTACCCGAAAGTCCAAATCTTCTAAATATACGATCTAATACAAATGCAATTCTTGACATATAACCACATGATTCCAAGAAAGCAAGTAATATAAATAATACTACCATTTGTGGAACGAAACCTAATACAGCACCAACGCCACCAATAATACCATCTAAGATAAGGCTCTTTAACCAATCTGCGCATTTTATCTTATCAAGTAAGCCTTCTACAAGACCAGGAATACCCGGCACCCAAACACCATATTCAGAGGTATCAGGAACGTCCTCTCTTTCAAGCGCTGCATCAACAGTTTCACTGATTCCAAAGCCATTTTCTTCTAACGCAGCACCATATGAGCCATATGCTTCTTCGAATGCTCCAAAATCACCGTCAACAATAGCAGACCAAATTTCGTCGGCACCTGTAACGCCTGCATTTACAGCATTATCTACATTTGTTTTTACACTATCCGTAAAAATATTTTTACTTGCATAAGCATTCATTTCATCCTCAAATTTTGAGGTTCCTATTCCAAATAAATGCCAGCCTTCGCCGAACACACCATCATTAGCCCAATCTGTTGCAATTGTACCTACCGTTGTAACAGATATGTAGTACACCAAAAACATTACTAATGCAAAAATAGGCAATGCAAGAATTCTATTTGTAACAACCTTATCAATCTTATCCGAAACCGTAAGATTACCCTCATTCTTTCTCTTGTAATATTTTTTCATAAGTCCTGTTATGTATACATATCTTTCATTAGTAATAATGCTTTCTGCATCATCATCTAACTCTTTTTCTGTAGAAGCAATATCCTCTCTTATATGAGAAAGTAGCTTTTCATCAAGTTTAAGCTCTTCTAAAACCTTATCGTCACTTTCAAATATTTTAATCGCATACCAACGTTGTCTATCTGCTGGCATATTATGAATCGCTGCTTCTTCAATATGTGCAAGAGCATGCTCAACTGCGCCTGAAAATGTGTGCATCGGAACCTTGGTTCCACTCTTAGCTACTTCCATAGCAAGCTCTGCCGCTTCCATAATACCTTCATTTTTTAAAGCTGAAATCTCAACTATTTTGCATCCGATTTCCTTAGATAATTTTTCTACATCAATTTTGTCGCCTTTTTTATTTACAACATCCATCATGTTGATTGCTATAACTACAGGAATTCCTAATTCAATCAATTGTGTTGTAAGATAAAGATTTCTTTCAAGATTAGTTCCGTCTACAATATTCAAAATTGCATCCGGTCTTTCACCAACAAGATAATTACGTGCCACAACTTCTTCTAAAGTATATGGGGACAAGGAATAAATACCTGGTAAATCTGTTATGATAACATCATCATACTTTTTTAACTTACCTTCCTTTTTTTCAACTGTTACACCTGGCCAATTACCAACATATTGGTTAGAACCTGTAAGTGCATTAAACAATGTGGTCTTACCACAATTCGGGTTGCCCGCAAGAGCAATTCTTAAACTCATAATTTCCTCCATTTCATATGATTAGTTTTAACTAACCCTGTTTCATAAATAAAAGGGCAATGCCCTATTTTATTCAACTTCTATCATTCCAGCATCCGCTTTTCTTAATGATAATTCATATCCTCTTACTGTAAGTTCCATAGGATCACCTAATGGCGCTACTTTTCTCACATATATTTCAACGCCTTTTGTAATTCCCATATCCATAATTCTGCGTCTTATTGCGCCTTCACTATGAACCTTAACAACTACAGCAGATTGACCTTTTTTCACATCTTTTAACGTCTTCATATTTACCTCTTTCTGCAATTAGTCTTCACTAACTCTATTCTTTAACATAAGGGTTAGTAGTTCCTAACCCTTTATTTATAATAGTCACTATTTTCCAGAAAGTCAACAACTTTTTTTAATTTTTTTTATTTTTTTCAAACATTGTCCCTATAAGGTAAAGTAATACCCCAATTAACACCAGTTGAATTCCCACTATCCAGTATATAAAAGTTTTTGCATTTTCAGTACCATAAATTTTCAATATACCTTCTACGATACTTCCTATTGTTAATGTTGCAATTCCCGAATTATATAAGTTAAAACTCAATTTCCCTGGCATTTGTCCTGTTTTAGTAAAAGCTATTATCATATACGGCACCACGCCCATTACAAGCGGATATGCAAATGCGTATATCATATAATAGGAATAAACTCCATGACTAAAGCACTCATAAATTGCACCAAACAACGCAACAAATATTGTTACAAATGTATATATTAGGATGAAATTCTTAAGTAGCTTTTCATTTTTATCAGTAGCTAATATAGACAATATCGCTCACACTCCGTTCCTTAATTGTTTTTCCATTGGTTGTAGGATTATTTACGACTTCACCATTATAATACATAGTAGAAGAACCTCCACCATCAAGGTTGTATGCACAAACCGCACCAAGCTCCTTGCAAAATGTTGCTAATTCATACAAAGAAAGCCCTTTACTTTCATTAGTTCTTCCATCAGAAACTATAAATAAATAATGTCCTTCTTCTATTATTGCAATAGCTGTTCTTGGATTGCTTGACATCGACTGGCCCACTTCATCATTTTCATCAACCATAATTGCGCCTGCATCCATTAAAGCTGGACCAAAGGAAAATACATGCATCGCTCCTGCATCTAAAAGTTCCTTTGCTGTTACTTCTGATTCATTTATTATTCCAAAGCTTCCATTTTTATATATGACTAAATCTTCTCTATCTGTACCTGCGCTATCCCTGTAAAGAATTCCGTTTCTAATTACATATCCTTTATCTCTTGCTCCATAATAATCTCCGTTAATGGCCAGCATCGCATTCTTCGTTGATGCCATAACTGAAGTTTTTGCGGTTATATTTTTACCATATGTATCATTTGCAAATGCGCATCTTAAGTATGCAAGTGAAGGAATTCTTACGTCCGCCACGTATATGGTAGTGTCATTTCTTCTATATTCAGTAAGGGTTATTTTAGGTTGGAGCGTTGCCTGCGTTGTCTGTTGTGTAGTAGCTCCATCATTCCAACCTGGTAACGTCTCATATTCAGCAAATAAATTAGCATACTCATCTTCCATATTCGCTTCAATCTTAGCATACTCATCTTCTATAACAAATGTATTTAATAAAATATATGTCGTAAAACCAATAAGCATAAGAGTATATAATATCGCCCATAAATGCTTTTTAAAATACAAAATGTACACCTCTTTCTATTTTTCTTATGCTCTATAATATATAAATAAGCTTAAAATTACTTAAAATGGAATTGAGTCTTCTATGCAGAGTGCGCCCCATCCAATTTGACGATTCGGATACTCTGTAAAGCTCAAAATAGACTTTGTGCCATTTATTAAATTTGCTTTTAATTTTTCTCCATACATATAATTGTCGTTATTTTTCACAATTCCCCATTCCATAAGCAGCGCCGCAGCACCTGCAACAAATGGCGTCGCCATCGAAGTTCCACTCCTTTGTACATATGAAGCATTAGGCGCACATGAAACTATACCAACTCCTGGCGCACATAGGTCTGGTTTAACGGAATACGGACTAAGTGTATAACCGCGCCCTGAAAATTCTGCATAACTATCATCTATAGAATTATATGCCGCTACACTTATAACTCGATAAGCAGTAGAGGGAATTGTAAGACTTATATCCTTATCGGGATCTAAGAATTTTGTATCTGATATCAGTTTAGCACCTGAAGGTAGCCACATATTATACTCACCATCTATTACATTTATTCCATGCAAAGCTATTTTCCATATTCCAGGCGTAATGTAATAAGATGCTTCTGGTAGAAACTCTATGTATATCTCTTGAAGAATATTTATTGGAATGGGGCTTCCATAATACAAAAGAATTCGTGTATCATTTAGAATAAAATCCTGCGCTCCAAGCAAAGCTTTTATTCTACCGCTACTTTGATTGTTCGGAGCAATAATCTCTACTTCAATTTCATCCTGATACTTTTTCCAAAATTGAAGATTAAAGGAAAATTCTGCTCCAGGAACGGATATTTCTATTTCTTTTCTTTGTCCGTTTCGTATAATTCCTGAATTATGAAGCGAAGCCGATCCTTCGTTACCTGTTCCCACGACTATTGATGTTTTCCACATCGTAGCTATGCTGTTTATGTAGTCTTCTATTATATTTTGTCCGTTATGCGAACCATAATTGTTTCCAAAGCTTAGATTAATAACAAGTGGTTCATTTATCTCTATAGCCGTTTTCATACAAAAATCTATCGCCTGCATTATCTGACTTGTTTTTGCAGGATTATTATCTGTTGCATTTCCTAATTTCACAATGAGCATATCGCTATTAGGTGCAACGCCTTCGTACCTTCCATTGCTAGCTCGCCCATTCCCACAGGCAATACCTGCCACATGGGTGCCATGTCCACTGATATCTGCTGTTGGAAGGAAAGTGTCATTCATAAGTGCAGCATTTATATCTGCTTTAGTAAAAAGACTTCCCATAATATAGCCATTTGGCGGATTACCTGAAATAGTCTGATCCCATATTGCCAAAATTCTCGTACTACCATCATCATTTCTAAAGTCAGGATGTGTATAGTCAATTCCAGAATCTATCACAGCTACGCATACGCCTTTACCAGACAAGTCTTCTATTCTTTTAACGTTATTTGCACAGACCTCTCTTGCAGCTCTATCAAGCGTAAAATACATAGGCATCGGCTTATCTATAAATATAATTTCCGGATACCTTGAGAGCCTTTCTATCTTATCTTCTGAAATGTTAATTATTCCGTATCCATTAAAAAGCGGAACCAACTCAAAGTTTAGTTCCGCTTGTATATATTGTATATCTTTTGTGTATTTTATAATCAATTCCCAAGTATTATTCTTTGCATCATAGCCCATATCAAGATCAAGAGATTCCTCTCTTTCTAATGGTGTGGCTATTAACGCCAGATTAAGCTGATTACTAAGCTTATCGTTATTCATACTGCCTCCAATATATTACATTATTTATAACATTTTCGCCTCCATAATTGCTGCCGCAATCCCCACAAGCTGTACACATGGTCGTTTTTTATAATATTCATCTGTTCGTTTTTCTGGAACTGGTTCATCATTTTTCTTAGAAAGTCCTAACAACTCTCTACATACTATAGAACCATTTATATTCTCAAATTCCTTAGCTAATTCCTGAATTCTTGCATAGTGTGCGCTTTTTTCTTCATGATTATCCGGAGAATCGTAACCATACAAAACACCCGCTACCATAAACATTCCGGAAACCGCACCGCACACCTCTCTAAGTCTTCCCATTCCTCCACCAAATGAAGAACTAAGCTTTAGAGCAGTCTTTCTATCCATATCATACAAATCTTCAAAAGCAAGAAATACTGCCTGCGAACAGTTATATCCCTCCTTGAATAAATCCATAGCCTTCTTGGCATATTTACTGTTTTCAAGATTTAGTTCCATAATGTATCATCCCTTTTCTATTTTATCAAGAATAACATTTAACGCATCAATATCAATTGTTTCAATTTTTCCCGCATCACATGCTGATGCAATGCTTGGAGCAATTGGCAATCTTGTAAATGTATTTAAGGCAAAATCTGCTGCCACTTCTTCAACCTTACTCTTACCAAATACTTCTAATTTTTTACCACAATCAGGACACTCAAGATAACTCATATTCTCAACAAGACCTATTATAGGAATATTCATCATATTTGCCATATTTACAGCCTTTGCAACTATCATTGATACAAGTTCCTGAGGCGAGCTTACAACCACTATCCCATCAACAGGTATTGACTGAAACACTGTCAATGGCACATCGCCAGTTCCAGGAGGCATATCAACAAACATATAATCAATATCACCCCAGTTTACCTCTGAATAAAATTGCTTAACCATATTTGCAATAACTGGGCCTCTCCATACCACTGGGTCAGTTTCATTATCTACCAAAAGATTAATTGACATAACAGATACTCCATTTGCCGATTCAGAAGGTATTATTCCCTCCTTAGTAGCCATAGCTCGTCCCTTTATGCCAAATGCTTTTGGTATCGAAGGACCTGTTATATCCGCATCCAAAATTGCTGTTTTGTAGCCACGCTTATTCATCATACTTGCAAGCATAGAGGTTACCAAAGATTTACCTACACCACCCTTACCACTTACAATACCTATAATTTTCTTAACATTGCTAAATTCATTTTGTTCGATTAAAAATTGATTAGCTTCTTTTCTATCCTTACAATTGCTTGCACAAGAAGCACATGTTCCACTACATTCACTCATAATCCTATTCCTTTCTTTCCCAAACAGTATCTTCAATGCCTATATCTTCTCCAACAAACTCTATAGGCTTGCCAGACTTTTTAAGTCCTTCATAATTGCTAAGTGTCTTAAATGCCACCTTCCTTAGCATAAATATTGCAATAATATTTACAATCGCCATAAAGCCCATTGTAATGTCTGCAATATTCCATACCAATGAAAAATCCGCCTGCGCACCCAAGAAAATAGCAATAACACAAGTAACTCTAAACATATTTAACAAAATCTTATTATCCTTAATAAAAAGAATATTAGATTCAGCATAAAAATAATTTCCAATCAAGCTGCTAAATGCAAATGCAAATATTGAAAATGTTATAAAATGTATGCCCCATTCACCAACAGCACTGCTAATAGCCTTTTGCACATAAGGGATACCATCAAGCGTGCCACTTTTCCCTTCTACACCTGATACTAAAAGCATCATTGCTGTACTTGAACATATCAAAATTGTATCAATAAATACCGAAATAACCTGAACAAGACCTTGTTTAACCGGATGCACAACAGCTGCCGATGCTGACGCATTTGGCGCGCTACCCATACCTGCTTCATTCGAGAAAAGTCCTCTCTTTACACCGATTACAATAGCGCTTCCTGCAAATCCACCTGCCATTGCCTTAAAGTCAAAAGCACCTTTAAATATAACTGAGAACACCCTTGGAAGCTCATTTATATTCATTATCATAATCACAACCGACATCAAAATATATGCAATTGCCATAAACGGAACAACAAACGATGAAATAAAGCCTATTCTATGCACGCCGCCCCATATTACAAATGCAGTTGCTATCGCCAGTACAATACCTAAAACTAACGGCCATACAGTATTTGAATAATCCTCCACGTAATATTGCAAAGCCGATGACATATTATACGATTGAAGTGCGTTAAATCCATATGCAAAGCATATAATCAGCAATACCGAAAACAATATGCCCATCCATCTCTTTTTAAGTGCTCGCTCCATATAATACGAAGGACCACCTCTAAATTGTCCATCTCTCTTTACCTTATAAACTTGCGCAAGTGTACTTTCTATAAATGCCGATGCTCCACCAATAAGTGCCATTATCCACATCCAAAACACGGCTCCGGGACCACCTGCCACAATAGCAGTAGCTATACCAGCAATATTGCCTGTACCAACTCTTGAAGCAGTAGAAATCATAAGTGCGCTAAAGGACGATACCTTTTTATTGCCATTTTCATCCTTATCTGCTTTTTCAAGCATAGACTTAAGTCCATCCTTTAAAAGTCTAAATTGCACACCCTTCGTTCTAATTGTAAAATATATACCAACTCCTGCCAACATGACAATTAAAATGTACGTATACATTACATCATTAAGCTTCGTCAATATATCATTAACGCTCATATTAATTATTCCTTTCATTTCCATACTATCTTTAATTATACAATAATATTGCCTAAAATATCAAGTGCCCTCTCATCTTCGTAAAGATAAGAAGGCAGCTTTTTAATAACTATTCAAATATTTTTCCTTCGTTGCCATTCCGCCCCGTATATGACGTTCTGCTTTATTGGTATCTAATACCTTTCGCACCTTAGCTGCAAGAGTTCCGTCAATTTCGTTAAGACGTTCGGAGACGTCTTTATGTACAGTCGATTTACTAACGCAAAAATGCTTTGCAGCCTGACGTACTGTTGCGTTGTTGGCAACTATGTAAGTAGCTATATCAATAGCTCGTTGTTCAATGATTTTCTTCATCGCCCATACCTTGTATTAGTCTTAATACAAGATATGCCCGACTACTATTTTTTATTCTAATATTTTATTAAATCAAAATTTAATTTTATCAAAATAGACATTTTACAACAAATGCCGGTGTTTCTTCCCCTTCTAACATGCCTTTTATAAGCACATTATCATCATCTGATGTGCTTAGCATATCAAATGTTTTATTAGCTCTTAATTCGCCAACAAAATATATTTCCATACGCTTAAGCTCACCTATTCTGGCTATATTTTTGTCAGAAAGCGCATCATATGCCAATTCACCATATCGCATATTATTAACATGTCCAACATTATCAATCCAGCTTGGATATACCTTTCTTGTATCAACCTTTTCAAATTCAATTCCATCCAACTTAATTCTGCTTTCAGCGCTTAAAAGCTCCTCAGAATCTGGGAATTGAACGCTGTTATGAAATGCTTTATCAAGAGATAATCTTCTGGTCTTTAAATCGAGTACCGATGAAAATGTTGTAGCAACAAACATAACCTCATCATTCTTATCGCGTACTATAATCTCTCTTCGATATATAATTCCTTTTTTATGAGTTGCCCAGGTAGTTGCATAATAGGTTTCACCACTTTGCATATGCTTTTTTATTTCAAGACTCATAGACATAAGCACCCACGATAAATTAAACTGCGCAATCAAATATGGCACACCTAAATTTATTTTTTCCAAATGTCTTTCAACCACTGACATAATTATTTCTTGATAAGATGCTAATTTTACATGTCCATTCTCGTTAACCATATTTGTATCCACCTGAATTGGATATCTAAACTCAAATTCATTAATTGCCATTTTCCTTCTCCATTTCACTATTTGATATTGTACTTATCCGAAAAATGCGGTTCAAACATGTACTCATATATCTCACGTACTGCCTTTCCCACCTCTTCCTTTTTTGCAATTTCATCACATACAAATATAATATAGTGTACACCAAATACTAATGTTCTAATCCCAGTATCCTTTGCACCTGCATTCTCGTAAAATTCCAATCTTTTTTCTCTCACCTTTTTATCATCCGCATTATGTGCGTATACGTCATCCTCAGCCTCTAAAATAATCATTGAATCTGTCAGTGTATTCTTTAGCGCATTCAAAAATTCCGTTCCATAGCCATTTCGTCTAAATTTCTTAACTATAGCAAAATAATCAAGTAAAACAACTTTATCATTTTCATTTCCTACAAAAAATGCATATCCAACCAGCCTGTCCTCAGCAAAAAGTCCATAGGCAAAATATTTATCTTCCTCTGCCATAGCCTCTATTCTGCCAAGCGGCTTTACTTCATCTTGTGGAAAATCATATATCAAGTATGTCTCATATATTTCTTTTACGGCCGACATTTCAAGTCGTTCACATTTCATCATAACATTTCCTCTATTTTATCACTTTTAAAAACTGCCAAAGGCTTTAGCCCTTGGCAGTCGGTATTATTGAAATTATAATATATTCTTAACTGTATTTACAACATTTTCTACCGTAAAACCAAATTCCTTAAATAATGTAGCTGCAGGTGCGCTCGCTCCAAAGCCCTTCATTGTTACGTATTCACCATCAATACCTACATATTTGCCCCATCCAAAGTCTGAAAGTGCTTCAACCACAACTCTCTTTCGACATGCTCTTGGCAACACCGCTTCTTTATATTCCTTTGGTTGTGCTTCAAATACATCCATAGATGGCATACTTACTACTCTTACATCTATGCCGGCATTTGCAAGCTCTTCCTTTGCTCCAATTGCAAGTGTAACCTCTGAACCTGTAGCAATAATAATCGCATCTGGTACTTCCTTTGTAGAATCAGCTATTACATAGCCTCCCTTTAGTGCATCCTTGCTTGAACCGGCAATTTGAGGTAAATTCTGTCTTGTAAGCACTAATGCTGTAGGTGTGTTCTTAGATGTTACTGCATAATACCAAGCTGCTGCTGTTTCAGTTGCATCGCATGGTCTAAATACTGTAAAGTTAGGTAATGCTCTTAACATAGCAAGTTGCTCAATTGGCTCATGTGTAGGTCCATCCTCTCCAACACCAATACTGTCGTGTGTTAACACAAATGTCAATGGAAGTCCCATAATCGATGATAATCTTGCCATTGGTTTAACATAATCACTAAATACAAAGAATGTTGCAACATATGCTCTTAAACCACCATAAAGCATAAGACCGTTTCCAATAGCCGCCATAGCAATTTCTCTTACGCCAAAATGAAGATTTCTTCCTGCGTAATTATCCTTAGAAAAATCACCACAGCCTGACATATTAGTCTTATTAGATGGTGCTAAATCTGCAGAACCACCAACTAAATTAGGCAAAATGTCTTTAAGCTTGTTAATTTGCTTTCCTGATAAATTTCTTGTAGCATCCGCCTTATCTTCATATGCCCAGAATTCTTCATTCTCCAAAAGCTCTTTGTCAACCACATCGCTATGATATTTATCCCAAAGCTCCTTCATTTCAGGATACTTTGCACAATAATCAGCAAATGTCTTATTCCACTCTTCTTCAGCTGTTGCCTTTGACTTTGCAAGTTCTGCAAAATGTGCATAAACCTCATCCGGAACATAGAACGGTTCCATACTTGGCCAGTTAAGGTTCTCCTTTAAAGCAGTTACATTATCTACTCCAAGAGGTTCACCATGAGCACTTGCCTTACCCTGCTTTGCAGGACAGCCATATCCAATCTCAGTTTTTACAGTAATAAGAGATGGTCTCTTTGTATCTGCCTTCGCCTCATTTATCGCTGCTGCGATTGCTACAAGGTCATTTCCATCCTCAACTGTAATTGTTTGGAAACCAAATGCCTCGAATCTCTTTTGAACATTTTCTGTAAATGCTATATCTGTGCTTCCTTCAATAGAAATCTTGTTAGAATCATAGAACACAATAAGCTTTCCTAAACCTAATGTCCCTGCAAGTGAAAATGCTTCTGATGAAATACCTTCCATCATACAACCATCGCCACCTAACACATATGTGTAGTGGTCAACAATCTTCGCATCCTCCTTATTAAATACTGATGCTAAATGAGCTTCAGCCATAGCCATACCAACTGCCATGCCCATACCTGCACCTAAAGGACCTGTTGTAGCTTCAACACCAACTGTATGACCGTATTCAGGATGTCCTGGTGTCAAAGAGCCTAACTGTCTAAAATTCTTAATATCCTCTATTGACAAATTGCCATATCCAAATAAATGTAACAGCGAATACAATAACATTGAACCATGACCGCCAGATAAAATAAATCTGTCTCGGTTTGCCCAATTCGGATTTGCCGGATTGTGATTCATATGATTTGCCCACAATTCATATGCCACCGAAGCACATCCTAAAGGTAAACCCGGATGTCCCGAATTTGCCTTTTGAATTGCATCAGCAGACAATACTCTGATTGCATTAATTGACATTGTTTCTACACTGTTCATTTTTTAATATCCTCCTGGTTTGATTATTTAAAATCATTTTCTTTTAATACTAAGCCAACATCTTCTGTCTGTTTTGCTTTTGCAATACCAAATATCTTTCTGTTAGCTCTTTTCTTTGCTTTTTCGATTGCCACATCAATAACTTCTCTTGTCATCTTATCTTTTCTTGCAGCATCACTATTATGTATTGAATCTATTCTTAAATACAACTGTAATAAAGCCTTATCATCTATCGTACAACGACAGTCATAAGCATATGATTTTGCAATATCTACTAATTCATTTACAGAATATTTCTTTACAAATATCTTGTTGCTTATCATTGCATCCAACGCCGGATTTGTATTCAACATTTTGAGTAAATCTTCCTGTACATCAATAAGAATTACAATCATATTGCCCGTATCCGAGTTCATCGTAGCTACAAGCTCTTCTATATGCTCTTCATCCATCATTGTGGCATTATCAATGATAAGCACTGCACCTGCAAGCTTTGACATCGCCTTGCTAATACCACGCGAATTCAAGCTATCACCTGATATCTTAGCAATTTTTCTCTTGTTATCCGGTTTGATTGCATTAAAGCTCTTTACAAGATTTAGGGCAATCTCTGTCTTTTCTGCGCTTTGGTTACCTGTAATAATAATATTGCCCGTTTTTGAAGTATTATCACATACTCTGTCTCTGTAATTCTTTAAAGTATCTGCTAACTGCTTTTTAAGTTCCTTTTCTTCAATGAAATCTGATAAATATTTCTCAAGAACAGCCTTAATATCCTCTTCAATATTATCCTCTTCTTCTTCATCCTCAAGAATAGGTATCTCAATTGTATCCGGCTTTGAAGACTTCTTCTCTTCAGCCTGTGTTTCCTGTACCTCTGTAACAGATGCAAGCTCTCTTACCTGCTCCTTTGTTTCTTCTAAAACAGCTGTTGCTTCTTCAGTAACGCTTTCTACAACTGTTTCCTGTGTCTCATCTAAAGTTTCTTCCACTACTTCTACAACAGTCTCTTCCAAAGGTTCTGCCTTTACAGGCTTTGAAGAAGACTTCGACTTTTTAGAGCCTGTTTTTTTCTTAGAAACTTCTTCTAAATCTATACTAACGCGGTCAGCATCCTTTTGCATCTTCAAGGTAGTGATACTCTTTGCAATAATATCGCTAATTTCTTTAGTTGAAGCTATATCGTGGTCTTCATCAATCCAACCCTTCATAGGTTCTTCTTCCTCAATAGCCTCTTCTACAGCCTCTGCTAATTTTTCAATAGCTTCTTCTTCGGCTATATCATCAACCTTTTCTTCAAGTTCGATAAGTTCCTGCGAAATCTCCTCTGTTGCTTCCACCGCTTCTTCTTTAGCCACTTCTTCTGCTTCTAAGATTTCTTCCACTACTTCTTCTTGCGAAATCTCTTCATTTGAAGTTTCTTCTGCAACAGCCTCTACAATCTCTTCTGTAGTTTCTTCTGCAACAGCTTCTACAATCTCTTCTGTAGTTTCTACAGGCTCTTCAACTGTTTCTTCAACTGTTTCTTCAACTGTTTTTGTTACTGGTTCTATCTCTACAGTATGTGTAGCCGCATCGCCCAACCAGTCAAATATATCCATCTGATTTTCTACCTGGTCCGGATCAATATATTTTTCAATAGGAGACTCTGCAACTACATTAGTCTGAGTTTTAAAGAAAGTTTCAATCTTAGCTTCCTCAGCATCCTTTTTCTCTTCCATAAACATCTTACCAATGTTCTTTGCTATTTCCTGTTGAACATTTCTTGTATCATACATTCTGTAATCAGGCACTGATATGGAAATGTCTTCTGGCTGTGTAGGCATAACAGGCTTTGTCTCAAACTTATTAAGTCGAGCATTTTCAAAGTCTTCAAGCTGTTTTTTCTGAGCTGGTGTTAAAAGACCATATTTATCTTTAAGACGTAAGGTATCTTCATAATATTCGCCACCATTAAACCATAAAAGCAGCTCATTACACTCCGCGATACACTGATCTACCCAGCCCATCTTATCATAAAGGCATGCTAATTCATAAGAACAGCCTTCATCCTGGTCATACTTTTTATATTCTTCAAGCAATGCAACAAGTATCTCATCCGGAGAACCCTTAGCTACCTCAAGCTGATATCTTAATGAATATCTGCTTATATCATTAGGTGCTCTCTCAATATATTCACGATAAAGTGCCTCTGCTTCTTCAAAATCCTTTAATCGAATATTAAGTTCAGTAAGCTTATATAAAAGCGATCTTCCGCCCAAATTTTTATTATATGCTATAACGCACAAATTACGAGCTTCTTCAAGTCTGTCAACCTCTTCATAGAGATTAATTATAACAACTAAGGTAGAGTAACTTTTAACCCTGCTCCAGTCTATTTCGTCAGCAATTGCAGCGGCGCGCAAAAGTTTACCCGCTTCAATATTCTTATTAATCTCATCAAGTTTTACTTTAAATTCGTATTTGTCCACTGCTGTCGCCCCTTTAACGTCAAATCATAAATTTAGTTTATCATACTGTATTTTATATGTCAAAACTTGTTTGCTCAAAATCAAGTTTTGTATATTCGATTTCTTCATTTTGAACCTGACTTCTATAATCAACTACTACTGTCTGTTGCTTTCCATCAACTAATTTTTGTCCTAAAATGTAGTTAACATCAAAGCGTCCTGTTATAGCAGGAGTTGCACCTCTTGCAGGTACTATAAGCTGTACGTGATTTGTCTTTAACAGCTTAAATATAGGTTCCCAAATATATATATCCTTAGCTGCGCCAAATGGGTTATCAATAAATATAACCTTACCCACAAGACCCTCTGTCTTAGCTAATGCATTTATATTGGAAATGTAATTAATAATTGCAATGAGGAACTGGATATAAATACCCTGTGACTGTCCTGTACTTCCTACAGCCTCCTCATATCTTAAATAACGGCTCTGATCCTTGATACGTTCTCTCTTATAAAGGTTAAGACGTATAGCATTCATATCGCTTACTATTACAGAGAAAAGCTTTTTCCACGCCAAACGGTTTCTGATGTATTTTAATCTTTCATCCGCGTCTTTAAAGCTTTCAGCGCCTGTTACTGTCTCATTAATATATGCAGACATTCTATCCTTAAACATTTCCTCTTTTACGTATGGTATCTGAAGTCCGATAATCGAAATAACCTCATTATCCATCGTAATCTTTGAAAGCTTAGGAAGCCTGTCAAGTTCAGACTTAATATTAGTGCAGGTCTGGATACAGCGATTTTCAAAGTTATCCTTGATTTTCTCCATATCCTCAATGCTCTTAACTATTCTGTCTCTTTCAAGTGCAATACATTCATTTGTTGCCTTAATATTTTCCTTAAGCTCTGATATTTCTGCCGAATTCTTAGGTAGGCTTATGCTTGTTGAAATCTCATTTGCAAGCTCAAAGCCACCAACTGACATAAGCACATCCTTAAGTCTTAGCTTATCTTTTTCAAAGCTATCCTTTTTCTTGTACTCTTGCTTAATAAGTAAGGCAAATTCTTTTTGATTATCCTCGTAATTGTCGTAGCTGTCTAAAATGTACTCCTCAGAAATGCTTGAAACATCCGGCACTGTAATATCAGAATTTACAAGAATTCTTTCAAGATCCTTCTTAACAATGCCTGCCTCTGCTTTTGCACTTTCAATGTTTTTGATTGCTAATGACATTTCCTTAAGCTTTGCTTCAATGCCCTTTAAGAGTTGCGTATTTTCTTCAATGTATCTCTTAGGATTATCAAGATTTACATCCTCATACTCACCATACTTTTCGTTATAATTATTGATAGCATGGCTAATGCTGCCTTCAAGTCTGTTCATAAGTGCATTTTGTGCATCAATCTCACTGCTCATATCAGAAATCTCTTTTTCGAGCGCATTTATCTGCTTTTTGATAAGCACAAGCTCACTTATTGCTATCGGCTTTAATTCATCCGCTTCGTATTTTTCTTTTAATTCATCAAATTTAAAACCTCTATACTCAATGTCTCTAAGCACCTTATTCATTGAAGCCTCATAATTTTCAATAAGTGCAAGCTTATCGTTAACATCCTTTGCTTCGCCTTCAATAATGCTCTTAAGACCTTTAAACTTAGAATCATCTACTTCATCCATTGCTTCAAATTCAGTATTCTCGTCATAATAGCTTGCATATACAAGTGCCCATTCCTTATTAATAGCATCAAGTCTTTCCTCGAGTGCTATTACCTCTTGCTTTATACTACTTTCTTCCTTTGAAACATTTTCAATATCAGCTTTAATAACAGCAAGCTTTGCGTTAGTCTCCTGCTTAGATGCTTTTATCGCCTGCATATTGGCGTACTTTTTATCAAGCTCTGCATTAAGCTCAATTATATTTTTGTATATATCCTTATCCTTTGTAACTTCCGCCAAATCGCCACTCAAATTGTTAATTTTATCATAAATGTTTTTAAGAAGCGTCTCTTTACTGTTAAGCTTTTCCTCTAACAAAGAAGCTATACTAAGTGCCTCATTGTACTTTGAAGTATATTGCTCTTCCTGTTCACTAAGACGGCTTTCGTTTTCCTCATGCGAATTGTTATAAAGAAGCACAAACTGATAATCCTTTTCTATAACCTCGTATTTGCTCTTTTCCTTAGTAAATTCATCTTCAAGTGCATCAAGTTCCTCTGTTGCAAGCTTAAGCTCCTTTTCAAGGCGTGCTTCATCATGTAAAAAGCTAAGGTCCTTCATACCAAATATTACATAATCGCTATTTACAGCATGTCTTGTTTCACGCAAAATGCCCTCTCCAATAATAGGGACCGCATAAGAGCCTCTATTAAGTGTAGGAATTACTACATCCGTTTTAATTCGTTCAAAATCTTCAAGCACTACAAACGAATACATTATAAATGGAATTCGCTTTATAACATCTCTTCTCACAGTTATAGGTAAGGTTTTAAGCCATTCATCACCCGTCAAGACCTCCTGACCATATGTTTCTTCAAGATAATTTTTAAGTCTTAAATAGTCCTCGCCTTCAAGCGGATACAAACCTCTTTCTAAGCTTTCCTTATACTCTGTAAGTCTCTTTAAGGACATTTCTTTGTCTGTAACATCCTTTAATGCCTTCTTGTAAAGCATTTCAAGATTATCCTTATCCTTGTAAACATCATATACTTTGCTAAGGCGATTAGATACCTCTTTACTTTCTCCTCTTGATGCCTTAACCGCTTCAAGCTGTTCCTTATAAAGTCTCATATTACAGCCGTTTTCAAGCATCTCCTTTTGTAAATCTGCTACCTCTGCCTTTGCATTTTCATAGCGATTCTTTAATACATTTAATTCATCCATAAGCTCAGCTTCCATATCGCAAAGCTCCATAAGCTCCTTGCTATAATCCATAGAAATAGCCATCTGCTGTCCTAACATATCAGGAAGCTTTGCTTCAAGCTCTGTAACTAAAAGCTGTAAATCCTCTTCCTTAGCCTCAAGAATTGCTATACTTTTTTCAAATGCAACATCATCCTTCTTTAACTCATTAAGCTTTGCATGTATCTTCTCATACTTTTTAGTTAAGTCCTCTAAATCCTTTGTTGCATCACTAATAAGCTTGTCGTTAAGCGCCTTCTTTGCGCTGGCAAGCTGTGCTAACTCATTTTTAATATCCTTAAAATCTCTTAAACGGTTATCAACAATAGCCTTAACCTCGTCACGCTTATTTTGATAATCCATATAGTCTGCATACTGATTAGCAATTTCCTTTAATAATAACTCCTGCTTTATCGTCTGATTATCCTTATCAAGCTTATCCTTCTTTGAATAGCAGACCTCAATATAATTCTTAAGCTTATCTAAGTTATCCTTATCCTCTTTTACCTTAGCTGCTGCAATAACACGTTGCTTTGCAAGCTGATCCTGCGCAAGTGTATTTCTTTCTTCTTCAAGTTCTAAAAGCTTTGCATCATTTTTCTTTAACACACCACAGGCAGCTATGTAATTGTTGATAAGTCTACTCTTTAAGGTTTCCTTCTTAACAAACATTTCATTAAATGAATCTAAGGTTTGCGAGAAATCCTCCATCGCCTTTATCTGCTTGTCATAATCCGAAATAACACTCTTCTTCTTAGAAAGCTCAATAAGCTTATCCTTAATATCTAACAGTGTTTTAGCCATAGTACCTTCATCATCAGTTCCACCAATTCTGTTAGTAAAGGATTTTTGAATAATTTCCTCAATCAGAAGGTCTTCTACAACCTTACGCCCTGTCTTGTAATTAGTTTCAAAATATGTTCTTACGTGACCTTCAGTCTTGTTAATACCACGAACAATTTCCCATTCGCTCTCAAAAATGCCATACTCAGTTAAGAACTTCTGGTAATCGCCCTTACGTTCAAAAATCTTAACAGAAACATTTAAGTCATTCTTTTCTAAGTCTCTTAAATAAGCCTTAAGCCCATTGTAAGTAATTCTCTCTTCACCATTGCTTAAAGGGAGATTCTTAATGTCATTGTCACCAAAGGAACGATAGAAAATGCAATAATTAAAATACTCAATATTCGCCGTATCCTTTGCATCATTTTCAGACCCGCTATCCTTTGCCTTTCTGGCACAAAAGCCGGTTGTCATATATTTATAATTATCCTTAATGTAGCAGCTGTCTAACTTCCATTCAATAAGCGAATGAATGGTACTGCTGCCTGAGCCTGTTCTAAAAAGCTTCTCAATCGGTTGCTTTTCATCAAGCGTACAATTAGGTATAAGATTTTGCAAAAGTAAAAGCATAAGAACACTCTTACCACCACCATTTGCAAGGTCATAAATGGTATTTTTACATGAAAATCTCATTACAAAGTCATCATAAAACTGAGTTCCGAAATTATACTTTACATTATTAACTCTTATTCTGTTAATCTGTGGCATCAGCATTTCCTCCCTCACTCAATATTTCATGCAATCTTCCCTTAAAATCATTAAAATAATTTTCAGCCATTGCCTTAAATCTATCCTTAGGATAATATCTTTCCTCAATCTCAACAAATAAATTTTGCGAAATCAAAAAATTAAATACCATCTTTACATAGCCTGCTTTTGAATTTTTCGCCGCTCTCATAGCTGCATCATCAGCGCTTAAAGGAAGCAGTTCTTCCCACAAAAGTGCAAATGCCTTAAAGCTGTTTTCGTCAAGCTCGTCCACAATAAGTGCTTCTGACTTATCAAGTATACGTAGCATTGAGGCATCTACAAGCGCTATAACATCTTCAATCTTAGTATATTCAGCATAATTAAAGTTATTAGAGTCATTATAAAATGCCATTATGATGTTGTAGATTATAAAGTAGCATAAAAACAATTCTTTATTAACTCTTACGCCAATAATTCTCTTTAGTTCCTCATTAGTGTATCCAAATACTCTGTTATTTTCTCCGGAGCATACGAACAAGGAATAATTGTATTCGTACAATTTAAGATTCATTTTCTTCAAAAACATATGTAATATGTCATAGACTTCAGAATTGGTATTGTACGCTTCATATAAGGCAACATTTTGCCCATTATGGCTTACTTCTTCGCCGACAATAAGCTTTGACGCTAATTCTAACGCTTTATCCAAATTACGGTTTTCCATGTCCTAATCCTCCCTTACAAATGTTATATTAGTGATTTCAAATAAATCACATAACTTAATGGTATTAGCATCCTCCTCGCCCATAACAATAGAAAATGCTATATCCATATATTCTGTATTATCCTTTAAAATTTCTTCTAAAAAAGTTTCTCTTAATTCCTGTTCCTTAATATCCTTAAGTCTGTAAAATGTCTTCTGACACAAATGTATAAAGAATGAATAATAATCACCATTTCTAAAAATATCTTCGGAATATCTCTTCATTAGGTAATCATTAAACTCAGCCAAAGTAAATTCCTTATGCTTAGAAATATATTGCAGTAAATGTTTCATAAAGAAATGATAATTAGCTTTAATTCTCTCATCCTCAAGTTCATCCTCAAATACGATATTTTCCTGCTTAACTGCCTTTATACGTTCAACCGTTTCTGGCTTTTGCGGTCTGTAAGTAAGAATATCATCTATGCTTATAAGATTAAAATTCTTCTTGATATTAAGCGACATCATAGGATTTAACAAATCTACAAGCACCTGTGCATCATCATGCTTAATAATATCATTAAGTGAATTATTAAAATTAAAGCCTGTTCTTAATCTGCTAAGCTTGTTTCTCTTTATAATCTGGTCTGTCAATATCTGTAAATCCGTACACGCTCGTAAAAGTTCACTGTGTTTGTTAATAGCCACCTTAAGTTCTGTCTCAAGCTCATAAATTTCTTTTACTGTACGATAATAGCTTTCTGAATTAGTATCCTCAAATTCTGTTTTATTAAGCGCTGCCTCAATAAGCTCCATATTCTTTACAAAGAGCTTTTGTTCATCCTCAAACCAACGCATACCGCTGTCAACAAAGTCCTCATACGCTTCGATGCCTGCAAATACGTCATTAGAAAGGATTGCAACAACCTCATTTTTGCGGTACTGCATTTTATTAACCTCGCTGTTAATCCTCTTAACAACCTCTGTACCACCCTTGAAATTCTTAGATTTAATCATCTTTTCAAGTAGGAGCTGTTCAACGCTTATCTTACTTTCGTCCTTAATTTCCTTAGTATCTAAATAAAATTCAATCGCATCTGAACTAATCGAATACCACACTGTGTTATCAACAATCTTGCTTTCAATAAGCTTCATTCTTGAAACACGCTTTTTCTTATCTAAGGGATCAAAATATTCAAAGGTAAATGGCTTACCTTCATTTTTAATCTTATCAAAAATATAATCAATTACCGCTTTATTATCCTGAGGTAACAAATTAAGACCAAAGTCTCTTTTAAGACAATTGGTCATAAATTCTACGTATTCGCCATATGTAATTTCCTTCTCCTTGAAGTTATTTTCTTCAATGAAAAAACGCAAAATGGCCATAGTAATGTAGCCCATATCTAAAAGCTCACATCCGGCTTCTTTAAACTGCGAAAATGAAATTTCCGCAAGCTTAAAAAACGGATAATACTTCTTAAGATTAAGCATTCTCTCTCTATGGTCACTTATTATGTCATTTAAAAATACATGTTCAGACGTCATTATCTAACCTCGATATTTTCTAAAGTTGTATTCTGCCCTCCAAAGCGCGAAGAAGGGTTATCTCGTCAACGTACTCCAAATCACCACCAACCGGTACACCGCTTGCAATACGTGTAACCTTAATTCCTGTAGGTTTAATTAACTTGCTTATATACATAGCTGTCGTCTCACCCTCAAGGCTTGAATTAGTCGCTATAATAACTTCATCTACATCACCCTCAAGTCGCTTAATAAGCTCTTTAAGCTTGATATCTGAAGGTCCTATTCCAAGCATTGGTGATATCGCTCCGTGAAGCACATGATACACACCATTAAACTTGCCTGTCTTTTCATAGGCAGCTAAATCTCTTGTGTTTTCAACAACCATAATAACTTTATTGTCTCTTTCCTTATTAGCACATATCGGGCAAAGTTCTGCATCCGTAAGTGTATAGCACTGACTACAATATTTTATATTACGTTTTGCTTCAATCAATGCATTCGAAAGGCCTTCTACCTGTTCCATAGGCATGTTAATTATATAAAATGCAAGTCTTCCCGCAGTTTTTGCACCTATGCCGGGAAGTCTGCTAAGTTCTTCAATTAATTTGTTTATCTGTCCGCTATAGTATTCCATTTAGAATGGGAAGCCTCCTCCAAAACCGCCTGTTATTCTTGACATCTGACTCTGAGTCTCATCTTCCATCTTTCTTAAAGCCTCATTAGTAGCTGCTACAATTAAATCCTCTAACATTTCGATATCATCTGGATCAACAACCTCTGGTGAAAGCTTAACGCTTGTTATCTCCTTCTTGCCTGAAACAGTAACGCTAACTGCTCCACCGCCAGCCTTAGCCTCAAATTCCATTGTTTCTAAAGCCTTTTGACTTTCCTCCATCTGCTTTTGCATTCTTTGAGCCTGCTTCATAAGATTGTTCATATTGCCAGGCATTCCTCCGCCTGGAAATCCTCCATGTTTAGCCATTAAAAAATCCTCCTTGTTCGTTATCAATATTAGTATCGTTTTCTTTTTGTATTTTTAAATATACCGGGTCATCCTTAGGAACCTCAACTTCTTCGTATTCCTCATCATCAGACATATAGTTAAGCTCTATTTCAAAGCGCTTACCTATTATCTTTTCAATAGCATCCGGTATTATGCTTTCTTTTTCTTCTCTTGAGCAATAATCCACAAGACTGTTGCTCTTAACGTCAATAACAAGTCTTCCGCCTGTATTCTCCGGTTTTTCTCCAACAACCGAGCCCTTAAGACCATTTTTCACAATGCTGTTATCAACTGCTTCTACGATTTCGCGCCACTTGCTCTTAACATCCTTTGCATCCGCGCTCATCGCTGATATCGCTTTGCGTTTAACCGTTTTCTTAGGCTCATTTGCCTCCTTTACAATAACTTGCTTTGTTGCAAATGTACCTTCCTCAAGTTTCTTTTCAACCACCATAAGACGATTGATAATCGATTCATAATCCTTTTCCATAGCTGGAACAGTAAGCTTAAGCATAGCAATCTCAATCAATATTCTTTTCTGGGTAGAATATCTTATCTGATTAGAGAGTTCTGAGAAAATGCGTATATAACGTATAAGCACATCCTCATCAAGCATTGATGCATCTGCCTCAAGACTCTTAATATTCTCAGTTGAGGCTTCTATAATCTCATATGGATTATCCATAGTCTTAACAAGCAAAAGATTACGCATATACCACACAAAATCTGCTACAAATTGGCTTAAATCCCTACCATCATTAACAAGTTCATCAAGTTTTCTTATTGTACCAAGCGTATCCATAGCCGTAACCATACGCAAAAGGCCGGCAAATACTTCTGTATCAACAGCTCCTAAAACCTCTAACACATGATCATATGTTATCTTCTGATTCATATAAAACGAAATGCACTGTTCTAAGAGACTTAGCGCATCTCTTAAAGAGCCATCCGCCTTTTTAGCTATATATCTTATAGCCTTATCCTCAATCTCAATATGCTCCTCTTGCATAAGCTGTGTAAGTCTATCAGCTATCGTATCTATTGATATTCGCTTGAAGTCGTATCTTTGACATCTTGATAATATTGTAATTGGTATCTTATGCGCCTCAGTTGTAGCAAGTATAAATATAACGTATCCCGGTGGTTCCTCTAACGTCTTTAACAATGCATTAAATGCACCTATCGAAAGCATATGAACCTCATCTATGATGTATACTTTATATTTGCCTTCCGTTGGCGAATATTCAACCTCATCACGAATCTCACGAATATTGTCAACACCATTGTTAGATGCCGCATCAATCTCTATAACATTCATTGATACCCCGGCAGCAATTGCCTTACACGAAGCACATTCTCCACATGCTTCGCCATCCTTTGGATTAGCGCAATTAACCGTCTTTGCTAATATCTTAGCAACAGAAGTCTTACCTGTACCACGAGTTCCACAAAACAGATAGGCATGCCCGATTCTGTTTGCCTTAATCTGATTCTTAAGAGTTCTAACTATATGGTCCTGACCCTTAACGTCCTCAAATCCGGCAGGTCTGAATTTTCTATATAAAGCTGTATAAGACATACCTTACCTCCAATAATTGTGCATAAAAGCATAAAATTACATATAACATTATATACGATTTTGTCATATTTCTCAATAAGAAAAAGCGTATTTATAGGAGTTTTTTATAGTGGAACAAAGCGGACAAGTCCACTCTTAATTCGTGGTATTTACACTTCTACAGAACTTGTACACTTTACGCACTCGCACGTAGTGTTTTTGTTTAATAGGGAAGGCTCTTTAGAGGGATTTCCTATTAAACAAAAAGTGGTGACATTTTCAAATGCCACCACCAATTTTAAACGCTTTGTTCCTTGTTCTTTTTCTTATTAATCAGCTTATAGAAAAATACTGCAAACAACGCTCCCAAAGTAGGTGCAAGTAGGAATATCCAAACCTGCTGCATCGGTCTTTCAAAGCCCAATATTGAGTTAATTATTGCTGATGCTAAACTTCTCACAGGATTGAAAGAGCCTCCTGTAAATGGCATCGCCATCATGTAAGATATCATTAATACATTGGCAGTTATAATTCCTGATGCCCCTAAAAATCTATATTTTTTGTCATTCACATACAATGTCGACAAAACTACTATAAAAGTAAAAATAACTTCTATAAGCAAAGCTGCTAACACTTCTCTTAACTCAGGCTCATAAACTCCACGCGTATACACCACATTTGCCACAACACCACATACTCGCTCGCTTATAGGATCCCAACATTCACACAATGACTGGTATCCTGAATAATCAAATCTTACAGCAATCAACATATGTAACCAATATATAAATGCCGCTCCAGCTATTGCGCCCAACATTTGGAACAGAATATGAAGCAACGCACTTACTGTTTTTACTTTCTTATTAACCCATAAAGCTATTGTTATAAGCGGATTAAAATGAGCTTTATTTTCTTTACCAAAACCATAGTATGTAATCACATAAGCTAATCCAAAAGCTATAACAATCACTATACAATTAAGCATATTTCTGATATGTGAATATGACGTTATACCAGAATCAATATAATAAAATGTATGGGTATATAAATACACCATAAAATTCATACTTACGCCAAATGCTAATATTATGTATACGAACATCCCTATAAATTCCCTAAAATACTTTAACGAAATCTCATGTACTAACATTCCCAATACAATTCCAGACAACATTCCCAAAAATGCAATACATGTTGCAGCAAGCACTTTATCATTACCGTCTATTAGATTAAATATGAGAGAAGCTATGTCCTTTGTAATATTTCCAATGCTATTGCTATAAACTATACCAAACAAAGATGTTACTGATAGAGATATTCCCATTATTATTCCGGCGAAAATGTTCCTTTTCTTTTTCTTTAAAACATTTGCAGCAACAACAAATATTATCATTGTCACTATCATTTCTACCAAAAACACTTGCAAATATGACCAGTCAATTTCACTATATACATCTACATCCAACACAATCGAAAAATATCCAAACGCTTCACTTTTCAGATGCGGATAAGTTTTGTCCATAGCATATTCAGCCAAAGTACCATCCGTTCTTTTGCTTAGCTTATAAATTCCAACTAATGTAGTAAATGCTCCCACAGCCCCTATTATTTGCATACATATATTAACCAGCGTTTCTTTAAGACTATACACTTTATTAAACCATTGAGCCATTGAAATAACCGGATTAAATTGCGCATTTAGTCCAAAACTGTAATATAAAATAATATAAGTCAATCCAATAATTACTATGGTTGCTATAATAGCAATCATATACTCTATGCGCATCATCTTTGACATTTGTAATCCGATACTCATAGCAGCTCCAACGCTAAACAACATAAGCATATATGTTCCAAGCATTTCTCTGATATAACTCTTCTTTAAAAGCTTTAGCATTTTATTATGCAAAATGCCAACCACCAAAGCTATTACAAGCATAATGCCCGCAATAATCATAGTGTCTTTATATTCTTTGCTTATAGCCGCTATTAAAATACTTCTTATTGGATTGTCAATAACCCCTATAAATCTGATTGCAATAACATTTATAGGAATCATAATGCCTGCCATCATAAACATTGAAAATATATGTATTTTCCTGTTAAGATGCAACGCCATTCCTATCAAAATCGCATATAAAATCAAAACCAGAATAATAGCTACTATCGGTCCTATATTTCCAAAATGCGAAATGCTATTGCTGCTACTCAATTCATTTCTTCTAAGCACCTCTTTTTCAACCCACGCAAGTGGCACAAATCCTAAGAGCATTCCGACGCTTTGTAAAACAATATCCAAAATACACTGCCTTGCATCTATCTGCTTTGACACATATTGCGCCAAAGATACTAACGGATTAAACATAGTTATTCGCTTGCTTCCACTTATAAAATGTGCAATTAAAAATGAAGCTGCTATTCCTATTGGTACAAGTAAATTTACTATTGCTGTATCCCTCATCAATACATAGTTTCCATACTGTTCAATATCTAAATTAGCATCAAATGTGTACATAGGACTTAAGCTCCATAGAATGGCCGAGCTAAACACAACAAATATAATCGCCCCTATTAACTGTTCATATTTTTCTAAGATTTCATACTTTTTATATATACCAACCGCAATACCTGCTCCTGCTATTGGTCCCATTATAAATATAAACAATTCATTTAACAGTAACTCCCTCTTTAAGCTTGCATTAATAACTATTGATGCAATTTCTTTTGCTGGATTCAACATAGTCGCTGTATATGTAATACCCAACCAATATACCAGACCCATTGAAATGCCAATAAATACACCTCTAAGTCTTCTTGTATTTTTATCAGAAGTAGTTTTAAGCACTACCCACACCAAAATCAATGCAAGTACCACTTCTAAAATAAAGCCAAACGCTTCAGGATAAGGTGTTCCATATTTCCCCTGTATATTAGCTAACTTTGCTTTAAACCCCCCAACTAATAAAGCGACATTTTCTTTGTTGCCCATATCATCATACACCTTTTTCATTCCCACCACAGTTATTGTCGCATCCGGCATATTCATATATTCCTTAATTTTCACAATAAGTCCAAGCCCCGATATTGCTCCCATAATCTGACTTATCACATAGAAAACAAATTCTTTCCCCTTAATTCTGCCATCTGCTAAATAAGCAAACGTAAAAACAGGGTTAAAATGGCATAAGGTAACCTTTGAAAAAAACACATATAACAAAATATATGTAACCGCCGCAACAAATGCTATTAAAAAGGCACCCATATAAGCATATAAATTAAATTCTATCTTATAAATTTTATAGAAATCATTGTTCTCGGCTCCTATAAACATTGCTGTTGCGCATACCACAAACATAAATATTGCCGTACCCAAAAATTCCACTAAATACTTTTTGTTAAACCTCATAAAAATACCTCCTTTGCTTTAATTAAATTTTAGCATTGTCAAGTATTTTTTCAATAGTTCTTGCATGAACGGTCAATATACGACATGAGTGGTAAAATTTTTTTAAAATTTTGCTTGACAAAGAATTCATCCAAAGCGATCTTTCCTGTTGAATAAAAAAAACTTGCAAGCATCTCTACTTACAAGGTGAATAATCATTTATTATAATCCGTGCATCCTGCTTCGTTTGCATCTCATAAACGTTACCGATACAGTTAGCTCAGTAAAGGCACCCTCGCGGCACACAGGAGCTTCTGCTTAATGCTGCTTTGTTCCCAACCTGACATGGTTCACAGATTCCTATTGCGCAAGACCCAAACTTCAACACCACTTATATCGGGCAGCTCTACAAGAACACACCCTAGGCAGAATATCACCCCTGCTGTAGCGGATTGCAGGTACAGGGCACCGCTATCTCCCCGGCTGCACGGAAATTTGAAAACTTAAACATACTCAGCTAGTATATCTTTTTTTGAAAGATATGTCAACCAATAAATTATTCTTCCTTTGCTTTACAAGCCAAATACCCAAATATAGGCCATATAAGCGAGCTTGTAAAATTGTTAATTAAAAACATTTCCGTAAAGAAGAAGGAATATGAAGCCAACGCCACTACCATAAGTATCATAATTACATATTCTAAACTCACATTTTTATTTGTAAACATATATACAAGCACACGTTTTACAAGTAGCACTAAAAATATGAGCATCGTGACTGCACCCAACACGCCTGTGTATGCAAATACTGCCAGATAGCCATTGTGAATTGAATAATTTCTCACAACCATATATGTATCCGGATAATGCTCTGTAGCATATGGCATCGCATTTCTTGGAGACAAACCAAAAATGTATTTACCTTTCATTACCTCAATGTAACTTTTCCAAATATCAAATCTGTTGTTAGAAATATTTTCTTCGTCAATATCGCTTCTTTCAAGAGAAATATCCTCTTCTTTATCAATGGCTTCGCCACTTTCAAAATAAGGTGCATTTTTTTCTGTAGCATCCTCTATAACAGGTACCTTTTCCCATATTTTTTTAGTAAGAGTTCCTATCGGATATGTTAAAACTACTGCAACAAGCGCCACTACCGCCGATATTGCGATTGTCTTAAATGCCTTATTTTTCTTAAGCAAATGATAATACAGACCTAAGAATGTAGCACCAAGCACCACAAGATACATTGCTATCTCAACTGCTCTTGAACCACTAAGAATTATATAGCTATAGTTAATAACTACCGTTATGACATACCAGACCTTTACAAAAGTCGGTCTATGCTTAAAGTTAAGAATTACAGCAAGTATCAGCACAAGCGATACTATGGCCGCAAAATTTGGATCAATAAATACTCCAAATAATCTATTATCAAAAAAGCCTATTCTTCTTTCAACGCCATCAAGCACAACTCTATACGCTGTAAGATGATAAAACTGCACAAATGAGACAACCGTCGCAATTACCCAAAATACAAGTATTGCATCAAATGTAAGTCGAATATTTTTGAAAAATTCATCTTTTCCCACACGCTTATAATATGCAAAAAATAAGAAATAATGTACCATTCCACAAACTATTATGTTCATATTTTTTGTATAACCATATTTTATATTTATAAGCGAGGAAACGATTGTTATAAATAAAAACAAAAGTAATACAGGCCATGCAAACACCTTAAGCTTAGCTTTGTCTTGTACAAGAGTTAATGTCAATAAAGCAAGACCTACTATCACAAATATATTGTACACTATATCATTTGGAAGACCTTCCATAAAAAGGGCAAATGGAACTATTCTTTTTGCAGCCGAATAAAGTATAAAAAATGCTATATAGCCTCCAAGCACATTATTGGCTATCTTTTTCTTTTCCACACGAACACCTCTTCCTTAGTTTCTTAAAAAAATCACTTATAATCTGCGAGCATTCTTCCTCTAATATTCCTGTTTCTAATTCTACCTGATGATTAAACTCCTTCATATCAAGTAAATTAAGCACAGAACCTGCGCAACCCGCTTTTTTATTCATTGCACCAACGACAACACGCTTCATCCTCGCCTGAACTATGGCTCCTGCGCACATCTGACAAGGCTCTAAGGTTACATACATAGTGCAATCCTCTAATCTCCAGTCACCCACTATCTTACTTGCTTTTTTAATAGCCATAATCTCTGCATGGGCTAATGTAGATTTATCCGTATTACGTCTATTATAACCCCTCGCGATGATTTTGTCATCATATACTATCACACATCCTATGGGAGTTTCTTCTAATAGCAATGCTTTTTTTGCCTGTTTTATTGCCTCTTTCATATATTTTTCATCTATATTCATAATAAATATTTCTTCCCTTTTAAATCCTATTCTGATATATTTATTATAAACGTATTTTTTCGAGGTGACAATATGCTTTTTGAATATGAAACAAATCGACTCCGTTTAAAAATTTTAGATTCATTTCACGCGGCTAAAATATTGGATTTTTATAATGAAAATAAAGATTTTTTCAATCCGTATGAGCCTGACAGACCAGAAGGCTTTTACACAATAAAATACCAAAAATCTTTATCTGACTTTGAATATAATGGTTTTTTACAGGGTAAATTTACACGTTTTTATATATTTAAAAAGGATAACCCAAATAAAATTATTGGCAGTGTATCCTTTTCAAATATTCAGCGTGGAGCCTTTTTATCCGCTAATATTGGCTATAAAATTCATACCGACTACACAAACAAAGGATATGCCTATGAAGCTATTAAAAAAGCCTTAGACATAATGTTTAGCGATGGAGGCTTACACAGAATCGAAGCATACATTTTACCAAGTAACACACCGTCTCTTGCCCTAATTGATAAATTAGGTTTTAGATATGAAGGCGTTGCCACCTCCTATGTTAAGCTTCATGGAGAATGGGCTGATCATTTACGTTATTCAATAATCAACTCTATGCACCAATAGCCAAAATTTGGGCATCTTATATCACTTCGCTGGCTTCTCCTAAAGTTTTCAAAACCAAAGGCTGCTGCCAGCATTTTTTCTTTACTTTGATAAGTACCCGGCACTCCGATAAATATCGTATTTTCCTTATCTAAAACTCTGCCAATAAGCAAATGCTTATAACGATAATATCCATGCAAAAGGAAGCTATTATTTAGCGCCTCTGTTGAAATTTTACCCGTTGACAAAAGCTCCTCATATGTAGTTTCTACGCAAGGGCTATAATAATCATCTTCAAATGCCAAAATAGCCTCGCCATTGTCTATAATATCATTTAACAAATCCTTGTCTTCACTTGCAATATTCACCTTTTCCTCTTCTAACTCCTCTACAAGCTCAGCTTCAATACTATCCTTGGCATTGTCCTCTAAAGGCACTTCCTCATAATCCTTCCACTCTGTAATGTATTCGTACGGCTCATCCTCTGTTTTTGCTAACACTATTCCATTAAATGCAAAAAAATCCTTTCCGCAAGCATTTATGTTATCTGCCCACAAAACATCCTTATATTCTACAAAGCCATGCACAGGACGCGCCTTGCCCAAAAACAATCTTTCCTTTTTGCCTTCCTTGTAATAGTACAAATATACTCCTATCACATAATTTATATCTGACTGAATATTAATATATAATCTGCATTTATTGTCTCTAAGCTCTATTTTTGCGTAGCCTGCGTTTTTGCCTCTAATCTCGTTTTCACACTGATAAATGTATGAAACCATTCTCTCATATTCCATAAAAAAACACTCCCTTCTACATAAAATGTATTCGGAAGTGTTAGTATTTATTCTTTAAAATGCGTCTGATAGTCTTGCAAATTCCTCTAAAGTAAGGGCTTCACCACGTATTGTCTCGCTAAAACCTGCCGTCTTTATGGCATTTGCAATCTGTTCCTTGCTATAATTAATATCTGGTGCATTATTAAGTGCATTCATTAGTGTTTTTCTTCTTTGATTAAATGCTGCTCTTATAAGCTTAAACATAAATTTTGCATCCTTAGGATTAACAGGATTATCTGTATGCCTTGTAAGCTTAATTACTGCTGAGCCAACATTTGGCTTTGGCATAAAACAGGTCGGTGGTACATTTAATACAATCTTTGGATTAGCATAATATTGTACCGCTAAAGAAAGTGCACCATAATCCTTTGTTCCAGGGCCTACCTGCATACGGTCGGCCACCTCTTTTTGAACCATAATAGTTATACTGTCTATTGGCACGTTGCTTTCAAAAAGCTGCATTATAATTGGCGTTGTAATATAATATGGCAAATTTGCAACAACCTTAATCGGTCTGCCGCCGTTGTATTTTTCTGCCAATTCATTAATATCAACCTTTAAAATATCCTCGTTAATGATTGTTACATTATCATAAGCTGCTAAAGTTTCCCCAAGTATCGGTATAAGATTTTTGTCAATCTCAACTACTACAACATTTTTTGCAGCCTCACAAAGATATTGTGTCATAGTTCCAATACCAGGTCCTATCTCAAGCACCATATCCTCTTTGGTAACGTTAGCTTCTCTTACAATCTTTTCTACAATATTAGAATCAATAAGAAAATTCTGTCCAAACTTTTTCTGGAACATAAAATCGTATTTATTAATAATCTCTAAGGTACTTTTAGGATTGCCTAAATAGTTGTTTTGCATTTTTATTAGTCACCTCTACAACTTCTTCGTATTCAATACCTTTTATATCTGCTATCATCTTAGCTATATGAGGTATGAAAAGTGATGAATTTCTCTTGCCTCTATGTGGTTCTGGTGCCATATATGGCGCATCTGTTTCAAGTAAAATGCGTTCAAGCGGAAGCATCTGCACTACTTCTTTTAATTTCTTTGCATTTTTAAAGGTCACAACGCCTCCAACGCCTATATAAAAGCCCATATCGAGAAATTCCTTTGCAAGCTCTACTGAATAAGAAAAGCAGTGTAGCACGCCACCAATCTCATTTGCCTTGTGTTCCTTCATAATATCCAAGGTATCCTTTGCAGCCTCTCTGCTATGAATAATCATAGGGAGCTTTAGCTGTCTTGCAAGCTCGATTTGTCTTCTAAACCAAAACTGCTGAATATCCCTTGGTGGCTCAGGCCAATAATAATCAAGGCCAATCTCACCTATTGCAACGATTTTTTTATTATTAGCTGCATTTTCTTTTATCCAGTCAAAAAATGCTTCATCCATAGTGTGAGCTTCCTCGGGA
>SVDX01000023.1 GCA_015057605.1 Lachnospira sp. | reverse complement strand
CCAAGTGGGAATGCGTCGGAAAGTAAGATAGTAACCACAATGGAGAATAATGCTGTAACCTACAAAAACTATTACGGTGAAGGAATAGATTTAAGATACACACCATTGCTATCAGGTGTAAAAGAAGATATAATATTATCAGAGTATGTTCAACAAACATATAAGTTTACTTTAGAGACTAACGGACTTAATATATATGAAAAAGAGGGAAGATATTACATAGCAAAGGATGAACAATCAGAGAGTATATATGATATAGGTGAAGTACTAGTATACGATGCAGTAGGAAGACCAACTACTGGAACTATGTCGATAACAACAAAAGAAGCAGGTAAAACCTATGAGATAAGCATATCCGTAAGTGATGAATATTTAAAAGATTCTACAACAGTATATCCAGTAACGATAGACCCTACAGTTACAATATCAGATAATATAAATGGAGCAGGAGCGATAGAAGATGCACCAGTATTTTCAGGATTATCTACAGCTGCTTGTGGTAACTATACATACTTATCAGCAGGCTATGTAGATGATACTTACAAGATAGGAAGAGTGTTAGTTAGAACACCTGGGCTCTATAACTCGACTGCATATCAGAACGCAACAATGGATGATATAGTATCAGTAAAATTTTACTGTAAAGACGGTTCAGGTAATGCGGCAAGCTACGTAAATCTTTATCCTAATATATCTAATTCGACGTGGAATGAAAATACAGTATCGTGGGCGACAGGGTGTAACTTTACAACAAATGTAAACTATGGAACAACGATGAGTTTTGGAACATGGACAAGCTTTGATATAACACATCTTGTAAGAGCGTGGAGAAGTGATTATTATACTTACAAGAGCAATATGGGCTTTACACTAACTAATTCAAATGAAACAAGCACAGCATATAGAAAAGCAATCTTTTCATCAGAGTATGGAGTTACAACAGATAGACCATATGTGGAGATGACGTATAATTCAGTGCTTGATATAAGCTTGCCTAGAGGTATGGTTTCAATAGGTGGAACTCAACAGATTGATTATACAGTAACAGCAACAGGTGGAACTTTTGTATGGAGCAGTAGTGATACTAATATAGCAACAATAACACCTATGGGAGTAGTAAGAGGTATATCAGAAGGTGTAGCGGTAATAACAGCTACATACACATATGTAGAAGATGGTATAACATATGTAAGTACAGATGAAGTAAGTGTAAAAGTAGTAGACCAAAGTGGCGTAAAATCCAATGAAGAGTACTACATATTTAACAAGTTATCACAACGAATGCTTACACTTGAAACGGATGCTAATAATAATCCATCAACAGTAAACTTTGCAGATGTAGTAACACGAGAAAATGATGATGTTGTAGGTGCGAATTGGATAAATGCCTGTACATGGAGACTTATAGATGAAGGAGATGGTTTATATTCAATACGAAATGTTTATTCAAGTTCAAAAAATTCAGCGGATATATGTTTGAAGGCATCTACAGAATCTTTGAAGATACAACAGTATAATAGCGGTGATGATTTAAGGTTTAATATTTGGAGATGCAATACAGGTGGAATTATAAATTTAAGCACACTATTAGAAGATACTGAGCCACAAGAAGTAACCAACTACAAAAAAGGACTATATTTAATATGTTATAATAATATGTATCTTACCTCAGACCTGAATGGAAATGTAAGTATGACAACTACAATAACAGATGGTTCATACTGGTCGTTTAGTGTGGCTGGTGATAAGAATGTGAAGATTGATTATACGAAAACAAACAATAATATAGATACAAGTGGTGTATTAAGCCATATTATGCCTACGCCAGAAGATGACTCAGAAGATGGAACATCATATTATTATGAAATATTTGGAGAAAATATTATATTTGATAGTGAAATACAAAATAATGGAGTTGCATATAGAAACTCTAATGCAACAGAAATAGTAAATCACCTAAAAGAAGCTAATTTTTATATGTATAGAGGGCATGGTTTTCCAGGCGGTTTAATGAATTTGGTGGATAAAGCTGGGACGCAGGATACAGAGATAGCTTCATTTTTGTTAGTAAATCGTTATATGCAAAATGGAAGTGTTGATATTGATAAAAATGAAAATAAAACGATAGAAGAAGATGAAAGAGGAATATCATTTAATAGTTCAAAAGGAACTAATGTGTATATTGATGAAGTTGGAACTTATAATGTGTTTGCAAATGCAGGAATAGTATTGTTTATAGGATGTTCTACGGGAGTAGATTATAATAATAGCGAGCCGGAAATAGATTATAATTTATTAGAAGAAACTTATAAAGAAGGTGCAAGCTTAGTGATTGGGACAACTGCAAGTATGCTAACGGACGAAAGCGATAAATTTGCAAAGGTATTTTTCGAAAAGCTAGCATCACAAACACAAAGGAATTTGCCTATAAAAGAATGTTTAAGAGAAACTATAGAGCAGGTTAATGCAGAAAAGCCACATTTATTAGAACGCTTTGTAAT
Organism: Lachnospira sp.; assembly: GCA_015057605.1. Classification (GTDB taxonomy): domain Bacteria; phylum Bacillota; class Clostridia; order Lachnospirales; family Lachnospiraceae; genus SIG291. The sequence continues at coordinate 37,528 of SVDX01000023.1, read as the reverse complement.
AATCGGCGACATCAATCAGTGCTTCCAGTGCGGTAGAATGGAGGATTAATTATGAAAAATAAAAAGAAGGTTATAATTATATCATCTATAACAGTTATTTTATTGATGTCAATAGGTATAATGGTATATAAAGTAGTGAATTCTAAAGAATATACAGAATATGAAGGTCGAAGTGTAACAGCAGTAGAAAAAGGTTGTACCTATATCATAGCAGCAACAGGAGAAGAACTAAAAGAAGGAACAAAGATTCCGAAACCAGCTAATGGAGACATATATAAGACGAAAGAGTATGAATATAAATATGTAGCGAATTTTGCAAAAAATGAGTATGGCGGTATTAGTAGTTATTACTCAGCATATCAGCATATAATGTCTTTGTCTTATGACCGTTCTCAAGGAGATGAAATAAAAATACAGTATCCATTAGAAGGTATTTCGGGTTGGGAACATAGTACAACAGACAAAGAAAAGGAAACATATGAAGATATAGCTGGTAGTATTGCGGACGAATCTATTATACATATTTCTTTTTGGGATTGTACTAAAATGAAAAAATCACCTAGTATACCTAAGAGTGTAGTTGTGCTGTTTAATACATATAGGGGATGCGAAAATTTAGTGAAATCACCTAAAATACCTAAGAGAGTACAAATATTAATAAATACATACTGGGGATGCGAGAAATTGACTAAAGCGCCAAAGATACCTAATGGGGTAATTGTGATGTTTGGCACATTTGGAGAGTGTACAAAACTTAAAAGTATGCCTAAGATACCTGATAGTGTTAGAATTATGTCAAGTACATTTGAAGGCTGTACAAGTTTGAAAAAAACTGAGAAACTTCCAAGTGATGTAATAAATATTTCAAGCATATTTGAAGGCTGCACTAGTTTAAAAAAAGCACCTATTATACCAGATGGAGTCTACAATATGGAAAGAGCATTTTTTAAATGTACTAATCTTAAAAAGGTAAAAAGGGTGCCTTCAAGTGTTAGAAAAATGGCATATGCATTTTCATACTGTGAAAGTCTTACTGGAACTATAAAAATAGAGACCAAAGAAGCACATGTACTATCGTGTTTTGATCAGGTTAATTTTGAGGAGCAAAGACTAAAATTAAAAGGGGACAAGGAATTTGTAGAAAGATTGCTAGGAACGAACAAGGCAAGATAAAGGTGATGTTGTTATTTAATCGGCGACATAAGCCAGTGCTTCCAATGTGGTAGAATGGAGGATTAATTATGAAAAACAAAAAACGAATTATAATTATATCATTCATATCAATACTCTTATTCATATCAATAATAGTAATACTAAGTCAGCACGAATACAAAGGTAGAAATGTTAAAAGAGTTGAAAAGGGCTGTACCTACATCATAGCAGCAACTGGTGAAGAATTAAAAGAAGGAACTAAACTTCCTAAACCAGCTAATGGAGATATATACAAGACTAAAGATTATGAATATAAATATATAGCCGATTTTAATGATGAAAATAATACAGCATTAGATATTTTTTATGCGTATAATTATTATCACGAATATACCATAAAAAATGGATATGATAAAAAATATGAAACAGAAGGACCTTTAGTAGGACTTTCTGGATGGGATCACAGTACAACGAATAAAGATAAGGAAGAATATGAGAATATAGCAGGAAGTATAGCAGGTGCTCATATTATACAAGTATCATTTGCGAATTGTATTAAAATGAAGAAGTCACCTAAAATACCTAAAAGTACAGTTATTATGTTTAGGACTTTTGAAGTCTGTGAGAATTTGACGGATTCACCTAAAATACCAAATGGAGTAAAACTACTATGGGGGACATATAGCGATTGTGTTAATTTGACGAATCCACCTAAAATACCAAATGGAGTAATTGATATGACAGGAGCATTTAGTGGATGTAAAAAGCTTGAAAATGCGCCAGAAGTGCCGGAATCCGTTGTTTGTATGAGTTATGCTTTTGCTGATTGTACAGCCTTAAAAAAAGTTAAGAAACTTCCAAGTGATGTAGTGAATATTTCGGGTTTATTTGAAGGTTGTACGAGTATTGAAGAAGTGCCAGACATACCAGATGGAGTAATCAATATGAATTCAACATTTTATAATTGTACTAATTTAAAAACAGTTAAAAGAATTCCTTCATCTGTCAAAAAATTTACTTGGACATTTCGTAATTGTACAAGCCTTACAGGAATTATAGAGATAGAGACACAAACGAATGTTATGTGGATGTGCTTTTCAGGCGTGGATTTTGAAAAGCAAAATTTAGAATTGCACGGAAAAAAAGAAAATATAGAATACTTGTTAAACTCAGCCTATCAAAAATAAAAACAATCAAAGGGAGCTTGAATGAAAAACTAAATGCAACTGATTAGTAAATCTAGTATTTGCAAGAGTTAAGGCAATTTGTTTTAATGAAAATTGGAATATTTTCAAAGAAAAAATAATAGAAAAATGATAAAATAATACAACAAATAGGAAGGTTTTTGTGCTTTGCACAAGTAAATGCACCTTCCTTTTGTTATTATTTTATAAGATAATTATAGTATACTTGAAGGTATTTTGAATTACAATAATGGTGTTGTCAAAAATCGATATTTGCATTATAATATAATTACAAAGAGTTTATATTTTATTATGAGGTGGCAACAGCTGCCTAGTGTCGAGTTTGACTCGTTGTTTTTTGTGGCGATAGTTATCGTCAGGTGGGCTTATCCCTCTAGTTAGGATAATTTGCAGGGATAAGCATATGATGCGATGCTTTCCCTGCTTTTTATATTATATAAAATAGGGAAAGGAGTGTTCGTCTATGATAGGAGTGAGTTTTATGAAAAAAAATCTTTCTGTTTTGACAGATGATGAAGTAACAATGGTTTTTCAGGAATCTGTAAGAAAAGCGATTGAACGTAATCGAAAAGCGGGTCGTCCAGTCTGTGGATATGACTCTGTATTGAAAAAGTCATATATTTTGTATCCGGACGGAAGGAAAGAATATGCGTAAACCTATGATTTTAGTGTTTGCTGGACCTAATGGTTCTGGAAAGAGTACTATCACAGAGGATATAGAAATCGTTGGAGAATATGTTAATGCAGATGAACTGAAGAAAGAATTGGGTTGCACAGATATAGAAGCTGCTCAAATCGCAACGGCTAAACGCGAAGAACTATTATCCAAAGGAAAAGAGTTTACTTTTGAAACTGTTTTGTCTTCTACAAGAAATCTAGAATTATTGCGACGTGCTCATAAAGCAGGATATTTTATAAAATGCTTTTATGTGTTAACATCAAACCCGGAAATAAATACTCAAAGAGTGAAGGTTCGTGTGGATAGTGGTGGTCATGATGTTCCAAAAGATAAGATTGTTTCACGTTATCACAAGTGTTTGGTGTTATTGCCTGAGTTGATAGAGGTTTGTGATGTTATTCATATTTATGATAATACTGTATCTCCATTTAGAATCTTTAAGAAGAAAAAAGAAGAAATGTATATTTGGACTTCGGATGAATGGACTTATGAACAAATCGAAAAGTTAATAGGTAAATAAAATTCGCATCATCAAGAAGACTCTAAATCAGAGTCTTCTTTTTTGATTAAAATATAGTGTTGAATAAATGTTGTGCTCTAAAAATATACTATGTAAATATGTCTTTGGTTAGTGTTACTTTTTCAGGCTTTATATATGTAATACCTAGTTTTTTTAGTGTATCTGTGCCGTACATTAAGCTCAATATGTCGTAAGGACTTGCCATATGTAAGGATTCTCTTTTATAATTATTTATATTACTCATCATTAAGTCTATGTGTGTCTGGTTAAGATGGTCGAATGAATTCTTTTTAGGGATAAAATATCTGATGAATTCATGATTTTTCTCTATCCCAGCTTTTTCTTGTGGTGAGCGTGAATTGCAGTAATATATCTTTGTTCGCAGTTCGCCAGTTTTAGACCATTCAAGCGCTTCGGCATCAAGAAATTCGCTTCCATTATCAGTTAATATAATGGGAAATAGCTCTTGAAATGTCTTTAAGCCTATCAATTCTTCTATTTCGTCAAAAGCATTAATAACTGCTTCTTGGGTATGGCTATTTAGTAATCTTGCAAACATAAAGCGTGTCTGCCTTGAATAAAGTGTCAGTAGGCACTTTGATGAACCTAAACAGCCTAGAACGGTATCCATTTCCATTATGGGCGTTTCTGTAATTGATGTGTATTGAATGAAATCATCATAGGTTCTGCCTTTTTGCATTTCTAAAACGCGTTGCTTATCCTTCTTATTTTTTCGTGGTTTGTATCTAACTTTTCGTCTTAGGTCTATATTTTTGATTGATAATAGACCATCTTCAATGTATTTGTAAATCGTTCGCTCGCTGCATTCGATGAGATTTTTATTTTCATAAAGTATGTTTGCTATGGAGTGTCCTCTTTTTACACCTTCTTTTATTATCTCGTCTATTTCTATTAATTTTTCAGGTGTTATATTGTAACCAGCTCTGCTTTCTGATAATGTTTCTAAATAGTTACTGTGAGCTGTTCTAGCATGATATACATACATTTTTAATTGACAATATGCTTTCTTGCAGCATCCGTTACAAACATATGGTGCATATTTGATTTGGGGACATAAATGTTCCTCGTAATCCTTACAATATTTCATACATTTGTTGCAGTTGCGACATTGTTTTTGACACATAGAATTACCGCATACGTGCTTGTGAGTGCAGTTTCGCTTATTTTTACATCGGTTATAAAGATTTAGATCGCGCTTATATTCTGTTCGATGTTTGCGAATTTCTCTCGAGATTGTTGAAGGATCCTTGCAAAGTACTTTTGCAATATCCTTTAAGTTCATAGAGTTTTTAAGACCGTCTTCGATGATATTTCTATCATCTGCTGTAAGATGGCGGTTGTTGCCAGGGATTTGTTTTGACATAATTTTGTCCTCCTCGTAATTATTGCACCAAGGGTACGAAAAAATGCGTAACTTAACAAAACCTCTTGACTATTGTATTCTTTGTGATAGAATATAATAAAAGAGACAATTTAAAAGTTATTTAAGAAAAATAGTATTGATTTCCGCGGCCAAACGAAAACCACAGTGCTATTTTTTTTATGCCCTTATAGGTGCTTTATGTAAGATATTTTAGTTTAACGCAATTTTAAATATAAAGATAGCGATATTATGTAATTGCAAAAATCGCAGCTTTATTGGTTCATTTTTGGTGGGATAATATGTTAGATGATTTGTTTTTATTTGATAAAGTTAAGATAAGAGATACAGTTGTATCTGAGAATGAGATTCGTATATATGGTGACCTAGCAGAGATAACGCCTTGTTGTGAGTGTGGCTCTAGTGAGCGGCAATATTCATACAAGTATGAAAAAGGTTCTTTTAGAGATTTGGATATAGGCAATAGAAAGGTGTACTGGGATGTAGATATTGCGTGGTATCAATGTTCGACATGCAAGCATTGTTATAGTGCTATTAGTAAGGATTTTAACAATGTGCATCATTTTACTAATCGTATGTATGCGTATCTTAGTAGGATAAGTATTACAGAGTCTTATGATACTGTATCTTCTATTTTTGATGTTTCTAAAGCTACTGTAAAAAGAATGTATTTATCGTATATAAGAAGCTTGATGCTTCGTAAACAGGTGGGTAAGGCTAAAAAGATAATTATTGGGGACGTGCTTGTAAAATCTACTTTTTGTAGGTGGGTGGCTGATGCTGAAATGTTTGAGCTTATATATCTTATGCCAGACTGTAGTAATGATGAGCTTATTGAGAGATTGAAAGGCTACTACGGAGATATATGCCCAGAGATTATATATTGTAGTCCTGAAAGGGAATTAGTTTCTTTGTTAAGTAAAACTTTTGAGAAGTCAGTAATTGCTATAGATGTTGTGGCATTAAGAGAAGTGGCATACTCTACAATGAGTGCTTATAAAAGAAAATATAAGATGTCTACAGATTTGACTAGTGAGTTTAAAGATAATATTTCCATAAGACCTTATGATGTAAATTTTATGAATAAGTATTTATGGTGCAAAGATTTATTATCTATGACAGATAGAAACTGTCAGTTGTTTAGTGTGAAAAAGCATATAAGTATAGGCAAGGGGCAGTTTGGAGATATGTTATGGATTCCTTATTCAGTGTTTGAATATTGTCCGGAACTACTGCAGACTTATTATCGTAATCCGTTTAACGAAAATGTAAAGGTTGAATATGCTAAGTTTAAAGATGTTGTTGGCAAAGCTAATAAGTGTAAAAGTTTGCAACGTGCTATTGAGAGAATTTTGTTTGCAGATAAATTTGACAAGATACACAATGTTGTATCTGAAGTTGAACAAGAAAAGGTTGAGGTCGAACTAGATTCGTATAGTGGTATACAAAAGCTATTTAATAGTGAACGATATAAAGGATTGGATCTTTATCATAAAATGGAGTTGCTTAAATCTGAAAATGTAGACTTGTATGATAAGGCGTTGAGATATTTTTAAAATATAGGAGCAAGGTGTTTTGCCTTGCTTTTGTTTTTGTATAACTAAATGCAAGTTAGAATTATCAACTTGCATTTAAAAATTCATTTAACAACAATCAAAGGGAGAATAACTCCCCCCTTGACAAAACACTCATAAATCATTAAAATAGATGTAATTATAAATAACTAAAGACTATGACGAAGACAGTAGTTCTTTTATGAAAGCTATAGAGAGTCAGGGACGGTGGAAGCCTGATGCAAGTAGGAAAGAATGAATATCACTTCTAAGTCGCGTGCTGAACTAATAGTAAGCATTGCCGGTTTTCTCCCGTTATAGAGAACGCATATGATGGTATGTCGTGATTGATTACGTTAGAATTTATTGCTCTCGTCAATTGCGGCGAGAGCGTTTTGCTTTCTAAAGAAAGCAAAACACTCCGTGGGATGCACACTCGCATTAATCAGATGCACATTTTTAAAACAAAAACCTAAATATAAGAATGGAGGAATTGTTGTGTACAATAAGGTATCGACTAATCTTAACTTTGTTGAGAGAGAGAAGAATATCGAAAATTTCTGGAAGGAAAACAAAATTTTTGAAAAGAGTATTGAGAATCGTTTAGGCTGTGAGTCTTATACATTTTATGATGGACCACCAACAGCTAATGGTAAGCCACACATTGGCCACGTTTTAACACGTGTTATCAAGGATATGATTCCAAGATACAGAACTATGAAGGGCTATATGGTTCCAAGAAAGGCTGGATGGGATACACATGGTCTTCCTGTTGAGCTTGAAGTTGAAAAGATGTTAGGTCTTGATGGCAAGGAACAGATTGAAGAATATGGTTTAGAGCCATTTATCAAGTACTGTAAGGAAAGCGTTTGGAAATACAAGGGTATGTGGGAAGATTTCTCAGGTACTGTTGGTTTCTGGGCTGATATGGATAACCCATATGTTACATATGATAACGACTTTATTGAGTCTGAATGGTGGGCATTAAAGCAGATTTGGGATAAGGGTCTTTTATACAAAGGACACAAGATTGTACCTTACTGCCCAAGATGTGGTACTCCACTTTCAAGCCACGAAGTTGCACAAGGCTATAAGGATGTTAAGGAACGTTCTGCAATCGTAAGATTTAAGGTTAAGGGCGAGGATGCATTTATCTTAGCTTGGACAACAACACCTTGGACATTGCCTTCTAACGTTGCACTTTGTGTTAACCCTGTTGAAGAGTACGTAAAGGTTAAATCAGGCGATTATACTTACTATATGGCTCATGCTTTATGCGACAGCGTTTTAGGCGAAGGCTATGAAGTATTAGAGACATATACAGGAAAAGATTTAGAATATAAGGAATATGAACCATTATTCCCATATGCTAAGGTTTCTAAGAAAGCATTTTATGTTACATGCGATAGCTACGTAACATTAACAGATGGTACAGGTGTTGTTCATATCGCACCTGCATTTGGTGAAGACGATAACAATGTTGGTAAGAAATATGATTTACCATTTGTTCAAATGGTTGACGCAAAGGGTGAGATGACAGCTGAAACTCCATGGGCAGGTATGTTCTGTAAGAAGGCTGATAATAAGATTTTAGTGGCTTTAGAGGAAGCTGGTCTTTTATTTGCTGCACCTAACTTTGAGCATAGCTATCCACACTGCTGGAGATGTGATACACCACTTATTTACTATGCAAGAGAGTCTTGGTTTATCAAGATGACAGCTGTTAAGGATGACTTAATCCGTAACAACAATACAATCAATTGGATACCAGAAAGCATCGGTACAGGTAGATTTGGCTCATGGCTTGAAAATGTTCAAGACTGGGGTATTAGCCGTAACCGTTACTGGGGTACTCCACTTAATGTTTGGGAATGTGAATGTGGACATATGCACTCAATTGGCAGCATAGAAGAATTAAAGTCTATGTCAGACAATTGTCCAGATGATATTGAACTTCACAGACCATACATTGATGCAGTTACAATCAAATGTGAAAAATGTGGAAAGCAGATGCAAAGAGTTCCAGAAGTTATTGACTGCTGGTTTGACTCAGGTGCGATGCCATTTGCACAGCATCACTATCCATTTGAAAATAAAGACTTGTTTGATGCTCAGTTCCCTGCTGACTTTATCAGTGAGGCTGTTGACCAGACAAGAGGCTGGTTCTATTCATTACTTGCTATTTCAACACTTATATTTAACAAGGCTCCATACAAAAATGTTATTGTATTAGGCCATGTTCAGGATGCTGAAGGTAAGAAGATGAGTAAATCAAAGGGAAATGCAGTTGATCCGTTTGATGCATTAGCTGAACACGGCGCAGATGCAATTCGTTGGTATTTCTACGAAAACAGTGCACCATGGCTTCCTAACAGATTCCATGATAAGGCTGTTACAGAAGGTCAGAGAAAGTTTATGGGTACAATCTGGAATACTTACGCATTCTACGTATTGTATGCAAATATCGATGAATTTGACCCAACAAAGTATACTTTGGATTATGATAAATTGCCTGTTATGGATAAGTGGGTGCTTTCAAAGCTCAACACACTTGTTAAGACAGTGGATGACAATTTATTTAATTATAAAATTACAGAGACTGCAAAGGCATTAGAAGAATTTATAGACCAGTTAAGTAACTGGTATGTAAGACGTAGTAGAGAAAGATTCTGGGCTAAGGGAATGGAGCAGGATAAGATTAATGCGTATATGACTTTATATACAACATTAGTTACACTTGCTAAGATTTCTGCACCAATGATTCCATTTATGACAGAAGACATTTACCAGAACTTAGTTGCAGGTATTGATAAGAGCGCACCTGAAAGTATCCATTTATGCGACTTCCCAGTTGCTAACGAAAGCTTCATCGACAAAGAGCTTGAAGCTAATATGGAAGCTGTACTCGATGCAGTAGTTATTGGTAGAGCTTGTAGAAATGCAGCTAACATTAAGAATCGTCAGCCAATTGGCCAGATGTATATCAAGGCTCCTTGGGAATTATCAGATTTCTACAAGGAAATCATTGCAGACGAGCTTAATGTTAAGAAGGTTGATTTCAAGGATGACGTAAGAGCATTTACTTCATACAGCTTTAAGCCACAGCTTAAGACATTAGGACCTAAGTATGGAAAGATTCTTAACAACATTAGAACTGCCCTTACAGAGCTTAATGGCAACGATGCTATGGATGAATTAAATGCAACAGGTACATTAAAGTTAAATATTAATGGTGAGGAAATCGCTCTTGAAAGAGAAGATTTATTAATCGATGTTGCACAGATGGAAGGCTATGTATCAGACAGCTACGCGCAGGTAACAGTTGTACTTGATACAAATCTTACAAAAGAGCTTATTGAAGAAGGTTTCATAAGAGAAATCATAAGCAAGATTCAGACAATGCGTAAGGAAGCAGGCTTTGAAGTAATGGATCATATTGTGGTATATGCAAAAGATAATGCTACAATCGCTGATTATTTTACAAAGAATGCAGATATAATAAAATCAGAAGTATTAGCAGAGGATATCGTTATCGGCAGTGTAGAAGGTTTCGAAAAGAGCTGGAACATTAACGGCGAAGACGTAACAATAGCAGTAAAGAAGTGCTAATACCTGAAAAGGAGGCAATCAGTTATGAGTCAGATTTTTGATAAAGAGCAATTTAAAAAACGTGTTGCGTATAATGTAAAGACATTATACAGAAAAACTATTGAAGAAGCTAATATGCAACAAGTATTCCAAGCTGTATCATACGCAGTTAAGGATATCGTAATTGATCAATGGTTAGAGACACAAAAGGTATATGAAGAGCAAGACGTTAAGACTGTATACTATATGTCAATGGAGTTCTTAATGGGCCGTGCACTCGGAAATATGATGATTAACATCACATATTACAAGGAAATTAAAGAAGCATTAGAAGAGCTTGGTTTTGATATCAATGCAATTGAAGATGAAGAACCAGACGCAGCTTTAGGTAATGGCGGTCTTGGAAGACTTGCAGCATGTTTCCTTGATTCATTATCAACACTTGGCTATCCAGCATATGGATGTGGTATCAGATACAAGTCAGGTATGTTTAAACAAAAAATTAAAGACGGTTATCAGGTAGAAGTACCTGATAACTGGTTAAAGGATGGTAACCCATTTGAGGTTAAGAGAAATGAGTACGCTACAGAAGTAAGATTTGGCGGACACGTAAGAAGCTATGTAGATGAAGAGACAGGCAAGACAAAATTTGCTCACGAAAACTACAGAGCAGTACTTGCTATTCCATTTGATATGCCAATCGTAGGCTATGGCAACAACGTAGTTAACTCACTTAGAATTTGGGATGCTCAGCCAATCAATAGCTTTAACCTTCAAGAATTTAACAAGGGTGATTACTACAAGGCTATTGAAGAAGAAAATCTTGCAAAGCAGATAGTAGAAGTTTTATATCCTAACGACAATCACTATGCAGGTAAGGAATTAAGACTTAAACAACAATATTTCTTCGTGTCTGCAAGTGTTCAGACTGCAATTCGTAAATATAAGGAAAAGCATGATGATATTAAGAAATTCTACGAAAAGGTAGTATTCCAGTTAAACGATACACATCCAACAGTAGCAGTAGCAGAGCTTATGCGTATACTTATGGATGAAGAAGGCTTAAATTGGGATGAAGCTTGGGAGGTTACAAGCAAGACTTGTGCATATACTAACCATACAATTATGGCGGAAGCACTTGAAAAATGGCCAATCGAATTATTCTCTCAATTATTACCAAGAGTTTACCAGATTATTGAAGAAATCAACAGAAGATTTGTTGAGCAAATCAGAACTAAATATCCTGATAATCAGGAAAAGGTTAGAAAGATGGCTATTCTTTATGATGGTCAGGTTAAGATGGCAAACCTTGCGATTGTTGCAGGCTTCTCAGTAAATGGTGTTGCTAAGCTTCACACAGAGATTCTTATGAAGCAAGAGTTAAGAGATTTCTATGAGATGATGCCAGAGAAATTCAACAACAAGACAAATGGTATCACACAAAGAAGATTCTTATTACATGGTAATCCACTGCTTGCAGACTGGATTTCAGATAAGATTTCAGATAAATGGATTACAGATTTATCAGAGCTTGCAAAGCTTGTTCCATATGCTGATGATGAAAAATATCAGAAAGAATTTATGGAAATCAAGTATCAGAACAAGTTAAGACTTGCAAAATATGTTTTGGAGCACAACAATGTAGTAATTGATCCAGATTCAATATTTGATGTTCAGGTTAAGAGATTACATGAGTACAAGAGACAGTTCTTAAATATTTTACATGTTATGTATCTTTACAACGAGTTAAAGGCTGGCAGAATGCAGGATATGGAAAAGAGAACATTTATCTTTGGTGCAAAGGCTGCTTCAGGCTATATTCGTGCTAAGCAGACAATTAAGCTTATTAATCAGGTTGCAGATACAATTAACAATGACGAATCAATTAATGGCAAGTTAAAGGTTGTATTTATTGAAAATTATCGTGTATCTAATGCTGAGATTATATTTGCGGCAGCAGATGTAAGTGAGCAGATTTCTACAGCAAGTAAGGAAGCATCAGGAACAGGTAACATGAAGTTTATGCTTAACGGAGCAATGACTCTTGGTACAATGGATGGTGCAAATGTTGAAATTGTAAAAGAAGTTGGAGAAGAAAATGCAGTTATCTTCGGCTTAAGCTCAGATGAAGTAATTCGTTATGAAAACGAGGGTGGCTACAATCCTGTTGACATTTACAATAGTGATGAAGCTATAAGAAAGGTTGTTGACCAATTAGTTGACGGCACATATTCAAATGGCGATCCTGATATGTTTAGAGACCTTTATAACTCGCTTCTTAACACATATAGTAGCGGTAAGGCTGACACCTACTTTATCTTGAAGGATTTCCGTTCATATGCAGATGCACATCAGGAAATTGACAAGAAATATAAGAATAAGTCAGAGTGGGCAAAATCAGTAATGCTTAATACAGCATTAAGTGGAAAGTTCTCATCTGATAGAACAATTGAAGACTATGTAAAGGATATCTGGCACTTAGAAAAGGTGAAGGTAGAATTATAATAAGCAAGGGAGCATGTCAATTGACATGCTTCTTTTTTACTGTACGATTTAACATAGATATGTTATAATATTTATATATTGATGAACGGACACCAGAAAGGAGAATGCTTATGAATAGTGGTGACATTTTAAGCAGGTACATTCAGGTGTTGGCATCCACAGAGGACTCGCTTAATATAATAGCAACAGCATTTGAAGAGGTGGCAAATAAGTATAGTATTGGAGACTTAAGAAGCAGTTTTTTTGTGGCACCTACATTTAGTACCAAGGGCGGAGAACGAAGAGAGGATGTACTTTATACGAAGGGTGTAGATGTAGAAGATACGGCGGGATATGGAATAACTTATACTACGGGAGAAAAAGGGATAGCATCCTTTGCGGTGCATAGATATAAGGGTATGCCGGCATTTACAGAACAAGAGAAGGAAGAAATAAAACCTTTCTTTGATGCGTTATTTGTTCATTTTGGACGATATAGAATGATTAATGCAATTAAAAATGCTGAGATGTTGGATGGTTTAACTGGGATATATAATTCTATGGGCTTTATAAGATATATTGAAATTCTTATAAAGAAAAAGGAACTTAGTAAATATAATGCATTTTATTTTAACCTTGCACGTTTTAATATGTTTAATAAAAGATTTGGTGCTAAAGAGACAGATTTGATAATTGGACGTTATGCAAAGGTTTTATCGACATTTCTTAAAGAAGGAGAATGTGTAGGACGTCTTGGCGGTGACAATTTTGTTGCATTGATCGAAAAGGCAAGAACATTTCAATTCTTAAGCCTTATATCAGGTGCAAAGACTTATGCTATGCAAGGAGATCAGAAGGTGCCGGTTGTTGTAAGTGCGGTTGCGGGTATAGCAGAGCTCGATAATACTATAGATAGTTCTGCTACTATAATGACAGATTGTGGTATGGCATTAAATGTTGCAAAACATATTGAAAAAAAGCCATATGTATTTGTAACAGCAGATATTAAGGAGCAGATGTACAAAGAACATCAATACATTTCAAGCTTTTTAGATGCCATAAAGAAAAGAGAATTTAAGGTATATTATCAGCCAAAGGTTAACACGGATACCTATGAGATTGTAGGCGCAGAAGCCTTAGCAAGATGGCAGTATAATGGAGAACTACTTGCTCCACGAGAATTTATAAAGATTTTTGAACGAAATGGTATGATATGTAAGCTTGATTTCTATATGCTTGAGCAGGTTTGTAAGGATGTTAAAGAATGGCTTGAAAAGGGAATTGAGCCTGGCAGGGTATCTGTTAATCTCTCAAGGAAACATTTGTCAAATTATTACCTTGCAGAGGATATTATGCAAATTCTAAGCAAATATGCGATGGAGAGCAAATACATAGAGATTGAGCTGACAGAAACGGTTGATGAACAGGAGACAGAGCAGCTTATAACATTTATGAAAAAAATGAAGCAAAATAATATTGCGGTTTCAATTGATGATTTTGGTACAGGATATTCATCATTGAATTTGCTTCGTTCCTTCCCTGTAGATGTATTAAAGATAGACAAGAGCTTTATAGACAGACTTGAAAGTGCTGACCAAATCGTGCTTTCTAATATTATAAAAATGGCAACTGAGTTAAATATGAGTGTAGTTGCTGAAGGCGTTGAAACAAGGACGCAGCTTGAATATCTTAAAGCAATGAATTGTAAGGTAGTACAAGGATTTTTATTTGATAAGGCGATGCCTAAGGAAGCATACGAAGATAAAATGTTATTTGGAAAATATGAGATGTAAAAGAAAGTTCGAAAGAACTTTCTTTTTTCGTTATACATATATTATCGCAAATACTAATATAATGTGAGGGGAGGCAGTATGAGAGAAAGAATAAAAGAAATAATAATAAGATACTTTGTAATTGCATTTATAAGTATCGCATTTCCATATATATTTACCGCGATAGTCACTGGGCGCGTTGCAAGCGATAAAAAGGAGGTGTTCAACAATTTTTCAAAAAAGGTTATGGTTGAATTTGAGACAGGCATTGTAACTATTGATGTGAATGAATATATAGAGTGGGTGCTTGCTTATAGAATAAATGATTTTTCTGAATATGAAATGTTAAAGGCGCAGAGTGTACTTATTCGTACCTACATTTATAAGACCATGGGAGATACGAACCTTATAAATGCCAATGAGCTTAAGCTTGAGTATCTTAGCGATGCTAAGCAAAAGGAGCTTTGGGGTGATGAGTATATCAATGTCTATAATTATATTTTGTGTGCAATAAATGAGGTAGAAGAAAAATGCGTATATTATAACGAAGACCTGATATATCCGTATTTTCATTTTGTTAGCAATGGGAAAACGAGAAATTCCCAAAAGGAGGAGTACGTAAAAAGTGTTGATAGTGGAGAAGATATTCTTGCTACTGATTTTGTGAGTGTAAAAAATGTAAGTATTGAAGAGGTAAATGCTGCATTTTCAGGTACATTTACGGCAAATGATGTGGAAATTTTAAAACGATGTGATGCTGATTATGTATATAGTGTACGCGTCGGCACGAAAATATATTCAGGAGAGGATTTTGCAAAAAATCTTGGGCTTGCTTCAAGCTGCTTTTACATAGAAGCGCAGGAAAATGCGATAAAAGTGACCTGTAAGGGCAAGGGACACGGATTTGGAATGTCGCTTTACGGAGCCAATAAAATGGCGGCAGCAGGAAAAACATTTGAGGAAATTATTTCCTATTATTACAGAAATATACAAATCAAAAGTGAATAAAAGAATTGCTTAAAGGTAAAGATAATATCAAACAAAATTAAGAAAGGTTTGGTATTGAATATGAACAAAAATAGCAAGGGAAAATGGACTCCAGATAAGATACTATCAGTTGTTGTAAGCGGTGGTATAATTCTTGCTTTAGTATTTGGTGTGGTATCTATTGTTAAGACAAACAAAGGCAATGACACACCTAATAATTATCTTGATTTAAATGAAGATGCATTTGAAAATGAAGAGCCAACTACTGCGAAAAAGGACTATGTAAAGCTTCCATCGCAGGAAGCTACGCAAGCACCTACAAAGGTAACTCAGGAGCCTTCTAGCGAGGCACCGACAGAGGCGCCAACAAAGACTGAGCAACCAGTTGGAGGAAATGTAGTTAGCGCAGGATATAGCTTTGAAGAAGATGACACACTTCTCTGGCCGGTTGATGGTGATGTGGTTTTGAAATTTAGCATGGATAGCACAATTTGGATTCCAACATTAAAATCATATAGATGTAATCCAGCTATATGCATTTCAAGCGCAGTTGGAACTGAAATTAAGGCGGCTGCAAGTGGCATTGTCACAGAGGTTGTTGAAACTAAGGAAACGGGAACAAATGTAATAGTGGACATCGGTAATGGATATACAACAGTATATGGTAATGTAGATAATCACTTGAATTTGAAAAAAGGTGATACAGTAGTAGCTGGTGAAGTTATTGCAAAGGTAGCACCTGCGACAATCTTCTATTCAGAAACAGGTGATAATCTCTACTTTAGATTTGAACAAGACGGAAAATGCATAGATCCAGTGATGTATATGGAATGTGAATAGAGTGTAAGTTAAGACAAATAATAACCCCACATCGCTTAAATTGCAATGTGGGGTTTAATTATGACACATACATAAACATCATTATAAAGTGACAGCAACTTCCTGCCATAACAAACACGTGAAAAATCTCGTGTGGTCCAAAGTTTTTGTGGAAGCAAAGTGCCGGAAGCTTTAAGGCATATATAACGCCACCAATTGTATAAATGATACCGCCAATTAACAAAAGTAGAAATCCTGCTGTAGGAAGTCCGTTAAGAATCTGTGTAAATGCGATTACGCAAACCCAGCCCATAGCTATATAAAGAGCTGATGAAAACCATTTTGGACAAAATACAAAAAAAGCTTTGATTATAATACCAACAATGGCAATGCCCCATACTAAGGCTAATAAAAAATGACCTGTTGGAGGTTCTATTACTGTAAGACAAATAGGTGTATAAGAGCCTGCTATAAGCACAAAAATCATCATATGGTCGATTTTTTTAAGACGTTTGTTAATCTTGTCTCCAAGGTTAAAGTAGTGATAGCAGGTGCTTGCAGCATATAAAAGTATAAGGCTTACTGCAAATATTGTAATAGATGCAACATGGATAGAATCACCTGTTCTTGCTGCCTTTATAATAATTGGGGTTGCTGCAAAAATTGCCATTAACATACCGATAAAATGTGTAATTGCACTTCCAGGATCTTTTGCATTGTTCATAAATTTACTCATTCTAATCTTCCTTTCATAAATAAAAATCTATAATATATAATATCCAAAAAACTAAACTATATTACATAGTTTTAAAAACTACATACCGATAATATGATACTACATCATATAGAAAAGGATGTCAACACATTTTTTGAAAAAATTGACTTAATTTATTAAGCTGTGTATAATGAGTGTATTATGTATAGAAAAGAAGATTTGAAGGCTGCGCTTAAGGCTATGGAAATTAAGCAAAATGATGTACTTATGCTACATTCCTCAATGAAGTCAATAGGTGAGGTTTTGGACGGTGCAGATACAGTTGTGGATGCATTTATGGAATATTTAGAGGAAGGATTATTTTTAACACCGACACATACGTGGAAGCAAATGAGCGAGCAGTACAATATATTTGATCCTGCAACGGAGCCTGCCTGTGTTGGAATTATTCCAAACATTTTTATGAAAAAGGAAGGCGTAGTAAGATCACTTCATCCTACACATAGCGTTGCTGCATATGGTAAAAATGCGGCTGAGTATGTGAAGGGTGATGATGAATTTATCACCCCATGCAACCCTAAGGGCTGCTTTGGAAGATTGCTTGATATGAACGCAAAAATATTACTTGTTGGTGTTACGCATGCAAGAAATACATTTATTCACGCAATTGAGGAAATGCTTGATGTAGAAGAAAGATTTACCGAAAATCCAACGCTTTTTAAGGTTAAGCTGCCAGATGGCACGCTAAAAGAAGTTTCGATGTACAGACACTACAATAAGCATATGGCACACATTTCAGAGAGCTTTGATAAGCTTATGGATGCATATTTTGAAGCCGGGGCTGCTAAATGGGTAAGTTTTGGCGATGCCAAATGCATTTTATGTGATGCAAAGGGATTGTATGAGGTTACAAAGAGCGCAATCGAAAAGGACGAGCATACATTTATATAAGAAGGTGAGATGTTGACACTACAACAATTAAGATATGCAGCTATGGTTGCACAAACAGGCAGTATAACTGAGGCTTCAAAAAGATTATTTATTTCTCAGCCAAGCTTAACAAATGCGATTCATGAATTGGAAAATGAGATGCATATAACGATTTTTAACCGTACTAGTAAGGGCGTGGTTCTTTCTACGGACGGAGAAGTATTTATGGCATATGCAAGACAAGTGCTTGAGCAAACTAATCTTTTAGAGGAAAAATTTTTAAACAAGAGACAGCAAGGCTCTAAATTTTCGGTATCATGTCAGCATTATTCCTTTGCAGTAAATGCATTTGTTGATGTTATACGTGAGTTTGGCGGTGACAAGTATGATTTTACGCTTAGAGAAACCCAGACTCATGAGATTATAGAGGATGTTACAAGGCTTACAAGTGAAATTGGAATATTATATACGTCTTCGAAAAATGAAGAGGTAATTATGAAGCTTATAAAGAAAAATGGACTTAAATTTGAAGAGCTTTTTGTGGCAAGGCCACACGTATTTATATCTTCTGCACATCCGTTAGCAGATAAGGAAATGATACATTTAGAGGATTTAGAAGATTATCCATATCTTTCGTTTGAACAAGGTGAATTTAATTCATTTTATTTTTCAGAGGAGATTTTAAGTACGCTTGACAGAAGGAAAAATATTAAAGTCAGAGACCGTGCAACCTTATTTAATTTGGTTATAGGACTAAATGGGTATACGGTTAGCTCGGGCGTAATTAGTCGTGAACTTAATGGCGAAAATATAATAGCGAAACCATTAAATGTAGACGAATATATGAGAATAGGTACTATTAGGCAAAAGGATATGACACTTAGTCGCTATGGTGCTGCTTATATGGAGTATCTAAAAAAGCATATATAAAACAAAAGGAGGAATAATGTATGGAATCAATGATTGAAATCTCAAAAGAGGCAATGAAAACAACTAAATGGGTAGATAGCGTATTATGTTTGGTATTGTTTTTGGGAGATATGGGGCTAATAGCAATTGCAGCGTATGTTTTCTTAGATACAGGTAATATAATATTAGCATTTGCAATCTTGTTTGCAGCAGGGATTCTTACGGTGTTGTGCATAATAGCATTTATGCTAATGCATATAGTAAGATTAAAAGCTGTAGAACTTGTGAAAAGATAAGCCGAGTAAAAAAAGCAACAATAAACACCGCAACGAATAAATTCGTGCGGTGTTATTATTACCTTTGCTCGCTTAGAAGTTAATAAACTACGAGCCGAGCAGCTCGAATTCGCTGCGCTACTTCTCGCTGTCAGGCTGTCGCCGAATAAAGCCAACAAAACAGCCACCCAAACAAGTAAACTTGTAGGGTGGCTATTTCATTGTCTTTGCTCGTTTAGAAGTTAATAAACTACGAGCCGAGCAGCTCGAATTCGCTGCGCTACTTCTCGCTGTCAGGCTGTCGCCAGGTAAAAAAGCAACAATAAACACCGCAACGAATAAATTCGTGCGGTGTTATTATTACTTTTTTGCTCGGCTCGTAGCTTATGCAAAGTATCTCTTTAGTAAGCCTTCGAATGCTTTACCGTGGCGAGCCTCGTCTCTTGCCATTTCGTGAACTGTGTCATGAATTGCATCAAGATTTAATTCTTTTGCACGCTTTGCAAGGTCGAATTTACCTGCTGTTGCACCATTTTCAGCTGCAACTCTAAGCTCAAGATTTTTCTTTGTGCTTGGTGTTACTACTTCACCAAGTAATTCTGCAAATTTTGCTGCATGTTCTGCTTCTTCCCATGCTGCTTTTTCCCAGTAAAGACCGATTTCTGGATAGCCTTCTCTATGAGCTACTCTTGCCATTGCAAGATACATACCTACTTCTGTACATTCTCCTGTAAAGTTATCTCTTAAGTCTTTGATTATATCTTCTCTTGCGCCCTGTGCAACACCTATTACGTGTTCAGCAGCCCAAGTCATTTCTCCTGATTGTTCTTCAAACTTTGAAGCTGGTGCCTTACAGATAGGACAGCTTTCTGGTGCCTCATTACCTTCATGAACATAACCACAAATTGCGCATACATACTTTTTCATAAATAACATCTCCTTTAAAATTAAATTATTTTCTTTTTTCTTTTGAAATCAATAACAGTAATTGTTACTAATATTGTTATATCACATTATTTTTTTAATGTCAACACTTTTTTAAAATATTTTTTAAAAATTTTTATGAGCATTTACAGTCTGGGCAAATGCCATAGAAATAAGCGGTGTGACCACAAATCTCTCCTTCAAAACCATTTGCAGCCACGCTGTCGATGATATCAATATTGCCCATTTGCAAATCTTTGATACAAGAGCATTTATTACAAATGAAGTGATAGTGCTTTGAAGTATCGCCATCAAAATGTTCACATCCATCTGTACTTGGAACTTTTATGGCTTCGCCCATCTCTACTAATAGAGAGAGGTTACGGTATACCGTTCCTAAGCTTATATTAGGGAATTCATTTCGTACATTATTATATATGAAGTCAGCTGTTGGATGATCGTTCCTTGTCATGAGAAAGTTTTTGATAGCTTCTCTTTGTCTGCTGTATTTAATCTGTTTCATCTTATCCCTCCTTTCAAAACGATAATGATTACTAATATTAGCTTATAATAACTTATACTATATGTCAATAGTAAATTGTGAATTTTTAAAGATTTATTTTTATAAGCTATTTGCATATTTGTCTAAATATGTTAAAATAAAGCCGATTATCATTACATTGAGAGGTTTGTTTATATGAAAAAAAGAATTATAGCATTTTTACTATTGATGACTATGTCTATTGCCTTGTTTGGTTGCAAGAAGGATAAAGATAAAGAGGAGACAACTACAAAGGCTCCGGATAAGGCATATTCTGAATGTGCAACTTTAGGAGAGTATTCGTATGATATTGAATATGATTTCTCTGAATTAGAGGTTACAGATGAGGAATTAAAGGAAGCAATTGATGAATGGCTTGTAATTTTTGGCGAATATAAGGTTAAGGATGGTATGGCAGCTGAAGATAAGGGCTACATTAAGTTCTCGCTTACAGCTGAATGTGAAGGCGTTATTATGCCTAAGTTAGAAAAACTTAATAAGACATATTCAATTAATGAAAGCTCAGATTTAGATTATATTGTTAAATTTGAAAAAGAATTTATTGGAATGAAGGCTGGAGATAAGAAGGAAGTAACTGTTACTTATGAGGCCGATTTTAAAGATGAAAGAGTTAGTGGAAAAACTATCAAATATACTATCGAAATGGTAGAGGTTTATGAACTTATCAAGGATGAATATGATGAGGATTTCATAAAGAAATTTGCTGCAACATATAATTCTGAAATCACAACTAAGGAAAAGTTTGAAGAAGAATTAAAGAAGACAATTATAGATTTAGCTAATCAAAAGATAATGGAAAAGGTAATGGAAAATATTGAAGCATCGCTTACAGTAAAGGAATATCCGGCTGGCGAGCTTGAATACCATACAGTAAGAATAAAGGAAGAGATAGAAGCGGCTTACGAGTCAGTTAAATCAAGCTTAGAGTATATTTCTTTATCAAGACAAGAATTTTTAGATGCGGTTTACCCAGGATGCGTTGACTCAAGAATGCTTGAGTATTGCAAGGGAGAGGCTGAAAAGTATTTAAAGACTAAGATGGCAATGGTGTTAGCACTTGAACGTGAAG
Source organism: Lachnospira sp. (assembly GCA_015057605.1). GTDB lineage: Bacteria > Bacillota > Clostridia > Lachnospirales > Lachnospiraceae > SIG291. The sequence goes on along the minus strand of SVDX01000023.1, from coordinate 15,983 downwards.
GAATAACAGTAACACAAGCAGAGATTGATGAAAGAGCTAAGGATTATCTTACATCAGATTTCCCAACAATTGATAAGTTATATGAATATTATGGAGAATATGCAATAAAGCAGATTGCTTATGATGTATATATGGAAAAGGCAGAAAAAATATTCTGCGAAAAGGCAATAGGAGCTAATTAATGAAAAGAATATTATGCTTTGCATTGTTATGTGCACTTTGCTTAAATGTTATTGCATGTGACAAGAAAGAAAAGAAAAATAATGAAACAGAACCTGTTACAACTCAAGAGGCAACCACAAGCTGGCTTGAGGCATTTAATCAGCTTCCAGTAGTGGATGAAGCATTTGATGATACAATGGTTTCTTTATTAGATTATAGAGGGATAGTTGTTTTGTCAGAGCCAGATACTTCGTATACAGATGAAGCCTTATTTGAAATCGTATGGTCTAAACTTGTAGAAGAAACAGTCATATTTAAAGTGCCAAAGGACATATCCTTGTCTGTTAATGCAAGAATGGAACGTTTTGTAGAAGAACATAAAAATAATGCCGAACAGGTATATAAGATGGATTTTGTCTCATATCTTAAGGGAAATGGATATACTGAGGAAGAATTTTATGCAGATGTTGAGGATTACAAGCATACATTTATAAAACAGCAGATGATTGTATATGCCATTGCAAAGGAAGAAGGCATATTGGCAACAGATGATGAGATGAAAAAAGCTCTTGCGGATTATATGAAAACATATAATGTTACGCAAGAGTCAGAGCTTTCTTCGCATATGGGTCAATATTATTTAGCAGATATTGAGTTTGAAATTATAATGTCAAAGGTTAAGGATAAGATACTTTATTTTGCAAAATTGAATTTAAAGTAGTTTTCAAAATCTTTGGAAAATACTATATCGTAGTCTTTAGTTATAAATATGGCATGACAGCCGTCTATGCTGTTTATAAGCTCAAGACCTTTGTTTAAACCAAGACTATAGCAGCTGGTGCTTAATGCATCGGCTGTTTCTGATTTATCGCATATTATTGTTACTGCAACAAGGTCGTTGTTATAAGAATAACCGGTGGAAGGATTGATAATATGATGATATAAATTATCATCAACAAAAAAGCAACGCTCATATATGCCAGCAGAAACAACAGTTTTATCTTTGATTTCAAGAGTGAGGGCAACCTCACTTGTGTTAGCAAATGGCTTTTGAACGCCTATTACAAAGGCTTCATCTTTACTTTTTTCGCCCATACATAAGACATTACCACCGAGATTGATTATTGCATTTTTGACCCCTTTTTGTGTTAGAAATTCTTTTATGCGGTCTGCAATATAACCTTTTGCAATTGCACCAAGGTCAAGTTGCATATTTTCTGGAAGAATTACGGTGTTACCTTCGATTTGTATTTTGCTATAATCTACATATAAAAGAGCTTCTTTAATTAAAGAAGCAGAGGGTACTGCATTGTTATTACCCGAAAAATCCCATAATGAGTTGACAGCACCTATGCTTATATCAAAACTGCCCTGAGTCAGATTGCCATATTCTATTCCAGTATTAATTACATTTTTTAAATCGTCTGAAACAACGGTTATTTCTCTATTGTTAAGGCGATATAATTCACTGTCTTTATTTGTTTTTGAAAAAATCTTATCGTAGTGGTCGCATAAATTGATGGCATCATTTAGCACGGATTGGTCGATTTCATCATAAACAGTTATACTTACATACGTGTTAAGCTTTAGGGCACTTAAGGTTGTAGGTTTTATCTGTTTTTTGCATCCGGTTAAAAGTAAGCATAAAGTAAGTAAAAATGCGCATTTTAGATATTTCATTTTTCTACCTCCGTATTTACTAAAGATAATAATATCATATAAGTGGGCATTTTTCAAAAATAAGTAATGAAAAAAATGTGAAAAGTAATTTTAGTACTTTTAAAATCCTAAAAGATGTGATATATTAGATAAGAATTATACATTTAAGAATTGGAGAGGAATTTTCATGAAAAAGAGAATATTAGCATTAACATTAGTCCTTTGTATGTTAATGGCAGCAGTTGGCTGTAAGAAAGATAAGGAGTCAGCTAAGAACGTAGTATACGATTACAATGATTTCGTTGTATTGGGTTCTTATAAGAATATTGAAGTAGAGGTAGATAAGGAAGATTTAGTTATCACTGATGATGAGTTGAATGAACAATACTTATCTATTATTGAAGAATATGGTACTAAAGTTCAAAAGAAGGAAGGTAAGGTAGAGAAGGGTGATGATATCAACCTTGACTTCTCAGGTTTACTTGATGGTGTTGCTTTTGAAAATGGTACAGCTAAGGGACAATCATACACAGTAGGTTCAGGTAAGTTTATTGAAGATCTTGATAAGGGTCTTGTAGGTGTTGAAATTGGCAAGGAAGTAGAGATTCCATGTAAGTTCCCTGCTGATTACGCTTCAAAGGATCTTGCTGGTAAGGATGTAATCTTTAAGGTAACAGTTAACTATGTTGATGATGTAGAATTACCAAAGGAAGATGATGAATTAGCTGTAAAGGTGGCTACAGACAATGGTCTTACAGATAAGTTCTCAACTATTGATGGCTTAAAGAAGTACTTAAGAGAAAGTATGGAAAAGAGTGCTAAGGATAACTATGATGCTGCTAAGTTTGATAAAGCATTTGAAAAGATTCTTGAAAAGTGTACATTTAACGGTATGCCAGAAGAAGAATATAACGATGCACTTTCTAACATCAGAGCATCTATTGAAAATGAATTCCAGTTATATGCAACATATTTTGGATATACATGGGATCAGTACTTATCAGCTCAGGGTATGACTCAGGCTACATATGAGACATACTGCACAACATCAGCAGAGCAATATGTTAAGACAAAGATGGTTATCACATTGATTGCAAAAGCAGAAGGCTTTACTGTATCAGATGAAGAATACAAGGAAAATCTTAAGGGATATGCTGAACAATATACTTTTGAGAGCACAGATAAGCTTTTAGAGAATATTGAAGAGCAATACAGAGACAAATATATCGAAGAAAGAAAGTACGAAGTATTATATTACGAAGTATATGATTTCATTATAGAGAACTGTGTTGAGGTACAAAAGAAGACAGAAACTTCTACAGAGGCTTCAACAGAGAATGCTACAACAGAGGCAGCAACAACAAACTAATTTTAATAATAGAAAAGCTCAGGCATAAGCCTGAGCTTCTTTTTTTACGTTATAAATAATTGCTGATATCCAATAAAACAGTGCTGACATATTGTAGATAACTGTTGGAGCAAGATACTCTTTAATATCCTTTGCAGAGAAAGCCCCAACAAAGCTTTTTACTATTGTGATGTGAAGCACAAGTGAATAAAGTGCTGCTAAAGCTGCAAGAACTGTTAAAACAGATAACACATATTTCTTAGGTTTTAAAAAGCTTAACATTATCAGTATAAATGGTAGGGCAAGGATTATATCCTCCAATATTGCATCAAATGCAAGCCCGTTTGTGTTAAGCTCGAATAAATGCTCTATTGTCATGCATAAGGCATTTATAAATATAATTACATTCAATGCAAGCTTATATTTTGCTGCAAAAAAAAGTATGATGCTTGCAAATACTATTCGTGTAATAAGTGGAATGTAAAATTCTATTATGGAAGCTATATGAATCCCTGAACGCTCGTATCTTAAAAGTGCGATTACTGATAGTATTGCAAAAAATGCAACAAAGCAATACGCCAGATTCTCTTTAAATGTTTTCTTTATCATATTGTGTTGTACCTTCATTTCTTTAAATATTGTAATCTGATACATTATAACATGATTTTAAAATATTTACTATTGCCATTTTAAATAAAAGTGTTATTATGTTTTAGGGAAAGGATACATAATATGAAAAATAGAATTTTAGAAAGCTTTAAGGCAGCATTTCCAAAGACCTTACCTGTATTCTTGGGATATTTATTTTTAGGCACAGCATTTGGTGTTTCGCTTACAAGCCGTGGATATCATTTTGGCTGGGCTATATTAATGTCCTTAACGATATATGCCGGTTCGGGGCAGTTTTTGGGTGTAAATATATTGACGAGTGGATTTAATCTTATATCTGCAGCGTTTATGACATTAATGGTTAATTTAAGACATATATTCTACGGTTTGTCCATGTTTGATAAATTTGATGGTATGGGAAAGAAGAAACCCTATATGATATTTTCATTAACAGATGAAACATATTCCTTGTTATTCTCAACAAAGCCACCTAAAAATGTTGATGAAAAATGGTTCTATTTCTTTATAGCTATACTAAATCAAAGCTATTGGATACTTGGTTCGACGATTGGTGCGGTTGCGGGATATCTTATAAAATTTGATTCAACTGGAATAGAATTTGCAATGACAGCCTTATTTGTGGTTATATTTGTTGAACAATGGGAAGGCAGTAAAAATCACTTGCCATCAATACTTGGACTTGGCATTTCCTTAATCTGCCTAGTAGTATTTGGAATGGAATATTTTATTGCATTTTCAATGCTTGGAATCTTAATTAGCTTGTTAGCGGTAAAGAAGGGGGTAGAGAAAAATGCTTAGTACAACACAGGTTATTTTATCAATAATTGTTATGGCAGTATGCACATTTTTAACAAGAGCAATTCCATTTATACTCTTCCCTAATAATGAAAAGATTCCGCCAATTGTCTTATATCTTGGTAAAGTGCTTCCATATTCAGTAATTGCAATGCTTATAATATACTGTGTTAAGGGCATTTCGATATTTGTGTGGCCACATGGCTTGCCGGAATTAATAGCAATAGCATACGTTATAATTGTACACAAATGGCGTCATAATTTGGTTTTGAGCATTGGAGGCGGAACGGTTTTGTATATGTTTTTAATTCAGGTAGCATTTGCATAAGAAATGTGTTATAATATTATCATAGTAAAAATAGCTTTAGAATGGAGGGCTGTTTATGATAGTAAAATGTGAATGTGAATGTAACTGCATAAAGGATTTCTCGGAGCACATACAGAATACATTTCGTAATTTTGTGGCAAAGTACATTATTATGAAGGACGGCTACAGAGTGCTTGACGTTAATTGTAAAGATGGAACACTTCTTAATATGTTAGCGGCTAAGAAAAATATTAAGGGTTATGGTGTTGATATGGGAGCGGTTAATGTTTTAACTGCAAGAGAACAGTACAAGTCGCTTAATTTTAAATTAGCAGATCCTTGCGAGCTTGAATATAAGGATGATTTCTTTGATGTTGTGACATTATGTTTAGGTGCTAATGAACTTGAAGATATGGATGCATTTATACAAGAGGCTTACAGAGTATTAAAGCCAGGTGGATTCATCTATATAGCAGAGCCACATACGAATTCTTTTATTAACTATGCAATAAAAAAGGCAGAAAAGCTTACTAAGAAAGATATCTATAAGCTATACACAGCAGAGACACTTGTAAAGAAATTAAGCACTAATGGGCTTAAATGCACAGGTATATTAGAACGTGGTGTAGTTCAAATAATAGCTGCAAGAAAAGCAAAAAGCTGTTCATAATTAAATGAAAAATATATATTATATGTGCAATAAGAACTCCCGTCGGATAAAGGTGGGAGTTTTTCTTAATCATATTTAGTTCAAACTATTGAAAAATAGTAAAAAATTGTGTCACACTTAATTTTTTTAAGAGTTTTTAAAAATTAGTTGATTTTATAAACGACATTTATTATAATAACGTCATCTGGTGTTTTAATACACACGCTATTATTAAAGGAGATTGAAAAAATGGGATATGTTGATGAGATTATTGAGTTAACAGCAAAGAAGAATGCTGACCAACCAGAGTTCATCCAGGCAGTAACAGAGGTTTTAGAATCATTAAGACCTGTTGTGGATGCAAATGAAGAATTATACAGAAGAGAGGCTGTTCTTGAGAGAATAGTTGAACCAGACAGACAGATTTTATTTAGAGTACCATGGGTAGATGATAAGGGCCAGGTACAGGTTAACAGAGGTTATAGAGTACAGTTTAACAACTCTATCGGACCATACAAGGGAGGTATTCGTTTACACCCTTCAGTAAATCTTGGTATTATTAAATTCTTAGGTTTTGAGCAGATTTTCAAGAACTCATTAACAAGTTTACCAATCGGTGGCGGCAAGGGTGGTTCTGACTTTGATCCTAAGGGTAAGTCAGACAGAGAAATTATGGCTTTCTGCCAAAGCTTTATGAATGAATTATACAAGTACATCGGTGCAGATACAGACGTACCTGCTGGTGATATCGGAACAGGTGCAAGAGAAATCGGTTACATGTTCGGACAATATAAGAAGATTAGAGGCGTATATGAAGGCGTATTTACAGGTAAGGGTCTTTCATACGGCGGTTCTTTAGCAAGAAAAGAAGCTACAGGCTTTGGTTTATTATATTTAACAAATGAAATGTTAAAGTGCAATGGCATTGAATTAGCTGGCAAGACAGTATGTATCTCAGGTTCAGGTAATGTTGCTATATATGCAGCTCAAAAGGCTACAGAATTAGGTGCTAAGGTTGTTACAGTATCTGACTCAACAGGTTGGGTATACGATCCAGAAGGTATAGATTTAGCACTTCTTAAGGAAGTTAAGGAAGTTAAGCGTGCAAGACTTACAGAGTATGCAGCTAATAGACCAAGTGCACAGTACCATGAAGGCCGTGGCGTATGGACAATTAAGTGTGACGTTGCTCTTCCATGTGCTACACAGAACGAATTATTATTAGACGATGCTAAGGCATTAGTTGCTAACGGTTGTATCGCAGTAGCAGAAGGTGCTAACATGCCTACAACATTAGATGCTACAGAATACTTAAAGACAAATGGCGTATTATTTGCTCCAGGTAAGGCTGCTAATGCAGGTGGTGTTGCAACATCAGCACTTGAAATGTCACAAAACAGCGAGAGATTAAGCTGGTCATTTGAAGAGGTTGATTCTAAGTTACAGACAATTATGGTAAATATTTTCCACAACTTAGATGCAGCAGCTAAGAAGTATGGTAAGGAAGGCGACTATGTAGCAGGTGCTAACATTGCAGGCTTTGAAAAGGTTGTAGATGCTATGCTTGCTCAGGGTGTTTGCTAATTAAAAATAATATTATGCAAGTAGAAGTTCCCAAGACAAAAGTTTTGGGAACTTTTTGTTCTATATGAAAATCCCCTTTAGAGGCATTTTTATATACCGATAAAAGTCAGATATATTGACAGAAAATAAAGGAAATGTTAAAATAAATACGTTATAGGGTGTAAAGAAGAATGAAAGGTTGTATATATGTGGGGGATTGACTAAAATCATAGATTTTATGTTGATTGCAGGAATTCTCCTAGCAGTCTTTTTTAATGCCTTGAAGGAAATTAATTTACAAACAGTATAATTATAGGAGGTACTTTATGAGGAAAGTAAAAAGAATAATATCAATGTTAGTAGTAGTCAGTATGATTATGCAATTCATACCAGCAACTAGAGTGGAGGCGGCAACGGTTGTTTCAACGAGTAGCGAGATAGTTAATGAAGAGGTTGAAGAAGTAGAAGAGGTAGTGCATCTTGATAGAGATATATACAGTAAGCATACTAAAAGGCTAAAGGATAAAGAGGAGCTTAATACATATGTGTTTGAAAATGCTGATGGCACAAACACATTATACATAATGGATGAAAATGTAAAGTACATAGATAAAAATGGTAAAATAAAAGACAAAAATATTAAGCTAAAAAGAAGTGGGAAAGGTTTATCAATAACCGATAATGATTTTCAGTTAATGCTGTCAGATGATATTTATGAGGGCATAAATTTTGAATATAATGACATTGATGTATTGCTTGTACCAGAATTAGAAAAAATAAAAAAGAATAATATATCATCTCAAATAGAGGATAATTCAGTAATATATAAAGATGTATTTGGCGAAGCTATTGATTTGAAATATACGCCGTTATTATCAGGATTGAAGGAAGATATAATTCTAAATAAATATACAAAAACAAATAAATTCAATTTTACTTTATATACAAATGGGAAAAATGTATATTTAGAAGATGGGCGATATTATTTAGCTGATAATGAAAATAGCGATACAAAAATATATATAGGAGATATAATAGTTTATGATGCGGTAGGAAAACCAACGGAAGGTACTATAAAAATAGTACCTCAAGTAAAAGGTAGGGAATATAAAGTTAAGATATCTGTAGATAAAAAGTTCTTAGAGGATTCAACTACTATATATCCAGTTACAATAGATCCTACAATAATTACATCTGATGCAATAGGAGGAAGTGGTGCAATAGAGGATTGCCCAGTGTTTTCTGACAGAGCTAATTATAATCATGGAGCCTATTTGTATAATAGAGTGGGATATGCGAATGATGGATATGGAATTGGTAGAACCGCTATTAGACTCAATGGTCTAAGTAATAATACAAATTTTCAATCTTTAACAGCATCTCAGATTGAAAGTGCAAAGTTTTATATTAGAGATGCTTCAGGTAATCCGTCCAGAACATTAGATATGTATGCATTCACTACTACTACAAATTGGACAGAGTCAAATTTAACATGGAGTACATTACCTACGACATCGCCAGTTAGCTTAGGGAGTACCACACTTCCAAGTAATGGAAAGTGCTACTTTGATGTTACACAATATATAAAATATTGTAAGCGTAATATACTTGATATAGATAATGGATTTATAATAAAATCAAGTGACGAAACTATTAATAAAACATTCTTTTCATCGGAATATAGTAACACATCTTATATACCATATATAGAGATTGTATATACATATGATGCAAGTATTCGAACAGGAACATACTTTATAAAAAATGTAGCTACAGGAAAATATGTAGATATAAATGGACCTAGTATGAACGAGGGTGCAACTATACTACAATGGCAATATTCTGGACTTGTACAACAAAGTTGGATATTGACAAACAGAAGTGATGGTTATTATACAATAAGATCCTCATATTCAGGCAAATATTTAGGAACAAGCGATGTAAGTGGAGAGGCACCAATATATCAATATGATATGACATCGGCTAATATGAATAGATTATTGTGGAAGATAGTTCCTACAACGAGCGGTAATTATCAATTGGTAGCAAAATGTAGTATAGAATATGATAGAGCACTATCAATTGATAGAAATAGTGATGCGAATGGAAGTAATTTATATCAGTATTGGTATAGTGATGATACAAATTATAGAGATGAATGGGAGATTGTGGAGGCAGAAAAAGAATTATCTGCAGTTCCTAATAATTTGGAATCAGGTGAGGAACATTGGTGTATACCGTGTGCAATAACTAATGTTGCGGCATATTGGTGTATTGTAGGTGGATATAGTCAGTTTAATTGTGCAACTACAACGACACAAGAGATAGCAGCAAAAAAGGTTCAGGCAAATATGGACGCAAAGATCGCTGGTGGTTGTAATAATAGAGATTTGATTTATATCGGATTAAATACTTTTTCGCATACAGACAGTTCTGGAATATATGGATTGCGAGTAGATGATTATATAACAAAAGAGCATACAGAAGAAGAAACGATATTAAATATTATAGAAGAAATTAATGCGGGAAGACCGTTGTTGTTAGGATATAAAAAATATTCGCGTAATGAAATAATAAAAGATGGGGAACCACCACATATGACGGTTTGCATAGGTTATAGTTGGGACGAGGATGTATTTAATGTACATCTTAGTGATGCTTTCGGAACTGAATATGCAGTAAGACCATTTGATAATGAAATAAACGATTATATCGGAAAAATATCTGTAGTAAAAGAAGATTGGTAAAGGAGGATGACTATGAAAAATAAAAAACGAATTATTATAATATCATCCATAGCCTTATGTATTATAGCTGGAATAATCGTATATATGGTAATTGATTCTAAGAAATACATAGGTGAAAAGATAAATTATAAAGGTGAACCTGTGGCACAAGTATACGATACTTTTGAATATGGGTTTGAGAGTGGATCTTTTGAAAAGTATTTTGTAGAATATACAGAGGATTATGATTATAAGGCTTTAATTGACGAGTATGTTAAACTTGAGGATGCAGATAAAGAAGTTGTTTTAGCATATAAAGAGGCAGATTCTATAAAGACAATTCCTGTTCTAGGCAATATGTATGAGGCTACGAGTCTTGTCGTATATATGTTTTATAACGGGGAAGATATGGCTAAAGCTAGTGTTATGCATTTGGTAAAAGAGGAGGATAAGATAAAGCTTATTAAATGGTATGGCGATTTTGACAAGGAAGGAAATATCATAATAGATGAAGAAGAATTTTTATGGAGCCTAATAAATGCTGTGAAAGAAAGCGATAAATTTGAAGTTATTGGAATAAATGCAAGTGGATTTGCAGTAGGTAAGAAAAGGTTAGAGGATGTAATAAAAGAAAGAACATATGCCGGAACGGTAAACCGTTTTGTGGGACCATTTTCTACTATTGAAGAAATGAGAGAAGGTTATAAATTATATGCAGCCTATAGAAAAGAATTGAATGCTAAGTTGCCTATATATCCTTGGACATCGGCAAGTGAATTTACTGTATGGCCTTATCAGCAATATGGGTTAAATGATGAGTTTGATGTTAAATTGCAGATTCCATTATTGAATAAGGATTTGGAAGAAGGAGTATATCAGACATTTATATTTCTGAATAAAAGTGAAATACTTGCTGAAATGGTAATTAGTGATAAAGATGCTGAAAAATATGAAAATAAGACTAAACGAACCTTCTCTAATTTGCCTGCTCGCTATAAAAATTATTCTAAAAAGAAACCAATGGATGAGATATTATATTCCAAAGTTGTATTGGCTTCATGGACAAGCAACCCGGGCTTCTTAGTAAAGGGAGTAATATTCCACGATAAACAATATTTTCCATATGGAGAATATAATGGTGAAATGTGGGTGTATTATTACGAAAGCGATACCTTTGAAAGATACGAAGAATTTAAGAATAAGTAAGTGATATAATAAACTGCCAAGCTAAAGAGTAAAATATAAGGCTTGGCAGTTTGTAATATTAACTTGAATAATTTGAAAACTTTGTGTATAATAAATTATCCAATGTCTTTGCGAAATTTCTCGCAATATCCCATTTTTTACAAAACTCATATAGGAGGACAATAATGAGAGAAAAATTAGAAACATTAACCTTGCAGACTTTAAAAGAGTTGGCAAAAGAAAAGGGTATAAAGGGTACTACTTCTATGAAGAAGGATGAATTAATAGATGCTATTATGGCAGTTGCACAAAGCGAAACAAGTAAGGAAACCGTTAACGAACAAACTGGAGAAAAGCTTGAAGCGGCTAACGGTATATTAGAGGTGCTCCCAGATGGTTTTGGATTTATCAGATGTGAGAACTTCCTTCCTGGAGAAAATGATGTATATGTATCGCCACAACAGATAAGACGTTTCAATTTAAAAACAGGAGATATTGTAAAGGGACGTAAAAAGCCAAAAACTCAGAATGAAAAATTCGCGGCACTTTTATATATAGATGCTATTAATGGTTATAATCCTGAGCTTATAGCTAAGAGAAAAAATTTTGAAGACCTTACACCAGTGTTCCCTAACGAAAGAATACATATGGAGACAAAGGAAAGCATTTTAGCGATGCGTATGGTTGATTTGATATCTCCTATAGGTAAAGGTCAAAGAGGTATGATAGTTGCTCAGCCTAAGGCAGGTAAGACTACACTTTTAAAGCAAGTTGCAAAGGCTATAACAACTAACAATAAGGAAATGCATTTAATCATACTTCTTATAGATGAAAGACCAGAAGAAGTAACGGATATCAAGGAATTTATTGAAGATAAAAATGTTGAGGTTATCTATTCTACATTTGATGAATTACCTGAAAGACATAAAAGAGTTTCAGAAATGGTTATAGAAAGAGCTAAGAGATTAGTAGAATCAGGTAAAGATGTTACTATACTTTTAGATAGTATCACAAGACTTGCAAGAGCATATAACTTAACAGTACCACCAAGTGGACGTACACTTTCGGGTGGTCTTGATCCTGCAGCGCTTCACATGCCAAAAAGATTTTTCGGTGCAGCAAGAAATATGCGAGAAGGCGGAAGTCTTACAATACTTGCAACAGCGCTTGTTGAAACCGGAAGCAAGATGGATGATGTGGTTTATGAGGAATTTAAAGGAACCGGTAACATGGAACTTGTACTTGATAGAAAGCTTTCGGAAAAAAGAGTATTCCCTGCGATTGATTTAGCAAAATCAGGTACAAGAAGAGAGGATTTATTGCTTACAAAAGAAGAACTTGAGGCGATGGATCAGATTAGAAAGGCACTTAACGGCTTAAAGCAGGAAGAGGCTTCAGAAAAGATTATAGAAATGTTTGTAAGAACTCGTAATAATGCGGAATTTATTGAGCTTGTAAAAAAGACAAGAATAGTTTAAAATTAAACTTGCATTGTAAAAAAAAGTGTGATATAATCAAAAAGCTGTTTATTTATGAAAAGATATTGACTCGGTCAATTATCATACAAGTATTAGTTAAAGAGGTGAAAGCAATGAGAGAAGGAATCCATCCAGATTACTATGAAGCAAAGGTAGTTTGCAACTGTGGTAATGAATTTACAACAGGTTCAACAAAGGAAAACATCCACGTTGAAATTTGTTCAAAGTGTCATCCTTACTATACAGGCCAACAAAAGGCAGTAGCTGCTCGTGGTCGTATCGATAAGTTCAACAAGAAGTATGGCGTTAATTAATAACTATAAAGATAAGGTTGGGGTGATAATCTCAACCTATTTTTGCTTTATGGCAGATTGGAGAAGGTATGAAGAATTCGGGAATTGGCGGTCAGGCGGTAATTGAAGGCATAATGATGAAGAACAAGGATCTTTATGCCATTGCAATCAGAAAGCCTGATAACGAAATTGAAGTAACCGTTAAAGAAAAGAAGGATTTAACAACTAAGTTAAAGCTTACTAAGGTGCCGATTATAAGAGGTATTTTCAGATTTATTGATTCTCTTACACTTGGTATTAGTACTTTGACGTATTCTTCAAGTTTCTACGAAGAGGAACAGGAAAAGACGAAGCTTGATAAGCTTGGCGAAAAGGTTTTCAAAGATAAGCTTGAAAGTGTAATTATCGGTGTGACAGTGCTTATGTCAGCTGTAATCGCTATCGGTTTGTTTATGATATTCCCATTTTTCTTATCAAGACTTCTTTCGGATTATATAGAACCAAAGATTGTGCTTAACATAATTGAAGGTGCGATAAGACTTTTGTTATTTATTTTGTATGTGGTCTTAATATCTCAGCTCGAGGATATCAAGCGAGTGTTTATGTACCACGGGGCAGAACACAAATGTATCAACTGTATTGAAAATGGCTTAAAACTTGAAGTTGATAATGTAAGAAAGTCGTCTAAGCTTCACAAACGTTGTGGTACAAGCTTTATGTTATTTGTAATAGTAATAAGCATAATATTGTTCATATTTATTAAACTGGACAATCCTGCTATGCAGCTTTTGATAAGGGTGTTATTAGTTCCAGTTATTGCAGGTATTTCTTATGAAATATTAAAGCTTGCAGGCAGCAAGGAAAATGCTCTTACAAATGCGCTTAGTAAGCCAGGTATGTGGCTTCAAGGTCTTACAACAAAGGAACCTACAGATGATATGATTGAGGTTGCAATTGCAGCAGTAGAAGCAGTATTTGACTGGAAAGCATTTCAAAATGAGAAGGACGAAGAGACTGGCGAGGATGATGAGTTAGATGGCTTTGAGATGATTGATGTGGCAGATACAGACATTGAAGAAGAACAAAGCGAAGACTTGGTGTTTGAAGAAACTGTAGAAGATAGCGAAGATATCGTTGAAGACAAGCCAAAACGTATAGAGGATATAAGAACAATTGATGATATAGAGGAAATATTTGAAGATGTTGCTGTTTAAAAATGAGGATAATTACCGTCAGATATTACAAAAAGCCGAAGACTATCTTAAAGAAAATAAGATTTACGAGGCTAAAACAGACAGCTTTAGATTGTTTGAACATATATTTTTACTTGGAAGATTAGAATATTTGCTTCGCGCAAATGAGACTCCTGATAAAGATATGCTAAAGAGATACGAAGAGGTAATTATTCAAAGAGCAAATCGCAAACCCTTGCAGTATATTATTGGCAAGACTGAATTCATGGGCTATGAATTTATGGTAAATGAAAATGTCCTTATTCCAAGATATGATACAGAAGTGCTTGTTGATACGGTTGTTAAGGCAATAGGTGATAATAAAACCACAAAGTTACTTGATATGTGCACAGGTTCATCCTGCATTGTAAGTAGCATTGTTTTAAAGACAGGCATTAAAAATGCTGTTGCAGTGGATATTTCAGATAAAGCTTTAGAGATTGCAAAGACCAATATAGAAAATCTTGGAATAACAGATATAGAGCTTATACAAAGTGATTTATTTGAAAAGGTTGATAAAGCATTTGATATAATAGTTTCTAATCCACCATATATAAAAACGAAAGAGATAGAAGAGTTAGAAAAAGAAGTTCGTCTTCATGAACCTATGCTTGCTCTTGATGGTATGGAGGATGGATTATATTTTTATAGAAAAATCACAAAAGAGGCTATAAAACATTTGTTGTCAGGAGGACGTATTTTTTATGAAATAGGTTGTGACCAGGCAGAGGATGTGACAAGACTGTTAGAAGAAAATGGATTTGTTGATATTAAGGTAGTAAAGGATTTAGCGGGGCTAAATCGTGTTGTTTATGGAAGATTAATGGAGGAATAATAATGTTTGACAGATTAGACGATTTACTTATCCGATATGAAGATGTTACAGCAGAGCTTAACAATCCTTCGGTAGTAGAGGATCAAAACCGTTTTAGAAAGCTTATGAAGGAGCAAAATGATTTACTTCCTTTAGTTGAAGCTTATAAAGAATATAAGGCATGCAAGCAAAATATAGAAGACAGCCTTATGATGCTTGAAGAAGAAAGCGACGAAGAGCTTAGAGAACTTGCAAAGGAAGAATTAAGCTCATCAAAGGATAGAGTAGAAGAACTCGAAAAAGAAATAAAGATTTTATTACTTCCAAAAGATCCTAACGACGAAAAAGACGTAGTGGTAGAAATTCGTGGTGGTGCAGGTGGTGATGAGGCTGCTTTATTTGCGGCAGAATTATTCCGTATGTATACACACTATGCAGAATCACGCAGATGGAAGGTAGAAGTAATCAATGCTGATGAAACAGGCATTGGCGGTATGAAGGAAGTAGAATTCATGGTAAAGGGCCAGGGTGCTTATTCAGTGCTTAAGTATGAAAGTGGTGTTCACCGTGTACAAAGAGTTCCTGAAACAGAATCAAGCGGTAGAATTCATACTTCAACAGCCACAGTAGCAGTTATGCCAGAGGCAGAGGAAGTAGATGTTCACATTGATGAAAAGGATATCAGAATAGACGTAATGCGTGCCTCAGGTAATGGTGGTCAGTGCGTTAATACAACAGACTCAGCGGTACGTCTTACTCACTATCCAACAGGCATTGTAGTATATAGCCAGACAGAAAAGTCGCAGCTTCAAAACAAAGATAAAGCATTTGCAATCTTACGTGCTAAATTATACGATTTAGAGTTACAAAAGCAACACGATGCAGAAGCAGATGCAAGAAGAAGCCAAATTGGAACAGGAGACCGTTCAGAAAAGATAAGAACATACAACTTCCCACAAGGACGTGTAACAGATCATAGAATAGGTCTTACATTATACAAGCTCGACAAAGTAATGAATGGCGATATCCAAGAAATAATCGATGCCTGCATAGCAGCAGACCAAACAGCAAAGTTAGCGAAGATGAACGACTAGCGCGAACGCGTAAGATATAAAAGACAGACGATACAAGTTTGCTTGTGT
>SVDX01000022.1 GCA_015057605.1 Lachnospira sp. | reverse complement strand
TCATGTCTATTCATATATGTTCGCTGAACATCAGAATTAATGTCACTAGAGAAAAGAATATGAAATCCAGCTTGAATAAGACCTTCGCTCATTCCGCCAGCACCACAAAATAAATCTATTGCATAAGCCATTATCGTTTCCTCCTTCTTCCTAATTCTATCATATGTACTACAAATTGTCCAGGACTTTATCTTCTTTTATTTTAGAACATATGTTCTGTTTTGTCAATCTGTTTTTGCACTTTTTGCTATAATATATTCTGCTCAATTTCATACGAACATACAGAATATATTATAACATGTGCACCTCTTATTTTCTACAAAAATTTATTATTTTATCACCTTCCTCTCCCCACATTTTTGCTCTTCTCCCCTATCTAAAGTTTAAACTTCTCCAGCAGATTCATCCCACCAATTACAAACTGTTTCATAAACTCATATGCTTTTCCAGCTTATCCTTAAGCGTCCTGTTTTCCTCTTTTAACACATAATTTTGATACCGCACTTCTATTACCTGCTCCTTTAGGTAGTCATCACCATCCACAATTCCCAATAGTTCTTTCTTCAGCCTTTCTGCCTCTGTCAGTTCAAATTGTGCGTACTCTGTTTCTAACTTAGCAATATCGGATACCTTGCGCCATTTATCAGCCTCTTTTTCAACAATCTTGATTTCATTCTTTTTATCTGTCAGCTTATCCACTGCCTCATAATACTCTGTCTGTAGCCGAGAATTTTTCAACTGTAAAATTCGTCCTTCTGTTTCCAGTTCCCGGTTTTCTGTTTTCGCTCTCCGGTCCAGTCCTTATAGTAAGCACGCACTTCCCACATTCCGGTCTTTTGATTCTTAATCACAGCCACTTATCCCACCTCCTTCTCTTCGTCAGATAAGCCGTAAATTCGTTTCATAAGATACTTGCTGCTGATACGCCCTTTTATTGTCACAAGACCTTTTGCTTCCTGCTCCGCATTCAGTTTTCGTATCAACTTGTATGCATATGATAACAATATTCCCAGCATTTCCTGTACATCTGTTGCTGTAAAAAATCGCTTATTCTCCATAAATCCAAGCCTCCTCTCTTCAGTTTTATTATTCAGTTCATTTTCGAACGGTTTTGTTGTTTTATATATTAACAGTTCATTTCTGTACTGTCAATATCATTTTGCAAAAAACATTTCATTTTTGTACTGTTGGTGTTATACTATATGTAATCGCACGATTTACATCTATTGTTTTCGTGTAGAACCAAACAACAATTAAACTTATAAGGAGCAGTTAAATGGGCGAAAATTTCACTAGTCGGGTAGGCTATCTGATTAGAAACTTTAGAATCGCATCTGATATGACGCAAAAGGAATTAGCGGATAAATGCGGATTAAATGAATCCACCATCCGTAACTATGAACTCGGAAACAGATATCCGGATGCAGCAACACTATTAAACATAGCCAACAATCTCAATGTCAGCTTTTATGCGTTGTCTGACCCTGACGTTGCCAATATATTCAGCGCACTTCATGTGCTGTTTGATATCGAGTGGGCATACGGACTACGCCCTACTATGAAAGACGGGGAATTGACTTTCAAATTTGAAGAAAGACTTTCAAGCACCGGACCTCGCCCGCAGGAAGACCTTGATAACTTCCGAAAGATGGTTGAGTATTGGGCACGCTTGCGAGACAGATTGGAAGATGGCGAAATAACAGAATCGGAATACTATCTCAAAGAGATAAAATTCCCGATGAATCCAGTAGACCCGGATAAAGAATATACAGTTTCGTTGAATCTTGATGATGACGACCAGTTAATGGATCAGAAGATGAATGAGGATGAAGACGCAGAAGAAACTGCTGAATTGCTAAAAGACTTGTTTCCGGATTTCTCTTATGTGAAGAGAAAGAGAAAGCCGAAGAAGGATTAATACACTTTATTATTGGGAGAATATACATGAAGCGAATTTCAAAATATTTACTGTACATTATGATAACTATTATCTTAATTTTATTTCCATTTTTAATCGAAAAAATGATTTTATGTGAGACTATTTTTCCATTCAACATTCCGATAAACTTTTCTAAAGAAACTTGGTTCGGATTTATTGCATCATATTTAGGTGCCGTTGGTACCGTAATGTTGGGAATTATTGCTCTATACCAGAACAAAAAATACAAGGAACTCTCCGACTCCTCCGAAGAAAAATTTATAACTCTTCAAAATGAAATAAAAACATTGACCGAAAAAAGTGTTGCATTAATAGAACTAAATTCCAAAATCGAACAAGCAAAATACTATCCTATACTTACTAATATTAATTATTCATACTGGGATACTAGTGCAAAAAATATTACAAAAAAATTTGATTTAGAAAAAGACGCATTTCAAATTTCTTATAATAAAGTAAATCCCAACGAAATGCTCACATCCTACAAAGATGTGTTTAATCAATATCATACATTTGTATATACATTAAAAAACGATGGCGAACACACCATACGCAATTTTAACTGTAAGTCCATTGTTAAAAACGATGCAGAACATGAATTTGGGTTTTGGCTTTTTCAGTCATGTGATATTGAGCCTGGTGCGCTCCTCAGATGCGTGTATGCTACCAAATTCAATCTTGCCGAGCAATGTCAACGTGGTGAAATACAATCATTAAAATTTCAATATGAAATGGAAAATGTAATAGGTGAACGTTTTGAAATGACTTGCGATTTTTTCTTTTTCCCTGTAGCAGCCAACGAAGCACCAAATTTTTCAATTAAAATCTCTCCAATACAAAGAATATAACTTATAATAAATACTTTCAAAATTATTGTCATTTGATTGTCACACCCAAAAACAAGAGCCAAGAAACGCCGTAAATTCGGCATTTCTTGGTTCAACTTATATTGCTACAACCCGAGCGCGAACTCGCGACAAAGTCGCTCGTACGCGGGCTGGCGCCCAATAAATAGGCAAAAAAATACGAGGAAGAATGCAAGCACTCTTCCTCGATTATTTCGCCTATTTGCTCGGCTTATAGCCAGTCGCGATTATTCGAACTCTATAGTCGCCACTGGTTTCTTTGTTAACTCGTAGCATACTCTATTTACGCTTGGAACTTCGGCTGTGATTCTATCTACAACCTTTTCCAAGAAGTCATAATCTAATCTTTCGATTGTTGCTGTCATTGCATCAATTGTGTTAACTGCTCTGATTACAACCATATATCCCATACTTCTTGCGTTATCTCTTACGCCAACTGCCTTGAAGTCTGGTACTACTGTGAAGTACTGCCATACTTTCTTGTCGAGGCCTGCTTTTGCAAATTCTTCACGAAGGATTGCGTCTGCTTCGCGAAGGGCTTCAAGTCTGTCTCTTGTAATTGCACCGAGGCAACGCACGCCAAGTCCTGGGCCAGGGAATGGTTGACGATATACCATTTCTGCTGGGAGGCCAAGCTCTACGCCACAGGCACGTACTTCATCTTTGAAGAGCTGTGCTAATGGTTCTACAAGGGCAAATTGAAGGTCTTCTGGAAGACCACCTACGTTGTGATGTGATTTTACGCATTTTGCTGTCTTTGTACCACTTTCGATGATGTCTGGGTAGATTGTTCCCTGACCGAGGAATTCGATTCCTTCAAGCTTTCTTGCTTCTTCTTCGAATACGCGGATGAATTCAGCACCAATGATTTTTCTCTTTTGTTCTGGGTCTGCTACATTTTCAAGCTTACCTAAGAAACGGTCTGTTGCATCAACATAGATTAAGTTAGCATTTAATTGGTTCTTAAATACTTCTACTACATTTTCTGATTCATTTTTTCTCATAAGACCGTGGTTAACATGTACGCAGGTTAACTGGTTGCCAATTGCCTTTAATAAAAGAGCTGCAACTACTGATGAGTCAACACCGCCTGAAAGTGCTAAAAGTACTTTCTTATCGCCTACCTGACGACGAACGATTTCTACTTGATCTTCAATGAAGTTCTTCATATTCCAGTTAGCTTCTGCCTTGCATTCATCAAATAAAAATGCTTTGATTTCGTCCTCTGTTGGAGCACTTGCGTACTGCTTTGCGCATTTTGAAACAGGATGATCAATTGAAATTACAGGGTAACCGCATGTGTAAATTTCAGGATTTACATCAATTGCCACACCATCTACTACACGGTTTTCGCCACCGTTTAAAATAATGCCCTTAACGTTATTAAGCGCCTTTAATTCATCAACTGTGATGTCATGTGGATGTATCTCACTATACACACCTAAGTCACGAATCTGTCTTGCAAGCACTGTATTTTCTGTGCTGCCTAAATCAAGAATAACTATCATATCTTGTTTCATTGTTTCACATCTCCTTTTGTGATTGAGTTAATTAAAATAATCTATTAGTCCAATGACTAATATTGTTAAAACCATGAGTGGAAGGATATATGTCATATAACCTTTCATCCATTTTTGAACTTTCAAGCCTTTACCCTGATTTGCTTCGTTTAGGAAGTTTTCAAAGCCCCAGCCGTACTTTTTATTTACACAGAAAAGTATAAATATAAGTGAGCCAAGTGGAAGCATTATGTTGCTTACAATAAAGTCTTCTAAGTCCATTATATTTGAGCCTTCGCCAAAAGGCTTTATAAAGTCAAGTGTGCTAAAGCCAAGTACACAAGGCAATGCAAGCACTGACATTATAATCGCATTAATTAAGCAGGTCTTTTTACGAGACCAACCTGTCAAATCCATAAAGCAGGATATTATATTTTCAAATACGGCAAATACTGTTGAAAGTGCCGCAAATGTCATAAATACAAAGAACAGTGTGCCCCATATTCTTCCGCCTGCAAGGCTGTTAAATACTGGCGGTAATGTCTTAAATATTAAATCCGGTCCTGCTGTTACATCTACGCCAAAGCTTGAACATGCAGGGAATATTATAAGTCCTGAGGTTACCGCCACAAATGTATCAAGTACTGCTACATTTACTGCCTCTCCAAGCAAAGCTCTGTCTTTATCAAGATAGCTTCCAAATATAGCCATTGAACCTATACCAAGACTTAATGTAAAGAAAGCCTGATTCATCGCTGATACTATAACCTTAACGACTCCAATTTCCTTCATCGCATCAACATTTGGCAATAAATAGAATTTAAGTCCATCCTTTGCGCCATCTAAGAATATGCTGTTTACGGCTAATATCACAATTAGTGCTAAAAGTGCAAGCATCATTACTTTTGTAATTCGCTCTAAGCCTTTTTGAAGACCAATTGCACATACTGCAAAACCAACTATCACAGTTAATATTACAAATATGCTCATCATTATAGCGTTACTTTTTACATTTGTAAATATGTTTGCTACTTTATTTGCATCTGCTCCTACAAAATCTCCCTTTGCAGTGATTCCTACATACTGTATCATCCATGCTGCAACTGTTGTGTAAAACATCATAAGAAGGTAGTTACCTGCGAGTGCCAAATATCCATGCCAATGCCATTTTGTTCCTGGTTTTTCAAGCTGTTGATATAGCTTTACAGGGCTTTTCTGACTGGCTCGTCCAAGTGAAAATTCCATCACAAGTACTGGTATACCTAACAATGCAAGAAATGCAAAATATATTAGAACAAATATTGCACCACCATTTTGACCTACCATCCAAGGGAACTTCCATACATTTCCTATACCAATTGCACAGCCTGCGCTAAGCAAAATAAAACCCAATCTGGTTCCTAATTTTTCTCTTTGCATGAGTTTCTCCCTTTCGATTAAATTTTACTGAATATTTTTTTATTCATAACTATCATAAATACTATAGTAAGAACACATGCCACCACTTCTGCTATAGGAAATGCAAACCATACGTTATTTACATTGCCAGTTAGAGATAATATATATGCTGATGGTAATAAAACCAATAGCTGACGACAAATTGATATTATCATACTATATACTGCATTTCCAAGAGACTGGAATGTAGATGTTCCAATTATATTAAAGCCAACAAAAATGAAATGTATACTTATAATTCTAAGTGCTGTTTCTCCCATTGAAAGCATTGTTTCTGATGCTTCAAACATGCTAAATAATGGTCCCGGAAAAATCTGGAACACTATAAGACCTATAACCATAATAGCTGTTGCATAAAGCATACTAAGCTTCATTGTCTTTAACATTCTGTCTTTTTTTCTTGCTCCATAATTGTACGCAATTATAGGAACCATACCATTATTCAAACCAAACACTGGCATAAATATAAAGCTTTGAAGCTTATAATATACGCCAAATACTGCAACTGCAGTTTCCTTTATGTCTGTAAATCTTCCAAGTATCTTATTAAATCCATATACCATAATTGAGCCTATTGACTGCATAATTATTGATGGTATACCAATCTTATATATCTGTATAATAACATTTTTTGAAGGTCTAAAGCCCCTTAACTGTAATCTGATTTCTTTGTTAACCTTCTGATTAATTATAAAGCCTAATACACCTGCAACTACCTGTCCAATAACTGTTGCTATAGCCGCTCCCGCAACTCCCATCTTAGGAAGTCCAAACATACCAAAGATAAGAATTGGGTCTAAAATAATATTTATTATGGCTCCTGTTGCCTGTGTTATCATTGTATAGATTGTCTTACCTGTAGACTGTAGTAGTCTTTCAAATAAGAATTGTGAAAACAGACCAAATGAAAATGTGCATACTATCGTAAGATATTCGATACCATAATTGATAATAGTTTCATTATTAGTCTGACTTAAATAGAAAGGCTTTACTAAAAATAGACCTACTATAAGGAATATTATTGAATTAACTACTGCAAGCAATACACCATGCATAGCCATTACATTAGCTTTCTTATGGTCTTTCTCGCCCAACGCTCTTGATAAAAGTGCATTAACACCAACGCCTGTACCGCCGCCAAATGCAATAAGCAGAGTCTGCAATGGGAATGCATATGATACAGCAGATAACGCCTCTTCGCTTATCTTAGCAACAAATATACTATCTACTATATTGTATAATGCTTGTACCAACATTGAAATCATAATTGGTACAGACATACTTAACAATAATTTATTAACGGGCATAACGCCCATTTTGTTCTCTTTTACTTCTGTCATCTATTCCTCCAAATTTTACACAAAAGAGTATATCACTATTTTTTCCACACTTCAATTACTTGTTTTTATTTTTTGAAAAAAATATGAATACTAAAGTGCTTACTAAAAGCATATATGGATACAACAAATTAGGCATTACATCAAAGGCTGAAATTGATAATCCTAATTCATTTACTGTAGCTATTGCCACTAACATTTGCGCACCATAAGGTATTATTCCCTGAAATATACATGAAAATGTATCAAGTATTGATGCTGCATTCTTTGGTGAAATATTATACTCCTGCGACATTTCCTTAGCAATTGGATTTGCCATTACTATAGCAACTGTATTATTTGCTGTAGCTATATCCATAGCGCCTACTAAAAGTCCCATTCCAAGCTTTCCTGCCCTTTGTCCCTTAAATACCTTTTTAATAAGATTTAAAAGTGCCTCAAAGCCGCCATATTCATTGATAAGCGCACACAAAGCCGCAACAAGTATAGCTACCATAGTTGTTTCAAACATCCCTGCCGCGCCTATGCCCATATTTCCAATTAAATCTACTGCTGTTATTGAGCCTGTGAGCAACATTATTATTGAACCGCTTACTATTCCTATTAAAAGCACTACAAATACATTTATTCCCACAATACCTCCTATAAGCACAAGCATATATGGAATTACCTGGATAAGATTATAATCCGCATTTGAAACTGTTACAACCTCTTCATTAAAGGTCTTTACAAATATAATTACAAGTGTTGCAAGCGCCGCTGGTAGGGCTATCCAAAAGTTTGCCCTAAATTTATCCTTCATAGCACATCCTTGTCCATTGCAGGCTGCAATTGTTGTATCTGAGATAAATGAAAGATTGTCGCCAAACATGGCTCCACCTACTACTGAGCCTACACACAGTGCCAAATCAAAGCCTGAACTTTGTGATATGGCTATTGCAATCGGTGTTATAAGTGTAATTGTTCCTACTGAGGTTCCCATTGCAATTGATACAAATGCACTTACAACAAATATAACAAGCACCGCATACTGTGCCGGTATTATTGATAAAAGACAGTATGCCACGCTTTCCGCACTGCTTCTTCCTACAACACCAACAAATATACCCGCGGTCATAAATATAAGAATCATAGTTATTATATTTTTATCTCCGACACCCTTAGCCATAACTGACAGCTTGTCATCAAAGCTTAATTTTCTATTTTGAAGACATGCAACAAGTATTGCAACCAAAAATGCAACTATAATAGGGACGTTATAGAATCCCATTTCAATATTAAGAAAATATTCAAAAGTCACTCCTAAACCTAAATAAATTAACAAAAACACCCCAATTGGTAACAAAGCTAAGTAATTCTTCTTATTTTTCATCAGTTTATCAACCTCCAACTTTCTCATTATAAATAAATTAAAAAATTTTTTCAACAGTAATTGCAGAGTAAAATATTTTGTGATAAAATACACTCGTTGATAAGTTATGTTATCAATCCAATTTTGATTATAGAAGGGACATGCTAATATGAAAAAGATTTATGAAGGCAAAACAAAAGATGTTTACAGCCTTGACAATGGCAATGTAATGTTAAAGTTCAAGGATGACTGTACAGGAAAAGATGGTGTATTTGATCCAGGCGAGAACGCAGTAGGCTTAACTATCGAAGGTATCGGTAAAGCAAACCTTGAGACTTCTATTCACTATTTCGAACTTTTAAAGAAGGCTGGTATTAAGACTCACTACGTTAGTGCTAATCTTGATGAAGCTACCATGGAAGTTCTTCCAGCAACTGTATTTGGCCATGGTCTTGAAGTTATCTGTCGTCTTGTTGCTACAGGAAGCTTTATCCGTAGATATGGTGAATACATAGAAAACGGAACTGTATTAGAAGGTGGCTATGTTGAATGTACATTCAAGAATGATGCTTTAGGCGATCCACTTGTAACAGGCGAAGGTCTTGCAGCTTTAGGTATTATGACACCTGAGATGTTCGCAAGCATGAAGGAACAAACACTTAAGATTACAAAGATTGTTGCAGATGACTTAAAGTCAATTGGTCTTGATCTTTGGGATATCAAGTTTGAGTTTGGTTACAACAATGACGAAGTTATCTTAATCGACGAAATCGCTTCTGGTAACATGCGTGTATATAAGGATGGTAAGATTGTTGATCCAGTAGAATTAACTAAGATTATTAATAACAGATAATATACTTATTATAAAAGTCCACCAAGATTTTTGGTGGACTTTTTATTGTTATATGGAAAATTCCTTAATTATTCAATTTCTTAGCTTCAAGTGTAAGATTTTCCATGATTCCAGTTACTCTTCCAATGCTTTCAAGGTTTGAGTTACAGCTTTCTAAAGTCTCTCCTGCACTATCCATAACAAGCTGAGTTGTGTTAACCACGTTATTAATTACTTTTTCAATCTGCTTAGTTTCTTTAGTTACTACATCAACAGTTCCTTGTAGATTATCAACCTCTCTAAAAATAACTTGTGTGTTATCATGAATTCGTGCAAAATTAGCTGCCGTATCATCTACATATTTGCTTTGAAGCTCACTACTTTCTAAAAGCTCTGCCATAGAACGATGTGCTTCATCAATCGCTTTAACAATATCATTAATTAATGCATATATATCACCTGTTGCATCATTTGTCTGAGCTGACAAATGTGATATCTCAGTAGCAACTACTGCAAATCCCTTACCTGCATCTCCTGCTCTTGCTGCTTCAATCGATGCATTAAGTGCCAAAAGACCTGTCTGACTTGCAATATTACTAATAAGTCCCATAATATCCTGCATATTATTAGCATATGATTTTAAAGCTTCCATCTTAGCTGTTACAAGGCTTCCTGACTCCTCAGAGGCCTTAACCTGTGCGAGTAATTGTTCCATAACTACATTACCTTGATTTAGGTTGTCCTCTGCTGACTTAACCTCTGCCACTATCTGACCAACTGCTTCATCTACTTTTCCAATATATGCACTAATCTTTTCTGTACTTTGCTTTTCTTCCTCTATTGCGCCAACCTCTTCATCTACATTGAGTGTAAGACGTTGCATATCTTCTTGAGTATTCGCGATTGCATTTTTAAGACTTTCTGTTTCTGCAACCGCACTGTCTATATTAGTAATCATTGAATTAGCCACTGATAATGTCTTATCAAGCAATTCCTTTGACTGTTTTTTACCTTCATCAGCCTTAGCAATATTAGCTTCATTAATAAGTGAAATCTTTTTAAGGGCAATTATTGCAAATGCTGCAAATATAATAAGGCATGCGAATATAAGCTCTGCATCCGTAATAGCTACGCCCTTAAATTCACCATTAACCGCCATAACTATAGTTCTTATAACGTTAACTAAAATGCTGTATATGGCAAGTCCTGCTACAAGCATAAAATCAAGATATACCATAAGTATACACATTGCTATAATTACATAACAAAAAGCAAGACTCGTAGTAGTTGTTAACATTACATATGCATATAATAATCCAAAGCCAATCGTCCAAACATACTTCATTAGCTTTGATTCCTTATGTTGTCTGTATATAAGCACTATTGCTACACATGGCAATACTGCTAAGAAAAATACTACCAAATACGAAGGTATGCTTCTCGCACCTTTAATAACCTCAGGTATATATGCTATTGCCAAAACTGCATTCATAATTATCATACAGCTTAGGGCAGTACTATTTCTACTCTGTGCCGCTACTACTTTATCCGATAAATCTATATTCTTCTTTCCCATAAGCACACGCTCCTTATCTAATGTATAGTACCATTATATAGTAAAATCTCCCTATTTTCAAGCATTCGAGACTTCATTGCTATTTTTTTAACATATAGTTTATAAGCTTTTTATCATTCATTTTTTCCTCAGTCATTACTACTTTTTTTATATTCCTGTCGTTATAATCCGTGTAATAATATATACCTTCTTTTGTGTTTACACACGAGCTATAAATGGTAATTTCGTATTTATTATCCTCTAAGCATACGCATCCCCTTTGTTGTTCTACAGATGACAAAATGTGAAAAAACTGTTGTACACTGCCATTTTCCGTACCATCATCTATAGAATTCATTTTTACAAAGGCTGCTCTAACAAAACGAGATGGTGAAGATAAATCACCAGGCAATCCAATAGCTCCCATTCCTTTGCTGTATTTTTTAAGTTCAACACCCTTTGCCATAGTATTTATAGGGCTTTTAGACGATAAATTCATATAATTACTCAAATTAGTCATCTGATATTCAAAATCTGGTGCATTTGTAAGCACTCCAACTGGATTATCATATATCCTAAGTCCCTTTAAGGACGGTTCAAGCACCACACTTTTGTCCTTGTCCGAAAGCATAAAATGTAATGGCGTCGCCTTTAATTTATCACTAAAATCAAGTGCTATTAAATTTGTATCTTTTATTAATTCAAGTGCTGTTTCTACGCTGTCACACTGTGAAAGCACCCATGGTATAAATTCATATACCGCAACATTAGTTTTATCAGCATTTTCTTTAGCATACTGTGCATAGCCTTCAAAACTTAAACCCGCCATACTAAGACCCTTTTCGTTGGTCGCATCATAGTACAGCGGGTAATTATCTTCTATATGTGCCATTCCTATCATGGCATAATGCTTTTTGATACTCCCTGCTCTTGCAAAATCAAGTGCAAAGTTTCTTGGTGTTATCGTAACACTTTCATCATACGAATACTCAAGATCAAGGTTTCTACCAAAATAATGTTTCTTTGAACTATAGCTTATTGCTGTACACATATATTTCTCCTTTTTTAGGATATTATGTGCATTTGCAATGTTTTTATACTCTTATATATCTATGTCTTCCTCTTCGTTTATGCTTTCAATAAGCTTTTCAACATCAATCTTTGTTTCATTAACTATTGTAAGACTAAGCAATCTAATAACAAATTGTTCTAATAGCATACTTATAATTACAATAACTATAGTTAATGAAAATATTCCTGTTATATCAAATGCATCCGTAGCCTCTGAAAGACTTTTCGCAACTGAGTGTGAAGCCCCACCGATAAATTGAGCCAAAATCCCGGATTTACAACACATATTGATAGCTCTATGACAGCCAACTATATATTCTGGCATAGTGGCAGGTCTGTATATATAATCAAGTTTTTTTCTAAGACTTATATCCCTTTTCCACACCTCTGTAAGTATAGGGTCTGTATAGTGATTAAGCGCCACGCAGGTATGTCTGTATATTACAGGTATTGCCAAAAATAAGCCCACCTCAAATACAAGTAACGTACTTGCACCCCATACGATTGCAAGCAGTGTAAATGTAATCATAGGAATATGTCTTATAAAATCCATTGCAGGGTCCATTAGTATTCTAAAACGTTCTCTATAATGCGCAATATAACCAAACACTGTTCCTAAAAATAACGCCACAAAAAATCCCGAAACTATCCCCGAATAGGTAGTCCATATTGCAAGCCAAAAGTCCTTGCTTTGTACATCCTTTACAAGTCTTTTTGCCACTTCTAAAGGTCCTGCAAAATGTATCTGTTTTGGAAGTAAAAGCCACAACACTGTCCATATAGCAATCCATATCAATATCGATATAATATGTCTTATATTTTTCTTCATAAACTCTCCTACACATAGTATTATATACAACAGTATACCCGTAATTTTAAAGTTTTTCAAGTAAGTTCCTTTGCATTTAAAATTGATTACAAATACATTTTCTGCTATAATATGACTATATTGTAAATAAGGCAGGCGATTTTATGAAACATTTTACATTCATTACAATATTATTATTTAGCATATTTTTAGCTACAGCAAATGTATCCGCTAAGGACGCTGACGGTGATTATGTTATACTAATTGACCCGGGACATGGAAGCATTGACAGTGGTTCTATTTCAACAATTACAGGCGATTGGGAAGCCGATATCAACTGGGATATTGCACTTGCCCTAAAGGCTGAATTACAGACTTATGAGGGTGTTAAAGTCTATCTTAGCCGTGGCTGTGGCGAATATCAGTCTAATATAGCAAGAGCTTATGTAGGAAAGCAGTTAAATGCTGACTATAACATAAGTGTACATATCAATAGCTACACAGTAGCTTCTGTAAGCGGAGTCGTCGCTTATGGAACTATTGATTCACGATACAAAGCGGATATCGAGCGCTTGTGCCGTATGATTTCTGCAAATGTGCATGAACTTGGAATCCCATATTACAAGGGTGGATACGATTACAGGGCTGGTACCTACAATTCAGCTCGTGACTACTATACATTTTTAGAAGCAAGTTCTATTCACGATATACCATCAGTTATTATTGAACATGCATTTCTTTCAAACTATAATGATGCAATGTATTTACATAAAAAAGAAAATCGTTATAAGGTAGGCGAGGCTGATGCAAAGGCTATTGCCAAGTTTTTAAATCTAAGTAAGCGTACAGTCTCACCTGATTCAAGCATTACACTTACTCGTACATACAGTGCTTTGGTAAGTGGACTTTCCGAAGCCAGCTACGAAAGTAGCGACAGTTCAATTGTACATGTAAGTGATGACGGAATTATCACAGCTATGAAGCCTGGAACAGCTACTATAAGCTGTACTTCTGACGCTTCCGGTACTCAATACATCGAAGTTACTGTACCTGAAATTGAATTTGTACGTCTTACGGCTGGTTTGATACAAAGATGCTATAGAACACAAGCTGAAGCCTTCAATTATAAAAAGAACTGTGTTGTTGTACAGGCTATTTATTCGGATGGTTCAGTCCGCCAGATTCGCGAAGGCTATACCTTAGGAAATCCAAGTGTAGGTGAGGTTATTGATGCTGGAACAGCCAATGAAATGACCTTTGTAAATGTTCCCGTTACCTATAACGGACATTCAACAATGCTTAAGTTTTTCTATTTTTATCATAGTCCGGGGCAGAAAAATCGTATTTCTACTCCACTTGAAGAGGCTGTGGTACCTTTAGACAAAGCAAATAAGGATATTGCCTTAGCGCCAGGTTCGTTTGTTGCTGGTGAATATGGTTCTTTACCGCCAGTTATTCCGCCTGTAGAGGAGCCTACTACAGTTGCCCCAACACAACAGGCTACATCCACAACCGATGTTCCAACACAGACTCCTATCGTTTCACCTTCACAAGAGGCTTCAACGCCAATTCTTAGCGAGGTTACAAGCAGTGTTGAAGCTACATCTGCTACACCTACTGTATTTGAAGATAACGATACACCTGATATAAAAGTTATAATTATAGTCGTTTCAATATTGTCAATAATTGCCATTTCTATGATTGTAGGAATTATTTTTTCAAAAAAGAAGCACAATAGATAATAACTTCAATTTATAAAGGAGTATATCTATGTGCAAGAATAATCAAAAGGATTACGAGGATGATTATTTAGAAACAAGCTCTTGCCATGAGTGCACAGGTCTTATTCCTTCTGCACCTCAAAGCAATGAGGAAGTTAAAAATTATACGGATATATATCCGTATTTACCAGAAGTACACGAAAAAAAAGGCTGTAAATAATACAGCCTTTTTATATTTCCTTATATGTCTTTTCAAATATATCTTTCTTAACAACGTATACGTCTCGTTCATCTGATTCACGATAACATATCATATCACCAGCATCTGCCGCCATATAGGTTTCGTATTCCCAAATAGTAAATACCTTTGTATACTTCTTAGCCGGTCTTGCAAGTACTATAGTGTTATCCATTGCCATACAAGGCTTTGCATAGCCCATAAGGTCATATGGCTTATTTTCTTCAAGATTAATTATAGACGGTGCATATTCAAATTCCTTATCGTATTTTCCTGAAATCTCAGTATATCTTTGCTCAAACACTTCTCTTTCAAGCGGATATACTTCTCCGTTATAACCAATCATAAGATATATATCCTTACTGCTCTTAACAATTACGTCACCTTCTAAGGTTCTTATCTTACATTCTGTACCATTTTCAAATAAATCCGACATTTTTACAAAGCCTACCACAAGCTTTTGCTTCTGATATCTCTTAAACTTATCTCTATCCTCAATACCTGTGCCTGAATATATAACATCGTAGCCTTCATAGTACTCATTCATTTTCTTAGTAAGATAATATTCTATAGTCTCATTTGGATATGCATTTGCAAATTTGGTCTCACTTATAAAGCCTCCTGCCTTATCTATGTGACCACCGCCATTGCCTATCTTCATAGTAATAAAATGCATCAGTTCATTCGCAGCAACCTCTAATGAACAGCTTCGTATTGAAAGCTTATATCCACCTTCGCACTGATTATATACTAAGGATACATCTATTGCATCTACCTGTATAACTATATCACCTATAAGACCTAAAATATTAGGATCACAAGGCTCTGCCTTTAATATTGCATAATGATTTTTTTCATCATATTCGCGGTTAAGTATTGCTACACCTGCAACCTGCAATTCTGAAAGGTTAAAATTAGCATATCTTAAACGTGTTACCAAAGACTTATCATATTTTAAGAAATCAACCATATCTCTGTCAAATGGATGGCTTATTTCAGACAACTGGTTACTATCCATATACAAGCCGTAATACAATGCTGTAGCAACCGATATATCTGCATTTACATCATAGCCTGCTTCCTTTAAAAGCGCATAGCAAACCGTTGCACAGCTTACCAAATGATTTCTTATCTCTGCCATACCATCAGATTCTTTACCTGTACTGTGATGGTCAATCATAGCAACATTCTGCGCCTCAAAATGCTTTACATTTCCCTGTCCATACTGACAATCCACTGTAATTAAAAGTTCCGGATTATCAAGCTGCGTAACATATTCTACAGGGATATCAAGTTGCGAAATCAATAGCTTCATATTGCTTTTGCTTATAAGAAATTTGCCACCATATACAAGTCTTACATCCTTGCCTTTAGACTTAAAATATCTATATATTGCATAGCCTGAGCCTATTGCATCTGCATCCGGGCTATCATGCACCTGTATAACTATCTGATTGTACTTTTCTAAATCCTTAAGAATCATCTGGTATCTCCATATTATTTATATTGAGCTAAATTTTTTTCCATCTTTTCTCTTGCCATATTGCTAAGATTTACTGTAGTATTTTCTGCTACAACATCCTTTTCAATAATGTCTATAAAATCTAAATGTACTACTGTTTTCTTCCAAAAATATCTTGTTGCCTTTTCGGTATCAGTTATTGTTGTAACAACGATAGGACACGCTGCCATCTTAGCAATCTTAAATGCACCATGCATAAATGGAAGCATTTCGTCCTCCTGACTTCTTATACCTTCAGGATATATACCCATTGAAGCAAAATCATTTTTAATAAAATATGCCGCTCTTGCTATTGTTTTCGCGCTTGAACGCATATCATCCCTATTAAGACACAAGCAATAAGATCTGTGCATAAGTCTGCAAAGTATTGGTATCTTGTATATAACTGCTTTTGCGACAAATCCCATATCCCACTTACGCAAAACATCCATTGTAAGAAGTGGGTCTAATATACCTCTGTGATTACATACTAACAAGAACTTTTCCTTTGGCAGCTTTTCCCTACCGCTAACCTTTAAATCAACTCGGCATACCTGTCTCATTGTTTCTACTATACAATTAACAAACCATCTGTATAATCCACTTCGTTTTTCATATTCCTTAGTTAAATCTACTGGTCTTGTTACTATAAATGCTACCAAAAACCACAAAAGCACTAATGATAAATATACTACAAAAAATGCTACTGGTATAAATATTAATTTATACAACGACAATAAATATCCCAGCATCGATGACACCAAAGATATTATTGCAATCCAATTTAATAACATAGTTTTTCTCCTATTGTGCACTCACTACTTTTTCAATTCTATCATGTACCATCTGTGCAAGTTCAACTGTCTTCATATCCTTATATTCTTCATATGGTATTGGTTCAAGATAATGAATCTGCACATCTACCGGCTTACTTCCTTTTTGATCAAGCACCTTAAAGCAATCAATCAAAGCTACCGGTACGATTGGCGCTTTCGCCTTATATGCACATTTAAAGCTTCCACCATGAAATTCTAATAGCTTATTACCAAGCTTGCTTCTTGTTCCCTCTGGGAAAATAAGATAGTTACGACCCTTCTTTACTTCCTCAGTAACCTTTTGCATAACAACCATTGATTGTCTTATGTCATCACGGTCCATTGGGAAGGATTGTGTTGTATCTACTATCTGCTTCATAAACGGAATATCGTATAATTCCTTCTTAAGTACAGCACCAAGTGGAATATCACAGGTTGCTGCAATGGCCATAATGTCAAACAATCCCTGATGATTTGCATAAACCATAAATCCGCCTTCTGTAGGAATATTTTCCTGACCATGTGCACAAAGATTGATATTGCCTGCTTTATTTGCCTTTTTAAATATATATTGAAGATGTCTGTATCTTTCTATTTCCGGATATTTTTCAGGATGCTTTGCATGCTTGCAAAGCTTAATATATGCGCCTGGAACAGCAAAAATATTTTTAATAACCATTAACGCTAATCTATTCATCTATCGTTCTCCTTATCTTTTAGGCCGGCAGGAAATACCAATGCCTAATGCACCTTCTCCTGTATGGCACGAAATACCTAATGACAACGGATCGCTTAGTACCTCAAGGCCAAAATATTCTCTTATCTCTTCTACCCATTCCTTTGTAGTCTCTTCATCAGCACTAGTTGCCGCTAACATATATACTTCATTATTTTTATAATATTCACTAAATGTTGTCTCAAGCTCTTTTTTCATAGCCAAAAGCATGTCCGACTTAGCCTTTTTCATTCCTCGGCATTTTGAAAAGCTTTCTAATATACCTGTCTCTAATCTCAATATAGGTTTGATATTTAAAACAGTGCCTATCATCGCTGTAGCAGGTGAAATACGTCCACCTCTCTTTAAATACTCAAGATTTTCAACTGCTATAAATATAGTCATATCATTTCTTGATTTTTCTAAAATATCCTGTATCTCTTTTGCTGAATATCCTTCTTCTATGAGTTCAAGTGCATCTAAAATAGAACGATGCTGAAGTGTAGAAATTCTTCCATTATCTACAACAAACACCTTGCCTTCAAATTCTTCGTCACTGGCAAGCATTCTTGCTGTATTGCACGAACCACTGAGCCCACTGCTCATAGGCATATATAAAATTGCTTCAAACTCTTTTAACATATCACGCCACAGTTCTATAACTGCCTCCGGTGATGGTTGTGAAGTCGAAACATTTTCTCCTGAATTTAATTTTTGAAAAAATTCTTCTCTTGTGATTGAAACATCCTCATAATAACATTCATCGCCAAAGTAAAATGGCATCGGTAAAACCCTTATTCCAAGCTTTTTTGCTTCACTTTGAGAAATACCACCATGACTGTCTGTTGCTATTCCAATTGACTTCATACAAATCACTTCCTATACCTAAATTTGCATTTATCCATACTATACTATGGTATAATTATTTAGGGTACTTTGTCAATAAAAAATTTTTTCTTATGGTATGTAAAGTTCTAATTTTTCTGCCACTACAGCAAGCTCTTCTACATTTTCTGCTTTTACAAATTCATCAAAATAGTAAATGCTTAATTCAAATATACAATTGATGTCTGTATTACCAATTACCGTCAACACTTCATTTTTTGTTATATCACGTCCACTTGTGCCATAGCCCGTAATGACATTTTCTTTATTATCCTTAAATTTACCGTTATAACAGAAGGTTACAAGCTCCTTATCACCAGTATATTCAATGTATATAATGAATCTTGGATGAATGTTATCATAGCCGGTTTCGCTAATAAAGCATGTAAATTTAACATCGCCCTTTACTATAACATCCTTAGTATAACCCTTGTTTTCCTCAATCGAATATACACTGCGATAGCCCTCTTGCATCTGCTCTTCTACATACATATTATACCCATATATAGCTTCATAATATTTGTCTTCTGGCGAACTATCATTACTGTTTTTTCCAATCTTACATGCCGAAACACCCACAATTATTAAAAATGCTCCTATTCCAAGAATCAAAAACAGCTTATATGGTGGAAGCATTTTTCTTGGTGCCTCCTCGCCCAAAACAACTGCCTTATTTATATTCTTTCTATATGCGCAAAAATATATTACTAATATTACCGCTACTACCGCAAACATAGCGATACCTGCTAATATTATTAATGCTACAATCGATGCCCAATTTAACATATTAAACCTCCTAAATCTTATAATAATCTCTAAATAAATTGTAATAACTTCTTGTCACATCAACATTTTTTCCATTAGACATAGTCAATATGTATTTCATAGAAAATGTTGGTTTTATCTTTTTTACCTTATGTGTCGCAATAAGCACAGAATTGCTTATTCTTAAAAAATTATCCGGATTTAACATATTGCATAGCTGATATAAACGCTCAGAGGCTAAATAGTCCTGATTTTCGTCATATACAACAACCTTATGACCAAAGGTTTCTATGCACACAATATCCTCTACAGAAAGCCTTATGTACTCATTTTGACCTTCCTTTTTGACCATAATATTATTAATATATTCATCCTTCTTAGTCAAAATATATTCTGCATCATCATTTACCTCTATTCCTAAGGCTTCAAACTCTGCTCTTAAACGGTCATAATCTTTATTATCAACAGCCAATCTAATCTTCATCAAGTGGCTCCTTTCTGTTTTTATCATATGATATTTTTATTATATCTACGCCAAATTCTAAGTCAACCGATTTTGCACAGTTTACATTTTCAGCTTCATAAGTTGCATTGACAAGTTTTAACAAATGTGCTATGCTTACTTAAGTCCCATGAGGGAGTAGCAAGCGTATATCGTAACAAGTCAACATACTGGCCTTTTGGTCTGGCTTGTTTTAAATTGCGAGACTCATGTATAGCCAAACTATACATGGAGTCTATATTTTTTTAAGACATTTACCCAAGTACAGGATGGCCTTTACTTGGATTTTTTATTTTTAACGATTTCAAAAGAATAGGAGAAACAAAAGATGGAATGGAATTTATTATTTTTCTTTAACAGTGCTTTACTTGGCATAGGACTTGCAATGGATGCCTTTTCTGTATCCTTGGCAAATGGTCTTAATGAGCCTTCAATGAAAAGGGCAAAAATGTGTGGCATAGCCGGTATCTTCGGTCTCTTTCAGGGTGCTATGCCTATGCTTGGGTGGGTATGCGTACACACAGTATTGCAACATTTTAAAGTTTTTGAAAAATTCATACCTTGGATTGCATTAATTTTATTATTATTTATTGGTGGAAAAATGCTTATTGAAGGTGTTAAAAATGACTCTGAAGAAAATGAAAAAGCGCAAGTTGGTATAACCGCGCTTTTAGTTCAAGGTATTGCCACCTCTATTGATGCTTTATCTGTTGGTTTCACAATCGCCGAATATGGTTTTTTAATGGCTCTTGTCTGTTCACTTATTATCGCCATTGTAACAGCCATCATCTGTATGTTTGGACTAATAATAGGTAAAAAATTCGGAACAAAAATGTCTAATAAGGCTTCTATTTTAGGTGGTGTAATTTTAATTGTAATCGGTATTGAAATATTTATTACCGGAGTATTTTAAATTATTTCTGGTTTTCCTCTAACCACTTGTGTATGCTTGTATAGTTTAAATCGCCCATACCATTATTAGCGCAGGCTACAAACATATCGTACACAAGCTTGGTTACAGGTGTAAAACCACTAAGCTCGTTAGCCGCATCAACAAACAGACTAACATCTTTTTTCATAAGATTAAGTCTAAATCCTGGTGTATGATCGCCGCTCATCATAAATTTCGTAACATTTCTGTCAAACACGAAGCTCTGTCCACTACTTTGACTTACAACTGTCTTTAATACATCATCAGAAACCCCAAGCTTTCTTGACATACATAAAACCTCTGCTGCCACCGCTGTATTTCCGGCATTTAACATCTGATTTAGCATTTTTACATTTGATGCAGTGCCTGCCTCTCCTGTATATATTATATTTTTGCCCATAGCTTCAAGAACTGGTTTTATTTCTTCAAATGCAGTTTCTTTACAACCTGTCATAATTGTAAGCGTGCCATTTACTGCACCAGCTACACCACCACTTACAGGTGCATCAACAAAGCTAAGGTCTTTATTTATCGCCTCTATAGCCTCATTTACAAGCTCTTTTGTACTTCCTTTAGCAGAAGTCATATCAATAAATGTTACACCTTCTTTTGCATTTGCAATAAGTCCATTTTCTGTTAAATAGAGTTCTTTAATCTCTTTATCTGCAGGAACAATTGTAATAACAACATCACATTCCTTCGCCATAGCATTATAGCTTGTAGCCGCAATTGCGCCTTCCTTTATCATCTCATTTTGACTTTCTGCATTACTTGATTTTACATATACCATAAAACCCGCCTTGCAAAGGTTCTTCGCCATTGGAAGTCCCATTTTTCCAAGTCCAATAAATCCTATTTTCATATTGTAATCCTCTTTTCTGAGCGTTTTATCGCGAAGAGGCGACGCAAATTCTAAATTTGCGTCTGCCATAAAAGCTATTTGTTTTCGCTCAGAAACAAATAGCCGTGTGAAAAAACAACACATCAGTGTGCTTTTTCACACTAAGCTCCTTACTGTTTTATTAATGTTTGCTTCTACCATATAAATATTTAAATTACCATCAACATCTGATGAAAACATAATGTGACTTCCATCTGGTGTAAATACAGGATGTGAATGCGCATACTTTTTACCAGAAGTTCCGTGATAGCAAAGCAAATTCGTATTAGCCTTATGGTAATTTCTATCATATTCGATTAATGCAATATATTTGTTACTATCCTTCATATCAGCAGAAAGCATCGCTCTGTCGCCTACTGCATATGTCTCGTCATAGTTAACATTTATATGCTCAGGTCTTAAATATGGATAGTAAAAACGCTCTTGATTCTTACCATCAAAATCCACAAGTATATCTGCGTTCATAAAGTATTCCATATCAGGCTTGTAACGGAATGAATACTGAACACCTACTCTGCCCTTTGCTGTAGTAAATTCATGTACCATACGCTCTAAATGCTTTTGTTGCTCTACAAGTGGCACAACCTCATCCGTAGATACTCTTACAGTCCACATACGCTGTACCAAATCCCATGGACCGTCATGACAGAATACCATATAATCGCCATCATCCGGTTTAAAGCTTGTATGTGTAATTCTCTCGTGACCACCAGTTACAACCTCGCCCTTTCTTGTTTCCATATCAAATCTTATAACAAGACTGCTTGGCTGTTTAAAAAATCTTTCTCTAAAGCCTTTCGAAAGCCCCGATAGTGGGTCTGTAAACTGGCTTGTTATAAGTGGAACCTCTTCAACTACTGTAAATCCTATGTATCTGCCATCATCTGTACAGGTCAAGCTGTGGAAATTATAAGTAAATGGTACCCACATAAGCTCTTCTGATTCTAAGGTTTCTAAGTTAACACATTTTAAATACTCATTGCTGTAATAATAAGCCATCTTACCATCTTTAGCTAACATTGCATGAGCTCCATGTCCCATTTTAATTGCTTCGCCCTGTGTAACCTGTAAAGCCTCGCCTTTCTCGATATCAAGCAAAAACAACTCTCCAAAGCCTATCTTTCCTATGGCTGGTGCATCTGCATTAAGTACAATGGATGTATGGGTAAAATCCGATACAAACACCGTATATTTTCCGTCTGCGCTAAATTGAGGTGTTGTAAAATATGGTCTGTCATACAGTGCCTTATTATCAGTAATTCTAACAACTTCAACGCCTGTAATCGTATCTTTTTTAGAAGTCATATCAAATTTGTATCTGTTGCCCTTCATTCTATACCTCCATTAAATGTATATATTTTCACAGTTAACTAATACATTTTCATTGTCTGCCTCAAAGCTACAATTTTTAAAATGTATATCGTGTATTGTGTGGGGCTTACCATCAAGTCCTGCAATCTTAATACCTCTGTTAGCACCCTTGCAAACACAATTTTCAAGATAAATATTTCTAAATTCAGGAATATCATCAAGCTCTTCGCTTTGTGATACCGGCTCATGATAGTTCATATTGTTATGAACATAATTCATTGTCATTATAACTGCTTCCTGCTGTATATTTATCATATTGATATTCTTAATATAAATGTCTTCAACTACACCGCCACGTCCTAAAGCACTCTTTAAACGTATGCCAACATCTGAATCAATAAATGTACAATCCTCTATAAGTACATTTCTAACGCCTCTTGACATCTCACTGCCAATTACAAAGCCACCGTGTCCCTGACCAGCATAACAATGGTGAATATAGATATTCTCGCAAGGTCCTTCTATCTTTCTTGCTTCTCTGTCCTTACCTGCCTTGATACAAATGCCATCGTCGCCTGTTGCAAAGTTACAATATGCCACTTCAACATTTTTACAAGACTCTATATCAATACCGTCACCATTTTGTGCATAGTATGGATTAGAAATTTTAACATTTTTAACCAATAAATCTTCACAGAAATATGGATGCAGGCACCATGCCGGTGAATTTTGCAATTGCACGTCTTCTATCAAAACTCTCTTACAATGCTTAAGACTTACCATAACCGGTCTGTAAAAATCGTAATATGGTGCTGCCTCTTTTAGAGCACCCTCATAGTCTGGGAATACCTCGCCATAAGCTCTTCCATCATATATAGACTTTGTTGGTACCCAAATACCACCTTCCTTGTCATCTAATATGTATTGTGATTTTTCTAAGAGCTTATTCCACTGACGTTCGGTCATTTTAAATTGTTTTACAGGTCTCCACAAATGGCCACTTCCATCAATAATACCATTACCCGTAATAGCAATATCACAAGCTCCATTTGCGTATATAGGTGATGTTGCACGAATTCTTCTTATACCTTCATAATCTGTATCTATAAGTGGATATTCCTCGATATTTTTATCAAATAAAATTACTGCATTATCACAAAGATGTAGTTCTACATTTGACTTTAACTCAATAGGACCCGTAAGCCAAATACCATCTGGTACAACTACCTTTCCGCCTTTAATCGTAGCCTCATCAATGGCAGCAGCAAATGCCTTTGTATTGCTAACCTGACCCCCACTAATAGCGCCATACGATGTAATATCATATTCCTTTGTATTAAACATCGGTAAGTTTATTGTAAATTTTTTAAACATATAAAAACCTCCCATTCTTTGAACAATTACTTATATTTTAACATAATACAATGTATATAACAAGGTGTTGTGTATTGCATATTGACAAAAATATAACAAAGTTTTATAATATTTTTAACAATAAAATTTCGTGACTCATTTTCACAGAATGGAGGACTTTATGGGACGTTTAGACGGAAAAGTAGCAATTATTACAGGTGGTAACTCAGGTGTAGGTGCTGCAACAGCGGAATTATTCGCAAAAGAAGGTGCAAAGGTAGTTATCAGTGCACGTCGTTTACCTCAATTAGAGGAAGTAGCAGCAAGAATCAGAGAAAATGGTGGCGAGGTACTTGCCGTACCAACTGATGTATCTAAAGTAGAGGATGTTGAAAATCTTGTTGCAAAAACTGTAGAAGCTTATGGCAAGATTGATGTTTTAGTTAACAATGCTGGTGTTTTAGAGGCTGGCTTAAAGCCAATCGACTGCTATGAAGACAAAGATTTAGAATGGGTACTTGGCATCAACACAAAGGGTTGCTTATACTGCACAAGAGCTGTAGTTAAGGAAATGATGAAGAACAACTCTGGTTCTATCATTAACTTAGATTCAGTTGCTGGTGAATTTGGTACAGGCGGTGCTGCTTATGTAACAAGTAAGGCTGCCGTTATCGGTTTAACAAAGCATACTGCTATACGTTTTGCAGGCACAGGTATTCGTTGTAACTCTGTTAATCCAAGTACAATCATTACTCCAATGACAACAAGCACTGACCCTGCTACTCTTAATCAGGATATGTTTGGTCAAATGCGTAAGCATATGAACCTTTCAGTTCCTCCATGTATGCCAGCTGACGTTGCTAACATACTTTTATTCTTAGCAAGTGATGAATCAAGAGCATTAACAGGTCAGGTTATCGTATCAGACTTTGGTGCAACATTGTAATATATATCCTATAGACAAGAAGACTCCAAGCCAAATGGCTTGGAGTCTATTTTTATATCAAATCCATTTCCCAAATTCAACATTTTTTCAATATTGGGAAAT
Source organism: Lachnospira sp. (assembly GCA_015057605.1). Classification (GTDB taxonomy): domain Bacteria; phylum Bacillota; class Clostridia; order Lachnospirales; family Lachnospiraceae; genus SIG291. The sequence goes on along the minus strand of SVDX01000022.1, from coordinate 14,642 downwards.
GGATTTTATTATAAAACCAAGAATACATCGTTATTTTTTCTTCTCCTTCATAGCATTCTTTGCTTCTTTGTAAATTGCATATGCCTTTTCCTTTTGTGCGTTATTCATTGTAACGCAGGCAAATACTGCCATTTCTACAAGTTGAACTAATTCGTCAATACTATATGCATAGCTATCCTTAAATTCCTTTGCATATTCATTAGGAGTAAGGCTGTCCTTAGTTTTTAAACGATTATATATCATAGCTATCGCCTGATTTTCATTTACTCTTGATAGCTTTAGTTTAAATAACATTTCTTTTATTCCTGGACCAATTATAAAATTGATGAGCAAAAATACTACTACAATCAGTGATACTACGGCGAATGCAAGCAATATCTTAAATGCCAGTGAAAATAAAAATGCTGTTATTCCCGAAAAGGCATTTTGTGGTTCTCTTGCATATATAGCCGCATTTGTTGGTTCATAGGTTACAAATCCAAGATTTTGAATGTAAACCTCCGGATATGCGTGGGCACTACGTGTTCTTATGATATATTCACCCTCGTATTCCTCGCTTGGCACAAAGCCTTCAACGTATCTTACTATAAGCCCCAAACTTCTTGCCATAAGTACATAAGCGGTTGCGTAATCTGAACAGGTTCCGGTCTTACTTTCAAAAAGGAAATACTCGACACTGTCATCCGGTGCATTATAGCCTAAGTCATAGGTAAATCCAGCCTCATAAAAATACTCTTGTAGGGCTATCGCCTTTTCCCAATCGTACTCACAATCCTTTGTAATCTCTAAGGCTAAATCCTTAACCTTTTGTGGAATTGCATCTACATTTTCCTTATAAGCGTTTGCATATGCTTGCGCCTTTTCATTTTCATTTATAAAGCTTTCTACTACATATGCAGACGCCTTTTCATCATTTTCCATTAAAATATCATAAAGCTCGTTTAGCATCTGATTGGATTCTTTGGTAGTAAAGTTAGCGCCACCAAGGCTTATCCAGTTATTTTTTGTCTCGTAATCATCTACATATTCAAGATCATAGTTAAAATACTCTGGAAGCATCGTCGCATAAATCATGACATCTGATTTATTAATCCTTGTGCCCTTTAAAATATTTTCGTTTCCCTTTAGCATATACAATCTCTTAGTATCTGCGGTGCTAAGGAAGGTTTCACTCTTAAAATTCAAGCTATCTATATACAGCCTGTCACGAATTTCTATTGAGTATTTTGATGCCACCTTATCAAGCTTATAACGGCTTATAAAGCTTGAATCATATTTATCTGCAGTTCGTATTGCTTCCGCCAAATCATTTACACTATTTAACTTACTGTCAAGCTGCCATGTATTATATTCTATGCTTGGCTCTGTATATTCTTTAATTCCATACCATCTGTCATTAGCAAAATCATACATATCAAAGCTTTGTCTCTTTAGATAGAATAATAATCCACTGCCTCTTTTAGTTGTAATTTTATAAAGCTTTCTGTTATTAATATTATTAAAATTATCAGCATTTCCTGAATACTGGCTCATTTCCGAATAGGATTCAGGCAATGTTACACTTATATTGCCACCCATAAATGCATTTTCAAATACATAGTAATACTTTGTATTCTGTTGCTTTGGTATTGCCGAAGCTATAACAGCAAATGCTACTGCGTACAAAAGCACCGACATAATGCCCTTTACATAGCCTTCAATTCGTTTTCCTGCATCATTAAAGCTTCTTATGTGTAACATAAATGAAACCATATTAAGAACAACCACTACCGCCACGGAAAATACACTGATGTCTCTCATTACTTTTACCGAAAAGATAAATGGGATAAAGCTTACCAGCATAAGGAATGACGTTCTGTACAATGCATTTGTAAAATAATATACTACCAGTGCAAAAAATGTGGTAAATACCATAAGTATTGCCATCAGATATTCTGTACTGTTGTCAACTACATCCGCACCGGACATAAACCATTGTCCAAACTGCATATAATCTTTAAATACAATTCGTGCAAATATATTTAATATAGTCATTGTTGCTATTGCTATTATCATTCCGCCGACAAGCTTATGCTTTTGCACAAATCTGCAAAATACAAATAACAGCGCACACCAAAATGCCTGTATTAGCGTCCAGTACGACAATATTTCTATATGAAATACACTAAACATTATTACGCTTAGTGACATCGTTAGTAAATATGGCATCACAAGTGACGACCATTTGTTTTTAGGCTTCTTTTGCTCTGTTTTATCAATCGGTACATAGAGGTCTGCATCATCAGCTATTGAATATATAGTTGTGTTCTGCGACTTACCCTCTTGTTGTAAAATATAATATACATCCTCGTAGTAGTTTGGAGTAGCATAAATACTTACTTCTTCCGACATTTGTGGCACTCTTGGCACCATCACATTAGTAGAATAGCTGTAGCGCGCAAGCATAATTCTTACATTTTCTAAATCCTTCTCATCATTTACGCTATATTCCTCAAAGCTGTTTTTCATATATGCGTAAAAATTCACGGTGTAATTATGTCTTAAAAGCACTAACATTATACCAAGTGCATTTTCAATTGCTGCTTCCTTTATGTATTTTGAAGCCTTATCATTAGCGCCTATATATATGCTGTCTAAAACTACATTTATGCCGTTTGAATTCATCTCATCATCTAAACGCACCAATAGCTTGTTTCGTTTAGCAGACTGCTTCCAGTTAATTCGCTTTATTGGGTCACCTGGTACATATTCTCTATTATCATATCCTGGAAATCCACCAAAGCTTATGCCCTGTACTTCAATAGTATCTTCACTGTCATCTGTATTAAGTGACATTTGCATAGTTTTAAGTATTCTGTCATCCTTTGGTGAAACATTTGCAATATCAGGTATAACAGCAATTTCTTTTTTTAACTTATTTAACGCCGCTCTCTTAGCCTTAAATGAAAATAATCCAAGATAATCTGTTACCTTTACCGCTTTAATTCCTGCCGTACCAAGTCCACTGATTTTTGCATCGTATTTTACAAAAAATTCATGAGTACCTCGTGGCAACACGGATACGATTACTGCCTTATTTGCACAACTAAAACCTTCTTCCTCAAACATCTGTAATTCTATTGGAGTCGTTGGCAATATTGATTTATTTTTTAGTTTTACATACATATCAAAGCTTTGATGCTTTGAGAGCATTTCATGTGCTATATCTATTTCAACCTCAACAAAAAATGTTGAAATCCACGCAAAAAACACCGATAATACCGGTGCTAATATGAGCGCAAATAACAAGAACCATCCAACATTTGCATTTAAGTAAAGTGCAAATATTATGGCAAATGCTATTGTTGCGATATAATTGATAATGCCTTTATATACTGATACTCTCTTCACGTTATTCTACCGGAACCTTTACTTGTGCAATCAAATATTTGATTGCTTCTTCATTGTTTGCTGCTACTGATTTTCCTTTAGGATTAAGCATTATTCTATGCGACAAAACATAAGGTGCAAGCTTTTTGATATCATCTGGTACAACATAATCTCTGCCACATACAAATGCATACGCCTTCGCCATTCGATTAAGCGCAATGCTACCTCTTGGGCTTACGCCAAGCTTGATAAAATCTGCATTTCTTGTGGCTTCAACAATATTTATAATATATTCTCTTATGGCATTTGAGCATTTCACGTCTTTAACCATTTCAATGAGTTTTACAATATCTTCGCAGTTAATAACCTCTCTAAGTTGCTTAGGAGAAATATTTTTTTCGTTGCGGAAAAGAATATCCAGTTCATCCTCTCTGCTTGGATATCCAATACTAATCTTCATAATAAATCTATCCATCTGTGCTTCTGGAAGATGATAGGTACCATAGGTCTCTACTGGATTTTGTGTTGCTAAAACCATAAATGGCTTTGGTAATTCGTAGGTTGTACCATCGATACTAACCTGTCTTTCTTCCATTATCTCTAATAGAGCTGATTGTGACTTTGGTGAAGAACGGTTAATCTCATCAGCAAGTAAAAAGTTGCAAAATGCTGCACCTTTTTTGAACTCACTTTCACCCGAAGTAGTATTTATCATTGTAAAGCCTGTTATGTCTGTAGGCATAACATCTGGTGTAAGCTGTAAACGTCCAAACTTACCGCTGCAAGAGCTTGCCAACGATGCTACAAGCTGTGTCTTACCTACTCCCGGAACATCTTCTATAAGTACATGACCTTGTGCGAGCATTGCTGCAACCACAAATTCAATACATTCTCTTTTTCCTACAATTACATTTTCAACATTTTCAATCAATGCCTTGATTTTCTCATTATAATTTACTGTTATTTCCAAATTTATAGCTTCCTTTCTATTAATTACCTCATCCAAAAAAGTGTAGCAGTAATAGCTGCTACACTTATGTTATTAAAATAATTTTTTTAATTTACCGAATGCATCTGATACCTTATCAACTGAAATCTTTGAATTAACAGCATCTGCAATCTTATCTGCAACACCATCCGGAAGGTCAATACCTGCAACTGATTCTACAGTTTTGATTGGATCCTTCTTGAAGTTTTCAATAAGGTCATCATTCTTAGTAATCTTTTCAACTACGTCATTAATCATTTCTTTAATATCCATTGTCATTCGCTCCTTTGTAATATGCTAATTATAGTTTAAACCTAATTAGCATTTTTTGCAAGGTGATTATGACATAAATGTTTTAGGATTTGAACAATTTAACAACGCTGTTTCATTACTTATTTTCCAATCTCTCACAAGTCTCTTAAGGTCTGAATCCATCGTATGCATACCATAAGATGCACTACTTTGAATTGTACTTTGAATCTGATGAAGCTTACCTTCACGAATTTGATTTGAAACAGCATCTGTATTAATTAAAACCTCTGTTGCCATTACCATTGCGTCTCCTTGTACTGTTGGTAAAAGCACTTGAGTAACAACACCCTTTAAAACATTAGCAAGCTGTGTTCTAACTTGATTTTGTCCATGTGGAGGATATGCTTCAATAATACGTTCAATTGTCTGTGCCGCACTTGATGTATGTAATGTTGCAATTACTAAATGTCCCGTTTCTGCTGCAGTTATAGCTGCCTGCATTGTTTCCTGGTCTCTCATTTCACCTACAAGTATTACATCCGGATCTTCTCTAAGAGCTGAATGTAGCGCTTTTGCATAATTCTCAACATCCTTACCAATTTCTCTTTGGTGAATCATACATTGCTTATATGAGTACACATATTCAATTGGGTCTTCAACTGTGATAACATGTTTTTTCATATTCGTATTAATATAATCAACCATTGAAGCCATAGTTGTAGTCTTACCACTTCCCGTAGGACCTGTTATAAGAACTAAACCTCTTTGCTCATTCACCAGATTTCTTGCTGCTGCAGGAATTCCAAGCTCATCAAATGTAGGTATTGTACGATTAAGAATTCTATATACTGCTGCCAGATTGTTTCTCTGATGATAAATGTTAGCACGTAATCTTGTACCATCTGGCATCATAATAGCAAAATCTAAATCTTGTCCGTCAAGTACCTTTTTTGCCTGTTCTTCTGTTAACTTCTCCAATATTAACTTCTTTGATTCTTCTGCGCTAGGTACTTCTTTTAATACCTCAAGCTTACCAAATCTTCTAAATGCTATTGGAGTACCCATTGTAATGTGTACGTCTGAACATTGTCTTTCTCTCGCCTGTTCAATTAATTCTGTGAAATTCACTATATCTCCTCCTTATGTTGTGATATTACATATATCCCTTACATTGTATGATATTCAAAATAACTATTCAATAGACTTTATTTAATTGTAATTGAATTGTAATATTTTATTTCCATCTGTACTCATCACAAATATCATCTGTACATTTATATATTCCGTCACCGTCTGTGTCATTTAACAGGTCTTCTAAGGTCTTTCCCTCGCCCGAAATATATACACTAACCTTCTTATCCTTTGTTATCACAACATAATACTGGCTTTGGATAATGCCCGAACCGTCCAAATCCTTCTTTAATTTAGGTTCTGACAATACAGTCATATAATGTATGACATCATCTGTAAGTGCCGACATATTAGTGCTATTTTGACACTTTAGCTTAGGTGCTCCTTCTACTGATTTTACTTCATAGCATACATACTGCAAGCTATTCAATTCCGACTTCACGCCATCCCAAACCTCTGGGAACTCAAGACTTACAACAAAATTCATCATAATATTGTCACAATTTTGTAAGTCCGTAGAAGCCTTACTTTTATCAATGATTGTAGTAATCTTACTTCCTTGTGGCTTAGTTGTCGCTTCCTGCGTAGCTGCAGTTGTATTATCCACCACATCAAGATTTGTTTCTTTGCTACATGCACTTAAAAGCATTGTAAAGACTGTAATTAAAAGAATGGCAAAATGTTTTTTCATATATTTTCCCTCTCTAATCTGTATTTCTTTACATTAAATTCTGTCACGCCATCAAATTTGAGTTGTGTTCCATCACCAACATACACAAAGCCACATTTTTTCATAACAGCTCCCGATGCTGGATTATTAACATCATGGCAAGCTACAAATTTATTAATTCCAAGCTCTCTGTTCGCAAACTCAAGAATAGCCTTGGCCGCCTCCGTTGTATAACCCTGATTCCACATTTTATGCATAATGTTGTAACCAAGCTCAAAAGCGCCCTCTTCTTCGCTATAACAAAGTCCGCCACTGCCAAATATGTAACCACTTTCCTTAAGCGTAAATGCCCATGTATAAGTCTTGTCACTTGCAATATTCTCTTCTTCAATTTTAAGCCATTCAACCGTATCTTCTATCGAAGTATGCGTGCACCATCTCATATACTTTGAAACACGCTCATCGCTAGTCCATCTTTCAAATATATCATCGGCATCTGAAACAGCCAGTGGTCTTAAAATCATTCTCTTAGTTTCTATAATTGGGGTTTGCATAGTGCACCTCCTATTCACACACACAATATATATCCTATTATTCCAACCGCTATCACCAAAGCCTCTAAAAACATTGGCTTAAGTGATATAGCTATAGCTTTATATTTGTCATACGCCTTCAATATAGATGGTATCAATAACAGAAATCGCAATAGAACCGCCCCTGTACGGAATAACATATCCGCCATTTCTAATGCGGATTTTTCTCCATTTTATAGACTTTTCCATTTCCTCGTATGTAATAATTTTATCCTTCAAACCATAGCGTTTCACATGCACGCGCATATTTGTAAAAACAACTGCTGTATGTTCAAAGTAATTAATTAAAAATGAACTCGCCTCAAATAGCCTGCGTCAAAAAAAGAATAAATTATTAGGTCAAGCCGATTCTCTTTGTTTTTCTCGCTTGGTAAAATGTTCTTCTAATTCTTTGTGCTTACCTGCCATCGCCTTCGAGCCGGCTTTGACAAGATTGCGTCTTAAGGTATGATTGAAAAGATGGTTGTTCATAGTGGGGTCCTTTCGGGGGGGGATTTTTATATGATTATAGCATAGAATGGGGGATTATGCATTATTTTTATCTTCAAGAGCGACTTTTAACCACTCCCTTTTTGCATCTAAAGCATTCGCCATTGCACTTTCAATTGTTTCGCCACAAGTAATACAACCCGGTAAATCTGGACAAAAAGCCACAAAGCCACCTTCATCTTTATCTTCTACAATTTCAATACGTTCACTCACTATTCTTTACCTCACAATATCTCCTGTATTACCCTTCCACCATCATCCATAGTTACAGAAATAATCAACTCATTCTCATACGAATCATAACATCCATATATTTGTTTAATGTTATTCTCGCTTATGTATATCACTCCAACATCCTCAAAACGCTCTCCACGATAACTTACTTTCCCATTCAATTCATACCCTTGTGGTTTGAAATATTCATCTATCAGATATTGTAGCCATTCCGTATAGTGATAAAATTTATCTTCACCATTCCATAACAATTTTCCATCAGAATTGATAATCCACTGGCACCATATGCCTGGGCATCCCGTTTCATCATGCCTTGTTGAAGAAAACAAATTTACTGCTTCAATTAATTCTTTGGATGGAAGTGGGGTTATTGTATATTCACCTTTAAATTTTGTGGTGTAGCCCATAAATATCCTCCTTTGTATACCATTGGTATATTTTCATTTTATAATATTCCTTTGGTATATTCAAGAAAAATTTGTTATAATGTATGTAAGATTTTTTTTGATTGGAGCTTATAAAATGAATGCACACCTAAATCGTAACCGACTAATTGCTTGTAGAGAAAAACTTGGTCTTAGCAAACAAGAAACTGCTAAGCGAATGCAGATATCGCAGCCTGCTTATTTAAGATATGAATCTGCTGAAAGAACTCCATCTATCCATGTTATTCAAATTATGGCTGAAGTTCTTGGTACATCTGTTGCTTATCTTATTAATGAGAGTGACAATCCAAATCCCGACAGTTATCTGATTAAAGCAGAGAGCGAGCCAGAGTTATTTCAGTTTATTAGTACTTTTAAAAATGCAGATGATAAAGCAAAGAAACGTTTGTTGGCGTATTTTATGGAGGTTGATAAGATTAAGTAATAATATAGAATGGCAGATAATCTAGTTGATTATCTGCCATTAGGGTTTTTTTAGCACTTTTTATCAAATTTCACATCTAATTCATCAAACACATACTTATTTGACATTCTATCTAATCTTTGCTTATATAATCTAATATTTTTTCTACGACATATTGCTTTTAACCGTTTCAAATTTTTCTCAGATATTCTCATTCCTGCATACACTGCAGATATGTATGGGAAATCTACCTTGCGTGCTTTCGTTTCATTTAAAATAATACGCCACTCTTCTTCACATGCATATTCATTGCGTTTGCAAAGCATTTGTTTATAAAGTTTTACTACTTCTTCCTTTATGTCATATTCCCTCGAATAAAATGTCTTTTGATAATCTCTAATTATAAATGGCAACAATTTTATCCTCGGAATTCTTTTATAATATTTTACAGGAAACATGTTTAGAAGCAACCTTTTACATTCTTTAGATTTCATATCATCTATTCGAATTTTATACTCAATACAAAAGCCAGAAAACTTATTAGCATATTCTTCCCACATTTTAGAATTATCATTTCTCTTTGTAAGACAAACCATTATTTTGCTATTACGAAAAAAATCTTGAATCCCACTTATAACCTTTTCTATTATATTATTACAATCTACTTTAAACTCTTCACTTTCATAATAAGCTAGGGCTTTTTTATATTGATGTTTGCCCTCTGGTGACAACTTTTTTATTTCTAATGCCAACTTTTTATTAGCTAATTTTGCATTGAATTTACCATTCTTATCAATAAATGACTCTTGCAAATTTATATAATCTATAAGTTTATGTTTACCTTTATTTTGCATCATTCCCTTAGGTTCAAGTCGATAATACACTAATTCTCCTATATGTTTTTCAAACCACTCTTGTATTTGTGGTAATTCATACCTTAACCCAATCTGCACTCTTGAATCAAATGGGTCTGTATACGTTGATGGCATATCAAACCATAAATATTCTTGTTCCAACATATCAAAAGCTTTTTTATCACAAGGTCTATATTTATATAGATATTTTGGTATATACGACTTACTCTCTCTTAATACCGCATTTTCATCTATCGATTTTGAAACATCAAGCAGTGTTCTTATTAGATTATCAAAATATTTGTACACTGAATATTATCAATCCCTTCTTTTGAAACTCACTTATAATAAAATAGTTTTTCACACATATTTACATTTTAACAATAGCTAACTATAAAGACATAGCTCTACGCTTTTTAACCATTATAACACAATTACTAGATATTTTAGCGATATCAATTACTCATGTTAATTTAATAATTTATATTGAGAATAACAAAAATCTCTATTATAATATAATCAAATTCATTATATATTATATTTCATCCCTGAAAACATTGCAAATGTTTATACCTCGCTTTTAATATAAACGAGCAGTTGAAGATTACAATTCAAGAAAATTAAATACTAATCATTATTGTATTAGTTTTATAATTTTTTAACACTCAAAAACTTATGAAACAGTATTAGCAATAATACAAGCTGATACAGACGTCATTTTAAATAGGTCAATAGATGATAATATAATAAAAAGATACAAATTCAAAAAATAATTACAAACGGAGGAAAAACTGATGGTTCTAAATGATATAACAAATGACTATACAAATTTTATTAATATTCTTAACAATTATAACACCGAAGATAGTTACATTAATTCTGCTTTAAGTCTAATAAATCAATATCAGGAAAAAATACATATACTGGCCGATACATTTCTTAAATCAGCTAAAAGAGATGTTGAAAAAAACGCTCTTATCTCCGGTCTAAATGCTCTTGAAAAAGCTTTTTCAGACCAAATTGCCAATATGAACACATCTATGCGCAACACAACTCGATTAATTACTGAGATTGAGCGAACAGATTTTATTTCATCTACACTTAAAGAAACTGCTAATACATTATGCAATAGTTTAAATAATCTTATGGATATAACTGAAGCATATGTTGCTAACAAAATTAAAGGTTCATCTAATTCAGCAACTTTCTTTGAATTAATCTCAGAATTGAATGATTTTAAGAAAGTACATCTGCAAATATATTCAAGTCATACAATGCTTGTTAATATAGAAAGCGAATTATTAGAAAAGTTTCCTTTCGAAGACAACGAGATAACTACTTATTTCACGTTAGACATTAGGTCATCTAAGCCTGAATTAAATATATCTTCCTTTTCAGATGATTTAAAATTATTAGCAACTTGTTTGCAACATCTGGAACGTTTAGCTACTCCTAATGCAAATCAATCTATTTATATAAGAAAAATCGAAAGTGGTTCTCTTAAAGCTGTATTCGGAAGTACAAAAATAGATTTTTCCATCTTTCCTGACTTAATTACCAGTATATCCAATGCTATAAAGGTATGGAAAACAACACCTGTTGAAAAAGCTAAAACTGAAGCTGAAACCGAAAAAATCAAAGCTGAAACTGCTTTATTACAAGCTCAAGCAGATGCACAATATATACAAAACGAAGGTAGCAAAATGGCTATTATAAATTCACAAATAGATTACATATGCGACAAACTTAATTTAAATCCAAAAGATCCTGCATGTACTGAACAAATACAGCAATTTTGTTTACCACTTATAAACTACCTTGAACGTAATCCAGTTGGTACAATTAATGGTATTTCCTATGATATTTCAAAAGAAGTACATTTATTAGAAAATCTAAAAAAATAGAATCCTATACAAAATTGAGCTCAGAAACTCCTATATAACGGATGTTTCTGAGCTCAATTTTGTCCTTGGAAGATTCCTAAAACACCTCTTACCCTGGTATCGATAGATACCTATATGATTGTGGAGCACACGATACTCCTATATCTTTAAGAGACAACGGTTTATCATATATAACAATATTTTTCAAACGGTATGCAACCGCCTTTTTCTTTCCTTTATAATACTTTCTAAAAAAAGAATATGTAATACCCGAATGATTTTTTGTTTGACGCCAAACACTTAATACATCATCTTCAACAATATATTCTATTTCCGCTTCAGCTACAACTTGTTTTTGCGGAGCAGTCGCATATATAACAATTCTATCAACATCTTCTCTACATCTAAATTTACGATATTCGTAGAGTTTTGTTCCTTGCAATATACTCTCTACATATTCAGGATTAATCGATAATAACATTTGACACATCAACATTTCCCTCCGTTAATATTTTTCTAAACTGTTTTTCTGTTAAGCGAATGTCTGTCGGATATTGTTCTACAGTGATCCAACATCCATTATTATCCAACCAATTCAAATTTACATTATTGCCCGCACCAAAATATCCATAATATAACATTTCAATAATTGTTAGATTCCTAAATTCATCGTATTGTCGCAATAATTCCGCTTCATGAAACACAGATTTATTACCTATTCTACTCTTTAAAGTTTCAAAGCTCATTAAACATCGACCATTAGCCTTCGCTTGTATAACATCTGTAACCACACAATAGGAAGTAATACAAGATTTGTATTTTTTTCCAGTTCCTTGTGTATATTTACGATAAACCAACACTGGTTCTCCTACTTTATGCTTTATTTCTGAGGCTTTACCTACATAAATTTTACTAAGTCCATTACTTACACTACTGCTAATTTTACTCTGCAAAGAAGTTGTATTAGCAAGTTCAGAATATGCAAACATAGTATCATGATAGTTATCATCAACAATAACATATCCAGCATAATCAAAATTTGATTTTATAAATGGAAAAGCTTTATAAGGATCACTGAAATCGATATTTTTGCGACTTTTTATAAGCACATTTTCACCATTCGGATTTTTGCCCACATTTTTAAATCCAAATCGTTCAAACTGTGAAATAAGAGTTTTATGCTTATCAAATACCGTCACATAAATCTCTTCGCTATCTGATCGTTGCCACTTCCATAAAAGCAATCCTATTGCACCTTCTCCTATTCGTTGTCTTCTGAATCTTTCTGCAATTCTAAATGTGCTTATTTTTATTCTCTTAATATTAGGTAATCTACCTTCTTGTAATATAATTTCTTCATACTCATCTTTTAACACCACAAACGCACCAACACCAACCTCATCTTCAAATACAAGTGCTGTAGAACCATTATTTGCTTTTTTATTAAACCATTCAATAAATCCAGTACTGTTTTCATTACCTGGATAATCAGCTTTTAGTGAATCAAAAAACGAATCTCCTAAATCTATATCTGCAAACTTCTTTAATAAAAACTTTCCTGCCATATCAACATCCTCCTTCTCTTATTTTTTGTATAATATTTTCCAAATCATAACTACCTAAGGAATCTACTTCCTATTCCTCAAATCCTTATACGCTTCCCTAGAAATAGCATCCATTACAGTTACATAGAACACCTTATCTTCAAACAGCTTCGAAAACGCCTCCATAGATTCCATATAACATTCCTGTGCTACTTTCTTAAACACTTCTGGGAAAATGGACTGTGTAAACACCGCTTCATCGTTTTTCTTTGCGTATGCTGCCAAACGTTTATTAGTTCTTACACTCTTATCATAGATAATCTCAACCAAAACTCTATCTGCTTCCGTAAAAATGCCACTAAATTTACTGTTAATGTTTGCTATAATCAAATCGAGCAATACATCTTCTTCTTTGCCAGTACCACCAGTTTTCAGTTTCTTCACGTTAACCAGCGTTTTATCTTCCTGTGTTGGATTCAGCGTGATATTTCCCTTAAATTCCTTTTCCAGTTTATAAAATTCCAGTCTTAATTTATCATCCAAATCCACATCTTTACTTATGGCTCTAGGCAAGAGTTTCACAAGGTACTGGCAGAATGTAAATTCTTCATGTAATCCCTTATCAAACATTCTGCTAATCTGTGTTATGTATGAATACCACTTAACAAAGTTTCTGACTGTCTTTTTATAATCAAAACGCTTGTCCTCTGGCAAAGCATTGTACTTACTGATTATCGGTTTAAATAAACTTGTGAGTTTACCTAAATCGGATGCGGTCTGCTTTTCTTTTTTTGCAAACAACTTCAAGAATGTAGCAATATCCTCATCATTATACAAACCAAAATCACGAATAAGTTTTCTGGTATCATAAATCAGATTAGGATTGATTTCTTCATCCAGTTCCGTACATTCGTAGTATGGCTGGAACGCTTCTTTGATTTCATCCGCAGTATTTACAAAATCCAGTACAAATGTATCTGTCTTTCCTGCACAAGTACGATTCAGTCTTGATAATGTCTGCACCGCTTTTACGCCCTTTAACTTCTTATCAACAAACATTGTATGAAGCAAAGGTTCATCAAATCCAGTCTGGTACTTTTCAGCAACTATCAACATAGCGTATTCGTCTTTATGGAACTCTTCTTTTAACTGATTTTCCTTAATATGTGTACCATCGGCACGCTTATTAAGTTTTTCTTCTGTATATTCCACTTCTTCGCCTGTTGCATCTATATCCTTGATTGCACCAGAAAACGCAACCAGAATATCCAAATCATCATAATTATGTTTCTCTAAGTATCGCTTAAATTCGTGATAATAGCGGATAGCGTGTAATCGGCTGGCTGTAACAACCATCGCTTTACCCTTTCCGTTAATCTTATTCTTTGTGACACTTCTAAAAGTTTCTATGATAATTGCTGTTTTCTGCTGTAAATTATGCGGATGCAACGATTCAAAACGCTGTACCGCCTTAGTTGCCTTTGTGGCTGGCACTTCTGGATTGTCTGGTGTATTCTTCACAATCTTATAGCAAGTCTTATATGTCATGTAGTTTTGAAGCACATCTAAAATGAAGCCTTCTTCAATCGCCTGTTTCATACTGTAAATGTGATATGCCCTAAATGAACCATCTGCCTGCTTTGTGCCGAACATCTCCAGCGTTTTTTCCTTTGGTGTGGCTGTGAAAGCAAAGAATGATAAATTGCTGTGTCTGCCATGTGCAAGCATTTCCTGTACTAACTTATCTTCTTCATCCTTGATTTCACTTTCTGCCTTACCTTCCAAT
>SVDX01000043.1 GCA_015057605.1 Lachnospira sp. | reverse complement strand
GTACTAATCTAATAGAGCAGATAACAACAAATGCAAATGGTATAGCCGAAAGTTCAATGATGGCACCCCAGACGGTGTACATCAGAGAAATCGCTACAGTGGCTGGTTTCATACTTTCGACAGAGATAAAGAGTGCTACAGTAGGCTATACAAATGTAAATGTTCCGGTATCGTTTGAGAACACTCCACAAAATGGTAAGGTAACGATAACGAAAACAGATAGCTTAACAGGTAATGCAATTCAAGGTGTAGTGTTTGGAATCTACTCAGATGCGAACTGTACTAATCTAATAGAGCAGATAACAACAAATGCAAATGGTATAGCCGAAAGTTCAATGATGGCACCCCAGACGGTGTACATCAGAGAAATCGCTACAGTGGCTGGTTTCATACTTTCGACAGAGATTAAAGAAGTAAGCGTAGGTTATACTAATACTAATGTAGAGATATCTTATGAAAACACACCTAATAATGGTAAGATAATAATTGAAAAAGTTGATTCGGCTAATGGTGCTACTTTAGAAGGTGCTGTATTTGGTATTTATTCTGACTTAGCATGTACTCAGTTAGTAGAAAAAATTACTACAGGTGCTAATGGAAAGGCTATAAGTTCTGCCTTAGTTCCAGGAAAATATTTCTACAGGGAATTAGTTGCACCAATCGGTTATGTAATTGACAATACTGTTTCATCAGTAGAAGTTGGTTATACTATTACAGAGGTAACGGTTACTGCAGTAAATGATGCACAGCTTGGAAAAATTACTATTTATAAAAAAGGACCTGTTTTAAAGGGCTTTGAAGATGGTAAATTTATCTACGAGGATGCATACCTTTCAGGAGTTGTATTTGGTGTATATGATATTGCTGGAAATAAGTTGATGGAAATTGTGACAGTAGATGGTATTGCTGAAACACCATTACTTAAGCTTGGTAAATATACTATTAAAGAGCTTAATGCTTCAAACGGATATATCATGAGCGAGCAAACTTATGAAGCTGAGCTTGTATATGATGCACAGGTGGTATCGGTAGATGCAAGTATTTCTGTTAAGAATGATATACAAAGAGCTGAAATTCAAATTAAGAAGGTAAGCTCACTTGATAAAACACCTTTAGCAAGTGCTAAATTTAATTTAGTAACATTAAAAGAAATAAAGGCTTTTGATGGAAGTATCTTATTTGAGGCTAATGATGTTATTACAACACTTGTTACAGATAGTAGCGGAATGGCTATTACGGATATTGCAATGCCTTATGGTGAATATGAGCTTATTGAAGTTGAAGCGCCAAAGGGTTATGTGATTGCAAATGCTACAAACAAAGTAGTATTTGAATTTGATAGAACTAAAGAAAAGGATAGAGTTTTTGATGTTGAAGTTGAAAACGATCCTATTCAAATAAAAATTAATAAATTAGATTCTGTATCTTTAGAGCAGTTGGCAGGTGCTAAACTTGTTATAAAGGATATGGATGGCAACATAGTGTATGGTCCGTTTATTACGGGAGATTCGGCTGAATTAATATATGCTTTACCAGCTGGTAAGTATATGCTTGAAGAAATTGAAGCGCCAACGGGATACTTAACTGCAAGTGCAGAGTTTACGATTGAAAATATTTCTGATTTACAGGAATTTGCTTTGATTGATCAAGCTGTTTTTGGAAGTATAACATTTGAGTATGATAATACGAGTGATGTTATTACAATGCCGGAAATATATGAAGCTCCAAAGACTGGAGATTTTATGGATATGATGAAGTATCTTGTACTTGCTTTAATAAGTGGTATTTGTTTATTGGGTGCTGCTTTGAAAAAGAAGAGGGCTGTTATAGCTGGTGTAATGGTTATGATGGCTGTAATGTTGCCAAGTAAGGTAATGGCTGAAACTAGAACTTATACAGATGAAAAGGTTTTTGCATCTAAGACTGGTGAAGGCTATGAAGATGATAGCTTGTTTGAAAAAGAAGTTGTTATTGATGGCGTAAAATATAAGCTTGATAAAATTGATTATAGCGTAAAAGAAAAGATTTTTACTAGTGATGAAGTTTTAACATTTACTATGGAACATACAATTCTTTCGGGTGAACAGTATGAGTTTGCGGACACAGTAGAGCGTGATGGCTACTCATATGTTCTTAAGGAAGTTTTAGATAATGAGAGAGTTGTTAGTGGTAGAAAATGGTTTGCTAGTCAGACTGTAAGTTATTTTGATTATGTTACAGTTGATAATATTAGTGAGTATTGTGAAGTCGTTAAGGATGATGAAGTTTCAGGAGAGCGTATCGTTGCAAAAATTCCTTACGTAGAAACGGTCGTAAGTAACAGAAGATGGCAAGATGATTTTAGGTTTAATGTTGTTTTCACAGTTAATAGTAATGATGGTGCAGCGTACTTTAAGTTAGGAAACAAGTTGATTCCTTATAAAGAGGATACACCAAATCTTGATGGATATGAAGAATATTTGTTAAAGACTATGGGGCTTGATGTTGAGTGCTACAAGATACATTCGATTGAGTGGAAGTCGGCTGCGGAAGTTGATGGAAATGGAAATCTTAAAAGAGTAGCGGTTGCAACGGGTGAGAGATTGGTTAGTGACTTCGAGATTAAGTATAGTGGAGAGGTTGCTTTAAAGGATGTTGTATATCATGACCTTACAGCTAACTATGAGGTTGTTGTGCAGGTGCCAACAGGTGAAAAAGAATATGAGGTAACTGCAGTAGCGACTTACTTGGAGGTTGAAGAAGAACCTACGGTGGCTGATGATAAAGCTCCGGATGAAAAACCAGAAGAAAGTAATCTTGTAAAAACGGTACTTACTTCACTAACAGTTTTTATTGTTATTCTTCTAATAGTTATAGTTTTGGCCTTTGTGCTCAGACGTAAAAAAGTAAATAGATATTAAAAAATTATAGGCGGCTTTTGTAAACAAAATTTGTTAGCAAAAGTCGCTTTTTTGCTTGACACGTATTTAATATTTATGTTATAAATAATGTATAGAAATTATTTTTGTTTTATCTTCCATCAGGAAGAATGGGTGTCTACTGGTTGTTATCGGTTATTGATAAGTTCGGTAGGCTTTTTTGTTTATATTGGGCGGTTTCGTTTTTATTTTTAGGGCGAGGCTTATCTTATGTAAAAGAAGAGATTCAAGAGAATTTCTAAATTGGAGACTTCGATTAGAAGTCTTTTTTTGAAAGGAGATGTTTTAAATGGTGCAATCAGTAAAAAGAAACGATCCTTGTCGTATTTGTGGTAAGGGTGACTGGTGTGGTCGAATGCCTTCAGATAAGGGCTATATGTTGCATATATGTCAACGTATAGGTGATGTTTCGGATGTGTTTAGTACGGTTGACGGACAATTCTATGTTCGTGTTGGTACTGGCAAATCGGGAACTTCCATATTTGCAGATGCTAATGAGTTGAAACGCTCAAAGGATGAAAATGCAAATGGTAAGAAGGAGTATTTTAAGTATGAAGAAAAACCTGTTACATATGTTAATACTGCTACGCTTTCGTCTAACAAAAGATTGAATCAGGTTTATTCTGAACTTGATAAATTATTGAAGTTAGAGCCTTATCATAGAGAGTATTTACATAAAGAGGGTTTTACGGATGAATTGATTGAGCGCCATAAAATTCGTTCGCTGCCTATTTCTGATTATTATAGGTGGCAGCGTGGGAAAAGCAACTTTACTATTAATCGTTCAAGAAAAGCTATTTGTGCTGACTTGGCTAACATTCTTGGTTCGTTGGCCGGTGTGCCTGGTTTTTATCAGCGAGAAGCGGATGGCGGTCGATTTTGGACTTTGAATGGACGTAGTGGCATATTGTTTCCGGTGTATGATGAAGAAAGTAGGCAGATACGTAAGCGCGTTCGTTTGGATTATGACGATTACGCAGTTAACTATTATCACGATGATATAGGTAAGTATTATATTGATAATGGGAAAAAATATTATGTGTCTATGGGTGGTGTTAAGGAGCTGTTACCTGATGGGACTTTGCAAAAGATAAAAGATTTGCCTAAATATCTTAATATAAGTTCATATCGTGAAGATACTGAAGCTTCGAGTGAGTATATTAAGGTTAATTATTATCTTAACGGATGTGAGTCGGGAAATCAATTATCCTTATATATGGGGCCTACTGATGATATGTACTGCTGTTATTTTACAGAAGGAGAGAAGAAGGGTATTATAGGAAATCACTTTATGCGTTCTCCTGTAGTGCATATCCCTGGAGTAAATAGTTATGCTAAGTTGTTGCAACCGGCTGGACTTCGTATATTGGAAAAGTTAAAAGAGAAAGGTACGAAAGTTCTTATTGTTGCTTTTGACGCTGATAAGGCAACGAATAATTCTGTCTTAAGAGCGGAGGCTGGAACTGTTAAGCTCTTAAAGGAGCTTGGCTTTTCCGTTGCGGTAGCTGATTGGAATGAAAAGTATAAGGGCTTAGATGATGCATTGCTTGCTAAAGCTCGAGGTGATAATAGCGTTAATATTCGCTATACCGTAGTGTAAGTTATTAAAATACATCTCTTATTGTTATAATAAGAGGTGTATTTTGTTGTAAGAAAAGTTTTTATTGACAGTTTTTTAAGATTTGGAGTATCATTTGAGTATAGACATTTCTGTTTTTGAATGTGGCAACAGCCATAGGTTGAGATATGAGGTGTCTTTTTGTTTTTTTGTAGGCACCTCTAGGTGCTTTTTTTAATGGAAGGAGATGTTTAAATTATGAGACCTAAAGTTGCAGTAGATATCTGTAATACATTGGCAGATATAAACAAAATATTGAAGAGCCTTGGTTATGATACAGAATCATATGGTGGTGTTCCTAATGATTTCTTTGAAAATAACTTATGGGTGTTTAGTGAAGCAGAACCTATTAAATATTCAAAAGAGTGTTTATGTAAGTTGGCTGAAAGTTGTGATATTGTGTATCTTACTGCAAGACCAAAGGTTGCGGAAAGTGTAACAAGGGAATGGCTTTTAAAGAATGGTTTTCCGTATGGGGAATTGGTATTTTCAGCTAATAAGGCAAAAGATTTTAAGGAGAATCAATGTATTTTTGCTATAGATGATGCGCCTTTTGAGGTTGAGAATTACCGTAAGAGTGACTGTTTGGTTATGGTTCCAAAGCAGCCTTATAATAATACATTGGGCGATGTCTTTAAATGGGAAGAATGGGCTAATGTTTTACAGGTTTCGTGAAAGTAGGAGTGCATAGTGGCACTCTTATTTTTGTCAAGAGATTTTTTTAAATTGATAAATTCGCAGCGTTATTGTTTCATTTTTGGTGGGATAATATCGGGCTTGAATTGCAATAGTGGTGTTGTCAAAACTAAGTATTTGGATTATAATATACTTACGCACCTCTTGTTTGAGAGTAGTGTAATTTCATATGATGGTCAAATAAGAAAATATTCGTGCATAGCTTGCAAGCAGTTTAAGAGTAGTGCGACTTTAATGTATTATCTAGTGGAAATCTTCGATTTCCACTTTTTAAGTAAAATTTATTTAACATCATTTAACAGGGGCAGATAAAAAGTGCTTGCTTATAATGCTTACTATATTGTATAATAAATGCATGGACTTATTGTATTTTTATTTAATAGCATCAGCTATTAGGAGTGTGGGCGTGGCCGCAGGAAAATATGATG
Organism: Lachnospira sp.; assembly: GCA_015057605.1. Classification (GTDB taxonomy): domain Bacteria; phylum Bacillota; class Clostridia; order Lachnospirales; family Lachnospiraceae; genus SIG291. The sequence goes on along the minus strand of SVDX01000043.1, from coordinate 53 downwards.
GTCTTATTTTTATTTATAAGGACTGGCATTAGCTGGTCTTTTTTTTATTACTA
>SVDX01000042.1 GCA_015057605.1 Lachnospira sp. | reverse complement strand
TTGGTTATATGTTTTGATTAGCATAATTTAATACTGTTTCATATGATAGTCCCGTAAAAAGAACAATAGCTTCTATGGATTCACCTTGAGAAATTGCATGTTTTACTACTTTCATATTGGCAATATCCTCCCCTTGCTCTATACCTTTTTCTATACCTATTTGTATGCCCTCTTCTCTCTCTTCTTCACGGATTATCGCTTCCCACTTCTTTTCATCAAATTCTGCTAAATACATATCATTCACCTCTTGTCTGTGGTCTATTAGGAAATCTTTCAAGATATCTTCTTCAATTGCTTCATCTACCGCTATATCCACTGCTTCCTTTATATCATACTTCTTACTATACTTTTTGATTTTACCTATAAAATCTGAATACTGCTTTAAAATTGGACACTCATCCATAAGCTGCTTATTATAGCCGCTATTGATATTAATAACTGTTGCTGTCCACTCATAATCTCCAGACTTATCCTGTTCTTCAAATGCATCTGACAATCTTAAACTTGTTACATCTTCAATATTATTATCATCGCCATTATAAAACACCACGTATTTAGGATTAGGCAACTTAACAAGCTTTCTTTTATATAGTTTTTCTATGCTACCAATATACTTACGATACACATCTACAGCATACAGCATACCTCTTAGTGGCATGTTAGGGTTGTATGTACTCTGATGCTCATATAGGTTCATACTTGAGCCAACAATAAATGACAAATCATTCTTCAACTTAATATAGATTACATCAGACAAGGTAGTAAATTCAAAACCATCCTCTAATGTATATGCAGTACCATTAAGTGCATTATATAAGCTTAACGCATTCTCTTTGCTTTCACCAAAAAGTTTTCTAAATAGGGAGTCCTTATAGGTCCTGTTAACTTTTACTTCTGTGTTACTAATAATACTTTCCTTCTTTCTTTCAATATACTTTAACAGGACTCCTAAGTATATTATAACAGAAAGTAATTAAGCTTCAATATGTTATGTTAACCAATTTTGTATCACCATTTTTATATATATTTACATAACCCTAAGCTTCTAATGCGCCATTCTTCCTGCAAATTCAAATATAATTCCGGTAATACAAGTATCATCATATTTTGTACCTTCATAAACTTCTTCAATCTCTAATCTAAAGCTTGCTTCTGTACCTGATACAACCTTCATCTTCAATGCCGATATATCAATATATTGAGGCTTTATAGTATCCTCAAGTTCAAAGCTTCCCATATATGTATCACCAAAATATAGCTTCATCTTTTTTACTCGGTTATTTTCCTTCCATTTAGTTTCATTTTGAGCATAGCCATTAACTATACAAACCTCTCTGTATATAAGCCAAGGCTTAGAACCGCCCTCCATTGCCTCATATTTTTGAGTAATTGTAATACTTTCTCCGATTCCATCACCAGCTACGCCTTCACACCATACGGTATTTCTATTATCATCTAGCAAGTTATCCGAAACATATGTAATTTCTCCTGTGCCAGACAATTCCGAAGTGGCAGTCGCCTTCTTTTCAAAGTTGAGCACTCCACACCATGAGGAACACCCACTTGTAAGTCTCTCTGCAAAACCATATTCATTTCCATTAACATCAGGTCCTGGCATAGCAGGGCTTTCTCCCTCCACATCAGATGAAAAATACTGACCTATACTAGGTCTTGCAAATGCATAGTTCCAACCTTCTGGAATTGTATATTTTGAATTCTGACCTGAAACAATCACTTCTGCATAATCTGCATCTGTAAATGGAGAACCCCAATAATAATCAGAATAAATCTCTCCTGTTGCATACTTATTATCAGCTGATGTCGGAGCCTGTGTTGGTGCCTGCGTCGGAGCCTGCGTTGGTGCCTGCGTTGGTGCCTGCGTCGGAGCCTGCGTTGGTGCCTGCGTTGGAGCCTGTGTTGGTGCCTGTGTTGGTGCCTCTGTTTTCCTTTCTACATCCTTGTCCTCGTTGTACTCTACTTTATCCTTCATTTTTATATTCAATGCTTTCTTTATAGCTGGAGCATTTAATAATAGCAATAGCACAGATGCTACCGCCACCACTGCAAACGCTCCTTCTAATGCTTTTCTAAGCTTTGACTTTGCTCTAAATATATTAGATGCAACTGTATTTTGCGGAATATCTAGTTTCTCAGCAATATCCTTTTGCTTCATTTCGTTGTAATAATATCCTACAACACAATCTCTTTCATCCTCTGAAAGCTCTGTTTCTATTACTTCTTTTACCTTTTCTTGCTTTTCTTTGCTTATTATTACGTCCTCAGGTAACTTGTTGTCATCAGTCAAATTGTCAAAATTTTGCTCTGGCGCTAATAAAACATACTTTCCTTCTTTCTTCAAAGCCCAGTATGCCTTTCTATTAGCAATAGTTGATGCCCAAGATAAAAAGCTATCTGTACTTTCTAATTTAGCAAGTTCCTTGCTTATATCAAAATATGTATCCTGTACAACATCTAAAATGAAATCCTCATTATCCACTTTGTCGCTTACAGCATTACGTACGCAAACATATATATAGTCCTTAGATTCCTCATATATAACTGTAAATGCTTTCTCATCTCCATTTTTGTAGTTTTCAATTGCCGCTCTTAATTCATTGCTGATTGTCATTTTGGAAATTCCTTTCTCTCCTGCTTCATAATTCAATCTCTGCCTTTGTGACATAAATGGTATCTCCAAGTATTGGATTTTTTACCATTATAACATACAGTGTGATGGACTTTTAAAAATATTGCAAATTATTTCAAAAAATTTTTATTCGCAAATCAACTCTCTAACCTCTACCTTTTTTACCTTAGCAGAAGCCATATATGCAAATATGAAAAATGCGCCTGCACTAATTACAATCGGTACTACCACACAAAGCACTGTAAAATGTGTTACAATATTCGTAAGACCAATCATTCCAAGTATGCTATTAAGAAGTGGCACTGATGCTATATTGCTGAGTATAATTCCAAATGCCGAACCGATTATGGCAACAAGCATAAATCTTACTGCAAATTGGAATCTTAATGCTTTTGATGTGAGTCCTAACGCTTTTTGTATGCCTATATCTGTTCGCTCTCTTATAAACACCTTTGAGCACACCATAATTACAACCACCAACATAAATACTATAGACAACACATATATAATCACCTCAATTACCATTACAGCCAAATCATATCCATATTCACCCATCACGTCTTCAAACTCTACCGATTTGGCAATTATTATATCTCCAAGTTTTTCGTTTATTTCATTAGCAATTTCGTATTTTTTTGAATCATCTTCTAAATCAATGCCTATATAATCCACGCCATTTGAGTGTATCTTTTCTGCTGCAGCAAATGACATCGCAAACGCCATACCTGCATCATTACCAGTTTGCATTATTCCAGAGATTATGTATTCAGCCTCATAGCCGTCATTTGATACTATAACCTTATCACCCATTTTTATTTCAAGTGCTTCTGTAACAATATCGCTTACTATAATTTCGTTATCATATATCGGTGCACGTCCCTTTAATATACCACCAATATACTCCGGATGCATATATACTGTACATATGAGATTTTCTCCATTTACACCCATATATTTCTTGCTGGTATAATATTTCTTTTCAATGGCAGAATGTTTTTCTACTATCTTTTCTATCTTTGCAAAAATCTCTTTGTCTGTATTTTGTTTAAATCTCATATCAACATCTGTAAGCTCCATTCCCATAGCTTCAAGCGCTGTTTTTGAATTTAGCATATTAGTCAAAAGATTTACTGTAAGCATAAAAAATACCAGTATAGCAACTATAACCGTCGTTCCTATGTATTGCTTTGCATTTGACGTAATATTTCTAAAACTTAAGCTTATTGAAAATGCTTTTTTGCTTATCGGAAGTTTAAATCTGCTGTCAAAATATACATCTCTTCTTCCTTTATTCATAGCGCTAACAGGCGATATATAAGATACCTTCTTTGTCTTAACAAAAATAACCAATATTGATATCATAAGTAAAACTACAATAAATATAAGTATCTTTGTCATTGCTATTCCATCTTTTGCAAGAATCGATGTAATTCCCACAAATGCGTCGCTTACAAGCTTTGAAAGTGGAAATGCGCATATACAGCCAATTATAATCCCTACTATTTGCGCCAGAACATATTGCATTGAAATAACAAATCTTATATTCTTTTGTGAAAAACCACAAGCCTTTAAAATACTTAAGTTAGTGTAATCATTTTCTATTTCATTTGTTATACTATGTGACATAACTATTATAACGATAACCCACAAAAGACCCGTAAACACCAACACTACATTTGAAGTTATCTCAAAAAACAAAAGCGTATATTTTGCAGATTGATCCTTCGTAATAGTACCATATGCATAATCCGAAATCTTCGTTTCTAAGTTTAATTTTCTTTGAAAGCTGACATCACTCATTGAGGCATCTGCCTTATAAATATTCAAAAGTACATAGTCTGCATTTATTTTTTCTGTTTCGTATTCATCAAATATAAGCTTTAATTCTTCAAACTCTTCATCACATATAAATACCTGCTTCCAACCTATAGTTGATGCTCCGTTCGAAGGTTCCTGTACAAAGCCCTTTACGACAAATTCATGACTTCCATCCAAGGTTTTAAAGCTTACTTTGTCGCCAACCTCACAATTTAATCTTCCCTTTACGCCTAATGGAAGATATATTTCACCCTTGTTTAATACCGGAATTTCATCAGCAAATGCTTTCTCATCCTTTGTAAAAAGCTTAATGCCATCTCGCATTTTTTGCATAAAGTAAGTATTTGCATCGCTCGTCGCAAGCGTATTAATGCATTTTACATCTGTTACAAGCTCACTATTTTCAACCTTCGAAAGCAACTCGTTCGTTAGGTCCTTTTCCTTTATAATTACTACCATATCTCCAACTTTAGTGTCTTCAAATGCCTCATCTACAGCCTTTGCGTAATTATCGCGTACACTAAATATCATTGTTGCAACCATAAATATAATAGTTGTAAGCACTACTACGCTTAAAAATGTACCCTTTTTCTTTAATAAATTTGCTTTTAAAAGAATCCAATTTTGCATAAACCCCACCTACCATTTCATTGATGAAAGCCATGCATTTACTTGTGCTTCACGACTTTTTTCTTCATTTGCGTCATATGGTGGAAGACTTAATTCACCTATTATTTTACCATCCTCTAAGTAAAGCAGTCTGTTAGCTCTAAGAGCACTTCTAATATCATGAGTAACCATAAGTATCGTCTGTCCTTCAGTGTTAAGACCTGTGAAAAGATCTAATACATCAAGTGTATTTTTCTTATTTAGTGCACCTGTTGGTTCATCTGCAAACAATATATTTGGTGTATTTACAACAGCTCTTGCTATCGCACAGCGCTGCCCCTCTCCACCAGAAACCTGTGATGGTAAATGTGTCTTAATATGCGCTATATTCATTTGTTCTAACAATTCGTTTGTGCGCAATTTTACCTCTTGCGCATTTTTTTCTTTATTCAAATATCCGCATATTGCTATATTTTCATAGATTGAAAGATTGCTTACTAAATGCATTTGCTGAAATACAAATCCAAACTCTGTAATTCTAAGTTTTGAAAGTTCCTTCTCCTTCATAGCCACAATATCTTTTTCTTCATACAACACTTGTCCCGCTGTTGCTCTATCCATACCACTAAGCGCATATAAAAGTGTTGACTTTCCAGAGCCCGAATTACCCATAATAACCGTAAAATCGCCCTTGCAAAGTTCCAAATTTACATCTGATAAGATATGTACCTGTCCGCCATTATGTG
>SVDX01000021.1 GCA_015057605.1 Lachnospira sp. | reverse complement strand
TGCTACACACAATATTTAGTTTGGAGCAGGTTGTCATAAAAAGGGTGTGCTGAATAAAGAGGAGGATGAGTATTATGAAGATTAGACAAATTAATAGGTTTACGGCAATAGCTGTTATGATAACCATATTGGTTGAATGACCCGCCAAAAATGGTGCATCAGCGGTGGGTTGACACCTAAAATCTGATACGTTTTCCGAACGCAGGTGTCGGAGGTTGGCAGGCAACGGAAAAATCAACCATGAAAAGGGAATGTTTGGTGCTGTGGCATGAACATTCCCTTTTCTAAATATTACGGAATTAAGGGTTTGGTTATGGACAAAAGACGTGCAATTCAGATAATGACAAAAGCGGCTGAGATATATAGGGACAATCTTGAGGATCAGAAGGTATTATTCCTTTATGGTCTGCCTTCGGATGTGAAAAAGCAGTTGCAGATAGAAGGAAAGATTTTGTCATCTATACAAGGTTACGAGGTGGCTTTTCACAGATATAATTTCCTGCACCTAACAGGAGTTAAACTAAATAAGAGTGGGACAGCTTCGGCAATCCATTTTTACCAAAAGTGTTTGGATAAGAGATTAACAGAAAATGATTTTACCTTTGCAAAGGACGGTTCTACAGGGCAGAAGTTGGATATATTGGAAAGTATGATGCAGATAAAAAAGAATGTAACAATGATAGGAGAATTTACAGACAGAGGTCGTAAGTTGTATGCAGAAAAGGTAGCAGGCATGAGACGTGGATGGTGTCAAAGTGGTGTAATTCATCAATCAAATATCAAAAAAAACTTATTTTTCAAGGAAAATTCCTCTCATTTAACAAAACTCTAACATTTCAAAAACATCTCACAAATACTCCTGCTTCATAATAAAGCCATGATACAAAAACAAATACCACTTAAGAAATGGAGAAATATTATGAACAAACACGATCAAGAATTTATGGTACAAAAAATCCGCACACAGTATATGGAAAAGGAATCTACATTAAGCGAGCTTGACGAGCTTAAGAAGCTTGATGCACAGGTTAAAAAGCCAGCAAATATATTTGCATATACATTCGGTTCTATCAGTGCACTTGTTATGGGTGCAGGTATGAGCCTTGTTATGACAGACATTGGTTCAACTATTGGTATCAATGACCCTATGGTTCCAGGAATATTAATCGGCGTTATTGGTATGATTTTAGCAATTATTAACTATCCTATTTACAAGAAAATACTTACTAATCGTAAAGACAAATATGCAAAGCAAATTTTAGAACTCAGTGACAAAATCATAAATAAGTAAGGAGAATTTTAAACATGGGAAACAAGGTAAAAGAATTTTTTAAGGACGCATTTGAAGATATGAAGGAAAGTGCTAAGGCACAACACGAAGTTGATAAAGCTAATTTTGCAGCCACAAAGGCTGAATCAAAGGCTCAGTGGGAAGAAGCTAAGGCTATGAGTAAGCCTGATACAAGAAAGGCAATGATGCAAAAACAACGCGATGAACAAATAGAGGCTGCTAATAAGCGCATCGAAGAAGCTAATAAAAGAATTGATAGTTTGAAATAAATTCAATAAAACCAACTCCGAAGAAATGCTTTCTTAGAAGTTGGTTTTATTTATAGACTGAAGAAATTAATTATAACATCATTGTCATATATGGCGGAATACAAATTATTCCATCTTTAATAATTAAATTTCTAGGATGAATGATGTAAGACTCTCCGATTCGGTTCTTATATTTTTCTCTAAAATTATTCAATGATGTTGTTGTATACCGCTTTCCTGATTTCACTTCTATAGGAAACATCTATCTTTTTTGATTATGCGCAAGTATATAGCATATAGTTTTTTGATTATGCGCATTTTTCCAATCCATCATTTTATGATTATGCGTACTTTAGCTTATAGTTATTATGTCCACCTACCACATTTTTTATATAGTGAATTACTTCATCAACTCATTTGTAAGCTCTATTATCTGTGGTGCAACCTTTTTTCTCTCAATCTTAGTAATGTAATTATATACAGGGTACGCAAATGCAATTATCACAATCCCCACTACACCAATCAAAATTCCTAATATAAGTAAAGTATCGGTCCAAACCATAGCCATACTCATTCCTGCACCAAATATCAAAGTTCCCACTACACCAATAATTATCGAATACATAGTAGACTTCTTAGTTGTGCTAGCATCCAATTTGCGTAGTAGTTCCATTTTGTCAGTTTCGCCCTCAGCATATTTATCACGTATTTTCTTTATTTCTTCTTGTTGTTTTGCTGAGTATGTATATGAAAATGTTTTATCACTCATTTGTCTGCTCCTTTCTAAGTGCTTTTAAAGATTTTTTATTGTGCACTATACTGTATATCGCCATTGTTATTACTATAATGCTTACTCCGGCTCCTGTTGCTGCTATAAAAATTGTTTTTGTTGTTTCACTCATATCTTTACCAAACTGTGTAAGCATAGCAGTTTCCAAAGAAAGCATCGAAACAAGTGCTGCTGCCATATTTACAATTTTAGCCATTGAAAGTATCGGATTTTTATATTTTCTATACTTAATCAGATTAACTATTGCTAAAATTGTAATATAAAATGTATATAACGCCATCACATATATAAATATCTCTCCGTAGGAAAAACCTTCCTTTTTCAAGATAATAAGTACCACAACGCCTGAAAGTGCAAAGTTAATGGTCATAAGGATTCCCGCACAAAGATTGGCAAGCTTATAGCCTTTTATGCTACTGATATATATATCTTCATTTTTCATATAGTGAGCCAACAGATATCTTAAAACAGTAAGTATTATATAGTATACCGCTAAAGACATTGCCCACCACGAAGAATACCATATGCCTGCAAATGCATTTACAAGAGCATACAAAAAATTCACATATAACGAAGCATTAACTCCTACATGTGTCCTAAATGAGGCATCTGTCATAAATTTTTCTCCAACCGGATGACTGTACACCTTGTTCTTTGTATTTTTATAATAACCTGGCACAACCTTTATCAAGCCATATACGATTACGCATAATACATAAAATGAAAATACATATGTAACATACGCTAATGGATGGGTTTCATGTCCATGAGCAAGCGTATGTACAAGTGCTACTGTGCATACAAAAGTCATTATTATCACTGCTATGGCTGGTGGCGAAAGCAGTTTATTCATCCATTTTTTCCAATCCATCTGTGGCACTCCTTTGTAATGTAACTGTAAATGCTGTTCCTTTATTTACCGCGCTTTCAACATTAATTTCACCACGCATAATATCTACAACACGCTTTACTAAAGCAAGACCCAAACCATTACCTTCTAAAGCATGAGAGGTATCTCCCTGGTAAAATTTTTCAAAAATATGTTTACCCGTCTGTGGTGAGATTCCACAACCAGTATCCTCAACTCTAACCTTAATCTTATTGCCTTTGCTTGAAAGTAGAAGCTTTACGCTACCGCCTTTATCTGTAAATTTAAAAGCATTAGACAACAGATTATTCCACACAAGCTCAAGCAGTTCCTTATCAGAATTGATGATTACATCATCTTCTATCTGTGTATCTATCTCAATCTCTTTTTCTTCCCAAACATTTTCAAATTGAAGGAGACATTCACACAGCTGCTCACTTAAATTGTAATCTGCTGTCATAGGGAAAATCTGCTGATTTTCAAGCTTATTAAGCTTTAAAATATTGGTAATAAGCTTTGCAAGTCTTTTAGAATTAAGAGTTACTCCTTTTGCATATTCCACTCTTTCTTCATCTGACAAATTAGGCTGCATAAGCATAGTTCCATAATTTTGCATAACTGCAAGCGGTGTCTTTAACTCGTGAGACACATTTGCGATAAAGTCTGTTCTAAGAGTCTCTACGCTTCCCAACTCCGCGGCCATCTTATTAAAACATTCAATAATCTCATTGAAATTTTCATAAGCATAATTATTTTTAAGAGGAACTATTCTTGTATCAAAATCCCCCTTCATAATCTTTTCGCCTGCTTCAATAATCCTTTTAGTTGGCTTGCTTATCATAATCCTTCTTCTTATCTCATCAATAACAGAAAATAACAGACTTAAAAATATAACATTTAAAAATGTAATTTTTGCAGCCGCCGATATATTTTCCTTAGTCATCTCTACGCCTAAAGTATTAGATAATATTGTAACAAAAAGCATTGTACAACAACTGATTACAAATCCTGCCAAAAGGAAAAATACAACAAAGTGATTCAGCATTCTTAACACATCTTGAAGTTTAATTTGTTTTTTCATTTTAGCACCGCCTTATAACCAAGCCCATGTACTGTAACAATTTCAAAGGATTCACAGTCTGCCAATTTCGCTCTTAGCTTTGTCATATACACATCAACGGTTCTTGGTCCTGAAGCCGTATCCACATCCCAAAATTCATCCATAAGCTGTGTTCTTGTAAATGTTTTTTTAGGATAAGACAAAAGCTTATACAATATAGAAAATTCACGAATTGTCAGTGTAATCTCTTTGCCCTTTAAATATGCTGTATGTTCATCTGCATCCATCACAAAATCGCCTATTTCAAGCTTTTTATCCGATGCAATCTTAGCCCTTCTAAGAAGTGCACCAATTTTTAAAAACATTTCATCCAAATCAACTGGCTTTACCATATAGTCATCAACGCCTACTCTAAAACCTCTTTGCTTAGATGCCAAATCATCTCTGGCACTCATAAACAAAATTGGAATCTCATTATCTTGGGAACGTACCGTTCTTGCAAATTCAAATCCATCCACACCCTGCATCATAATATCCGATACAATCAAGTCAAAAATATTTTCATACATAGCATCATAGGCCTCATCTGCACTAAGACATCCAATAGCCTTATAACCACTATTATTAAGAAATGTACACACAGTACGGTTAAGTTCCTTATCATCTTCAACCACTAAAATCTTAAACATATGTCCTCCTTAACGAGCCAAAAAGACTTGTACTACAAGTCGTTGGCGAGTTACCGCAAACGAAACTCGCGTAGGCGATTTCGGTTGTCGGATTATAGAGATTGGGCGTAAGCTCAATCTCCTAATTGACTTTGGCGGCTTATCAAAGCGACAAAGTCATATTTCCTCTTTCTCGGAGCATAACTTGCCTTGGCAAGTATTATGCGTAGAGCCGTTTGAGAAAGTCCGTAGGATTTCTCAAATCGGATAAATGAAATATGTGGCTCCGACACATATTTCCAATTGACTTGGCTTGTCTGAGGACCAAGCCAAGTCATATTTCCTCCTTTTTGAGCAAAAAGACTTGTACCACAAGTCTTTTAATTGCGTATATTATATCAAGGAAATGTTAACGAAATGTTAAAATCCAATCCCAAAATAGTCCATATATGCTTTATATTTATCTTGAGCAGACAAACAGGTATCTCTTAAATATCCTCTCTCATATTTCCATTCCTTCAAACCTCTATAATAAAACATTTTTATTTCATCTTCTATGATAAACGGAACTATTCCATGTTTTAAGCATTCCTTAAACATTATCAGCCTACCTACACGACCATTTCCATCTTGAAATGGATGAATGCGCTCAAAATTCACATGAAATTCTAAAATATCTTCAAAAGTTTTATCTTTCTTTGCATTATATGCTACTAACAATTCCTTCATTTGTTCTGCAACTTCGGATGGTAGAGCTGTTGGAAGTCCTCCCACTTCATTTGCTCGTCTTTTATAATCTCCTACTGCAAACCAACTTAATCTAGAATCACTTGTACCACTTTTCAAAATCAAATGTAATTCTTTTATATATTTTTCCGTTAATGTAGCTTTTGCAGTTTCAATAATCATATCAATGCATCTAAAATGATTTGAAGTTTCAATAACATCATCTACATTTAACACTCCATTATCGATACCAATTGTATTTGTTTCAAATATATATCTGGTCTGTTCGTGAGTCAAACGACTTCCTTCCATATGGTTGGAATTATACGTAAGTTCTATCTGCGTTTTATGATAAATTCCACCTGAATATCTACGATTTTTCTCATCTTGTAAAATTTCCAACAATGTGATTGGTTCATCTATTTTCTTATTTATTCTATCTGGTTTTATAGCATTTTCCGGTATATACCATGTTTTTCCTTTAAGATATGCACCATCAACACGTCCTTTTGCACAATAATTTCGTACACTTCTTTCAGAAACCTCCCATTTCTTAGCTGTTTCTATTACTGATATATATCTCATAGATTTCCTCCATAATATTTCTTATATTATAAGTATATCATATTATCGGCAAAATATCTATTTTTCATTTCAAGTTTTTAATCATTTATTGCCTATAGCAATTAAATATACCCATTTGTTCGTCTTGACACAAAAATAGGGAACTTTTTTGATTAATATTCTCAAAAAAGTTCCCTATCTCTATTAATTCCATCTTATCCTCTCTTTATACTTCCCATAACCTTCCCATCGTTAAGCACATATATCTTATCCGACAAAAATTCAAGTTCTTCTGTATCATGACATGCAAGGATAATAAGCGAACCATTATCTCTTAACTCTCTTAAAATATCTCGCACAATCAAAGCACTTTCCTCATCTAAAGCATTGATAGGCTCGTCCAAAATGATTATGTCAGACTTTTCCATTACCGCCGCTGCTATACCAAGCTTTTGCTTCATTCCAAGGGAATATTTCTTGTATGTACGCTTGTCTTCTGGGTCAAGTCCTACCCTTGTAAGGATTTCCTTAATCTCTTCATCACCTATGATGCCTTTGATATCCGCTATCATCTTAAGGTTTTTAAAGCCCGTGTAACCATTTAAAAATGCAGGGTTTTCAAGGAGTGCGCCTACACTCTTAGGAAATGATCTGTCTTTTCCAATCTCTTCCCCATCGATTAGCACACGTCCAAACGTTGGCAAAATAAGTCCACAAATAGCTCTCATAAGCATTGTTTTACCCGAACCATTCTTACCCTTAAAACCATATATTTTACCGCCTTCAAGCTCCATATTTACATTATCAAGGATTTGTGCTCTACCTATTGTTTTTGTATAATCTTCTATCTTAATCTGTACTGCCATTTAATCAACTCCTAAAATATCTTTTTTCTTTATATACTTAAGTCCCAAAACTACACTTAATACTGCAAGCACTATCCCTGCTACAAGCGGCGTATTAAGGTCTATCCCTCTACTTGCAACGCCTTTTATTCTAAGCACCATTGATATGTTGCCTAAGAGCAATGGTGTCATAACACAGGTTGATAGTACATCATATACAACCACTGCAAAAAGTGAAAATATAGGTTCCATAAAAAGACTTAAATTTATCTCTATAAGTGCCATAATAAGAGCATATATGACTGGTAATGCAAACACTAACAAAATCAAATTTGTCTGGTCTACAATTCTTGCTCCTGACATTCTTGCACCTATTGTGGCTGAATAGGTCCACTTATCAATGCCTAAGCCGTAAGACGTAGCTATTACGCCTGCATAAAATATGCTATATACTATAAACACCTGCATTACTGTCCAAATGCATTTGCTAAGCCACCACTTTGTCTTCGAGCCATATTTTAAAAGCACAGTCATACCTCTTCCATATAAATCCTTGATTGGATATATAAATATACAGCTACATACAAGGAGACGCATGCTCATCCACATAATAGGGATTTCAAAGTTTTTATCTCCCTCATTCATTGGATTTACGCCACCCACAAGATATACTAAAACATCTAATATACCCACCTGTTCGGCTAATCCATCCCTACACTTTATTCCAAGAACCCTATTAAAATAAAATGTTGAAACTATTGCAAAGAATAGTACTGCTGCGTATTTTATAAGATTGCTTTTGCAACCTTGCTTTATATCTGATTTTAGTATTAGTAACATTTTAATCTCACTTCCTTAGGGTAGCATATACTAGTAATTGTATACTCCATATCTTTTGCTTTATCTTCCCAGTTAGAAGAACCAATTTTTATCTCTGCATTTGTAGCATATACATACATAGTCCTTTTCTCACCTTTAGTAAATGGTGTCATACTATTCAAGGTTCTAAAAACTATTCCGTTACGCCAAGCACCAGCTTCCATCGCAAAATAGCCTTTCACAAAATGACACATATCTTTTTCTTCTCCATTGTATTCAACATCAACTGTTGCAACCATAAATAAAGTTTCTTTATCTTTTTCTTCATCCAATTCTATACCAAATTTTTCCTGCATTTCATACACAGTGTATATATCAAACGCTTTAACTGTATATGTAAAGTCCTCCATCTGACAAACTTCTCCCATTTCATAGGTACTTACTTGTGTATGCTCAAATCTGTTATTAGCATTTATATAAATTACTCTTGCAAGATACGCCATTACCAATATGACACTTATTATAATTACAAGTTTCTTTTTCATAACTCATCCCCCTTTTTTCTGCATTTAAAAAGGTATACTCCTACGATTATCAATAATATAATTATCATCATAGGAATAATCTTTACTATATCCACCTTATATACATCTGCAATTTTAAATGAAAACCATGGTGTTATTTCACGGCCTGGTGAAAATATTGATTCCTCAATAACCCTAGCAACAAAGTATATTACAAACGGAAATATAGCAACTACAAATTTATTATCAAGTAAATATGCTCCCACAAAACAAAAACAATTTAATATTCCAAAACATATGAAAGTTAATATTAAAAACACTACAATATATAATATTGGTGCCTTGTAAAATAAGTCTGAAAATATCGTATTTGAACTAAAGAACTGTGAAGTTACAGTACTTACCTGTTCTAATGGTATAAGCGCTGCATTTATTAAAAATGAAAGCAAAAATGGAAATGCTCCCACAACTCCACCAGACACAAACAAGGTTAAAAGCTTTGATGTATAATATTTTCTTTTGCTGGAATTCATTAATAAATGATATGCATAATGACTACGTTTCTCTGTATATAAGGACGTTCCATAAGGAATGGCAGCAAGTATAGGCAAAACAGCATACAAAACTACCCTTTGCTTACAATAGTTAAAACCTATCCATAGATAATATGCTCCTAAAGGTAATCTATTGGTCATCTTTTCCATATTCCTACCTGCATAAATATAATCATTTACAAACTTCACGTGGTCATTCATAACTGGTATTGCTTCACCTATGGTATACCACAAGATTAAAAATGTTTCGATAAGTAACACAATTAAAAATCTTTTATTAATAAATGCTTTATACAACTCATTTTTTAGCATCTTACTCAAAGTAATCACCTCTGTTCGTTATATTGACTTTAATATATTTTTGATTGATGTCAGCTCCTGCTATTTTAAAATTAGTTCCAAACGGGCAGGCTAAATATAGATTATCATTTTTTATATACTCATCAGCAACACGAAAAATAACTTCTGCTGTTTGACTTTCACCTGTTTTATAATAATATGAATCATTTCCATTAACAAAAGGCTCAATTCCACTTAAATGCCTAGAATATGTGGGATCATTTAAAAGTGAATATTCCATATATTCTTTTTTACCATATTCACTTCCTACACACCTGATAGCTTCATAATTCCCATCATAAAAGCTAACAGATGAGGTCGAAATACTATTTACATGCAAAGACATTGGTATAGTATGAAGGTTAGTCATAGTAACTGTTATATATACATAAAAAGCTATACCGTCATTGAAAGTTTCATTGTCATCAGCATACAGCATCTCTACGTCATAAAATTTTTTAAGCCAATTTATATAATCAGCTCTTTCTTCCCTAACTTCATCATAATTTTTAAATTCTCTACTTATTGTTGCATCACTTACAACCAATTCAACAGATTTTGATAACTTACCATCATTGTAGCAATTTATAACAATAGGCTTACTGTTATCACAAATTTGATTTGGATCTAATAAGGCCTTTGTTATCCCATTGCTGTCAGTTATAACTTTCGGTAAAGCTTCACTATTAACAGCTGTTGTAGCTTGATTAGAATCAGTTGTTGTAACTACTTCCTTTTCGGGCATTTCCTTCTTTATTGTAATTGCCACACATACAAGAACTACTACTATGCATATGATGGATATAATGGTTTTTATATATTTTTTCATAGTTATAATGTCTCATTTCCTTCACTACAGAAAGTGATTGCATATGATTAATTAATCACTTTCTGTAATATAGTTTAATATTTTAATTAATACGCATCTGCTTCCCATGTACCTTCGGTGGTATATATCTCGTCATAATCAGCTTCTCCACGTAGCACTGCAAATGGCAAATCGTTTTCATACACCCAATTATGTACTATAACCTCCTCTTCGCCAGGATTTATTCGTACACTATCTAAAGTTATATTCTCTCGATATTGTCCATAAAGAGTAGCACCTATTACTGCTGCAGTAAAAGATTTCTCTCCACCATATGAAGGGTATGTTACATAAGAATAACTTGCATTAGTTTTAGGTTGCATGCCTTCGCTATAATCATATATATCTCCTGCTGCGCCATCAAAATAGAAATAATAATCATCAATCGCTGATGTTGCCGCCTTTACCACCTGTCCTGTAAGTGATAATACTAATGTTGCGAGCACTAATGCGCTCATAATTTTCTTCAATCGCTTTGTCATTGTTAACAACCTCCATTTCTTTGGTTAGCAAGGTTCTATAATTTTCTCCCAGAACCTTGCTTATTGTCTCATTTGTAACCATTTTGTAATTTTTAAAATTACTTCTTTTCTTCTTGTACCATCTCTGGTCTCTTTGGCTGGTGAACTAACCCCATACATATTGGTGGCCACTCGTTAACTACACGCGAAACTTTCAACTCAGCTTTTGCATTTAACTTGTCCACTAATGCCTGTTTGATTCCCTTCATACATATCACCTCCATTATACATTATTCTTATTAAATAGTACAAGTATATTACATGAGATACTTCATCTTTTTGTAATGAATCAATTTTTAATAACGCTTTAAGAGCTTTTTTAGCAGAGGCAATAAGTAAACGCCGGTTTTTTAGGTTCTCATTTTCTTCTTGCAAATATTTAAGCAAAATTGCATTGTTTTCAACCTTGTATTGGCTTGGATAATACCTTTTGTTACCATCAATTACCAGAGATTTACATTCTGATAAAGCCTTTTCTGCTGCATCATAATTTTTACATATAATCGCATTCGCAGCATGATTACAAAGAGCCATATACAATCCACTTTTGTTATTATAATCCCGATAAAACCGTATACTTTCCTTAGTTAGTTCGCAAGCTATCAGAGCTGGATAATACAATGCAGACTTACGGTTGAAACAAGCATAAATCTCCAAAAAATCAGCACTATATAGATGCCTGTTAATAATTTGTATAAGTTTTTGCCTAAGAACCTTAACCTTAGCAGAATCTGTTTGGCGATCTAAATATACTTCAAGCATAACAAGTGCTGCTCGACAATATTGTTCGTCCTCGTTAAAATTATTATCTTCAATTATGTAATATAGCTCATCTGCTGCCTCGCGTAGTGCAAGCGTATTGTCAGCTAGTTGCAACAGACATAAAACAATTAATCTTTGGCACTCTGCTCTAAGAGCTGGCATTAATAAAGATTGACTTATAGCCTGTAGGTAATAAAGAGCTTTTCGATAATCATATTTCGAAAATTCATAATATCCTTGCAAGAAATTATTCAGGACCCTACTTTGCATATCTGAATAAGCAGAATAATTTAAACCAATAAGTGTCTTTATATCTGGCAATATATTATAATCATCTGTTTCATGCCCTAGGGTTACAGTCCATCGCACAAATGCTAATAATAACAGTTGCCATGCATCACAGCTAGATGGATCATGACTATTTTGAACACTTGCTTTTAAATGTTTTCCGCGGCTAAAATAATCCTGTGGGTGCCGGTATTTTAAATAATACGCAAATTTTTTATGGAGATATTTTGCTCTTTTTTCCAATTTTCCTTGAAAATAATCTTTTAATTTATAATTGACAAAATAATAACTTTCTTCTCCTATAATTAAATTGTTTTCTACTGCTTTCTCTAAATACTCATCAGCCGTAAATAATACATCCATATTTTCAAATGAAGAATCATTTATGAAATAGGCTGTTTCATTGTTTGAGAAACATGTATCAATTATGGAAAGTGGTTCCAGTATCCGGATCGCTTCTTGCTCTTGCTGAGGCAGTTCACTTAAACGTTTATCCATAATTTCCTTAAAAGTGCGCATTGTCATTTTGGTTCCATCATAATACTGAGCAGCCATGAGTGCGAGAGACAAGTCATTACCAGCACATGCTCTAATATCTTCCAAGTTTAAAATATGCTTATATCCTCTATGATGCAATACGGCAAGCATATTATCGTCTGAAATCATGGGGATAGATATCCGCTTCCATGATAAATTCCACATATTTTCAACCAGTTGTTCACTCGAAATAAGTAGTAACGAAACTTTATATCCGTTTAGTAGATTCAATGACGGCATCATTAGCTTTTGTAAAAATTGCATGGATGGAATATCCCAAAGCTCATAATTATCTACAATAAATAAAACATTTGTTGTTCGTCCAACCTGCTTTTTGATATTATCCAAAAGAGCTTCTTCGCTCGAGTTTAAAATATAATTTTTCTTTTCCAATTTAGGAATACCCACTTCAAATGAAGGAACAAAAATATTATTAACTCCAAATGAAAGCGCTCCATTAAAATTTAATTTGTGTTTTGAATAAAGTTTTGTTCCTATATGCCAGGTTAAGTATGGTGAAAGATTAGGGTTGACTCCATCTATATAAAATATCTGCCAACCTTCTAAAAGAGTTTCTGTAACACCTAGTGCAATTACAGATTTGCCACTCCCATGAGTTCCATATAAATTTATATAAGCACATTCATCTTTTTCGACTAAGAACTCATATATCTGTTGTACGATATCTCGTTGATAATCTACTAAATTCATATATAACGCCTCCGTTAATATTTGTTTTCTAATATTAAGCAAGTAATTATGAGTATTTTTTACAGATAATCTTCTATTATCCGTCATTTTTCCCCGTTCTCCCTTCATCTAATAGCAATTCTTGCTTCCCCACTCTCGCCAATGCCAATAAAATAGCACATAATATAACCCCTGCAGACATATACCATATATATGTATTTGGCAATTTCACTCCCATAAACGCACCTATTATAATTACTTCTATCGTTAATATGTATCGAGCCAGTCTTCTTGATGCTCGTAACTCCTCATGACTAAAATTAATATTAGGATGATTTACCGTCCCCATTGCAAACACTATTATTATGGCTATTACCAATATCACATACCAAATCTTTGTATTTGATATCATTACTGATTCTATAACTACTACAGCTAAATATATTAACATTGATCCAACATAACAATGCCAATACTGTTCAAAATGAAAACCTCCTGTTCTTTGTCTTAATGAAACAAAAAATATTAAAAATAATACTGTTTGTATAAATTTCCCCAATATTATTCCTAGTATAAGTAAACTCCCTATACTAATAATATTTTCTAGCATTCTTACAAACGTGTATACATACCATTCCTTCATTTTTTCCGAAACACCCTGCTCTCTTATAAGAAAATCCGTTATACTATTTGCAAGTCTTTCTATCATACACATCACCTCTTAAAGGCAATGTATCATATAATTTTTTTAAAATATATAGCCATTGCAGAACTCGGAAAAATTTGACATAATTCGGACATTTTTTTGTAAAAAAAGTCCTTGACAAACACATATTTGTGTTATCAAGGGCTTTGTACACTTACTATTTTATTATCTTATCTGATGGAAATATAATAGAGAAGTTAAATTCGTTATCATCATTTTTAATCACATATTTACCTTTGTATTTTTCAATAATGTCTATTATATTTTTTATACCGATTCCATGTTCGCCTGATTCATGTTTTTTAGATGTTATAAAATTATCTCCAGCTCTAATTATCAAATTATCATGCGTGTTATTAACTGATATTATTACAGATTCTCCTTCAAATAAAAATTTCAATTTAATAAGTTTATTATCACATTTTTCACACGCTTCTATTGCATTATTTAAAAGATTAGACAGTAACACAACTACATCTTTTGCATCCATATTTATAGCAGACAAGTCACTTAATATAGGTATGAATGTTATATTTTTTTCTAACATTTCTACATACTTTGTATTAATAACCGAGTTGATTATTATGTTATTTGTATTAATAACATTCCCAACTGTGGTATATGCATCATCAATATTATTCAAATATTTTTCTGCCTCAATATATTCCTTATTTTGAATCATATTTTCTATACACATAATATGATTTTTAAATTCATGTACTCTTTTTTGTTGTTTTTCATAATTATCATTCAGTCTTGAGTACATTTCTAACTGACTTTTTCCTTGCACTTCAAGTATTTCTTTATCTTTCAAGCGAATTTCTTTTTTTACAATATCACTTAATAGATAAAAAACAACTAGGTTAACAATAACTAAACCAAAGGACACCATATACAATACCATAAGCTGCCCTGCATCTTCTAAACTTTTAAACGACTTAACTATAGCTGAAATTGTAATAATCGTATATATTGGAATAAACACGAATCTAAGCCATGTTTCTTTATCTAAATGTTCTGAACTAACATATTGAACTCTTCTTTTTATAAGCAATATACATATAAAAAGAGCCAAAATGTTTATTATTACCATAAATCTTCCAATCATTTCTTGACCAGCACTCAATTCATTAATATCCGGAACAAGAATCATTACAAACATATATGAAACACATTCTGTAGCTACGAGTAAAGTTTGAAATAAACATCCTAATATAATTGACTTTTTCACACTAGACTCATATAATACCACGGCTACAACACTTATAATTGCAATCATTCCAAGCATTTTAGGGAAAATATATGCATTCAAAAATAGTGCAACTAAATACGTACACAACGAAATTATAACTGTACTAATCACTTGTGCTATTGCCGAATTTGCCTTAATCCTCTTTAAAAATATACTAAGAAAAATTTGGCAACATATCATCTCAAATATTATTATCGCAATATCATTTACAATATAAAGCATTATATTTCTCCTTTGTATGCTATGTAATCATCTTTAACTTTTTTGTATTTATCCTTTGGCACAGCTAATATGTTTCCATTGGTCATTTTTAGTTCATATCTTGTAATCTCTTTTATATATTTAGGATTAACAAGATAGCTTTTATGTATTCTGATAAATTTGTATTCTTTAAATTCATCTTCTATTTCATCCAATTTAGCATATTTTGTATAAACGCTATATCCATCTTCTTGTATATAAAACTTAACTTTATGTAATTCGCTCTCAATATACATAATATTGTCAACAGCCAAATATTTCGTATCTTCTGCAAATTCCATCTTTCTTCGCATTTTTTTACGCATATTTTTTTCTATAATACAATCCATACACTCAACTAGTGCTGGCTTCAATATGCCTTTACCTTTTAGAACATATCTTACAGCTCTAACCTTGTAACCTTCCATAGAATAACTTGCATATGCTGTCACAAACACAATCTCTATATCCTCTGAATATTCTCTAATCTTTTTTGCGACATCCAGTCCATCAAGCTCAGCCATATTTATATCTAAGAATACAATGTCATATGTAGATACTTCAATATCTCCATTTAACAAATCTACACCCGATTCATATAAGTCTATGGAATACTCCATTTCTTTTGTGTTTAAATACTCTTCAAGAATTGTTTTTATCATTTTTTGAAATTGTATTTCATCATCACAAATTGCTATTCGTAACATTCTCAAATACTCCTTTTCGTTAGTATGATACCCACAAAACTCCCCTTATATTATATAATGTTTTTTTGAGTTTCTCAAGTTGCTCTCTTACAATATCTTATTACCATTAGCTCTCATCTTGAAACTACAACCAAGTAACTCCGCCGCTCTTCTGCACATAAGCATTCTTTCTAAAAATATTTCAAAATAATCCATTACTGAACAGATTTCATCATCTAATTCAATGTCCAATTGAATAGTCTTGTCCTTAGCATTAACTGTAAGTTTTGAAGCAACTGCTGCATAGTTAACTCTGTCGTGGATGTCAAAGCTGTTTTGATGACGATTACGTACACGATTTCTTCTAACATCTGTTTTATCTGCGATTATAACTGCTGCCGATACCGGACTTACAGCTGTTCCTGTCTTCTCATCATGGTTGCCTATTGCTGCTATTATCATAGCGATTTCCTTAGGGTCCATATTCATATCACTAAGTATCTTAAATGCCATTAAAGCACCTGACTGTGCATGGTCAACTCTATTAACTGAATTGCCTATATCATGCATATAACCTGCAATCTTAGCCAACTCCTTTTCCCTCTGCGAATAACCTAAAATCTCCAAAATATCTGCTGCCGTATTAGCAACCTTTCCTGCATGAGCTACTGAGTGTTCAGTATAGCCCATAACACCTAATACCTCATTACCCATATTGATGTAATTGTTTACTATCTCGTTGTCTCTAATTGTTTCGTAAGTTATCATAATAATCTCCATTTCAATAATATAATATATAAGGGCTACATAAATAAATATGTAGCCCTTTAATTATAACCAATTTTTTCAATTAATACAATGGATACTTGTCAGTTAATGACTTAACTAAAGCCATTGCCTCTTCCTTGTTCTTTTCAACATCTTCAACTGCAAGAGCGATTGCCTTAGCAACAACGTCCATATCAGCTGGAACAAATCCTCTTGATGTAATAGCAGCTGTACCAAGTCTGATACCACTTGTTACAAATGGTGAAGCTGGGTCGTTAGGAATTGTGTTCTTGTTACATGTAATGTTAACTGTATCAAGTAACTTTTCTACTTCCTTACCTGTAACACCCTTGTTAAGAAGGTTAACTAACATTAAGTGGTTGTCTGTACCACCAGATACAAGATCAAAACCTCTGCTTGTTAATCCCTTAGCTAATGCTTGTGCATTATCAATGATGTTCTGTGCATATACTTTAAAGCTGTCATCTAATGCTTCCTTGAAACATACTGCCTTAGCTGCGATAACATGCATTAAAGGACCACCCTGAATACCAGGGAATACTGCCTTGTTGAAGTTAAACTTAGCTGCGCTTTCAGCACTTGCTAAAATCATACCACCTCTTGGTCCTCTTAATGTCTTATGTGTTGTTGTTGTAACAACATCTGCATAAGGGATTGGGCTCATATGTAAGCCTGCAGCTACAAGGCCTGCGATGTGTGCCATATCTACCATTAAATATGCGCCAACTTCATCAGCAATCTCTCTAAACTTCTTGAAATCTATAGCTCTTGCATAAGCTGAAGCACCTGCAATAATAAGCTTTGGCTTGCACTCCTTTGCAATTCTTAATACCTCGTCATAATCGATGAAACCTTCATCATTAACACCGTATGGTACGATGTTGTAATATGTACCTGACATATTGGCTGGAGAACCATGTGTTAAATGTCCACCATGTGCAAGGTTCATACCCATAATTGTCTCACCTGGCTTAACCATAGCAAATTGAACTGCCATATTAGCCTGTGCACCTGAGTGTGGTTGAACGTTAACATATTCGCATCCAAATAACTTCTTAGCTCTCTCAATAGCTAAGTTTTCAACTACGTCAACATATTCGCATCCGCCGTAGTAACGCTTTGCAGGATAACCTTCTGCATATTTATTAGTTAATGGACTGCCCATAGCTGCCATAACAGCCTTACTTACAAAATTTTCTGAAGCTATAAGCTCGATGTGGCTGTTCTGTCTGCCAATCTCATCGCTTATCGCACTTGCAACTTCTGGGTCATATCCCAACACTTCATCGTATGAATACATAAATGTACCTCCATTTTTTCATAATTATACTAAATAACATTATAACACAAACTTTTCTACTTTCAAGTACTTTTACCCAAAAGATAAGTATGCTATAATGTAGAAAATATTATTTATACAAAAGGAGAATACTATGGAAGGAATTATGTACATCATATTTGTAGCGTATCTTGTTGTAATTAATTTAATTGCATTTGCAATAATGGGACTTGATAAAAATTATGCAGCCAAAGGTAAATGGAGAATCCCTGAGAAAACCTTGTTTTTACCTGTATTATTAGGTGGCGGTATCGGTGGTGTTTTAGGAATGAGAGTTTTTA
Source organism: Lachnospira sp. (assembly GCA_015057605.1). Classification (GTDB taxonomy): domain Bacteria; phylum Bacillota; class Clostridia; order Lachnospirales; family Lachnospiraceae; genus SIG291. The sequence continues at coordinate 25,925 of SVDX01000021.1, read as the reverse complement.
GACACAAGACAAAACACTGGTATTTTGCAATAGGCTTTCCGTTAATTATGGTTATTGAATACGCGTTACTTATATATGTTTTTGCAACTATTTAAGATTCTTTTATAAAAAGAGTTTCCTATCAAATAACAAAACCCGCCTATTGGCGGGTTTTGTTTATACTACATACCATTTTTTCTTATATTTTACAATGTAATAACTTAGTTTCTTTGTTTCAGTTATACCTTCATCATTGATGCTTGTTACTTCAACGACCACTTTTCTGCAGGTCTGCATATCTATATTCTTAACCTCATATATAAGCTTAAGATATTTACGGACATCCTTTCTGTCCTGCTTTTCATTTGAAATTATTTTATAATCAAGAATTGTATCTGCACTATCAAAATTAGACTGAATTGTCTCTATAGCTTTATCACGTTTTCCCTCTGTCATATCCGTTTCAAATGGTAAGTATGTCGCTTTATAAGCCTCATAATCCTGTTGTATAAGTGCTGTATACATATTTAGCAAGGGCTCATTACTTTTGTTTTCCAAAAGCTTATCGGGAAGCACTATCGCCATAATTATAACTGCTATCGAGGCTATAACTACCGCTATAACTTTTTTAGGATCCATCGGATTATTAATTACGTATTTTTTTTGAACGTATTCCGCTTCTTCTATCTCTTCATCCTCACTTACTACTTCGCTAACATTTTCTTCTATGATTTCATCATCAACATATCTGTCACATATTACGCAATAGTTTTCACCATCATCTAACTGTGTCCCACATATTTTACATGTTTTTGCCACTGTAACTCCTCCAAATTATTCCTCTGTGGTTTTTACTACTGAAATCTCTAACTCCTGTAATTGCTTATCATCTACTACATCAGGTGCATTTGTCATCATACATGATGCATCCTTTACCTTAGGAAATGCGATAACATCTCTGATACTTTCTTCCTTAGCCATAAGCATTACCATTCTATCAAGACCATATGCAAGTCCAGCATGAGGTGGCACACCATATTTAAATGCATTAAGAAGGAAACCAAATCTTTCGTATGCTGATTCCTTAGTAAATCCAAGCACCTCAAACATCTTTTCCTGAACGTCACTTTGGAAAATTCTTACTGAACCGCCACCAATCTCAGTACCGTTAAGTACGATATCGTAAGCCTTTGCTCTTACCTCTCCTGGTGCACTATCAAGCTTGTCTAAGTCTTCATCCATCGGCATTGTGAAAGGATGGTGCATAGCAACATATCTTTCATCTTCATCTGACCACTCTAAAAGTGGAAATTCTGTTATCCATACGAATCTGTATTCATTATTGTCGATTAAGCCCATAGTTGCTGCAAGTTCAAGTCTTAACGCACCTAACACGTTAAATACAATCTTATTCTTATCTGCGGCAAACAAAATCAAATCTCCTGCCTTAGCCTCCATTGCATCAACCAAAGCCTTCATCTCGTCTTCTGTCATAAATTTGGCAAATGATGACTTATATGTGCCATCTGCATTTATTGCAATATATGCAAGACCCTTTGCACCGTAACCCTTAGCAAAATCAACTAAAGCATCAATCTTCTTACGTGGCATTTCACCTTGTCCTGTTGCATTGATTGCACGTACAGAGCCACCTGCTTCTATTGCTGATGTAAATACGCCAAAACCACAGTTTCTAACGATATCTGTTACATCCTTAAGCTCCATACCGAATCTTAAATCAGGCTTATCTGAACCAAATCTATTCATTGCTTCCTTGTAAGTCATTCTCTGAATTGGAAGCGCTACTTCAACGCCAATTGTTTCCTTGAATAAATGCGCTAAAAGTCTTTCATTAACATCAATAACATCATCTACGTCAACAAATGATAATTCCATATCCATCTGAGTAAACTCTGGCTGACGGTCAGCTCTTAAATCCTCGTCTCTAAAGCATTTTGCTATCTGGAAATATCTGTCATATCCCGCACACATTAAAAGTTGTTTAAATAGCTGTGGTGACTGTGGTAATGCATAAAATTTGCCTGTATGAACACGGCTTGGTACAAGATAATCTCTTGCGCCTTCTGGTGTACTCTTTTGCAAAATAGGTGTCTCTATCTCTAAAAAGCCTTCCTTATCCATGAATGTTCTTGCTAAAGTTGCAACCTTACTTCTTAAAATAAGATTTTTTTGCAAGTCAGGTCTTCTTAAATCAAGATAACGGTATTTAAGGCGTAACTCTTCCTTAGTCTGGCTATTTTCTTCAATTGGGAAAGGAGGAGTATCAGCTTCTGATAAAATTCTAAGTTCAGTTGCTCTGATTTCAATTTCACCTGTCTTTAGGTTTTCATTGATTGCACCGCTTCTTGCTTCAACCTTACCTACAACAGCAATAACAAATTCATTTCTTATTGTCTGTGCTTTATTAAAACCTTCTGTTCCTATATCATTTTCGTCAAATATAATCTGTAACAAGCCTGAGCGGTCTCTTAAATCTACGAAAATAAGACTTCCTAAGTTTCTTCTCTTTGCCACCCAGCCCATTACTGTAACTGTCTCTCCTATATTAGCTTTGCTAATCTCTGTACATCTGTTAGTTCTTTTTAGGCCCTTCATTGATTCTGCCATAATCGTCCTCCAAAAATTATTTTATTAAGCTAAAAGCTCCATTATATCGTCAATATCCATATCTATAACGGATTTTGAAATAATATCATCTATATTCATCGTGTTCATTATTCTCTGGAACACTAAAAATATCTTAATGTCGTAATTCTTTGCTTCATCTATCATTAGCTCCATGGCGGTTTCGTAATCAAACGCTTTTCTGTATGGTCTGTCTGATATTAATGCAGCAAATGTATCTGCAACCTTTATTATTCTTGCACCAAGCGGAATATCATCACCCTTAAGGTTTTCAGGATATCCCGAGCCATCATAGTTTTCATGATGGTAAAGCACCGACTCTTGCACCAAATATGGTAAATCATAGTGTTGTACAATATCGTAGCTTAACTTTGAATGCATACGCATATATTTCATCTCTTCTACCTCAAGAGCTGTCTTGTTTCGGCCGTATAGGTATTGTGAAAGCTGAAGCTTGCCTATATCATGTAAGAATCCTGATAATGCTATATCATAGCACATATCTTCATCTAATTCCATTTCCTTTGCTATAAGGTAAGACAAATTGGCAACATTAATGCCATGTGATAAATTACCCTTAAAGTCCTCCATTATAAGTTCATTATGTTCTTGCATTTTTTGCACCTCTTTTATACTACATTATATTCCGTAAATGCCTGTCTCTTGCGCTCAATCATTTCGTCAATACGTTCAATGTAGTTTTTAACATCCTTAACATTTTCCACGCGCTCAATACGGCCATCCTTAAGTATCATCTTAGTTGATGCTCCTGCACCTAACGCTATTATAGTCTGCTTTTCTTCCATAATGAGAATGTTGTAAATGCCTTCACTCTTAGGTCTTGCATAACCTACATTTTCAAAGTTTCCGGCAATGTTCTTTTGTCTGTACATATAATATGGCTCAAGCCCCATACTCTTCGCATAATCATATGTAAGATTCATAATCTCATTAGTATTATTAATGCTTAGTTCCTTGTATTTGTCCTTAAACATATTAAGAGCAGCTGCTCTTTTTATTGCAAGTGAATGTACTGTTACACTGTCTGGTTTTAATCCCTTCACAATGTTCATTGTCGCCTCTACATCCGAAATATCTTCATTTGGAAGTCCTACGATTAAGTCCATATTGATGTTTTCAAAGCCACATTCTCTTGCGAGTGCAAATGCATCTAATACATCCTTTACTGTATGTCGTCTTCCGATTATATCTAAGGTCTCCTGCTTCATTGTTTGAGGATTGATTGATATTCTGTCAATGCCATGCTTTTTAAGAACCAGCAATTTTTCCTTTGTTATACTGTCAGGTCTTCCTGCTTCTACAGTAAATTCCTTAACATCCTTTAAATCAAACTTTGCAAAAAGATTTGTAAGAAGTAAGTCTAACTGCTGCGGTGAAAGTGTAGTCGGAGTACCTCCACCTATATACACTGTATCAGGCTTCCTTTTTGCAAATGCATTTGCAACATATTCCATTTCCTTTAATAATGCATTTAAATATTCATCCACAAGCTTAGAATAAAGTGCTAACGGATACGAAGTAAAAGAACAGTAAAGACATGTTGTAGGACAAAATGGAATACCTATATAAAGGCTGTATCCATTTTCATAATCGATGCCTTCTAACACTCTCTGCTCGTTCGTTGCTACCTCAAGCGCAAGCACGGCTTTTCTTTCACTCACTCTATAGTTATCCATAAGATAAGCTACAACTTCTTTTGGATTTTTCTTTTGTTCAAGTGCTGCATATGCTAATTTTGCCGGTCTAACGCCCGTAAGCATACCCCAAGGTTGCTCGTTGCCAGTAATTCTTACTAGCATATCATATAGTAGTCTATCAAGCGTTGATTTGATATCTACATATTCCTTAGAGTCCTCTAAAATAAGCTTATCTTCACTGTCATAAAAGCTTATCTTAAGCAGATTTTCCTTGCAAACTATATTAACCTGCATAAATGCATCGCACTCTTCCATCGTAATAGTTCTTTTCGGATAAAATGCCTTTATAAGAGTTCTTGCCTCATAATCGAAATTGTTGTATGCAACATCTGTATCTATATATATCTTAATCATTACACTGCTCTTTCTAAATGAACGGATTGTTTTCTTTTTCGTAGGCAATTTGTGTAGAATCGCCATGTCCCGGATAACATATCGTCTCATCCGGTAGCTCAAAAAGCTTATCTTTTATACTTCTTACAAGCTGACTTGTGCTTGATGTTGGAAAATCTGTTCTTCCAACACTTTCATAAAATAATGTATCTCCTGTAAATACAACATTTTCTTTAGGAAGGTAATAGCACATACCACCCTTGGTATGTCCAGGCGTATGTATCGCCTTAATCGTTATTCCTTCTATATCAAGCACCTCGTTATCCTTTACAAGAACATCTGGCTTTACGCTTGCTGGCACTGCCATTGCTGCTGAAAGATTAAGATTAGGATTAGTGACTACATCCGCTTCATGCTCTCCAATATACACCTTGATGCCATATTCAGTTCTAAGCTTATCAGCCGCCATAATATGATCAAAATGCCCATGTGTAAGCAATACTGCTACCGGTGCAATCTCAAGCTTATTAAGTGTCGCCAAAAGCTTTGCATAATTATCTGCTGGATCAATCACTATTGCCTTTTTAGATTCTTCATCATAAATGTAATAGCAATTAGTTCCAATCATTCCAAGAATGTCTCTTTTAACAATCATATCTTTAACCCGTTGTTCTTTCTATGTCTAATACACCTTGAACCTGTCTTAATTTATCTACAAGACGGCCAAGTTCTTCCTTACCATGAATCTCAAAGCCTATTGCAATCGTTGCTGTTCCTTGCTTATTAGTTCTACAGTTAAGCGACAAAATGTTAATATTTCTTTCAGTAAATATCTTAGAAATATCAACTAACATACCACTTCTATCATTTGCAAAGAGCTTAATTTCTGTAAGATATTTTTCATTAGTATCCTTACCTTCAAGCGATTGCCATTCTGCATCAATAAGTCTTGCTCTCTCAATCTCAGGAAGATTAATAACATTTACACAGTCTGTACGGTGTATAGAAACACCACGTCCTCTTGTAACAAAGCCGATAATCTCATCACCTGGCACTGGACTACAGCATTTTGAATATCTTACCGCAACATCATCAATACCCTTAACGATAATTCCACTCTTTGAGCTCTTTGGCTTCATAGCCACTGGCTTATCCTTAATTTCTGCAACTGCGCCTAAAATATCCTTGTCTGAAACAGGCTTTTTATTCTTCTTAGCATGCTCTTCTACAAGCTTATTAACTATCTGACCTTCCTTAAGACCGCCATGACCTACTGCTGCAAGTACAGAATCCCAGTCTCTAAAGCCATATTTTGTCTGAACCTTTTCCATAAATTCAGGCTTTAATATCTCTGAAAGGTTGATATTCTTAGTCTTACAATAAGCATTGATTAAATCTTTGCCCTTTAATATATTCTCTTCCTTAAATTCCGACTTAAACCACTGACCAATCTTATTCTTAGCCTGTGTACTCTTAACAAGATTCAACCAGTCTCTGCTTGGTCCCTTAGAATTTTGAGAGGTAATAATCTCGATTCTATCACCATTTTTTATAACATAATCAATGGTTACTAGCTTACCATTAACTCTTGCGCCTACCATCTTGTTGCCTACGGCACTATGTATGCTATACGCAAAATCGATAGGTGTTGAGCCATTAGGAAGATTCTTAACATCTCCCGCTGGTGTAAAGCAATATACACTATCAGAGAACAAATCTAAGTCACTCTTTAAAAGACTTAAGAACTCTTTATTATCAGACATATCCTTTTGCCATTCAAGAATCTGACGAAGCCATGTAAGCTTAGCCTCTTCATTGTCAGCAGTAATACCATCCTTACCTTCTTTATATTTCCAATGCGCAGCAATACCATATTCAGCTATTCTGTGCATCTCATATGTTCTTATCTGTATCTCAAATGGTTGTCCATCACTTGAAATCAATGTACTGTGAAGCGACTGATACATATTAGGCTTTGGCATTGCAATATAATCCTTGATTCTACCTGGAATTGGTTTATATTTTTCATGCATAACACCAAGCGCCGCATAGCAATCCTTAACAGAATCCACAATAATTCTTACTGCAAACAAATCATATATCTGATCAACAGTCTTGTCCTGCTTAAGCATTTTTCTATAAATGCTAAAGTAGTGCTTTACACGTCCGTTAATCTCTGCATCTATATTAGCTTCTTTAATTACATCTCTTACTTCATTAACTATCTCGGAAATAAATCTTTCTCGCTCAGTTCTTGTTGTCGCAAGCGAAGTATCTAAGTTCTTATAGACTTCTGGCTGTGTATATTTAAGTGATAAGTCATCTAATTCAACCTTAATCTTAGAAATACCAAGTCTTTGAGCAATCGGAGCATATATCTCCATAGTCTCTCTTGCCTTTTCCTTTTGCTTTTCAGGCTTCATAAATTCAAGCGTACGCATATTATGAAGTCTATCGGCAAGCTTAATAAGAATAACTCTTATATCCTTTGCCATAGCAAGGAACATTTTTCTAAGATTCTCAGCCTGTATCTCAACCTTATCAAGGTCATAACTTAACTGAGTCAACTTAGTAACGCCGTCAACTAACAACGCAATTTCTGAACTGAATTCACGCTCTATATCTTCATAAGTCATCACCGTATCTTCCACAACATCGTGTAAAATACCTGCAACGATAGTTTCCTTATCAAGTTCTAATTCTGCTAAAATAATAGCCACACAAATTGGGTGAATAATATAAGGCTCGCCTGATTTTCTATACTGATCCTTATGTGCTTCATACGCAATACTATAAGCCTTCTCAATCAGCGTTAAATCTGTGGAAGGTCTGTATTTTTTAATATTCTCAATTAATTTCTCGTATAAAACCTCAGGAGCAGTAAAGCTCTTTGGCGACTCACTTAAAAGCTGTACATCGTTCTTAATCACTTGTTTAGACATATAATCACCCACTTCTTATATATCCTTTTATTATAATATCAGATATGAGAAAATGCAAGATATTATTAAGCCTATAATATCTTGCATTTGGGGTTAGTTTTGCTTTTTTATTTCATATCAAACATTCTAAATGTAGCACTACCTGCGCTACCTGCTTTTCCCTTTGCATAAATACCAACCTTAGACCCTATCCAGCGTCCAGGTGATACATAATAATTGTTACTACATATCTTTTCGTCGTAGCCAAATTTAACTACATTTGGCTCATCATAACGTAGATTAAGGATTATCTCATCATCCTTAAGCACTGCGCCTTTTAAATATGTATCCTTTTCTATTCCAAAATGTCCATCCGCAAAGTAGAGGACATTAGTTCCATTTTCACGTCTTACACATACATATGCATAATCTTTACCCATTAAGCAAAGACCAATCTCATCCCCCTCATTTTGAAGGTCTAATTTGACACATACACTTGCATCAAATGAAAGATACGCAAGCTTTTGCATAAATATGTTTGGTGTAAGATTTAGGGCGTTATAGGCCTCTTCATTATGATAATAGCAGTTAAGCTTTAAGCCATCCTTAAGCTCATACCAGCCCTCCTTCTTATTTGCAGGAGTCTGCCATATAAGCGAAAGTGTATCACTACAAAAATCATCACTTGTAGGTAAGTAAAAGTCTGTCTTAATACTGATTGGATATTCTCCAGTTGCAACCGGAGTTCCTGCTAAAAGTTCATCTCTACATTCGCCGCATATTGGCCAGTCATTAACCCAAGTAACTGGCTGCAAATGCACTACTCTTCCATAGCATTTTTTGTCTTGGAAATGTAAAAATGCCCAATTATCGTTATCATCTATATCAACAAGCGCGCCCTGATGAGGTCCATTTATCTGTGTATCGCTTTGGAAAAGTACAACCTTTCTTTCATATGGTCCATAGATATTTTTACTTCTAAGACATACCTGCCAGCCTGTTTTAACACTACCTGCCGGTGCCATTATGTAATAATAGCCATTACGAACATTGAATTTAGGGCCCTCAATAGTAGGGTCATTGTCATGACCATCATAAACAATTGTATAATCACTAAGCTGCGTTTTTAAATCTGGTGTAACCTCGTAAAGGCCAATCACACTATTAAAGCCACATCTTGATTTTGCAAAGCCCGTAGCTATATAGCATTTGCCATCCTCAGTCCATATAGGACATGGGTCAATAATTCCCTTACCTTCAATAACACACCATAAATCACTCCATTTGCCAAATGGGTCTGTTGTCTGACTCACATAAATGCCTTCGTCTGGAAAAGGTATTATACAGTAATATATGCCATTATGATAACGTATGCTCGGTGCCCATGCTCCATGGCCATGCTGTACATCCTTAAATCTTTCAAATGGTACGTTTTCAAATACATAATTAACAAGCTTCCATTCCACAAGATTCTTAGAATGTAATACCGGTAGCCCCGGAACGTGATTAAAGCTTGATGCCACCATAAAGAAATCATCTCCAACTCTTATCGCATCAGGATCACTGTAGTCTAAGTGTAGAATTGGATTTTTGTATATCAATCTGCTCATAAAAAATCCTCCATTTCGCATTTTTACTATTATAACACGAAATGGAGGTATATTCTATAACAAAGTGGATAACTTCACTTTTATTTATTCTTCTACAACATCAATTTTACTTACTGATACTTCATAGGCGATACGCTTTTCACATTCTTCTTCATTCAAATGCTTTGTATATTCCCTACTTTGAACTCTTCCTGTAAGTTCAATATGAGTACCAACCTCAAAATTTGCAGCAAATCTTGCATTTCTGCCCCATGCAATACATGGAATATAGTCTGATTTGCCATATGGACGATTAACTGCAATAAGTAAATCTGCAATCTCTCTGCCAAGAGGTGTCTTTCTATAAATTGCTGGTTTACAAATGTAACCATCAAGGAAAATCTGATTAGTCTTTGCCTGTTCTTTAAGCTCATCAGCAAATTCAAGCTCTCTTACAAAGATTGAAAGCATAAGCTTATTTTTGTTTTCCTCATGTCTGTTGTATGAACGGAACTGCCCTACAACCTCAATAATTTGCCCCTTATAATCCTTTGTCACATCAATAAGTCTTTCTGAAACCATAAGCGGAATTATATCCACGCTATTGCTAAGTCTGTTCACTGCTACATTTACTACGTAAAACCCCTCAGAAAAAACCTCGTGACTGTACACAAAGTCTGACACTACCTCCCCCATAATATTTACTCTGTTGTTCTCAATAACCTTATCTACCATATTAGTATTTCTCCCTTCAATGAGTGTATTTTTGTTATCTGTATAAATGTATTCAATTTTATGTAAAAATATTCCTACTTTTTTTAAAAATACTTGTATTCTCAAAAAAATGTGCTAAACTAAAACAGTTGTTATAATATAAAACTTTCAAGAAAGGAACAATATTTCTATGAAAACAACCCGTAATGACATAAGAAATATCGCTATTATAGCTCACGTTGACCACGGTAAAACAACCTTGGTTGATCAGCTATTAAGACAAAGCGGTGTATTTCGTCAAAATCAAGAAGTAGCCGAAAGAGTTATGGACTCTAATGATATTGAAAAGGAACGTGGTATCACTATCCTTGCAAAAAATACAGCCGTAACCTACAAAAACACAAAAATTAATATTATCGACACTCCAGGCCATGCGGATTTTGGTGGCGAGGTTGAGCGCGTACTTAAGATGGTAAATGGTGTTATCCTTGTGGTTGATGCCTACGAGGGTGCTATGCCACAAACAAAATTTGTTTTAAGAAAGGCTTTAGAGCTTTCACTACCAGTAGTTGTATGTATCAACAAAATCGACCGTCCGGAAGCACGACCAAATGAGGTTATTGACGAAATTCTTGAATTATTTATAGATTTAGATGCCTCTGAAGAACAGCTCGACTGCCCATTTATATTCGCTTCAGCAAAGCAAGGCTTTGCTAAGCTTAACTTAGAGGATGAAGAGATGGATATGTCGCCTCTATTTGAAACAATTTTAGAGCATATCCCAGCCCCAAGCGGCGACCCTGATGCAGGCACTCAGGTGCTTATCAGCACAATTGATTACAACGAATATGTTGGGCGTATCGGCGTTGGTAAGGTCGATAACGGAATTCTTAAATTAAATCAGGATGTTGTTATTGTAAATGCTCATGATGAAAGCAAATGTAAAAAGGTTAAAATAGGTAAGCTCTACGAATTTGATGGTCTTAACAAGGTCGAAGTAAGCGAAGCTAACATTGGTTCAATCGTAGCCATTTCAGGTATTACTGACATCGGAATCGGTGATACACTTTGTTCACCGGAAAACCCTATGCCAATTCCTTTCCAAAAAATATCTGAGCCAACAATTGCAATGAACTTTATTGTAAATGATAGTCCGCTTGCTGGAAAGGAAGGCAAATACGTTACTTCCAGACATTTACGCGACCGTCTGTTTAGAGAACTTCACACAGATGTAAGTCTTCGTGTTGAAGAAACTGACACAACTGAAAGCTTTAAGGTATCTGGACGTGGTGAGCTTCACCTTTCAGTCCTTATTGAAAATATGCGCCGTGAAGGCTTTGAATTTGCCGTAAGCAAGGCAGAAGTCCTCTACAAATTTGATGAACGCGGCAAAAAATTAGAGCCAATGGAATTAGCTTATGTTGATGTTCCAGACGAATTTTCAGGAGCAGTAATTCAAAAGCTAAGCAACCGTAAGGGTGAACTTCAGGGTATGACTCCTACAAGTGGCAATTATGTCCGCCTCGTATTTTCAATACCTTCACGTGGTCTTATCGGCTACCGTGGTGAATTTATGACAGACACAAAGGGCAACGGCATACTAAATACCATCTTTGACGGTTACGAAGCCTACAAGGGCGACATGCAGTACAGAAAGCAAGGCTCCCTAATCGCATACGAAGCAGGTGAAGCCATTACCTACGGTCTTTTCAATGCACAAGAACGTGGTCAGTTATTTATCGGACCTGGCGAAGCGGTATACGGTGGAATGGTAATTGGACAAAATGGCAAACCAGAAGACATCGAAGTAAATGTCTGCAAGAAAAAGCAGCTCACAAACACTCGTGCCTCTGGTTCCGACGAAGCCCTTCGCCTTACACCACCAAGAATATTAAGTCTTGAACAGGCATTAGAATTCATTGATACAGATGAACTTTTAGAAATCACACCAAAGAATTTAAGAATAAGAAAGAAAATACTTGATCCATTATTGAGAAAGAGAAGCCAAAAACACAGTTAATATTAGGTGACATTTGCACTCCAATGTCGCACGTAACAGATGCATAAAAGACATTTCGTTATGCTTGCATATACGATAGTACGCAGTATGGTCGACTGTCCTACACTTACTCAATATGTAGAAAAATCACATACTTTTTTTAGAGCCTTTAGAGGCGTTGATGCTTAGGTGACAACATACAACAGTCTGATTGGCACCTTAGCAGGCGTTACGCCGATAATGGAGCGCAAGCGTCTCTAAAAAAAGTATGTGATTTTTCCCTTTAGAGCTCCTGTGTCTTCTTCAACTTATAAAATGCTCCCTGTTTTTCCATAAGTTCGTCATAAGTGCCATATTCTATACATCTTCCCGCATCCATTACGGCTATCTTATCAGCTTCTTTTATTGTAGAAAGTCTATGTGCTACAATGAATGTTGTACGCTCTTTTGTAAGATTATCAAGCGCATCCTGGATAAGTCTTTCCGATATACTATCAAGGGCAGATGTCGCTTCATCAAGTATTATTACTTTAGGATTACGAATAAGCGCTCTTGCAATAGCAAGACGTTGTCTTTGACCGCCCGAAAGCTTACCGCCGTGTTCACCAATCTTAGTGTCCACTCCGTCTGGTAGGCTATCAACTAAATCCTTTAAATTAGCCGCCTTAATTACATTTTCAATTTCTTTATCAGTAACATTGTCGATACCATAAGTAATGTTATCACGTATGCTTCCTGAAAAAAGTATTGTATTTTGTGGCACTACAGCTATGTGCTTTCTGTATGTACGCAAATCAAGAGTCGACATATCCTGACCATCTATGTATATTCTGCCCTCATCTGGCAAAATAAATCCAATAATCATATTTAAAAGTGTAGTTTTTCCGGCACCAGATTCACCAACAAAGGCTATTGTTTCGCCCTTATTTACCTTTAGATTAACGCCATTTAAAATGCTCTTTTCAGTGTTTGGATAAGTATATTTTACATTTTCAAATCTAAATGCACCATTTACTATTTCTATTTTTTCCTTACCTTCATTATCTTCTATGTTGTCAGAAGTGAGGATTTCTCCTACTGAATTTATTGATTCAAGGCCCTTTGAAATAATAGGCATAAGCATAATTATTGATGACACCTGATTAACTATTGTTGTAAAATATGTCTGGTATAGCACGATATCGCCCGAAAGTATATTGCCCTTAAATGCTAAATATCCTGTAAATGCCAAGCATCCGATTTGGAATATCTGGAATATTGCCCAGCTTACCGCGCCAAAAGTTGATTGTATCATATCAAGGCGATAGCCTTTTTCTGCCACCGCCAAAAGCTGTGCAGTTATCTTCTTTGTCTCTGTTTCTTCAAGGGAATGCGCTCTTGTTATTGGAATTAATTCAACCATCTCCATAACCTTCGCCGAGGTTTCTTCCATTTCTTTTCTAAATTCCTGATTACGCGCCTTTATTCTGGTTCTAAACAACACCATTGTAAGCGCCGCTGAAGGTGCAGATAACAAGAAAAATATAAATACTACTCCGCTTTTACTCGCTGTTATGCTAAGTGCAATAATAAGATTCGTTGCAATATTTAACACGCCTATAAATAACTGTGTAGACACCGCTTCTATGGCTTCTACGTCTCTCATTATCTTTGATTGAAGTCTTCCTGACTGCAATTCTGTGTGGTATGGAATTGATAAATGCTGAAGCTTGCTAACCAATGCGCCTCTAAGACCTGATTCAACCTCTCTTACAGCAAGGCTCTTATATTTTACGTGTAAATAGTTCATCGGTACATTTAAAACGACCAAAAATACCATTACAAGCGCATTTATCATAATTATTTCCATACATTTTGCATCATGCTTAACTACTGCATTTATTATATTTGCCGTTACAATTGGCAATACCCACGCAGGGCTATGCTTTATTACAAAAAATACTACTGATAAAAAGAATTTGTAATAATTGCCTTTATATATGGCAACAAGGGTCTTTAATGCCTGACCCTTGTTTTTCATAAATATATCTTCGTACTGTTTAGCTGTTTTTATATTCTTCATAGTACTCCTATAATCTTTCTATTGTTCCAATATTGCCGGCTACTATTTCTTCGCCCTCACATCCTAATACTGTTACATTCTTAAGAACTAATTTTTCAATATTATTAACAACTATACCCTGCTTTGCTGTTTCATCGCATCCAAGCATCATGGCTGCCACACCTGGCTTTGCGTCATCTGCATAGTCTACAATAATATTTTCAAATACTACTTCTTCTATCTTTTGTTCAGGAAGTCCGTAAATATATGCTCCTGCAACATGACAGTTCTTTGCTTCTATGTCTTTAAATACAAGTCTCTTGATTGATGGTGTTCTATCATCTATTGGCAATGGTTCCTTACTTGCAACGTATTCTGATTTTCCATCCGGATCGCAGAAATAGAAGCTGTTTACAACAAATGGTGTCATTACATTATCCATCTTGATATCCTCAAAAATGATGTTATCAAGCACTGAATCCTGTCCACGACCTCTTCTTGTCTTTACTCTAAGGCCTCTGTCTGTATTCATAAATACGCAGCTTTCAATCTTAACCTCTTTAACACCCGCTGCGATTTCACTACCTACAGTTACAGCACCATGTCCATCTCTCATACAACATTGTCTTATTGTCATACGAATAGTTGGCTTTTTAAACTTCTTGCCCATATAAATCTTACCTGACTTAATTGCTATACAATCATCGCCAACCGAAATATATACACCAATTACTTCAACATCTTCACATGATTCAGGATCTAATCCATCTGTATTATGTGAGTTAAATGGATTTAAAATCTTGATATCAACGAACTTCAAGTTCTTTGAGAAATATGGATGCAATGTCCATGATGGAGAATTTTGAACTGTTATACCATGAAGCATTACATTTGTACAATTATTTAAAAATACTAATCTTGGTCTCCAAGCTATATTTCTAACCTTTGGATTATGCCACCAGTTATCAAAATCTGCACAGCCATCGATTGTTCCTTCACCTGTTATAACAACATTTTCTACATTTACACCACAAATGATGCCCGAGAACATATCAATCGGATTACCTTCCCATGTTCCAAGATTATAGTATTCATTTTCATCGTAATTTTCTATAATTCCAGGGAATATTGGGAACATTGTTCTGTCTGTAAATGCTGATAATACAGCATCTTTAGCCAATTCAATTGTAATATTGCTCTTTAAAAATAATGATGTTATCTTATACACACCTGCAGGAACATACACTCTTGAATTAGCAGGACATGCCATAATAGCTGCCTGTATAGCATTGGTATCGTTATGCACTCCATCGCCATACGCATTAAAATCCTTTACATTCAATGTAACATATTCATAATCTGTTTTAACGTAAAGTGAATTAACTCTTACATTATCTACCTTAACGCTAATTGTATATTCTGTGTTTGGCTTAAGTCCAAAAATCGAATTAACTACTTTGTTTGTTTCAAATGCCAACTCGCCATTTACATATATCTCATATGGCATATCTGAATAGTATCTACCAGCTTCTGTAAGTTCTATTACTATACTTCTATATGTTTTCGCTACTAATTTTAATTCCATACTAACAACCTTTCTGATATTTTTCTCTTAATATCACTTTCATATCGCATGCTTTATCTATTACATACTGCATCACTTCACTTGGTTCAACATTTCTTGAACACCATTGCTTAAATGCTTTCTTGAAAAGCTGAATAATTGTCATATAGTATTCAAAAATCTGTTCAGAAGTAACCGCTAAAGTATCTATAAGACCCAACAAATACCATTCTAAGTCTTCAAGTTCTAAGCTGTCATTGTAAAATGCTTTATCAACACCGTTAATCTTAGCAATAATCTCTGCATAGTGACCCTTGCCTCCCTTATTAGTGTCATACTGCATATAAAAAGGCTGTACAGTATACATATCCTTTATATCTGTTATTTCATAGTCTTTTGCCTTATTTGCAAGAGCACTAATTGTCTCTAAATATTCCTCTTTTTCGCCCACCTCATACATATAGTACAAAGCTCTTCCCATATACAATTCAACGCCTTCTGACATCAAAGCCTCCAATTCTTTTACAAGCTTATCTGTCTCCTTAGCTTCCATCATCTTTAACAACTCAAATTGCTTTAACTGTTTCACCTTACATCCTCCTTAATCTATAAGTAATCTTGGATCTTCCAAGTTATCTTCAGGATCAATCAATAACTCTGCATAAATACCACCAAGCTTATGTAATTCTTTAGCTATGATTGTAGCAAATTTAACCGCACCCAAATACTGCAAATGTGTATTATCTACCTGGCCTTCAGGATAATTGGCATATACACCTGCATCAAAATGCATAAACCAATTAAATGTTTCTCCATAACCAGCTTCTTCTATTAATTGACGACTTAATGTACACAAATCAATAAGTGGTACATTCTCTCTAACTGCAAATTCCTTCATTGCATCTGGATATTCTAAATGTGTATCATCTATGAGTGTCTTATGGTCATCATTAAATAATCTTCTATAAAGTGGTGTTATAATAACCGGATATGCTCCTACATTGCGTGCTACGTCAACAAACTTTTTAAGATTCTCTTGAAATGTACCATATGGAGTTGTATATCTGCTATCATCCTGTATTTTTTCATCATTATGACCAAATTGAATAAATAGGAAGTCGCCTTCTTTTATCTGCTGTTCTATAAGCTCAAGTCTTCCCTCTTCAATGAAGCTTTTTGTACTTCTTCCGTTCTGTGCATAATTAAACACTCTTACCTCAGGTTTTAAGAACAATTTAAACACCTGACCGATTCCTGTCTGTGGGAAGCTAAGTATAGTATTTTCTTTAACTGTTGAGTCTCCTGCCCAAAAAATTTTTAAAGACATCTACATCTTCCTTTCTAATATTCATATCATTTTTATTATATCATATATGGGCATTTTTTGCAAAAGAAATCCCTCTGATATTGAACCAGAGGGATTAATATAATAATATAAATTATTCTTTTACCGCACCAACGTTAACACCCTGTACGAAGTACTTCTGACAGAATGGATAGATGATCATGAAAGGTAAGATAGCAACGATAACGGCTGCTGATTGTGCTGTTACTTCACCGTAGTATGGTGAGTCAGGAACACCACCTTCATCGAACATCGATCTTAACTTCAACTGGAAGTTGAAATATTTTGGTGATGAAATGTATAACTTGAAGTTTGTATAGTCGTTCCAGAAAATAACCGAGAACATCAAACCGATAGAAGCGATAGCTGCCTTCGATAATGGAAGAACGATCTTAATGAATATTGCCATTGGCGAACATCCATCAATTTCAGCTGCTTCGAATAATGATGTTGGGATACCTTCGAAGAAGTTTCTCATAAGAACTAAGTTATAAACGTTAATACTTAAAGGTAATACTACCGCACCCAATGTGTCAAGAAGACCTAAAGACTTAATAGCTAAGAATGTAGGAATCATACCACCATTGAAAATCATTGTAAATAACAATAAATATGCGAATAAGTTTCTACCTGGCATTTCAAATTGGATTAATACATACGCACCAAGTGTTGATAATGTAAGACCCAAGAATGTACCCATAAGTGTTGTAATTACTGAAATTAAGAATGGTGTACGAAGTGATGTTCTTGTAATAATGTCCTTATAAGCTTCTGCTGTAAATCTTACTGGTTTAAAGTTCATCTTAGGAACTGAAGCACCATCAAATGAGTCAATTAAAACCTTATAAATAGGTATTAAAATAATCAACACGAAGATAATAAATACAATACCATTGAATACTGGGAATAACTTTGTTTTACCAAGCTTACCAATGTTCGACATAAACAATACTGCAAATACAACTAATGCAATTAAAGAAATTGCTGTAACAACCTTAACCATACCAAGGTCCATTAAACCTGGTGCACCATATTGTGTTAATACTTGGTTTGCATCAAACTTCATCCATGATGCCCATGATGAGTCTGCATTACCAACTTTAACAAGTGTATCCACATAGTTATTCCAGATACCAACTTCTGATTGTAATGCATACTTAAACGTAGATGTTTGAATCCATGACCAAACAGTACCTGCAAACGATGCAATTAAACCAATAACTGAAATAATAAATGAAATCTTGTTTTCTTTGAAAATTTCTTTTGCTTCTGCCCAGTTAGCTTTCTTTTTCTTTGCATCAAATAAAGCAAATATTACTAAACAAACAATACCAACTGCAACCATTATGATACCTACAGTAATAAATGAATCTGTAAGGTTCTCACTGAATGGCTTTACTGTAAATTGGTGTCCACTATAAACTTTTTTCAAGCTCTGATATCTTGATACTAAATCTGCATCAGCACCTGCTTCTGCTATCTTAGCATCTAATGGTCCGAAAATATGATTAACAATCTTTTCACCATATTGCTCTACATTTTGGGCCAAATCTGAATTGCCCTGTATGAAAGCCCATGTCGCGCAAAGTATGCCGACAAGAATTAATAATACGCCAACAACTATCATCTTTTCGCCCTCCTATACTATTCCTCGACCGCGGACTTTCTTACTAGCATAGTTACATACTAATACGAGTACCGCACTCGCTAATGATCTAAAGAGACCAACTGCAGTTGTATAACCATAATCAGGAACACCGATACCGAATGTCATCTTATATACATAAGTCTGAATAACCTGAGATGTGTCAACAACAGCATCATTTGTTAATACGAATACTGATTCGAAAATGTTCATAACCTTAGCTAAATTAAGGATAAGAACTGTAATAATTGTATTTGCTAATGAAGGTAAAGTAATGAACTTCATTCTCTGCCATCTGTTAGCACCATCAATTTGAGCTGCTTCGTATAAGTCTGGGCTAATACCAGAAAGTGTAGCTAAGAACAAGATTGTTCCCCAACCTATACTCTTCCAACCATTTATAAAGTAATAAACAGGTCGCCATGTCTCGTTACTTAAAAGGAATTTGATTGGCTCTCTTGTAATATTCAAAGTCATAAGTACGTCATTCATTGTACCATTTACACCTAAGAATAAACGGAATACTGACGCAGCAACTACCCAAGACATAAAGTGAGGTAAGTATACGATTGTCTGTACTGTCTTCTTAAATAATAAAGATACAATTTCATGTAACATTAATGAAATGATAACCGCACCAAATGTGTTAACAAGCAATGAAAGAACACTTAATTGAAGTGTATTTCTAAATGCTTCCCAGAAATCTGCTTCCTTAAACATCTTTAAGAATTGGTAAATACCTACATAAACCGGTTCACCAACCATTGAATATTTTGTAAAAGCAAATCTGATACCTAACATTGGCCAATAGTTAAATGCAAGAACGAATAATAATACAGGTAAGAACATTAAATAGAACCATCTGTAAGTATACATTCTTTGTGCAACAGTACGATTATTTCTTAAGTATTCTGACTTAACAGTTTTCTTCTTGATGAACTTGAATACATCAATAAATACACCTGCGATAGAAATAACTGCACCAATAAGTGTGATGTAAAGACCCATGCCGATTTCAGCTAAGCCTTTTTCTCTTAAATCAGCAACTGACATTTGAGCAAGTTCAACACAGAAATTTAATCTCTTAGATCTACCCATTTCTTCAATCGCTGCTTCTGACATACCGTAGTCTGTTAACAACGGCTTCATTGCTGTCTTTGTTTCATAAAGTGTTTCAATAGCAGATGGATTCAAATGCGCATCTTGAATAACAAAGAAATATGCAATAAGTGTACCAACAGCTATTAATGTTGTAACGATAGATATCTTTTCATATCTAAAAATTACTAATAAAATCGTAGCAATTAATGCTAGCATAAAAATATACCAAAACATTCCGCCAAAAGTACTTTTAGCAACTTCCGGGAAGCCCATAACAACGTCTGCCCAAGTTGCGCCTTCAGGTGCATAAGCAGCAACATCTTTCATGATATCGCCACCATTCATGAAACCAAATGCGATTTCTACGAGTGAACTCACCTGTACCAAAGGAAAAAGTCCACCGATAAAGGCAATAACCGCACCTACGATAGCCAAAATCTTAAGATTTTTTTCTTCTTTAACTACTGGCATACCGCACTTAGGACATTTTTTTGCACGTTTTGGTATTTGTGTTTCGCATGATTTACATACCATTTTCATACCTTCTTTCTTTACAACCTGTAGAAATCGAAATTTCCCACTGTAATCTTAAAAAAATGGGGTTTATCCCCGGGCATAAGCCCAGGAATATCCTCCCAATTAAACTTTATTAATCATTAATTATTGATCATTTAATGATTCTAAGCACTTTGTAACTTCTGTGCCTACTGTTTCTGTGTACTCTTTCATAGCGTCATCAACGTTCATGTTTTGAGCAACAATCTTTGTAACTAATTCGTTACGGCAAGCCCAGATCTTAGCGCTGTTTTCTGTAACTGTTGATGTAGACACGATAACTGGTGCATTCTTACAGTTAACATTGAACATAGCCATTACTTCTTGAGCCTTTTCAGAAACGATTGGCTTAGCAGCTGTAGCAGCTGGGTCCTTACCTTCGATGAATTTACCCATTGAAAGTAATGGATCGATGTGGTTCTTCTTCATGAATGACTTGCTTGTAGCTGGGTCAAGTAAGAAGTGGAATTCGCCTGCTGCGTAAACAGAATCCTTACCATTTAATGTAATTGTTTCTGCCTTATCATCCCAGTGAACGCCCTTTACACCGTATGTCCATAAAGCTTGAACTTCAGCACCATCATAGATTGGCTCGATGAAGTACTTGAATACGCCTTCTGGATTTTCACATCTTGAGTAAATAGCAACAACTGGAGCCTGTCTTTCAACATACTTACCAACTTCTGCGATTGGCTTAAGAGCTGTTACTCTTGTATCAGCATGACCCTTAGATGCTAACTTATCAATAATTGTTTGAGCCCATGTACCAGCCCAGTATGTGAATACACCGTGCTCTTCAGCATAGAAGCCTTCACGAGCATCTGTTGTTGTTGCACTACCCATATCTGGATCAAGTAAACCAGCGTTGTTAGCGTCTTGTAATCTCTTTAACGCTTTCTTCATAGCGTCTTCTGAGAAACCATCTACCCACTTACCTTCTGCATTCTTGTAGAAGTCAGGATAAGCGCCTTGGTAGAATTCTGGTAAGTAGTTTGTGTATGGAGCTTCAGTATTTAAGTACTTAGAAGCACAAACTGGTGCTATATTGTACTTTTCTTTGAACTTAACACACATTTGATAGTAATCATCGTATGTCTTAATTTCGCTACCATCTGCCTTGTAGCCACATTCTTCTAACCATTTTGTTCTTACGTATGTAACACAACCGTTACCACGTGTTAAGTTGAAACCATAGATACCTTCAGCACCAGCCTTACCTGATGTCTTTAAGCCAGCGATCATATCGATAGCCCATTGTTCAAGTCTGCCTGAAGCCTTAAGTTCTGATTTGTTCCAAGCTTCTTCCATGTTCCAAAGTGAACCTGTTGAAGCGTATTGAGCATAGTAGTTAGCTGCTAATACGAATACATCTGGTACTTCGTTTGAAACGAATGAAGTTTGAAGAACATCATAGTAAGCTGAGTGAACTGGACGCTTGAAGTCAATTGTCATTCCTAAAGCTGTTTCAAGAGCCTTAGCAAAATCCTTACCGCCGTTGTCTTCAGCAACTATTGTGTTATCCCACATAACTGTGATCTTTTGTGGCTTAGCTACTTCGCCAGAGCCAGCTGTTGTTGTTTTGCTCTTTTCATCATCTTTCTTACAAGCAACCATGCTCATTACCATGATCATTGCAAGCATAAGAGCAACAACTCTTTTTGCTGTTTTTTTCATAAAACAAAACCCTCCTTATTGGTTTTCTGTGGTTTTATACCACCACCAATGGCATAATATTTCCATTGGTTTAACTAATACTAACATATTTTAGTAGTTTTAACAAGATATCTTTATGTTTTTTTTGTGTATTTTTGTGCAATATTATTATTTTTTGTTTTATGAACCGCTCTGCATAGGATATTTTGTTCATTTTTTACAATAGTATGCACTCATTTTCCAATATACCGAACTCTATTGCCTGTTTTGAGCGAAATACGGCCTTTCCATTAGTCGCTTCTGTTACTTTTTTTTCAAAAATTCCATAGCTATTTTCTTCTATTATTATAGAAAGATTTACATTTTCAAGATACTCTGTTTCCTTTATATATGCGCCTTCATTAGCTGTTATGTATTGTATTTTTCCAAGTCCTGTATAGTCCGTTTGTATACCTATCTGTATGCCTTTGTGCACTTTTACTACTTTAGTGTTTTGAAGTCCTTCTTTAACAGCTGCCTGATATGCTCTTATCAGTCCTCCGGTTCCCAACAAAACTCCACCAAAATATCTGGTAACAACCACTATGCAATTACGCAGTTCGCTACTAAGCAATATATCAAGCATCGGCTTTCCTGCTGTTCCTGAAGGTTCTCCATCATCATCATATCTTTGAATTTCATTATTCTTTCCTATTACGTATGCAGTGCAATTATGTCTTGCATCCCAATACTTCTTCTTTATCTGTTCTTTTATCTGTTCCGCTTCTTCTATGCTATCCACAGGATAAATGTGAGCAATAAATCTTGACTTTTTTTCAACTATCTCGCCACTTCCGGCTTCATATATTATATTGTAAGTTTTTTCCATATCAATTCCACCATAGTATTTTTGTTAAGTTTAACACATTTCTTTTCCTATTTAAAGACTGTATAGATTGTATTTTTTTCATACATAATAAAATATATGAAATTTGTTCTTTATTTGAACACATTTTTTTGTTATAATGTCAATATCGTTTATAAAAAACAACTTAACAACGAGGTAAAATATATGAATTATGGAAGAGTAGGCGTTTATAAAAAGCGTCATGAATTAACCTCACCTAATGGAAAATTAGGCCGTAAGCTTATATTAAACTGTATGAAGGTAGCTATTTTAGGCTGTCTTGTGCTTGCCGTAGTAGGATGTTGTGCCGTATTTGGTATGTTTAAGGGTATCATTGATACTGCTCCTATCATAACCGACATTACACCTTCCCAATACAAAACAACGATTTTGGATATTGAAGGCAACACAATTGAAGAGCTTATAGGTTCCGAATCAAACCGTATCTATGTAAGCATTGATCAGATACCTATTGATTTGCAGGAAGCATTTATAGCTATTGAAGATGCACGTTTTTACTCACATAACGGAATAGACCCTAAGGGTATTATGAGAGCTATGTGGGTGGCGATAAAAAACGGTCGACTTTCAGAAGGTGCAAGTACACTTACTCAACAGTTAATAAAAAATAACATTTTCGTAGATGTTTATAATGAAGGTACTTCAGAAAAAATTAGAAGAAAGTTTCAAGAACAGTATCTCGCACTTAAGCTTGAAGATACGGTTACTAAGGAGGTAATTCTTGAGAATTATCTTAACACCATCAACCTTGGTAACGGTAACCTTGGCGTCCAGGCTGCTGCTAACAATTATTTTAATAAAGATGTTTCTGAATTAACATTATCAGAAGCTGCAGTAATTGCTGGCATTACGCAGAATCCTACAAGATTTAATCCGGTAAGATATCCTGAAAATAATGCTACAAGACGAGCTAAGGTTCTTAAAGATATGCTCAATAATGGTTTTATAACTGAGGAAGAAAAAGCTGAAGCTGAGGCAGATAATGTATATGCCCGTATACAAAACGTTAGTCTTGAAAACACTTCTTCTAATAGCTATTCCTACTTTGTAGATGCTTTAATCAGCCAAGTTAAAGCAGATTTAATGGAACAAAAGGGCTACACAAGCGCCCAGGCTGACGATTTACTTTATCGTGGTGGTTTAATTATCAATTCAACTCAGAACATGGACATTCAAGCTATTTTGGATGAAGAGTTTGCAGATCCTATGAACTTCCCACAGGGTGGTGCATTTACAGTATCATATTCACTTACTGTTGCTCACCCGGATGATACAATCAGTACTTATACAGAAGCAGATTTTCTTTCTTATTTTGGTTATAGAACTAACAACTTCTCCGATAGTACTGCCATAGAAAATAAAATCGCTCAATTTGAAACTGCAATGACTCCTGAGGGAAGCGAAAAATTAAATAGCACTGTTCGTTTATATCCAACAGGTGCTCGTGTTAAAATCAAATATTCACTTAAGGTTAAAAATGCTGAGAACAAGACTTATACCTATAATGAATCAAGTCTTAACTCATATTTTATTAAAGATTTGGAACAAACCAATTATTCATCCACCTACAACAACAAGGCTGCGGCAGATGAATATATTAAGCAATTTAGAGAAGCTAAGGTTACAGAGACCGACACAATAATTGATGAAAAAGTTTACTATGTATTCCAACCACAAGCTTCTATGACAATTATTGATCAGTACACTGGAAAGGTTTTAGCCATTGTCGGTGGAACTGGAACTAAAGAAGGAAGTTTAACTTTTAGCCGTGCTACTTCTTCCAAGAGACAACCGGGTTCAACATTTAAACCTATTACCACATACGCTCCTGCGTTAGAAAGTGGACTTATTACATTAGGTACAGTTATTGATGATGAGCCATACTATTACAAGGCAAATGACAAGCTTGTACAAAACTCTGATAAAATTTATGCCGGTCTTACAACAGTGCGTAACGCCATCGCTCTTTCAAGAAATATACCGGCAGTTAAAACATTAGCTTTAGTTGAACCAGTTAACGGTTTAAGCTTTACTCAAAAATTTGGTTTTACAACCTTAGTACCACCAACAAAGCCTGTTAACGGTAACCACGATGCCATTGAAGCTCTTGCTTTAGGTGGTATCACATGGGGTGTTACTAACCTTGAATTAAATTCTGCTTATGCAACCATCGCTAATAGCGGATACTACAACGAACCTATATATTACACTACCGTATACGATCATGACGGTAATCTTATCCTTGATAAGGTAGCTACCCAAAAGCATTCAACTGTTATGAAGGAAACAACAGCTGCACTTTTAACATCTGCATTACAGTCTGTTACTTCATACGGTACAGCAGGTGGTGGTAATGTTACACTTTCAGGTTACAACACAGCTGGTAAAACAGGTACTACTACAGGATATACAGACATTTGGTTTGCTGGCTTTACACCATATTACACTGCAACCATTTGGATGGGTAACGACGACAACAAGCAACTTACTAACTATGGTGCAATGCATCTTCGTCTATGGGGCGTGGTTATGAAACGTATTCACGAATTAGGCGACGTTAACGGTAATCCACTTGATAAAACAAGATCATTTGATATTGATAGATATGTTAACTCTGGCGAGCTCGTAGGCGCTACAATCTGTACTCAGTCAGGTTTACTTGCAAAAGAAGGCTTATGTAATTGTGATGAAAGAGGCAATATGTTACGATACGAATATTTTGAAAAAGGAACTGAGCCTACCGAATATTGCGATGTACACGTTACCGTTGAAATATGCTCGGACACTGGTTGTATAGCAACCGAGCATTGTAAGCACACCGAAGAAGTCGTGCGTATCAAGAAAAAAGAAACTAATATTTATATTCCTGAAGGCGAGACTCCATCGCTTCCAAAGGATGCTGAATTTGATGTTAATCATATGGAAGAATGTACCGAACATACAGCTCCCAAAGAAGAGCCAGACAATCCTGGTGATTTAGAAGGCCCTGATATCCCTGATATCCCTGAGATGCCAGATATGCCAGATATGCCGGACATTCCAGATATTCCTGACATACCAGGAACAGAAGATTAATGACAAAATAAAACGCTTAGACCTGATATGTACCCTCTTTACTGGACAAACCAGTAAGGAGGGTATTTTTATGCGTTATAGCTACGAGTTTAAACTAATGTGTGTTGATTTGTATAAATCAGGGAGATATCCCGATACAC
>SVDX01000002.1 GCA_015057605.1 Lachnospira sp. | reverse complement strand
TCCGATCAAAGACATATTCACAATCAGGTAATAGCGGTTCGGTGGTGTTTACACCAACAAAAACAGGCAACTATACATTTGATGTTGTAGCTATAAGAGCTAATGAAACAGACAAGAAGGGTGCATCAAGCTCAGCAGTAAGCTTTACATTACCATTAGCAACACCAGTTATTAAGTCAGTAACAAGTGCAGGCGGTGGTAAGGTTTCAGTATCTTGGGAACCAGTAGATGAAGCAACAGCTTATGAAGTATACTATAAGCCAGCTTCAGCAGCAGATTCTGCTTACAAGAAGGGTGCATCAGTAGGTGCATCAGCTACAGAGGCTTCAGTTTCAGGACTTACAGTAGGTAGCGAATATACAATTAAGCTTGTAGCAGTAAGAGGTGCAGAAAATTCATCTGCAACACAAAAGGTTACAGTAACAGCAGATGCTAAGAGAGTTTGGGCTTTCGCAGCATTTGGTGATGGTGCTACAGCAGCTAAGAACACATTTACAGGTGATATTAACTCTGCTGAAGGTAAGGTAACACTTATTTCATCTAACAATGGTGGTAAGTTAGTTCCTAACTCAACAGACGGTTTAGCATTCTACTATACAAAGTTAGATGCTAACAATGATAACTTCGTATTAGAAGCAAAGGTTACAGTTAACAGCTGGACATATACAAACGGCCAGGATGGTTTCGGTTTAATGGTATGTGACTCAGTAGGCGAACACGGTAACTCATCTTCATTCTGGAATAACTCAATTATGAACTCAGTAACTAAGGTTGAATATTTCTGGGATGATGAAAACAATAAGATTTCAACACAGGGCGCTAAGATTTCTATGAAGCTTGGTGTAGGTGCACAATCTAAGACTGGTGTTCCATCAGGACACACAACAGCATCAATGCCATCTACATTTAAGTCAGTAATGAATCCACTTGAATTATCATGTGCAGGCGTAAGTGGTGGTACATTCAATATTATTGGTAACTATACTAATACAGAATTAGCATTTACAGATACAGTTAAGAACAACATCAAAGTACTTAACTTAAAGATTATTAGAAATAACACAGGTTATACATGTGTATACTCAACTGAAGCTGGTATTGAAGTTGGTAAGTATACATACTATGATCAAGATAGAAACGATTTAAATCAAATCGATTCACAAAACATTTATGTAGGTTTCTTCACAGCAAGAAGTGCAAATGTTACTTTCTCAGACGTTAAATTAACAGTAACAAACTCTGCTACAGATGCTCCAGCAGAAGAGACACCAATGGATACAATCGATCCATTATACACAACAAGTCAGACAACTGACATCGGTGTTCCAGATTATGAATTTACATTCGTATCTAACTGCGAAGGTAATTTAACAGTAAAGGACGCTAACGGCGCAGAAGTTATTAACGCTGCTCTTAAGGAAGTAAAAGATACAAGAACAAATAATGTAATTATTTCGCATAAGCAAATGATTAAATTAAATCTTGGTGAAAACAAGTACACAATTACATTTACACCAGATCCAGAATACAAGCCAGAAGAGTTTGTAAAGATGTCAACATATGAAGCACAGACATGGACATATACTGTAACATATAAGAAGTTAGGTGAACCAGGTCAGTCAATTTATGTAGCAGCTAATGGTTGGGATAAAGGTAAGGGTACTAAGGACGATCCACTTACATTACGTGAAGCTATTAAGTATGTTCAACCAGGTCAAACAATCGTTTTAATGGAAGGACAATATAATGTAACAAATGCTCTTACAGTTCAAAGAGGTATCGATGGTACAGCTGAAAATATGATTTACTTAGTTGCTGATCCAGAAGCTACATCAAGACCAGTTCTTGACTTCGGTGGTACATCAACAGGTATTGTTATTGCTGGTGATTACTGGTACTTAAAGGGCTTTGATGTTACTAACTCAAAGAACGGACAAAAGGGTCTTCAAATTTCTGGTAGCAACTGTGTAGTTGAACAGGTTAATGCATACAAGAATGGTAATACAGGTATCCAAATCTCAAGATTCTTATCAACAGATCTTTGGGAAGATTGGCCATCAAACAACTTAATCCTTAACTGTACATCATACCTTAACCTTGACTCAGGTTATGAAGATGCTGACGGTTTCGCAGCTAAGTTAACAATCGCTGACGGTAACGTATTTAGAGGTTGTGTAGCTTACAACAACGCAGATGATGGTTGGGATTTATTCGCTAAGGTTGAAACAGGTCCAATCGGTAAGGTTGTAATTGACAACTGTATCGCATACAACAATGGTTACTTAACAAATGGTGATCCAGCTGGTAACGGTAACGGATTCAAGATGGGCGGTAGCAGTATCGCAGGCGATCACGAACTTAAGAACTCAATCGCATTTGGTAACAGAGCTAAGGGTATTGACTCTAACAGTGGTCCAAACATTATCGTTGAAAACTGTACATCATTTAACAATCATAGCTATAACGTAGCATTCTATACAAACAATGCTACTAACACAGACTACTCTGCAAAGGGTATTATCTCATACAAGAATGCAGCAGTAGGCGAAGAAGCATTAGCTATTTATGAGCAAATCAAGTTAAAGGGAACACAGGATGAAGCTAAGGTATACAATGATACAAACTACTATTATTCAGCACAAGCTGCTGCACAGGAAGATTGGTTTGTAAGCACAGATGTTTCTAAGCTTAACATCACAAGAGATGCAGACGGAAGCATCAATACTAATGGATTCCTTCAATTAACAGATAAGGCTCCAGCAAATGCAGGTGCAAGATTAGCAGCTACACCATCAGGTGTAACAATCGTAATTCCACCTTCAGTAACAGGCGGAATTGAAGAAGCTCCAGTAGCAACACCAACAGCTCCAACAAAGAAAGATGGCGGCAATAAGACAGGTCTTTATGTAGCAATCGGTATCTTAGTTGCAGTAATTATTGGTAGTGTAGTAGCAGTAGTTGTTATGAAGAAGAAAAATGCTCAAGCAGCAGGAACAGACGCAGACAACAACAACAGCGATCTTAACTAATAAAAATAAATGAAAAGAACCTCCATATGGGGGTTCTTTTTCTGTTATGAAAGCTATTGACCTTCCTCAAAAGGCGCAAAAAATACACATTTGCAGAGAAGTAAAAACGTCTCTTTATGCAAATGTGTATTTTAAAATTATAAGTTAAATCCGAAATATCTAACTGCGTTATTATATGAAATATCTGAAACAATCTGGCCTAAAGCGTTGATATCATTTGGATATTCGCCATTTTCAACCCAGTTACCAAGTAATTCACAAAGAATTCTTCTAAAGTATTCATGTCTTGTGTATGATAAGAAACTTCTTGAATCTGTTAACATACCGATGAAATTACCAAGTAAACTTAAGTTAGCAAGAGATGTCATTTGGTCAGTCATACCAACCTTGTGGTCATTGAACCACCAAGCTGAACCTTGCTGAACCTTACCTGCAACTGTTGAATCTTGGAAGCAACCAAGTACTGTACCGATAGCAGCGTTGTCTGCTGGGTTAAGTGAGTAGATGATTGTCTTAGGTAATTCATCTGTTGAGTTAAGTGCATTTAAGAAGAATGCCATTTCAGCTGATGAGCTGTATGTGTTGATACAGTCAAAGCCTGTGTCTGGTCCTAATTGGTTGTAACGGAATACATTGTTATCTCTCTTTGTGCCATAGTGTAATTGCATAGCCCAACCTAATTTGTTATATTCCTTGCCTACGAATAACATAAATGCTGTTTTGAACTGTAATTGTTCCATATCTGTTAATTCTTCACCATTTAATCTCTTAGCAAAGATTGCTTCGATTTGTTCATCTGTAGCTGGCTTGTACATAACGTATTCAAGCGCATGGTCAGATGCTTTACAGCCGTAAGAGTTGAAGAATTCCATTCTAATCTTTAAAGCTTCCTTTAAATCAGCAAATGTTTTGATTGAAACACCACTTACATTTGATAATGTATTTAAGTAATCAAGGTATTCTGGCTTTTCAATGTTCATAGCCTTGTCAGGTCTCCAAGCTGGTAATACTTGTACATCAAATGTATCATCTTCAGCAATGATCTTGTGATATTCTAATGAATCAACAGGATCATCAGTAGTACAAATGAGAGTAACGCCTGATTGCTTAATTAAACCACGAACTGTCATTGAGTCTTCTTGTAATTTAGCATTGCAGATGTTCCATACTTCTTCTGCTGTATCAGCATTTAAAACACCATTGTAACCAAAATATCGTTGTAATTCTAAGTGGCTCCAGTGGAAGAGTGGATTACCGATTGCTTTTGTAAGAGTTTCAGCCCATTTTTGGAACTTTTCTCTATCAGGAGCATTACCAGTAATGTAATATTCATCAATGCCGTTTGTACGCATTTGACGCCATTTGTAATGGTCACCGCCAAGCCAAACCTGAGTGATGTTTTCAAACTTTCTGTTTTCTGCGATTTCCTTTGGGTTGATGTGACAGTGATAGTCAAGGATAGGCATCTTCGCAGCATAATTGTGATAAAGAGTCTTAGCAGTCTCAGTAGAAAGTAAGAAGTCTTTGTCCATAAATTGTTTCATGTGTTTGTCCTCCTAATTAGATTTTAGAAATTTGTTGTATTTCTTTTAATTATATCAGCGGAAATGTTAATTTTACTTGGAACATCTTCGCCATTAAATATCCCCATTAGGGTATTTATCGTAGTTACGCAGAGCGATTCTAATTTGGTATCAATAGAAGTAAGCTCTGGGGCAGTACAATTAGATAGAATTGAGTTGTTGTAGCCAATGATGTTAAGCTCGGATGGAACTGATACACCTTTGTCATATGCAAATTTGAGTGCACCGACGGCTAAAGTATCATCAGAGGTAACAATGGCATCAAAACGACTACCTTTATCGTAAAGCTCGTTTAAAAAATCACGAGAGTTGGCGATATTCTTGCCACAAAGGTGAATGCGCTCTGGATTGAGTGGAATATTGTGCAAAAAATGTGCCTTTCTATAGCCTTCAAGCTTACGCATACCACTATAAGAGGTACTTGTATATAAATATACAATATCCTTTCTTCCAGATTTAATAAGGGCGTCAGTAGCAGTAAATACTGCAGTCTCATCATCGCAAAGTGCGGAGTAAATGTTATCACCCTCAAGATAACCGTTAACAAGCATAATTGGAAGCTTTTTTGCTGCTTCAATTATGTAGGCATTTTCTGCCGCAATTGTACTTAAGAATTTTGAACCAATTAAGATAATGGCATCAACTCTTTTTGACATTAATAATTCAAAATACTTTTTCTTTGTTTCAGATTTAGTACCTGTACAACATAAAATTGAATCATAGCCATTGGCTCTTAGTTCTCGTTCAAGGTAGTATACTGCATTTGCAAGATATAAATCGGATGAATCAGTGCACATAATGCCAATAGTACTCATAGTATTGAGACCTAAACCTCTTGCAAAGACATTAGGCGTATATCCGATTTCTTTCATAACATCAATGACTTTATTACGGGTCTTTTCGCTAACATTGGAATTGCCGTTGATAACGCGTGAAACAGTAGCAATAGAAACACCGGCACGCTCAGAGACATCATAAATGTTCATGCATGGAACCACCTTTCTTATAAAGTTGTTTGAAGAACACTTTGTAAGCGCTTACAAACATATTTTCATTATATAGTGATTAATTGTAAAAATCAAGCTAAAAAATGTGTTGACTTATTTAGAATTTGCTTGTAAAATTATTGTATGTAAGCGCTTACAAAGAGCTTACACATTTTTACAATTATTTTCTAAAGTTTAAAGGAGACAAGTTAAATGGAAAGATTGAACAAGAAGATTTCAAAAGCAGTAGACAGACCTGTTAAGGTTCTTCAATTTGGTGAAGGTAACTTCCTTAGAGCATTTGTTGATTATATGTTTGATGTGACAAATGAGAAGACTGATTTCAATGGTGGTGTTGTTATTATTAAGCCTATCGAATTCGGTAGCCTTGACAGATTCCACGAGCAGGAATGTCAATATACTCTTCAATTAAGAGGCTATGAGAACGGGGAAGCTAAGAAGGATACACGTATTATCACATCTATCGTTGATGCAGTTGCAGCTATCGAAGATTATGAAAAGTATGCATCATATGCAAAGATGGATTCGGTAAGATTTGTAGTTTCTAATACTACAGAAGCAGGTATTGTTTTTGATGAAACAGATGATTTCAATGCTTGCCCTCCTAAGACATATCCAGGTAAATTAACAAAGTTATTATTTGAAAGATATGAGCATTTTAACGGTGCTATGGACAAGGGTCTTGTATTAATTCCTTGCGAACTTATTGCAGACAATGGTCTTAACTTAAAGAAGTGCATTTTCCAATTTATTGATTTATGGAATTTAGGAGATGCATTTAAGAATTGGGTAGAAGAAGCATGTTCATTCTGCTCAACATTAGTAGATAGAATCGTTCCAGGTTATCCAAGAGATGAAGCAGCTGCTATGTGTGAAGAATTTGGTTATGAAGATCAATTAATCGATACAGCTGAATTATTCGGTTTATGGGTAATTGAAAGCGATAAGGATTTAGATGCTCTTAAGGCAGAACTTCCATTTGATAAGGCTGGAGTTCCAGTAGTATTTACAAAGGATCACCATCCATACAAGGAAAGAAAGGTTAGAATCTTAAATGGTTCACATACATCATTTGTTCTTGCTTCTTACCTTGCAGGTAATGATTTAGTTAAGGAATCAATGGATGATGCAGTTATCCGTAAATATATGGAAGAAACATTATTTGACGAAGTTATTCCTACATTATCATTACCAGAATCTGAATGTAAGGAATTTGCTAATGCAGTAATTGAAAGATTCTTAAATCCATTTATTAAGCATAAATTATTAGATATTTCATTAAATTCAGTATCTAAGTGGGAAGCACGTTGTATGCCTTCATTCTTAGGATATGTTAATAAGTTTAACAAGCTTCCTAAGTACTTAACATTCTCTATGGCAGCATTAATGAGCTTCTACTCAACACAAAAGGACGGAGAAGTTAACGGTGGTTACTGCTTAATCGGTGAAAGAAATGGCGAAGAATACAGCATTCGTGATGATAGATTTGTTCTTGATTTCTTCAAGGAGAACTCATCTAAGGATGCTAAAGAATTTGCACAGGCTTACTTAAGCAATACAAAGTTCTTTGGTGGCGAAGATTTATCTAAGATTGATGGTTTAGTTGATACAATCGCAGCTTATATCACTGATATCAGAACACGTGGTATGAGAGCAGTTGTTGAAGATTTAGTAAAATAATTCAGGAGATTATCATGCAAGATATTATTAAAATTAATGTGAATGATAACGTTGCTGTTGCCCTTAAGCCTATTGCTAAGGGCACAACAGTAAATGTTGCAAATACAATGGTAACTACAACGGAGGATATTCCTCAGGGTCATAAGTTTGCTATAGCACCTATCAAGAGCGGTGATGCTGTAATTAAGTATGGTTTTAAAATCGGTAATGCACAGGCTGATGTAGAGGTTGGTGCATGGATTCATACTCATAACCTAAAGACAGGTCTTGGTGAATTACTTGAATACACATACAATCCAACAGGAGTGGATGTAGAACAATCTAACGAAGAAGCTTATTTTGAAGGATTTATGAGAGAAAATGGCAAAGTAGGCGTTAGAAACGAAGTATGGATTATCCCAACAGTAGGTTGTGTTAATTCAATAGCAAAGGCTATTGAAACTACAGCAAGAATGAACAAGCCAGAAGGCGTTGATGAAGTAGTTGCATTTCCTCATCCATATGGATGTTCACAAACAACAGAAGATCAAGAAAATACAAGAATCATTTTAGCTGATTTAATTAATCATCCTAATGCTGGTGCAGTATTAGTACTTGGTCTTGGTTGTGAAAATTCAAGAATTGAAGTATTAAAGAACTATATTGGCGAAGTTAATGAAGACAGAGTTAAGTTCTTACAGGTACAGGATGTTGAGGACGAACAAGAAGTAGCAGCAAAGATGATGGAAGAGCTTATGGCTTATGCAGCTACATTTAAGAGAGAAAAGGTTAATGCTAAAGAACTTATCATCGGTATGAAGTGTGGTGGTTCAGATGGTTTATCAGGTATCACAGCTAATCCAACAGTTGGTATGTTCTCTGATATGTTGGTATCAAAGGGTGGTACAACTATTTTAACAGAAGTTCCAGAAATGTTTGGTGCAGAAACTCTTCTTATGGATAGATGTGCAAATGAGCAATTATTTGATAAGACAGTTCATTTAATCAATGATTTTAAAGAATATTTCATTAAAAATGGTCAAGAGATTTATGAAAACCCTTCTCCTGGTAACAAGGATGGTGGTATTACAACTCTTGAAGATAAGTCACTTGGTTGTACACAAAAATCTGGTAGCGCTTTAGTAAGAGGCGTATTGGCATATGGAGAGCAGGTAGAAACAAAGGGTCTTAATCTTTTAAGTGCTCCTGGCAACGACCTTGTTGCATCAACTGCATTAGCAGCATCAGGTGCACATATTGTATTATTTACAACAGGTAGAGGTACACCATTTGCTTCACCAGTTCCAACAGTTAAGATTTCAACTAACTCAAGACTTGCTAATAGCAAGGCTAACTGGATTGATTTTAACTGCGGAAGATTAGTTGAAGATATGACTATGGAAGAGATTTCAAAGGAATTATTTGATTATGTATTAGCAGTTGCTTCTGGTAAGAAGGTAAAAGCAGAAGAAGCAGGCTTCCATGATTTAGCAATCTTTAAACAGGGTGTTACATTATAGTAGCTTAAAGGTTGACAAAAAGTTTATAAAATACTAAAATATATGTGTATGTTTTAGTGTTAAAATATAAAACAATATAATTAAAGGAGATTTTTACAATGGCTAAAGTAATTACTATGGGAGAGATTATGTTAAGATTATCTACTCCAAACAATGAAAAGTTCATCCAAGCTGATGAATTTGATGTATGCTATGGTGGTGGCGAAGCTAACGTTGCTGTATCATTAGCAAACTACGGACATGACGCTGAATTCGTAACAGCAGTTCCAAACAATGAAATTGGTGAATGTGCAGTTGCAGCTCTTAGAAAGTACAATGTTAAGACAGATAACATTGCTAAGTGCGGTGAAAGACTTGGTATCTATTTCTTAGAGACAGGTGCTTCTATGAGACCATCAAAGGTTGTATATGATAGAGCTCACTCATCAATCTCAACAGCTACAGCTGCTGATTTCGATTTTGATAAGATTTTTGAAGGTGCTGATTGGTTCCACTTCACAGGTATTACACCAGCTGTTTCAGATGCTGCTGCTGTATTAACAGAAGAAGCTTTAAAGGCTGCTAAGAAGCATGGCGTTAAGGTTTCAGTTGACCTTAACTTCCGTAAGAAATTATGGTCTTCAGAAAAGGCTCAAAAGGTTATGACAAACTTAATGCAATACGTTGACGTATGTATCGGTAACGAAGAAGATGCTGAATTAGTATTAGGCTTCAAGCCAGGTAACACAGACGTTACAAGTGGTGAACTTGAATTAGCAGGTTACAAGTCAATCTTCGAACAAATGGTAGAAAAGTTCAACTTTGAATATGCTGTAAGCTCATTAAGAGTTTCTCACTCAGCTTCAGATAACGGTTGGTCAGCATGTATCTACTCAAGAGATACAAAGGAATTCTATCATTCAAAAGAATACAGAGTACACCCAATTGTTGACCGTGTAGGTGGTGGTGACTCATTCGCAGGTGGTGTTATCTGCGGTTTAGTTGATGGTAAGGACTTTAAGTCAGCTCTTGAATTTGGTGTAGCTGCTTCGGCTCTTAAGCACACAATTCCTGGTGACTTCAACCTTGTATCAAGAAAAGAAGTTGAAACACTTGCTGGTGGCGATGCTTCAGGTAGAGTACAAAGATAGTTATAATTTTATATTATTTACAAAAAAGGAAAGCATTTATATGCTTTCCTTTTTTGCTCAATAGAAGATTTTTTGAAAAAAATATGATATAATATTTGCAATAAAATTAAAAATTATACTTAAGTAAAATTAAAAACTATCCGATATATAGTATGATTTAGAAATACTATACCCTATATGTGGGATCTTGATATAAAGAGAACGTAGGTTAGGAGGCTGTTTATGAAGAGATTAAAGAAAAAATGGAAGATAACTATAGGTATTATGATTGCTGTCTTATCCGTAGGAATCGGCGGTCTTGTATATGCTGTGGCAGCTAACTCTATTAAAATTGTTATTGGTAGAGATGGTGAAGTATTACAATTTGCTACTGATATAGACAGCATGAATGTTTATATTGGACTTGCAGGTAAGGATGAGAACGGTAATACAGATTATACCAGAATATTTTATGCATCAACCAATGAGAGAATATTTGATGTATTGGGATATGGTAATGATGAAGGAAGTTTAATTGAGGTAATGCCAGTATCAGCAGGTATTGCTCAATTAGAAGCAAAATATTGGTTATCAGGAGATTTGGACGATGATCCTGAATTTACAAGACCTGTTTATGCCAACATTACAGTTCCGTTAGTTGTTAGAACAATGGACGATCAGGTTTTATCAAATGATGTAATTATACTCGAAGCAGATAATGCAGATGTAACAGTTATGACTAATGCAACAATTCATAACGCTATTACTTGGACCTACAGTAATGAAAATGTTGTAACAGTTGAAAGTGATACAAATACATTTGAGACAGCAACAATTAAGGTTGTTGGTGCAGGTAGAACAATTGTTACAGGAACAACACAGGATGGTGTATCTACAAGCTTTGAAGTCGTAGTAAAGCCAAAATTATATTATGATAATATAACTCTTGATACAAATCAGAGCATGAGTATAAGTGATCTTACTAATGTTATAAATGCTAATGCAGTATTCTGTAAGACAGATTTATCACCATTAGGCAGAGAAATAGCAACTATTGAAAATGGTATTATAAAGGGTGTTTATACTGGCGAAACAGTCCTCTACATAAGTTCCGATCCTGATTTTGCAGATGATATGACAGTTAAGATAAATATCAAAGTACCATTTATGTGGGTTGAAAAGATTGTAACTCTCAACGTAGGCGATACATTTAAGTTGCAAACATCAGCCGACCCATCAACTGTTACATGGGTAACCTCGGATGCAGATGTATTGATGCTTCAGCTTGTTAATAATAATAATGATGGTACAATTGTCGGTGTTAAAGAAGGTATGGCTACTGTTACAGCAATCAGAGCTATGGTTGATGAGAATGGTATAACAACCTATGAATCAATTAGTACCTTAATTAACGTAGTTGATACATTTTCTTTGGATAAGACAGAGGTAGTTATTAACAAAGATGTTGAATTTAGTATAACAGCTTTAATTACGAATCAAGAAGCAACACTTCATTGGGCAATTGCAGATGAAAATATAGTTAAATTTGCAGATAAAAAGACAACAAAATCTGGCGTAACAGAAAAGTTTATAGGTCTTAAGAAGGGTGAAACAACAATTGTTGTAACACAAAATATCAATGGTACAATTAAGACGGCTACATGTAAGATTATTATAAGTGAGCCAGTATCAACAATTAGAATTGACCCGGATTCATTAATGATACCAGTTGGTCAGGAAAAAGAAGTAAAGTTATTCTTTGATCCACTTAATGCAGATAATCAAAATGTTAGATGGACATCAACTAATCCAGATGTAGCTATAGCTGAGGGTGATTCACTTGGAGCTATTATCAAAGGTTTAAAGGGTGGTAAGACTACAATTGCAGCTATTACAGAAGATGGATTACAGGTTGCATATTGTGAGGTTGAAGTAGTAGTAAGAGTAACAGATATTGAATTAAATATTCATCATCTTACAATTGATATGGCAACACAATTCTACCAGTTAACTTATAAGGTATATCCAAATGTACCAGGTGTTAATCAACAGGTAACTTGGAGTTCATCAAATGAAGATATTCTTAAAGTAGACCAAAATGGTTTAGTAGAATTCGTAGCTCCTGGTTATGCGACAGTTTACTGTCAAACACTTGATTCGAACTTTGACTATGGTGAAGGTGCACCATATGATTTATGTGAATTTTACATTAAGAAACCAGTAACTGAGATTGTACTTAATCATACAGAAGAACATATTAAGATTGGCGATAAGCTTGTATTTACAGCAGCTGTATTCCCAATTGATGCAAGTAATAAAAATGTTATATGGTCATCAAGTAATGAAAATGTAGTTCAAATTGACCAAAAAGGTAATATGGTTGCAGTAGGAAGCGGTTATGCGGCAATCCTTTGTCAATCAGAAGAAGATGGTATTACAGCAGTATGTAATATTTATGTTAGACAACAGGTAACAAGCGTTGTAATTAGTGCAACCGAAATATCTGTTAAGAAGGGACAGGATTTCTGGTTATCAGCATACGTTTTACCAGAACACGCTGATAATAAGGCAATAAGCTGGACTTCTTCAAATGATACAATAGCACAGGTAAGTCCAGATGGACATGTAACCACCTTAGCAACAGGAACGGTTCTTATTACTGCGATAAGTGATGATACGGGTGTTACAGCAACCTGTCAGGTATTAGTAACAGAGCCAGTAACAAGCATTACATTAAATTCAAGCGCAGAAAGACTGTTAGTAGGAAGTAAATTTGCATTAATTCCAGATGTTCAGCCAATTGATGCTACTAATAAAAATGTTATTTACACTTCAAGTGATCCAGAAATAGCTGTAGTTGATGAAAATGGTGTAATTACAGCATTAAAGGGTGGCGAGTGTGTAATTATAGCAAAGACAGAAGAAAGAGGCCTTATGGCAACTTGTAACATAACAGTTATTGAAAAGGTTAGCAAGATTGAGCTTGATAAAGATTTTACATATGTAAATATTAATTCATTCCTTAAATTGAATGCTACTGTATATACAGAAACAGCAACAGATAAGAGAATATTATGGACATCAAGCGACGATACAATCGCAAGAGTTGACCAGAATGGTAATATTTATGGTGTTAACTACGGAACAGCGGTTATTACTGTAACAGCCTTAGATGGTGGTGGTGCAAGTACAAGTTGTATAGTTCAGGTAATTGAACCAGTAAAGGATATCGTAATAGATAAAATAGATCCGGAAACAATAGAAAAGGAAATAATTCTTGTCGGACAGCATTTATTATTAAAGGCAACTATTAAGCCATCAAATGCGACAGTACAAAAGCTTAAATGGGAAAGTTCAGATCCTACAATAGCAACTGTAGATGAAGATGGTGAAGTAACAGGTGTATCTCCTGGTAAGGTAAAGATTTCAGCAACAAGTACAGATGGTAACAATGTTACAGCATATTATACAGTATATGTAATAGCAGTTGTTAATACAACACAGGTAAAAATAGACGAAGCAGAGTATTGTATGCTTGCAGGAAAGAGCAGACAATTAAAGGCAACAATGTATCCGCTTAATACAACAGAAGAGTTGCTTTGGAGAAGTTCAGATCCTTCGATTGTAACAGTTTCAGAAACTGGTGTTATTACAACAGTTGGTGTTGGTGTGGCTCATGTAATAGCTTACTCAACAGTTACAGGAACAGAAGGCGTATGTACAATATATTCAATGGCATTAAGCAAGACCAAGCTTGTAATGGAACAATACGATAGCTTCCAGCTTTATGTGGATGGTGCTCCAAGCGCAGCTTCATTTAGAAGTAGTAATCCACGTGTTGCAACGGTTACATCAAATGGTAATGTAGTTGCAAGAGAACCTGGTACAACAACAATTACAGCAACTGTTGAAGGCAAGACAATGACTTGTACAGTGACTGTAGTGGATATAGAGGATAATATCAATTAAAAAATACACGCATTTATAACAAAGAGACGTTTGCACTCCATTGTCCTACGTAACAGTACATAAGCTACCAGTTCGATTGACATCGACTGATAGCTAAGTACTGACGAGGACAAAGGCTCTTTGTTATAAATGCGTATTTTTTGCATTTTTGGTATGAGTGACGCTAAGCTTTTACCTACGGTATTGTATAAGCAAGAAAGCCTACCATTCTTTATGCAAGCATAAGATGGCAGGCTTCTTTGCTTATAAGTGCTACGCACTTAAGCTTAGCTGTGTACTTCTTTATTTTATATTTTAGTACTCCACTGAGTGCAATCGATTACTTTGGTTGCAAGTCCTTCGTAGAATTCGGGCTCGTGGCAGATAAGGAGTATGCTTCCTTTATATGCATTTAGAGCTCGTTTTAATTCATCCTTTGCATCGACGTCAAGGTGGTTTGTTGGCTCGTCTAATAGAAGAATATTGGTTTCTGTATTGATGAGCTTACAAAGTCTGACTTTTGCCTGTTCGCCACCACTTAATACGCGAACCTGACTTTCGATATGTTTTGTAGTGAAACCGCATTTTGCAAGGGCACTTCTAACTTCGTATTGAGTGTAAGAAGGAAATGTTTTCCAAATCTCTTCAATACAGGTAGTATTAGGGTCGGCTGTAATTTCTTGTTCGAAATATCCAATGTAAAGATAATCTCCAAGAGTTGCACTACCACTAATTGGCTTGTTAAGACCTAAAATGCTTCTAAGAAGAGTAGTTTTACCAATACCGTTAGCACCCGTAAATACTATCTTTTCGCCTCTTTCCATACTTAAGTTAATAGGAGTAGAGAGAGGCTCGTCATAGCCTATAACTAAGTCCTTAGTTTCAAAAATGTAACGTCCAGAAGCACGGGCTTCTTTAAAGTTAAATTCTGGCTTTGGTTTTTCCTTGGCAAGTTCAATAACTTCCATTTTATCAAGCTTTTTCTGACGAGACATAGCCATATTTCTTGTGGCAACTCTTGCTTTATTACGGGCAACGAAATCCTCAAGGTCCTTGATTTCTTGTTGCTGACGGTTGTAAGCAGCGGTAAGCTGAGCCTTTTTCATCTCATAAACTTCCATAAATTTGTCGTAATCGCCAACGTATCTGTTAAGCTCTTGATTTTCCATATGATAAATCAAATTGACAACGCTATTCAAAAATGGAATATCATGAGAAATGAGTATAAATGCATTTTCGTATTCCTGTAAATAACGTTTTAACCATTCAATGTGAACTGTATCTAAATAGTTAGTAGGCTCGTCAAGCAAGAGAATATCAGGCTTTTCGAGTAAAAGTTTTGCAAGTAAAACCTTAGTTCTTTGACCACCAGAAAGCTCACTAACATCTCTGTCAAGTCCTATTTCACTAAGACCAAGAGCACGTCCAACTTCTTCAATTTTAGAATCAATTATGTAAAAGTCGTGCATAGTAAGAGTTTCTTGAATGTAAGCAAGCTCCTCCATCATTTCGTTAAGGGTGTCTTCATCAGCATCACCCATTTTGTCACAAATCTGATTCATATTTTCTTCTAAT
The DNA here is from genome assembly GCA_015057605.1 of Lachnospira sp. Lineage (GTDB taxonomy): Bacteria > Bacillota > Clostridia > Lachnospirales > Lachnospiraceae > SIG291. Next base: position 144,839 of record SVDX01000002.1, on the reverse strand, counting down.
TCAAAAAGAAATGCAAATGCTGTTTTTAGGACATCGCGGATTGACATTCCTTTCTCTAACACCGTGTGCTGATCAAGATAGCCTACGCGCACATTTTTTGACCATTCAACCTTACCGTCATCAGGCATAAGTTTACCAGTTACAATATTCATAAAGGTTGATTTTCCTTCACCGTTAGCACCAATAAGTCCGATGTGTTCGCCCTTTAAAAGACGAAATGACACATTATTAAAAATTGCACGGTCACCAAAGCCGTGAGATAAATTAACTACATTTAAAATGCTCATAAAAAACTCCATTTCTGATATTTTTACTATTTTACAATATTTTTACCGCGTAGTAAAGGAAATATTTGATATAATTAATATTGTTTGATATAATGTACTGATGGAGATGATGACATGAGAAACAAGCTGAAGATAGTTTTTAGCCGTATGCCAATAACAATTGTTTTGTTACTGATTCAATTAGGTTGGATTGGTTATATTGTGTTGCGCCTTGATGGTACTACAGGTTGGATAAAGGATGTTATCAGTTGGATTACAATTATTGTAGCTATTTATATAGTCAGTAGACGTGATAATCCGGCATATAAGCTTATTTGGATTTTGATGCTCTTAGCGTTGCCGGTGTTTGGTGTGTTATTATATTTATTGTTTGGACATAGCGGAGTAAGCAGGCAGATTAAAAAAGCATTTGCAAAAAGCGACAGACAGTTTGAAAAATATTTGTATTATGATGATGATATAGTAAATGAGCTTAAGACGTATGACAAGCAGCTGTATAACACAAGCAGATATATTACTAATACAGCAAAATATCCAATATATCGTAATCATTATATAAAGTATCATCCACTTGGAGATGACGGACTTGCTGATTTGTTAAACGAGCTTAAAAAAGCACAAAAGTTCATTTTTATGGAATATTTTATAGTAGAGCCAAAGGGTAAGGTCTTTAGTGAAATATTAGAAGTCTTAGAAGAAAAGCATAAGGCTGGTGTTGATGTAAGACTTATGTTTGATGATATAGGCTCATTGCCGTACGTAGATAAAAAATGTATGGCAAAGCTAAAACAGACTGGAATTAATTTTAGACGCTTTAATCCGGTTCTGCCTGTCTTAGCAGCATTTATGAATAATCGTGATCACAGAAAGATTACAGTAATCGATGGCAAGGTAGGCTTTATGGGCGGATACAATCTTGCTGATGAGTATGCTAACATTAACTGTAAATTCGGACATTGGAAGGATACGGGCGTGCTTATAAAGGGCAAGGCAGTAGATAACTTAACGGCAATGTTTTTAGGTATGTGGAATGTTCTTGCAAAGGGCGATACAAGCTATGGTACATTTTTTGATAATGCTAAATACGATGATACTGAATGCAAAGGCTATGTACAGCCATATGCGGATACACCATTAGATAAAGAACATGTTGGCAAGAATGTATATTTAAATATTATAAAAACAGCTACGGATTATGTGTATATGTATACACCATATCTTATTATTGATGATGAAATGATTTCTCAATTATGTCTTGCATCAATGTCAGGAGTAGATGTTAGAATCGTAACTCCTGGTATTCCAGATAAGAAAATGGTATTTATGGCAACAAAATCCTATTACCCACAATTGATAGAGGCTGGGGTAAGAATCTATGAGTATAAACCGGGATTTTTACATGCAAAGACCTTTGTAAGTGATGATGAAGTGGCAAGTGTCAGCTCAATTAATTTGGATTTTAGAAGCTTATATTTGCATTTTGAATCAGGGGTAATTATGTATTGCTGTGATGAGATTGAAAATATACGAAAAGACTTTGAAAATACATTTGAAAAGTCTGTTGAGATAACAAAAAAAGACTGCGACGAAAGAGGCTTGCTTCTTAGAATTATGCAAAGCATTTTAAGATTGTTTGCGCCAATATTATAATTAGGAGGTAAATGTGAAGGTATTATTTGTATCTTTAGGTTGTGATAAAAATTTAGTTGATACAGAAGTTATGATGGGACTTTTGGCAAAGTCAGGCTATGAATTTACAGATGATGAAGCAAATGCAGATATCATTGTTGTAAATACCTGTAGCTTTATACATGATGCTAAGCAAGAAAGTGTTAACACTATACTTGAAATGGCTGAGTACAAGAAAGAAGGAAGCTGTAAGGCTCTTATTGTAACAGGCTGTTTGGCACAAAGATATCAACAGGAAATATTTGACGAAATTAAAGAGGTTGATGCCATTTTAGGAACCAGTTCATTTGACAAAATAATAGAAGCGCTTGATGAAGTACTAAAGGGCAAGGAATTTAAAAAATGTGATGAACTTTTAAGACTTCCATCAATTGATGTTAAAAGAACGCTTACAACTGGTGGCCATTTTGCATATTTAAAAATTGCAGAAGGCTGTGATAAGCACTGCACGTATTGTATAATCCCAAAGATAAGAGGCGATTTTAGAAGCTATCCGATGGAAGTGATATTAAATCAGGCAAAGGATTTAGTGGCAAATGGTGTTAAGGAGCTTATTTTAGTGGCGCAGGAAACAACGGTTTATGGAACAGATATTTATGGCAAAAAAATGCTTCCGACACTCTTAAAAGAGCTATGTGCAATTAATGGTTTAGTGTGGATTAGGTTGTTGTATTGTTATCCAGAGGAGATAACAGACGAGCTTATTAAGGTTATGAAAAATGAGCCAAAGATATGTAAGTATATAGATATCCCAATTCAGCATGCATCGGATGCCATATTAAAGAAGATGGGAAGAAGAACCAATAAGCAGCATTTGATTGATGTAGTTGGTAAATTGCGTAATGAGATAGAAGGCATTGCAATTAGAACTACACTTATAACAGGATTTCCAGGTGAGACACAAACGCAACACGAAGAGGTTATGGAATTTGTTGACACAATGGAATTTGATAGACTGGGTGTATTTACATATTCGCCAGAGGAAGGAACACCGGCGGCTGAGTTTGACAACCAGATTGACGAAGAAGTAAAGCTTGACAGACAGGCAGAAATTATGGAACTTCAGCAAGAAATAGCATTTGAAAAAGCGGAAGCACTTGTAGGAAAAACATTTATGGTTATGATAGAAGGCAAGTTGGCAGATGAAAATGCATACGTTGGAAGAACTTATATGGATGCGCCAAATGTTGACGGGTATATATTTATTAATACAGACGAAGAACTTGTTACAGGAGATTTCGTATATGCGAAGGTAACAGGAGCGTTAGAATATGATTTGATTGGAGAAATAGACTATGAATTTACCTAATAAACTAACAATATTAAGAACTATAATGATACCAGTATTTTTATTATTTATGCTTACAGATTTGATTGGTGGCGAATACAACAAATACATAGCTGTAGCAATATTTATAATCGCGAGTCTTACAGATTTACTTGATGGAAAAATTGCAAGAAAATATAATCTTGTAACAAATTTTGGTAAATTTATGGATCCGCTTGCAGATAAGCTTTTAGTAAGTGCTGCCTTAATTGCACTTACATATTTGGATATGTTGTCACCATGGATTGTAATACTTATAATCAGCCGCGAATTTATAATTAGTGGATTTAGACAGGTTGCAGCAGATAATGGTGTTGTAATAGCTGCAAGTATGTGGGGCAAATATAAGACAACCTTCCAAATGATAATGATTATCCTTCTTATTCTTCAATTAGATATTCCATATATTGATATTGTAGAACTTGTTATAGTATGGATTGCAGTAATACTTACAGTTATTTCATTAATTGATTATTTAGTGAAAAATAAGGATGTAATGAAGGACGGACAAAAATAGGAGTTTATATGTTAGAACAACAACTTGTAAATGAACTAAAGGCACAGGGGTTAACAATAACCTTTGCAGAATCGTGTACGGCAGGTCTTGCAAGTGCGACACTTGTAAATGTAAGTGGAGCTTCTTTGGTGTACAAGGGTGGCTTTGTTACATATTCAAATGAGACAAAACAAAGTCTTTTAGGCGTTTTAGAAGATATTTTAAATACCTATGGCGCAATAAGCGAGCATACGACAAATGCTATGGCAAAAGGGGCGTTAAGACAAATTAATGCTGATATAGCTGTGGCGATTAGTGGCAATGCCGGACCGCTTGCAAGTGAAGGAAAGCCAGTTGGTTGCGTATGCATTTCCGTGACCGATAAAAATCACACGGTTAGCAAAACATTTTTGTTTGAAGGTACAAGAAGTGATATAAGAAAACTTGCGGTAGAAAATGCATTTGCAATGGCGATAGCATTTTTAAAAGGAGAAAATGTATGATTAAGATAGAAGAAAATATCACTAAAGACGAATACTACGAAATACAAAAATTCTACTTTTACAAGAAGAAAAAGATGATGTGGTATGTGGTATTTGTGGCAGTGTGTGGTATACTTGCTATTATTGCAGATTTGGTTTTTAGACAAACAATAACATGGGTAGGTGTTATTATGCTTGCATTAGCAGCATGCTCTGTAATGATGACTAATAGCAGAATTAAAAAGGTTGTTAATACTATGTATGATATGGATATTAAAGAATGGGAGATTACTGTTAGTCATGAAAAGCTGACTATGAAGGCTAAGAGAATGACAGTTCCTATGACCTTAAAGGCAAGTCAGCTAAGATGTGCATATGAATTGAAAAATGTTATACTTGTATATTTTGCAAAGGAACAGTTTGTTACCATATCAAAAGCAACGCTTACAAAGGATGAGCTTAAAGAATTAAAGGGTATTTTATATGATATTTTAGATAAAAAATTCAAATTTAAAGCAGAAAAGAATGGTTGATATGCAAATGGGAAAGTGGTATAATTATCAGTGCAATCCTTAAGGCATTTCAGCCATTTTTCCCTATAAACAGAAAATATGTTCGATTTTTTTGATAAATCTATTGACAACAATGGAGAAATATTATACTATAATAAAAAACAAACATTTGTTCGTAAAGGAGATTATAATATGATTAAAGATGATAAGTTAAGAGCGCTTGAAGCAGCTATTACTAACATTGAGAGACAGTATGGTAAAGGTTCAATTATGAAGCTTGGTGATTCATCAGCGAACCTTAATATAGAGACTATTCCAACAGGAGCATTAAGCCTTGATTTAGCTTTGGGCCTTGGTGGTATTCCTAAGGGAAGAATTGTAGAAGTATATGGTCCTGAATCAAGTGGTAAGACAACAGTAGCATTACATATGGTTGCAGAGGTTCAGAAAAGAGGTGGTATTGCAGGCTTTATTGATGCAGAACATGCGCTTGATCCTGCATATGCTAAGAATATAGGTGTTGACATTGATAACTTATATATATCACAGCCAGACAATGGTGAACAGGCATTAGAGATTACTGAGACTATGGTGAGATCTGGTGCAGTTGATATTGTTATCGTAGACTCAGTTGCAGCCTTAGTACCTAAGGCAGAGATTGATGGCGATATGGGTGATTCTCATGTGGGCTTACAGGCAAGACTTATGTCTCAAGCCTTAAGAAAGCTTACAGCAGCTATCAGTAAGACTAACTGTATTGTTATATTTATTAACCAGTTAAGGGAAAAGGTTGGTATTATGTTTGGTAATCCAGAGACAACAACAGGTGGTAGAGCCTTGAAGTTTTATGCATCTATTCGTATGGATGTAAGACGTATTGAATCTCTAAAGCAGGGAGGAGATGTTGTTGGTAACAGAACAAGAATTAAGGTTGTTAAGAATAAGATTGCACCACCATTCAAGGAAGCAGAGTTTGATATTATGTTCGGCAAGGGTATTTCTGTTGAGGGAGATGTACTTGATTTAGCTGCTAATATAGGTATTATCAACAAGAGCGGTGCATGGTATGCATATAATGACGCTAAGATTGGTCAAGGTCGTGAGAACGCTAAGCAGTTCCTTAGAGAGAATCCTGACATTTTAAAAGAAGTTGATGATAAGGTAAGAGAATATTATCAGTTAAATGCTTCTGATGCCGATAAAGGAGAAGATGAATAGTATATGGAGTATCTTATAACAGGTATTAAGAAAGTATCTGATAAGAAGTCAGTAGTGTATATTAATTATAATAATACATTGCCATTATACAATAGCGAGATTAGAAGATATCAACTTGTCGAAGGAGAAGTGATATCTTCTCTCGTTTATGAGGAAATTATCAATGATATTATTATAAAACGCGCAAAGCGTAGAGCGTTATATATACTTAAGAATCTGGATAAATCAGAACAGCAATTAAGACAAAAATTAAAAGAAGGCTATTATTCAATAGCAGTTATTGATATAGTTATTGATTATGTTAAAGGATATAAGTACATAGATGATGACAGAGTTGCAGAGAACTTTATAAGATGCAAGCAGAACTGTAAAAGTAAGAAGGAACTGCAGTATTTATTAAAACAAAAAGGCATTGATATTAAGAAGCTTGATTCAGCTATTTATGATACTGTTGATGAGACAGAGACAATAAAACAACTGCTTCGTAAGAGGAATTTCAATGCTAAGACAGCTACAGAAGAAGAACTTAGAAAAACATATATGTATTTAGAGAGAAAAGGTTTTCAACATTGTACTATTAGTACAGTTTTGAACTTGACATAATAGCAATAAAATTGTAAAATAGTACTGTTGTAGTTTTCCTACAGCAAATTAAAAAAAGGAGGTGTACCTGTGTCTGATACATTAAAGATTATTATTGCCGTTGTTGTGACTATAATAATTGTTGCTCCTATAGTATGGTCTTTAGCTATCGCTTATAGAAAGAAGATTTCAGAATCAAAGATTGGCAGTGCGGAAGCTAAGGCTACAGAGATTATAGACGAAGCTTTAAAGAAAGCTGAGACTACTAAGAGAGAAGCTCTTATTGAAGCTAAGGAAGAGTCAATTAGAACTAAGAATGAGCTTGAAAAGGAGACTAAGGAAAGACGTGCTGATATGCAACGTATGGAGAGACGATTGATGACTAAAGAAGAGACTTTAGACAAGAAAATCGAAAGCGTTGAGAAGCGTGATCAGAACTTATCAAGAAAAGAAGAAGAGCTTAAGGCGCAAAAGCAAGAGATGGAGAATCTTGCACAGAAGAAGATACAGGAACTAGAAAGAATCTCGGGATTAACCTCCGAACAAGCAAAAGAATATCTTTTGAAGACTGTTGAAGATGAAGTTAAGCATGACACTGCAGTTCTTATTAAAGAATTGGAGAATAAAGCGAAAGAAGAATCTAGTAAACGAGCTAAGGAATTAGTTGTTAATGCTATACAGAAGTGTGCAGTTGACCATGTGTCAGAATCTACACTTTCTGTTGTACAACTTCCAAGTGATGAGATGAAGGGTAGAATCATTGGTAGAGAAGGACGTAATATTCGTACTCTTGAGACAATGACAGGTGTTGATTTAATTATTGATGATACTCCTGAAGCGGTAGTCTTGTCAGGATTTGATCCTATAAGAAGGGAAGTTGCACGTGTTGCACTTGAAAAGTTGATTGTTGATGGAAGAATTCATCCAGCCAGAATTGAAGAGATGGTTGAAAAGGCTCAGAATGAAGTTGAGTACATGATGAGAGAAGATGGTGAATCGGCAGCTTTAGAGGTTGGCGTTCACGGAATTCATCCAGAACTTATCAGATTGCTTGGTAAGATGAAGTTCAGAACAAGTTATGGTCAGAATGCATTAAAGCATTCAATCGAGGTTGCACTTATAGCAGGATTGCTTGCAGCTGAGGTTGGTGTTGATGTAAGAACAGCAAAACGTGCAGGTTTGTTACATGATATTGGTAAAGCAGTAGATCATGAGATGGAAGGCTCACATATCCAATTAGGTGTTGAATTATGCCGTAAGTACAAAGAGTCTGCTATTATTATCAATGCTGTTGAAGCGCATCATGGTGATGTTGAGCCAGAAAGCTTAATTGCCTGCTTAATACAGGCAGCTGATGCTATTTCTGCTGCAAGACCTGGCGCAAGACGTGAAACATTAGAAACTTACACAAACAGATTAAAGAAATTGGAAGAGATAACTAACTCATATGAAGGAGTTGACAAATCTTTTGCTATTCAAGCAGGTAGAGAGGTTCGAATAATAGTAGTTCCAGAAGCGGTTAACGATAACGAGATGGTACTCTTAGCAAGAAAGATTTCAAAACAGATTGAAGAAGAAATGGATTATCCAGGACAAATCAAGGTAAATCTTATAAGAGAATCACGTGTTGTTGATTATGCGAAATAACGGTTTTAAAAATTAAATGAACTATATAAAGGGCACCCACAAATTAGGGTGCCCTTTTAATTATATTAAGAAATATCTTTAAAAACCTTTTTTTAAAATAAATAACTTGCAAATAACTTATTATTGTATTACAATGAATAGGAATTTTACGAAAAAAATAAGGACGGTGCGAATGTAATGTCATTAACATTATCAAGAAAAGCTATGGAGGTTAAGCCTTCATCAACTTTAGCAATAACAGCTAAGGCTAAAGAATTAAGATCACAGGGAATTGACGTAGTTGGATTTGGTGCAGGAGAACCTGATTTTAATACTCCTGACAATATTAACCAGGCTGCTATTAAGGCAATTAATGACGGATTTACAAAATATACACCTGCTTCAGGTATACCTGAATTAAAGGAAGCAATTTGTAAGAAATTTAAAGAATTTAACGGTTTAGATTACAAGCCAAATCAGATTGTAATCAGTAATGGTGGTAAGCATTCATTAACAAATATTTTTTCTGTTATTTTAAATCCAGGTGATGAGGTTATTATACCTGCACCATATTGGTTGAGTTATCCAGAAATGGTTAAACTATCAGACGGTGTTCCTGTATTTGTTAGAGGAGAAAAGGAACAAGGATATAAGATTAATGCTAAGCAGTTAGAGGCTGCAATTACAGATAAGACAAAGGCTGTAATTATTAACTCTCCAAATAACCCAACAGGTATGTTATATACAGAGGAAGAATTAAGAGAGATAGCAGAAGTTGTAGTGAAAAACGACATTTATGTTGTTTCAGACGAAATGTATGAAAACCTTGTATATGGTTCGCAGAAGCATATTAGTATCGCTTCATTAGGCGAAGAAATTTATAAGAGAACAATTACTGTTAGTGGTGTTGCTAAGAGCTATGCCATGACAGGTTGGAGAATTGGTTATACAGGCTCAAGTGCTGAGATTGCAACTTTAATGGGCAGTGTTCAGAGCCATTTGACATCAAATCCTAACTCAATTGCTCAAAAGGCAACAGTTGAAGCTTTAGTAGGTCCGCAGGATACAGTAAAGGCTATGACAAAAGCATTTGATGAGAGAAGACAATATATGTACAAGAGAGTTTGCGACTTGCCTTTAGTTTCTGCATTAGAACCACAAGGAGCTTTCTATGTATTTATTGATGTAAGTAAGGCTCTTGAAAAGGAATATCAGGGTAAGAAGATTGAAACAGCTTCTGAATTGGCAAGAATATTAATAGATGATTTCAATGTTGCAGTAATCCCATGTGCAGACTTTGGATTTGCTGATCACATCAGATTATCTTATGCAATTTCTATTGAACAGATAGAAAAAGGTATTTCAAGAATTGAAAATTTTTTAAAGATGTTGTAATATAATAACAGATGCGAAAACTGCCGTTTTTAATTCGGCAGTTTTTGTAATTTTAAGAGAATATATTTGGAGGCTAATATGGCAAAGTTTGGTTTTATTGGAATGGGCAATATGGGAAGTGCGATGTTGAAGGGCGCACTAAAGACATTTAACAAAGAGGATATGATATTTAGTGAAAAATGTGGCACTAAAGATATTATGGGCGTAAGACAGGTGGCTGACAATGTAGAATGTGTTAAGGAAGCAAAATACATAGTGTTAGCAGTTAAACCACAGTTTTATCATGAGGTTTTAACAGAAATTAAGGACTATATAACCTCAGAACAGATAATTATATCAATTGCTCCAGGTAAGACTATTGATTATATCAAGGGATATATTACTAAAACAGACAAGATTGTCAGAGCTATGCCTAATACACCAGCATTAGTACTTGAGGGTATGACAGGTGTGACTTATGACGCAAGTGTATTTACAGATAAAGAGCTTGAAGATGTAAAAGCATTTTTTGAAAGCTTTGGTAAGATGGTAATAGTACCTGAAAAGCTTATGAGCACGGTTGTATGTGCATCAGGAAGCTCGCCTGCCTACGTATATATGTTTATTGAAGCTATGGCAGATAGCGTTGTTAAATATGGTATGCCTCGCAAGGATGCTTACGAAATGGTTGCACAAACAGTATTAGGTGCAGCTAAGATGGTGTTAGAAACAGGTGAACATCCAGGTGTTTTAAAGGATAATGTGTGCTCGCCTGGTGGAACAACAATAGCTGGTGTGGCAGCACTTGAAGAATGTGGATTTAGAAATGCAATAATTAAGGCAACTGACAAATGCTATGACAAATGCGAAAATATTTAGTGAGGTATCCATAGTATGGAAAAAATAGAAAGATTAAAAAGAGAACTTGTATATAAAGGTGCAATAATTGATGTCTACAAGGATTATGTTAAAATTCCTAATGGCAATATCGCTGAATGGGATTATATAGGTCACAAGGGTGCAGCGGCAGTGCTTCCAGTTAATGAAGAAGGAAAGATTATCATGGTAAGACAGTATCGTAATGCACTTAATCGCGAAACTATCGAGATTCCGGCTGGCGGACTTAACTCAATTGACGAACCTACTAAAGATGCGGCAGCGCGTGAGCTTGAGGAAGAAACAGGTTATAGAAGTGAGAATATAACATATCTTATTTCAGTGGTTACAACAGTAGCATTTTGCGATGAAAAAATAGACATTTATTTGGCAAAGGACCTTGTTAAGACACAGCAGAATTTAGATGAGGACGAATTTGTTGAGGTAGAAGAATATGAGTTAGATGAGCTTTGTGATATGATTTTCAAAGGACAGATTGTTGATTCAAAGACTGTGTCGGCGATACTCGCATATAAGGCAATTTGTGGACAAAAAGGTTAATAATTTAATATTACTTACATATAATGTATAAGTTAGAAAAAGAGGTGTATTTATGAAGATAAAACTATCCCTAAATAATAATTTATACATTATTTTTTTGTCTGGAATTATTATAGGAACAATATGTGCAAATTTTTTTGTGAACAAAAGCGAAGCATGTGCAAATGTTTTTGGCCCGGATATAATAAATAACTATTATAATGTTCAAATGAATAAAAATGCGATGTTTAAATATGTTCTTGAAGTACGATTAAAGGAAATCTTTGCGCTTATAATGGTGTCATTTTTGCCTAATGCAAAAAAGCTTTTGAAAGTATTGTTTGGTCTTGTTGGAGGAATATTTGCATTTGTTGAATCAGTTATTGTGATGCAATATTCGGCTAATGGGATAACATTATTTTTTGCAAGTATATTTCCACAATTCATTATATATGTATTTGCGATGTTTTTGGTGATAAAAAGCCTTAATTTTGAAAGAAGAGCAGAAAATGCAAAACATATATCTTGTGTGTTGTTAATATGCGTGGCACTATATGTGCTAGGGGCCTGGTGCGAGAGCACAATTAACTACGAATTAGTCAAAAAAGTGTTAAAAATGCATTGATTTATTTGAAATGAAAATATATAATTAGAGTTATCACTAAAAGGCTTGGGGGACATTTAATGCAGTCAAATATAGATAGCTTTATTATGTATCTTCATAACGAGAAGAAAACAACTGAAAATACAGAGGTATCCTACAAGAGAGATTTGAACAAGCTTTGTTCATACCTTAATAGTGTGGGTGTAACAGATGTTAAATCGGTTACAAGTACTAACCTTAATTCTTATATAATGTATTTAGAGAAGAATAACAGTGCCTCATCTACAATATCAAGAGCGGTAGCATCTATGAGGTCATTCTTTACATATCTTTATAAGAATAAGGTAATAGACACTATTCCAGGAGAGAATATTAAGGCACCTAAACTTGAGAAGAAATTGCCGGGCATACTTACTGTTGATGAGATTAACAGATTGCTTGAACAGCCATCGGCTAAGAACGATATTGAAGTAAGAGACAAGGCAATGCTTGAACTGCTTTATGCTACAGGTATTCGTGTTACTGAGCTTATTAATCTCAAGGCAGAGGACGTTAATATAGATTTGGGATATATTGTATGTCGTGAATCAGGAAGAGAACGTATAGTTCCATTTGGTAATAAGGCTAAGGATGCTTTGAAAGAATATATGACTAATTGGCGAAAGGACATGCTTAAGGATCCAAGTTTAAGCTATCTGTTTGTAAATTGTCATGGAGAGCCAATGAGTCGACAGGGCTTTTGGAAGCTTCTTAAAAAATATGGTGACAAGGCTGGCATAGAATCAGAGATTACACCACATACCTTAAGACATTCATTTGCAGCACATCTTGTAAGCAATGGAGCAGATTTAAAATCAGTTCAAGAGATGTTAGGACATTCAGTATTATCAACAACACAGATATATGCTGATTTTGGCGGTAAAAGAATTAAAGAAGTTTATGATAAAACACATCCAAGAAAATAAAAGAAAGAATCTCAATTACGAGATTCTTTCTTTTTTATTAGACTAAATTTTCTGCAATATCATATAATAATTTTTCTGTATCATTCCAACCAAGACATGGGTCTGTGATTGATTTACCATATACGCAATCAGTAACCTTTTGGTTGCCTTCTTCGATATAGCTTTCAATCATAACACCCTTTACAAGCTTGTTAAGGTCTGCACTGTGGCGACGACTATGAAGAACTTCTTTAACTATTCTTATTTGTTCTTTATATTGCTTGTTTGAATTGCTGTGGTTAGCATCAACTATGCATGCAGGGTTAGCAAGATTCTTTGCTGCATACATATCGTGAAGACGAATAAGGTCTTCATAATGATAGTTAGGAATTGCCTGACCGTGCTTATTAACAGCACCTCTTAAAATAGTGTGAGTGAGAGGATTACCATCAGTTGTAACTTCCCAACCTCTATATATAAATGAATGAGCGCCTTGAGCAGCAACAACAGAATTTAACATAACAGTATAGTCACCACTTGTAGGATTCTTCATACCGGCAGGAATATTCATACCGCTTACAGTTAAACGATGTTGTTGATCTTCAACAGAACGAGCACCAACGGCAACATAAGATAAAATATCAGCAAGATACCAGTAGTTTTCAGGGTATAACATTTCATCAGAGGTAGTAAGACCAGTTGAATTGATTATATCCATATGAAGCTTTCTAATTGCGATAATACCTGCTAATAAGTCAGATTCCTTTGTTGGGTCAGGCTGGTGAAGCATACCCTTGTAGCCTTCACCTGTTGTACGAGGCTTATTAGTATAGATTCTTGGAACGATAAGCAATTTGTCTGCTACCTTTTCCTGTACTTTTGCAAGACGAAGAGTGTAGTCCATAACAGAATCCTCATTGTCTGCAGAGCATGGTCCAACAATAACTAAAAATTTATCAGAGTTGCCAGTAATTATATTTTTTAATTCGGCATCTCTTTTTTCTTTAATTAAGAGGCTTTCACTACTTAATGGATAAGCCTCCTTAATGTCCTTTGGAACTGGTAATTTTCTAATAAAATTGAAACTCATATAATCCACCATCCTTTTAATAGTTTAACGCTTTAAAGCATTGTAACACAATTTTTTTTGTTTGTCTATATAATTTTTCAAAAAACTTGAATGATATTTATGAAAAAGGTATAATATACCTATAGTATATTTGGAGGAAATGTATAATGGATAATAAATTTAACAGAGTTATATTGATAGTATTAGACAGTGTGGGAATGGGTGCATTGCCGGATGCGCATAAATTTGGCGACTACGGCGTTAACACAATCAATAATGTAGCTAAAAAGTTGGGTGGACTTAATATACCTAATATGATAGATTTAGGACTTGGTAATATAGAAGGAATGAGAGAATTTACAAAGGTTACAAAGCCTAAAGGCTCGTTTGCAAGACTTGCAGAGGTGTCGGCAGGTAAGGATACTACTATTGGACATTGGGAGATGACGGGTATTGTTACAAAGAATCCATTTCCAACATATCCTAATGGATTTCCTAAGGAAGTAATGGATGAATTTCTTGAAAAGACTGGTGAAAAGGGCTATCTTGGTAACTGCACTGCATCGGGTACAACTATTATAGCACAGCTTGGTAAGGAACATATGGATACTGGTTATCCGATAATATATACATCCGCGGATAGTGTATTTCAGATAGCGGCTCATGAAGATGTTATACCAGTTGACAGACTTTACGAAATATGCGAGATAGCAAGAAAAATGCTTAAAGACGAGCATGCAGTAGCAAGAGTAATTGCAAGACCATTTGTAGGCGAGCCTGGTAATTTTACAAGAACCTCAAACAGAAGAGATTTTTCACTAAAGCCAACTACTGACAATGTACTTTGCAGATTGCAGGATAAAGGTCTTGATGTTATTGGCGTAGGAAAGATTGAGGATATTTTTGCAGGTGTTGGCATTACCGAAGCTATTCATACAAAGGACAATCAGGATGGCATAGATAAAACAATTGAATATATGAAGGCTGATAATAGAGGTCTTATATTTACAAATTTAGTTGAGTTTGACAGTAAATGGGGCCATAGAAATGACTATGAAGGATATGGCAGAGGACTTGAAGAGTTTGATGCAAGGTTGCCTGAAATTATGGCAGCTATGAAAGATGATGATTTGCTTATGATTACAGCAGACCATGGCTGTGACCCTACAACAGAGGGTACGGACCACACAAGAGAATATGTGCCATTACTTATGTATAGTAAAAATGCAGTTTCTTGCAGAGACTTTAGAACAGGAGATACATTTGCAAATATAGGTCAGACAATAGCGGATATATTTGATTTAGAACCATTAGCATCAGGTATCAGTTATTTGACACTTCTTTAATGAAAGCGGGGGTAGCTTTATGAGAATGTATGATTTGATTTTGAAAAAACGTAATGCGAAAGAGCTTACAAAGGAAGAAATAGATTTTATCATTGATGGTTATGTAAAGGGTGAGATACCGGATTATCAGGTGTCTGCGCTTTTGATGGCTATATATTTTAACGGTATGACAGATGAAGAGACACTTAATCTTACTATGGCTATGGCACATTCGGGCGATATGCTTGATTTGTCTGCAATTAATGGAATTAAGGTTGATAAGCACAGTACAGGTGGCGTTGGAGACAAGACTACATTAGTGCTTGCTCCTATGGTTGCGGCACTTGGTGTACCAGTAGCTAAGATGTCAGGAAGAGGTCTTGGTCATACAGGCGGAACCATTGATAAATTAGAGTCCTTTGAAGGCTTTACCACAGCTATAGACGAGGAAACATTTATTAAAAATGTTAATGATATTAAGATTGCAATTGCATCACAAACAGGCAATCTTGCACCAGCAGATAAGAAGCTATATGCTCTTAGAGATGTTACTGCGACTGTTGATAACATTTCATTAATTGCGGGCAGCATTATGAGCAAAAAGCTTGCATCAGGCGCTGATGGCATTGTGTTAGATGTCAAGGTGGGCAGTGGTGCATTTATGAAAACATTTGAGGATGCAAATAAGCTTGCAACAGCTATGGTTAACATAGGAAAGGGTGCTGGTCGTGCGATGGTTGCCGTTATTTCTAATATGGATGAGCCACTTGGTAATGCAGTTGGCAACAACCTTGAAGTAATTGAAGCTATTGAAACCTTAAAGGGAAGAGGCCCTAAGGACCTGCTTGAGTTATGTCTTTGCTTGGGTTCTCATATGGTCGTTCTTGCAAAGAAGGCAGAAAATGTTGCTAAGGCTCGAGAAATGCTTATCAGTACGATAGAAGACGGTAGTGCCCTAAAGAAACTTGAAGAATTGGTAAAAAGTCAAAATGGTGATGCAAGAGCAATATATGACTATACATATTTTAAAAAGGCGGCTTATGAAAAGGAAATAAAGTCAGAAGCTGAGGGCTATGTAGCTAAAATTGTATCAGAAGAAGTGGGCAATGTAGCCATGATACTTGGCGGTGGACGCACTTGTAAAGAAAGTACGATTGACCTTAGTGTAGGTGTTATAATTCACAAAAAGGTTAGTGATTATGTAGCAAAGGGTGATGTAATAGCTACACTATATGCCAACGATGAAGAAAAACTTGATGCGGCAGTGAAAAGATTTGAGAGAGTTTATGCGTATTCGGCGGATAAAGTAGAGAAAAATGAGATGATAATGGGAGAAATACATTAATGAATAAGATAAAGAATAATTTAAAGCTGATATTAAGTGATAAATACACTAATATACTTGTTGCAATTCTTACAGTCTATATATTTTATAATATTATTGTATGGTATGTACCAAAAGCGGATAGACACCTTACATATAATCAAGTGATATATAGTATTGAATGTGCTTATATATATTTTGTGATGATTCTATTTGTAGTTAATCAGTGTTTGTATAGATTTAAAAAATCACAATTTGAAGAACTTATGAAGGTTAATACTGCAAAAAATGGATATTTATATTATTGGATTTCATTAAACATTATAAATATATTAACTACAACTATTATGACAGTTATAATTGTTATTATGTCATCAATGCATAATAACTTTACGTTACAATATTGCTGGTATATAGTAAGAATAATAGCGTTATATTTCTTTTTGCCAGGTGTTTTGGCAATTATTTTAGGAATGCTTTTAACATGCTTTAATAAAAGGATTATTTCTGTTATAGCAATGGTTGTTATTGCTTGCATAGTGAATTCGTCAATACTAATAGACTTATCACATAATATTAAGGTTGATAAATTGCTTATAGAATTGTTGAAATTCCTGCCTTCTAAAATTGAATATACTAAACCACTATATGCATATCCAATTGAACTATTCGATTGGTGTAGGATATCAATATTAATTATTGGGGCATTTATAATATTTGCTAATATATATATTTCTAATAAAAAATTGTTGATCAATATAATAAGTATATGTTTACTCTTTTCTATGGTGCTTTTGTATAAAGAGGAAGAGAAGTCTGAATTATTAGGAGATTTGTTTTATACTGATTATATAGAAGTTTTGGAAGAACAAAATTATAATATAACTTCCTATGATATGGATATTAAGATTAGAAATGATTTGACTGTTGACTGTACTATGACTCCAGATAATACTAAATTAGAAGAATATAGATTTACATTATACCATACATTTAAGGTGTCAAAGGTGTATAACCAGTCGGATAATGAACTTACATTTGAACAAAATGGAGACCATATAAAAGTATTTAGTGATGGAAATGACATCGAAAAAATAAGAATGATTTATCAAGGTAAGGTAAATGTATATTATGCTGATAGGGATGCTACATATCTATCGGGAATATTTCCATATTATCCTTATGCGGGAACTTATAATATACAAACATATAAGTCATTAGGTAAGGTAGAGCTTCCGCCAATAAGCACTGGAGATCCAGAAAAAGATAAGGAGATCAATGCTAATAGAGGGAATGAACTTAAAATGCCACAATTCGGTATTTTAAAATCGCCTCAAAAAGCAAATTTCAAAGTAAATATAGATTCATATATGAAGATATATTCCAATCTTTCATCTAATGGATATAATACCTTCGAAGGCAATACTGATCGCCTATTTATAATAGGTGGATTTTTAAAAGAAATACAGGTGAAAGATATAACGATTGTATATCCATATTTGTCGGAAATAGAGTATACTAAAGAAAAATTAGAAAAGATGATTACAGAGTTTTATGAATATGAAAAAGAGTATAGTACAGATTATACAATTAGCGGAAAGAAAATTTTCATACATGAGTATCATCACCCAACAAGTATTGAAAGGGCTAATTTTGAGAATGATTATGTCGAATTATATTCGAAAAAAATGGACATTTACTACAAAGACTTCTTAAAAAAGAAACAAGAGGAGAAGAAGTAATGATTGAAATACAGGGATTAAAAAAGAAATTTGGTAAATTTTATGCCGTTGATGATATCAACATCACATTAGAAAATGGAATATATGGACTATTAGGACCTAATGGCGCTGGTAAGACAACACTTTTAAGGGTGCTTACCGGACTTTATAAAGCTAATGCAGGTAATATAACAATGGATAATCAGTATTCTAACAAAGACAAGGAATACTATAAGACCATAGGCTATTTGCCACAAAAGTTTGAATTATTTAAAGAGCTTAGCGTGTATGATGCTATGGAATATTTTTGTAGCATAAAGTCCGTTGATAAAAAGGCTGTAGATAAGGAGATAAGAGATTGTATAGCTAAGGTTAACTTAACTGAAAAGATTAATTCTAAGGTTGGAAAGCTTTCGGGTGGTATGTTAAGGCGTCTTGGTATTGCACAGTCACTTATTAACAATCCAAAGATTCTTATATTTGACGAGCCTACAACAGGTCTTGATCCAGAAGAAAGATTACGTTTTAAATCTATAGTTAATACAATTTCAAGAGACCGAGTAATTATTATTTCGACACACATTGTAGATGATATTGAGGCAGTTTGTGATAAAGTTTTAGTTATGAGTAAGGGTAAGATTCTCTGTAATCTTACTTGCGAAGAATTAAAGGCATGTGCAAATGATAAGATTTATGAGCTTGACAAGATAAATGAATCGCATAAGATGATATCCTGTAGTGAAAAAGAGGGCAAGATTATCTATAGAGTTGCATCTAAAGAAAAGCTTGATGCACTAAGTGTAGCACCTAAGTTGGAGGATGGATACATATGTATGTTAAACGACATATAAAACAATTAAGATTATCAATCCTTATACCACTTGTTGTTTTATGGATGGTTTTACCAGAGTTGGTTATTATTATGCTTCGTGAAGAAGATGTATTAAAACCAGATAAAATTGAAATCTTGTGGCAAACTATAGTTGGGCTTAACAATACGATAATTCCAATATTTTCGGTTATATGGCCCATGCTGCTTTTGAACAACCATATAGAGGCAAGAGGAAATGAAGTATTATACATAACTGACAGAAATAAATATGTAATGGTTTTAGGCTCTTATATTGTGTATATGCTACATGTATATGTGTATTATCTAACTATTAATGCAATGACTTTTATAACAATGCTTGAATTTGTGAGAATGGCAATAATATGTTTTTTGTTTAATGCAATATTTTATACATTAGCATATATAGTTTCTAGTACGGGCTTGGCATTTACAGCAATTGTATTATACAATATACTTTCGATGTTCTATTTGAAGGGAAAGAGTATAGGCGCCTATGTGTATGAGTCTCATATGACCACAAAAGTACTTACAGATAGATACATTGAGATATTTGCTTTGGCAATAGTATTCTTTGCATTCGGAGTTATACTTAATAAAAAGTACGAAAGGTATCGTTAAATGAAGTTAACAAAAGAATTAAAACTACAATATAAAAAAATATTTAGAAAGAAGCTTATTTCAAAGTCGTATGCGCTTATCCCTATTGGGATAGCTGCGGCTTTGTTTGCGTTAAATATATTGAATGCATTTATAGCATTTGATATTAAGAAAATCAAAGGCGATATGTCTAATTACGAGAATTGCTATTTCTTTGTTCAGGATTTTTATGAAGTTGATGAATATCTTATGAAAGATATAACAGAAGTAACTGACGAAGAAAAAAAAGAGGGTATTCTTAATGTCGCAGGAAAAGGATATGCAGCGTGGCGTGAAAGCATTATGGGTAGTGATATGAGTAAATATGATTTGCTTGGAATACAAACTAGTAGTGATAACTACGAAATCGTTAGCTCGGGGCATTATTCTTATACTGATTTTTCGGAAGATGTTAACGAGGTTGTATGTATTAAAGGTAACAGTAAGGTTGGCGATATAATTGAGATTAATGGATGTAAATTAAAGGTAATAGGTATTGCTAAACCTGAGGTATATTTTCAAGGGAGTTTTGTTATAAAAGATAAACTTAATTTTACAAAAATGGTAGGAGATATTAAGAACGAAGATAGTAAAAATCTATATATACTTAATCCTAAAAATACAGAATTAGATACACGGTTTACGCAGACAGTATATTGCTTTAATCCTTTGGATTATACGCAGGAACAAATGGCAAAGATGGAAGAGTATGGTAAAATATATAGCTTTGCGCAGTTAGAAAAGGGCTGTCCTAAGCAGATGTCGCTATTTATTGGAATTGTTTCTTATGTACTTTTGGTGGCATTTTATGTGATGTATTTGGTGGTTATGAGAAATGCGATTAAAAAAGAACTATACATATTTAGACTTTATGATATTCCGTATAATAAATTCTTAAATAGACTGCATTATAATGCTTGTATTGTAATGTTTGTATGCGCATATATAGGTGCACTTTTTAGTGAAGTAATATCTTATAGTATATATCTGTTTGTTACGTTGGCACTTTTAGTTGTGGCATTTATCATTGTTATGCTCATATTTAAAAAGTATGATGCTGTTGCGGCAAAGAAAATACAGTGTGAAAGGTGCGAGGCAATATTTAATAATTTGTCAATTCTTGATAATATTGAGTACATTTATAAGCTTAAGAATATTAAGAATAACGTGAATGCACAAAGGCTATTAAGAGTAATTCCTGTTACGCCAGATATTTATGATTTGCCAGAAATCTTGGATTATTACAACACCTGTACCTTATGCTTTTTAAGAGAAGTCGCTATCTCTATGGATGAGGTGATTTATGTAGATGATTTTTGGAAGAACTGTTCTAGAGATGAGCATAAGAGAGCGGAGCACATTGTGGAACTTACAGAAAGTTATGTGAATAAAGACATAAAAGTGGATTGGATGTACTAATTTTAGTAATAAAATATGATTGAAAATACTTACAAAATATGATATATTTATTTAATGACGTGGGGTGCGCCTCATAGTAAGTTGTAAAGGAGATTTTTATTATGGAAATCAGATTTGGTGCTAATCCTAATGACGTAAAGCATTATGATACACAAAGACTTAGAGATGACTTTTTGATTGAAAAAGTATTTGTACCAGGCGAGATTAAGATGGTATACAGCCACATCGACAGAATCATTACAGGTTCTGCAACACCAACTACAGAAGCACTTGTTTTAACAGCTGGTGATGAGTTAAGAGCAGATTACTTCTTACAAAGAAGAGAGATGGGTGTTATTAACATCGGTGGCAAGGGTAAGATGACAATTGACGGTACTGTATACAACTTTGATTATAAAGATGGTATTTATGTAGGTATGGGTGCTAAGGATATTACTTTTGAAAGTGAAGATCCTTCTAATCCAGCTAAGTTCTACATTAACAGTGCACCTGCACATAAGACATATCCAACAGTATTTATTAATCCTGAGAAGGACATCAAGCCTGAGAACAAGGTTGAGCTTGGTTGCTTAGAGGATGCTAACCACAGAGTAATCAACAAGTACATTTTACCTGGACAAGTTGAAAGCTGTCAGTTAGTTATGGGTATGACTGCACTTAAGCCAGGTAGCGTATGGAACACAATGCCATGTCACACACATGACAGAAGAATGGAAGTTTATTTATACTTCGAAGTTCCAGAAAATGCTGTTGTATTCCACTATATGGGAGAACCAACAGAGACAAGACATATCGTTATGCGTAATGAAGAAGCAGTTATTTCACCAAGCTGGTCAATTCACTCAGCAAGTGCTACACATGCTTATACATTTATCTGGGGTATGCCAGGTGAGAATCAGGATTTCGACGATATGGATCCAGTAGCGATGAAAGACCTTAGATAATAAGGCTTCATTATAAATTAATAATTTAAAATTAAAAGGAGAATGAAAATGGCAGTTAATTTTTCACTTGAAGGAAAAGTTGCTTTAGTAACTGGTGCTTCATACGGTATCGGTTTTGCTATTGCAAGCGCATATGCAAAAGCTGGCGCAACAATCGTATTCAACGATATTAAGCAAGAATTAGTAGATAAGGGACTTGCATCATACGCAGAGTTAGGTATTAAGGCACATGGTTATGTATGTGACGTTACTAACGAAGAACAAGTTAATGCAATGATCGCTAAGATTGAAGAAGAAGTAGGCGTTATTGATATTTTAGTAAACAACGCTGGTATCATCAAGAGAATTCCAATGTGCGAAATGACAGCAGCAGAATTCAGACAAGTTATCGATGTTGACTTAAATGCTCCATTCATCATGGCTAAGGCAGTTATTCCTAGCATGATTAAGAAGGGTCATGGTAAGATTATCAACATTTGTTCAATGATGTCAGAATTAGGCCGTGAAACAGTTTCTGCTTATGCAGCAGCTAAGGGCGGTTTAAAGATGTTAACAAAGAATATCTGTTCAGAATATGGTCAATACAACATTCAATGTAATGGTATCGGACCTGGTTACATCGCTACACCACAAACAGCTCCACTTAGAGAGATTCAACCAGATGGTTCAAGACATCCATTTGATCAATTTATCTTAGCTAAGACTCCAGCTAACAGATGGGGTGAAGCTGATGATTTAGCTGGTCCAGCTGTATTCTTAGCTTCTGAAGCTTCAGACTTCGTAAATGGACACATCCTTTACGTAGATGGTGGTATCTTAGCATACATTGGTAAGCAACCATCATAATTTACATTGGTAAATTAGAATTTTAATTTTAAAATATTTAAAGGAGAGGCGTATGTCTCTCCTTTAATACTATATGGGAAGTCACAGATTATGAAAAAGAATTCGTTATTATTAGTTTTAGCAGCACTGATTTGGGGTGTTGCATTTGTCGCTCAAAGCGAGGGCGGAGATGTTATAGGACCTTATGCTTTTAATGGGATACGGTCATTTATTGGTGCGCTGGTGTTATTGCCGGTTATTGCCATTTTGAATCGTGGAAAAAAAGAAAGAAATGAAGATAAAAAGACACTCATAGTAGGTGGAATCTGCTGTGGTATTATACTTGGAATAGCAAGCAACATTCAGCAGTTTGCACTATATCTTGGTGCATCAGCTGGTAAGGCTGGATTTCTTACAGCATGTTATATATTGATGGTTCCTATTGCAGGGATATTTTTGAAAAGAAAATGTGGAAAAAATGTATGGATAGCAGTTGTAATTGCAATTGTTGGATTGTATTTGCTTTGCATTAAGAGTGGTTCGTCAGGCATTGAAGTGGCTGATTTGTTATTGTTATTATGTGCGCTGGCATTTACATTTCACATTATGGTTATTGACCATTTTTCGCCAATGGTTGATGGCGTAAAAATGTCAGCAATACAATTTTTGGTTGCAGGCATAATATCATTTATATTGATGTTTATTTTTGAAAATGATTTTAAATTAATTATAGATGGATTTAGCAGTGGACAGGTTTTAATACCTGTACTTTATACTGGTGTGCTTTCATCAGGTGTTGCGTACACTTTGCAGATAGTTGGACAAAAGAATGTTAATCCAACGGTGGCATCATTGCTTATGAGTTTGGAATCGGTGTTTGCGGCATTGGCAGGTTGGATTATCCTAAAAGAAAGTATGGATTTAAGACAGTTGCTTGGATGTGGATTAATATTTGTGGGAATAGTACTTGCACAATTACCTGCAAAAAATAAATAAAATAATTGCAACCTTTAATTTTAAAATTTGCACTATATAATAGGATGTCAAGAAAAGGAGGTCTTATTATGGAGTTGTTAATTGGAAAGGTCAGCTGTGTACCGGTGTATTTAGATGGCATTTGTACTTATAAGATTACAGCTTCTAATTGTGAATATATAGTAGTATCAAGGGATTACCAAGCTGCATTAGATAATATATTCATTGATGTTGGACAAATGGTAGAGCTTATAGGAAGTGTTTGTGAAGGTACAATTCACATCAAAAAAAGCAAGATAATCTTAAGGGAAGGTGAGATATAATGAATGTAAGTACAAAGTTAAAGGATGCAATTAAAGATTATAAAAAAGGTAATGAGAGAGCGTTTGAGATTATTTATCAGGAGTCGAACGCATACATATACACATGTATTAAAAATAAGTTAAAACCAGAATATCAGAAAGAAGATTTTATTAGGGATATAATGCAGGATACGTATCTTTTGATAAGCGAGGATATAAGAAAACTAATTAGCGTTAATAGCTTTTTTGGGTGGGCTAAAACCATTGCTCACAGAAAGGTTTATGCCGCTTTAAAACAAGAGGATAAGTATGTGCTTTTAAAAGATGATGAAAACTTTGATAATCTTTTGGATGAAAGCAATATAATTCCAGAGGATATAGTAGTAGACCAGGAAAAACAGCAAAAGATTCGAAATGCAGTTAATAATAAGTTGACCAAGGATGAAAAGTCATGTGTTATTGGTTATTACTACAATGATATGAAACAAAAGGATATTGCAAAGGAGCTTGATATGCCTGAAAATACAGTAAAATCTAATATTTTCAGAGCTAAATCCAAGCTACGTTCGGCATTAGAAAAGGTAATGTTTGTGGCAATTGGAGCGGGCATAGCAATTTTTTTTATGAAGATGGATGATGTAAAACATCTGGTTTCGCTTAAAGGTGTTATAAAAAATAATAATGATGACCGTATTCAAACACAGAAAAAGGTCGGAGTAATACCAAATGGATGCGCTTATTATGATTGCAGTGAGGATGTTTTATTAGAGGCAGGACAGGAATTTCCAATGTATTCATCCTATGATGATAAGTATTATACAAATGATTATGTCTATACATACGTAGTTGGTGCTGTGAATGGTGTTTCAAAATTAAAATGGAAGGTAGCTGTTAAAGATACGACAAAAGAATTCTATGAAGACATACAGGAAAGTATAAATGGTGAGGCAATAATAGAGATTAATGGAACTTTTGAAAACTGTACCAATATGATAGAGGCACCAAAGATACCAGACCACGTACAAAGTATTGAAAAAGCATTTAAAAATTGTAAAAGCTTAAAAAAGGCGCCTAAAATTCCTTATACAGTACGCAATATGAAAGAAGCATTTAGAGGCTGCGAGAGTATGGTCGAAATGACAGCAATTCCAGAAGGCGTTGAAGATATTACATGTACATTTTATAACTGTAAGAGTCTTATTAATGCCCCAAAACTACCTGAAACAATAACAAAAATGACAGAAACATTTTACAAATGCGAAAGTCTTGTAAACGCTCCACATATTTCAAAAAATGTTGAATATATTAATGGAACATTTTGGGGTTGTACAAGTTTGACAGGTGAAATTGTGATTGATACATACACATCGTATTACGCACATTGTTTTGAAGATGTTGATTTTGAGGCGCAGGGAATAGTGCTATCAGGTAGATCCTTTAATCTTAAAGAAATAAAAGAAACAGGTAAATAACATTAAAAAGAGGGATGGATGACATCCCTCTTTTTGTATGCTATACTATTATATATTAATTCAACGGAGGGCATAAGATGAAATTGACATATGAATTAAGAGATGCAATTGACAGCTATAAAGATGGCAATAAAGAAGTATTTTTAACCATATATGAAGAGACAAAGGGTTATGTATATATATGTATAATTAATATATTAAAGGATGAAAATAAATCTGAGACTGTGATCAATAATATAATGAAAGAAACGTTTGAAACTATCAGAAAAGAGCTTAATAATTTTGATGATATAGAGGGTTTCTTTGATTGGGTATCTAAGATAGTAAATGAAAAAGTAAATATATATTTAGGTAAAATAGAAGAATACAAAAGTGAAGTTAATAATATTGTGGCAAAAAAGCCAAAATCAAAGAAAATCATACTTGCGATATTTGCAATAGCTTTAGGTGTATGTGTTTTAATATTTACAATAAATTTATTTAAAGGAAAAGATGAAAAAGAAGTTAATACAAAGGAAAATGTTATAACACCTACAGTATTAACGGTGCCGGAAGGCTGTATTTATTATTCAAGTATAGATGCTAAAAATTATGTTTACGGAGAACCTATGCCAAAAGAGCCTGTTACCGGAGATGTTTACTATACGAAGGATTACAGATATAATTATTCGTATACTGACAAATGGGGTGTAATGGTAAGAAATAAAACAAATGCGCAATATGAACCTATATTAGATTATATATTAGAAGAACCGATAGCTACGATGTATGGAACCTTTGCTGATTGTGAAAATCTTATTGAAGCACCAAAGATACCTGCAACTGTAACTAATTTGAATAGAACATTTTATAATTGTATTAATCTTACAAAAGCGCCGGTTATTCCGGATAATGTTAAAAGTTTAAATGATACATTTGTAGGGTGTACAAGCTTAAAAAATCCACCTAAAATACCTTTAAGTGTGAATAGTTTATCATCAACCTTTGCAAATTGTACAAGCTTAATAGAGGCACCTGAAATATCGACTAATGTACGATATATGAGTGAAACATTTAAAAATTGCAAAAGTCTTTCTGGAGACATTGTAATAAATGCACTAATAAGTATTGATGACGAAGAATATTATAGATCTTGTTTTGAAGGTATTAATATTGATAAAGTAAATTTTTGTGGAACTTCAAAGATTGTTACATATTATAACGATTATAAGAACCGTGGAAGATTGCTTTTAGTTAATGGAGTAATACCAGATGGTTGTCAGTACTATTCGAAAATGTTAAATACATACTACAATGAAGGTAGTGAATTCCCTATGAAAATATATCCGGGCGACCTATATTATACCGGCTCTTATGTGTACGAGTATGCTTATACAGATAAAGAAGCTCAAAAGCTTGGAATAGATATTAGTAATGGTTGGAATGTTTCTTCAAATGGTATAAATAAAAAAACATATGAAGATATACCAGAAAATGTGTTAGGAATACCGGTTGTTGCAATGAATGAAACATTTATGTTTAAAAGTATGATTAAAACAGTACCCCCAATACCTTCTACTGTGAAATGGATGAAAGGAACATTTGCATTTTGCACAAATTTAGAAACAGCACCAGTCATTCCGGAAAATGTAGAATATATAGGGCAAATATTTTATTATTGCAAAAATCTTAATGGTGAAATCAGAATTAATTCTAAGGAATTGATAATACATGAGCATATGTTATGTGAAATAGATAATATTGAAGACATTATATTGACTGGTTCCTTTAAAAAGCTTGCTGAAATTGTAGCTTGCAATGATACTAATTGTTATTATCCTCAAATATATGATGGTGGAAGTATTAATATCACAATTAAGTGATTTTGTGAAAAAGTAATAAATTACAAAAGAGCTGCAACCTTTTTTAAAATTTAAACGACTTTATTATTGAAGGACCTTAAAGGAGGTTTTTATATGAACAGTTTGGTTGGAGTTATTGTGTCAGACCCTGTAGTAAAAGGGAATGTAAGCGCATATGAAGTACAAAGTGCAAACAGGAAATATAAAGTAATATCAAAGGATTATCAGGCTGTAAAAGACAACATATTTATAAATGAAGGACAGCACATAGAAGTGTTTGGAGATATCATTGATAACACAATGTACGCTAAGAAAAGTCGAATTATTTTAAGAAAGGCAGAAAACTAAAATGAAACTAACAAATGAATTAAGAGAAGCAATTGAAAACTACAAAAATGGTAATGAAGACGCGTTTTCAACCATATATGAAGAGTCGAAGGGCTATATTTATGTATGTATAGCTAACACATTAAATAGTGATTATAAGAATGAAGATGTAATTCAGGATATAATGCAGGATGCATATCTTGATATAAGCAAAAATTTGATAAAACTTGATAATACAGAGGATTTTCTTAGTTGGGCTGCTACAATTGCAAAGAGAAGAACTTATGACTATTTGAAGAAGCAAGGAAAATATGTATTATTAGGTGAGGATGAAAGCTTTGACAATCTTACTGACAACAATATGCTTCCAGAAGAAGTAGTATTAAGCAAGGAAAAACAAGAAAAGGTAAGAGAAGTAGTCAACACAGAACTTACAGAGGATGAGAAGAACTGTGTAGTAGGTTTCTACTACAACGATATGAAGCAAAAAGATATAGCAAAAGAGCTTGATATGCCAGAAAATACGGTAAAGTCTAACATTTTTAGAGCAAAATCAAAGATGAAAAAGGCTTTGAGTGGTGTATTTGTAGTGGCTTTGGCTGCGTGTTTGTTGATAGTTGCGTTAAATACAAATGCAGTAAAAGAGGCACTTCGAAAGATTGGCTACAATAAAGAAGAGGCACAGACAAAGGTGATGGATGAGCCAAGTGAACAAGCAAGCGAGGTAGAAGAACCAAGTGTGGTAGAGGAGTTTGGTACAGAGATAATACCAGAAGGATGTGAGTATTATTCTGCAAAAACTTATAAAACATATAGAGCAGGCGAAAAGTTTTTAAAAACTCCTTCTGATGGAGATCGTTTTTGGACGACGGATTACATATATATTCGAACAGGTGGTATTTGGACATTAAAAGTTAAAGATACTAATAAGACGGAATATGAGGCAATAATGTCGCCTATAGCAGGCGAACCGCTTTTATCAATAAAAGAAGTATTTAAGAACTGTGAGTATCTTATTAAGACGCCTACAATACCAAATACAGTTACAGATATGTCTTATACATTTAAAGGATGTAGCAGTTTAGTAGAAGTACCTACAATACCGGATACAGTTACAAATATGGAATGCACATTTTCTGGATGTAGCAGTTTAGTAGAAGCACCGGTAATACCAGAATCAGTTATAGATATGTCTTATACATTTTATGGATGTATCAGTTTGGTAGAAGCACCTATAATACCGGATACAGTTACAAGTATGTATTATACATTTAGCGGATGTAGCAGTTTAGTAGAAGCACCGGTAATACCAGAATCAGTTACAAATATGGAATGCACATTTGACGGATGTAGTAGTTTAGTAGAAGCACCGGTAATACCAGAATCAGTTATAGATATGTATTATACATTTAGCGGATGTAGCAGTTTAGTAGAAGCACCAGTAATACCAGAAAAAGTTACAAATATGCGTTGTACATTTTGGGGATGTACTAGCTTAGTAGAAGCACCGGTAATACCGGATACAGTTACAAATATGTATTATACATTTAGCGGATGTAGCAGTTTAGTAGAAGCACCAATAATACCAGAATCAGTTACGGATATGACTTATACATTTGCTGGTTGTACAAGCCTAACAGGTACAGTGATAATTAATGCTAATCCTGATTATTACATAAATTGCTTTGAATATATTTTCTTAGAAAAACAAAATATAACCTTATCAGGAGCTTCGAATAAACTGGCAGAATTAAAGGCAACGGCTGATAGCGAAGAAAAACGTATGGTAAGGATGTTTCAGATATACAGAATAGATGGTATAGTTTGTGACTATGATAAGTATGACAACGACTATGGTGAAATAGGACAATATATATAATAAGTTTGGCTGTTATTATGGTCATTATAAAATCAATTGTTGTAAGAATTTAGAGGAACTTATTGCACATTGGAAAAAATACTTTTCAGAAGAGGTGTTAAATGAATTTTCTCCGATTTATAATCCTGAAAACACAGTATTTATTTATGATGGGGCATTATATATGGCGCCTATGAGAGAAGGAGATTACTCTTATTTTGATTATGATAGTATTTCAATCATATCATCTAATGATAATGAAATTATATTTAAAGTTGATGAATTAGTGCCTACGGATGATGCATATAGGGCTGTATATACATTTACGCTTACAAAGAATGGCGAAGATTATATTATAGCTGATATTGAGATAAACTAATTTATAAATCCTAAAAATGCCTTTGACCTACTATATGGTCAAAGGCATTTTCTCGTGTTATAATAATAAAAATGATAAAAAATGAAAAAAGTTGCAACCTTTTATATATTTGGAGACTCTATTTAGTGTACGGATAAAAAAGGAGGTACAGTATATGGAGGTAATGAGTGGAAAAGTTGTTGATATTCCTATAATACAAGATGATAATTGTATATATGAGATAGAAATGAATAACAAAAGATACAAAGTAGTATCGAAGGATTATCAGGCAGTTAAGGATAGGATATTTGTAAACAAAGGACAGATAATTACAATAACTGGTGAAATCATAGGTGATACAATTTATTCAAAAACAAGTAATATAAGGATAAGAAAGTAGGTAAACAAATGAACGAAACATTAAAGGTGGCAATTGAAAATTATTTACAAGGCGATGAAAATGCATTTTCTATTATATACGAAGAATCTAACAGATACATTTATGCTAATCTTAAAAGCATTTTAAAGAATGACGAAGATATGATAAATGATGTTATGCAGGATACATATCTTGAAATTAGCAAGAATCTTAAAGGTTTAGAAAATGTTGAAAGCTTTTTACCATGGGCAAAGACAATATCAACAAGAAAAGCATATCGTGCTTTAAAGAAAGCTGGCAAATATGTATTATTAGGTGAAGATGAAAGCTTCGATGATCTTTCGGATAACAACATGCTTCCAGAAGAAGTAGTATTAAGTAAGGAAAAACAAGAAAAGGTAAGAGAAGTAATCAACACAGAGCTTACAGAGGATGAGAAGAACTGTGTTGTAGGCTTCTATTACAATGACATGAAACAAAAGGACATAGCAAAAGAGCTTGATATGCCTGAAAATACAGTGAAATCAAACATTTTTAGAGCAAAGTCTAAGATGAAAAAGGCTTTGAGTGGCGTATTTGTTGTAGCGTTAGCGGCGTGTCTGTTGATATTTGCGTTAAATACGAATGCAGTAAAAGAGGCACTTCGTAAGATTGGCTACAATAAAGAAGAGGCCCAGACAAAGGCGACAGAGGAGTCAAGTGAACAAGCAAGCGAGGTAGAAGAACCAAGTGTGGTAGAGGAGTTTGGTAAGGAGATAATACCAGAAGGCTGCCAGTATCATTCTGCAAAAACTAATAAAACATATCTAGCAGGCGAAAAGTTTTTAAAAACGCTTTCAGATGGAGACTATTTATTGACAGCAGATTACATGTATATTCGAACAGAAGGTATTTGGAAATTAAAAGTTGATAATACTAATAAGCGAGAATATGAAGCAATAATGCCTACTATAGCAGGTGAACCACTTGTGTCGATGGCAAGTACTTTTGCAGATTGTACTCAGCTTATTAAGGCACCAGTAATACCGGATACAGTTACGAATATGTCTGCTACATTTCAAGGTTGTACAAGTTTGGTAGAAGCACCGGTAATACCAGAAACGGTTACAGATATGTCATATACATTTTCAGGCTGTAAGAGTTTGGTAGAAGCACCAGTAATACCAGAAACGGTTACAGATATGTCATATACATTTTCAGGCTGTAAAAGTTTGGTAAAAGCGCCAGAACTACCAAAAACGATTATAAATCTGTATGATACATTTGAAGGCTGCGAAAGCTTAGTAAAAGCACCAGTAATACCGGAATTAGTTGAAGGATTGGGTGGAACATTTTCTGGCTGTACAAGTTTGGTAGAAGCACCAGTAATACCAAAATCGGTTACAAATATGGGTGGAGCATTTCGAGGTTGCACAAGTTTGGTAGAAGCACCAGTAATACCAGAGTCAGTTGATAATCTGGCTTCAGCATTTGAAGGTTGCACAAGTTTGGTAGAAGCGCCAGTAATACCAAAATCAGTTGTAGAATTAGGTTTGGATTGGACATTTTATGGTTGCACAAGTTTGGTAAAAGCGCCAGTAATACCAGAATTGATTACACGACTAAATAGTACATTTTATGGCTGTACAAGTTTAGTAGAAGCACCGGCAATACCAAAATTAGTTGAGGGTTTGCCATCAACATTTGAAGGTTGCACAAGTTTAGTAAAAGCACCAGTAATACCGGAATCAGTTACATCTATGAATGCAACATTTGCAGGCTGCACTAGTCTAACAGGAGATATTATTATAAATGCATCGCCAGATAATTATGAAGACTGTTTTAAAGGAGTAAGAATAGTAGCGCAAAAGATTAATTTATCAGGTTCCTCAACACTTCTTTCTGAAATAAAAGACACAGGAGCATATTCAATTGTAGTACCAGAGGTTATTGGATTCTATGATGAATCAGAGGATAAAACTACAGTGTATGATGGTGATTTTATTTTTTATCCATCATATGAGTTTGCAAATGATTATACGGGTGATAAAATTATTACAAGGGATTATGAATATACATGTGAGGCTGAAGCAACGCTCATAGAGTATGGTGTTTGGACAGTAAAGGTTAAAGATATTACAAAAGAAAAATATGAAGACATTATCGGTATTATTGGGAGTATTGACTTAAGCGGAACATTTGCAGGCTGTACTAACATGAAAGAAGCACCATCATTTGGTGATGAAGTTATTAGATTAAAGGGAACATTTGCGGGTTGTACAAGCTTAATAAAAGCACCAAATATCCCTGATGTTGCGAATTTAGAGAGAACCTTTGAAGGCTGTACTAGTATTGAGTCAGCGTCGGTTATACCAAGTACGGTTGTATGCTTATATAGAACATTTGCAGGTTGTACTAATCTTACAGGAACAGTAGTAATAGATTCAAATCCGATTATTTATAATGAATGTTTTTATGGACTTGATTTTTCGAGACAAAACCTAACAATAAAAGGAGAATCTGAGAAGTTAGCTGATATAAAGTTAACAACTGATAAAATTGAAGCTAATAAGAATGTATTAGAATATGGGGATGTAATTAAAGTATCTTGTAGAATGAGGTATATTAGTGAAAATGAAGAGGAATGGGTTGATAAGGAAGATAAAGAGTTTGTAGTGAATATTGATAGTATATCTCTCTGGACGGATTTGACAGCTGCAATAGGAAAAACAGTAGGTGAAAGCTTTGTAGTAACAGAATTTTCTGATGGAGTAGCGCTATATGAATGTGAATATACCATACTCGAAATCATAAAAAGTGAATAACTAAATTACATAAAACCAGCGGTTTAATAATCGCTGGTTTTTGTTGACATTAATTATATAAAAATATTAAAATATTTTTGCAAGCTTTTTTGAACATGCTACGACTATATTATTAGAAACCTTAAGAAAAGAGGTCTAATATGAAAAAAATAGTTGGAGTAATTATTTCAAATCCGATTATAAAAGGTGACTTTTGCATATATGAAGTACAGAGTCTGAATGAAAAATACAAAGTAATATCAAAGGGATATCAGTCCGTAAAAGATAATGTGTTTATAAATAAAGGCCAGTGCATAGAGGTGTTTGGAGATATTATTGATGGCATAATGTACACTAAAAAAAGTCGAATTGTTTTAAGAAAGGTAGAAATGTAAAATGAAGCTAACAAATGAATTAAGAGAAGCACTAGAAAATTATAAAAAAGGTAATGAGGATGCATTTTCAACCATATATGAAGAGTCGAAGGGCTACATATATGTATGTATTGCTAACACATTAAATAGTGATTACAAGAATGAAGATGTAATTCAGGACATAATGCAGGATGCTTATTTTGATATAAGCAAGAACATTTCAAAGCTTAATGAAACGGATGACTTTTTGAATTGGGCCGCTACAATTGCTAAGAGAAGAACATATGATTTTTTAAGAAAGAATGGAAAATATGTGCTATTAGGTGAGGATGAAAGCTTTAACGACCTTGCAGATGACAACAACATGCTTCCAGAAGAAGTGGTTTTAAGCAAGGAAAAACAAGATAAGGTTAGAGAAGTAATCAATACTGAGCTTACAGAAGATGAGAAAAACTGCGTAGTAGGTTATTATTACAATGATATGAAGCAAAAGGACATCGCAAAAGAACTTGACATAGCAGAAAACACTGTAAGCTCTAATATATTCAGAGCAAAGTCAAAGATGAAAAAGGCTTTGACTGGTGTATTTGTTGTAGCTTTGGCGGCATGTTTGTTGATATTTGCACTAAATACAAATACAGTAAAAGAGGCGCTTCGAAAGATTGGATACAATAAAGAAGAGGCACAGACAAAGGCGACAGAGGAGTCAAGTTCAGGAAGAATAGAAAAACCGACAGAAGAAAGAGTAGAAAATCCTACAGTTGGTTTAATGCATGGATATGAACATCATACTAATGACTATGTGTATACACATTATGGAAATACTTGGAGTGTTTCGGTAAAGGACAAGACAAAAACAAGTTATGAAGAAATAAAAAGTGAAATTTCATATCTTCCAGTAGTTAATATGGATAGTACATTTGAAGGTTGTGTAAATATGGTTACAGCACCTAAAATACCTTTTACTGTAAAGTCAATGAATAGAACATTTTATGGCTGTGAAAGCTTAACAGGTACAGTGACAATTGATGCTAATCCTGACAGCTATGACGGATGTTTTGGAGGTACTTGTATTGATGAACAAAATATAATCTTATCAGGAGCCTCTAGTAAATTATCAGATTTGAAAGATACAAGTGATACAAAAGCTGAGGCTATTGCAAAAAGAATGCTTGATAAGTATTCAAACTATTATATATATGGTGTGTGCTGTAACTGGGAAATAAACTATTCGGAAGAATTAATAAGTTATATGAAGAGTCAAGGTTTTAATTGGGCGGAGTTTGCATGTAAAATAGATTGTTGTAAAAATGTAGACGAGGTTACTGCAGATATTAATAAATATTTTTCTGAAAATATTTTAAATACTATTACACCTGTATATAATGGGGTTGAAAATTTATTTGTTTATGATGGCAATCTATATATGGCAATGAGTAGAGATGAAGGATATTTTTGGTCTGAAGATAGTGTTTTAGTTGTGTCTGCTTCTGATAATGAAATTGTATTTGAAGTTACTAAAATGATGTATGGAGGAATTGTGGATTCTGTTGAGGTAATAACGCTTACATACAATGGAAGCAATTATGTTATAACTGATATTGAAAGAATAGATGGCTTTTCAATACCAGAGGGTTGTACATACTACAGAAAATCAACAGGAGAAACTTTAGTTGCAGGAAACTTTATTTGCGATAAAGCAGAAACAGGAGATATCTATTTTACAAAGGATTATGAGTATCGTTATGCGGAAGGATTTGGATGGCAAGTTGTAGTAAAGGATAGGTCAAAAACAAGTTATGAAGAAATTGAAAGTGAAATCTTAGGTTATCCAGTAGTTGATATGGATTATACATTTCAACATTGTTATAATATGGTGACAGCGCCTAGAATCCCTTCTACGGTAAAGTCGATGAATGGAACATTTGATGACTGTGAAAGTTTAACGGGCACGGTAGTAATAGATGCTAATCCGGATACATATTATAGATGTTTTGGTTATATTCTGTTGGATGAGCAAAATATCACTTTATCTGGAAATTCAACAATTTTGGAAGATATAAAGTATAGTCAAATTGTATTACGATTGGTGGGTTCTATGTCATGCTATGAACAATTTGGAATAAATTGTGCTTATTCCCCTGTTATTTTGAGTGATGATTATATGCAAAGCCAAGGGATAACATGGACATCAACAGTTGTACAAATTGAATGCTGTAATAGTGTAGACGAAGTTAATGCGCATATAAGAGAATATATTTCAGATGAAGTATTAAATAAAATTACTCCTTACTATAACGGAGTGGAAAATTTATTTACCGATAATAATGGTTATTTATATATGCCAATACCTGAACAAAATCCGGATTATGCGCTGAATATAGGAAGCTTTAGAATCATCTCATCAAGTGATAGTGAGATTGTATTTGAAATTGATAAATTTAAATTAGATGGCGAATTATATTGTACATATAGGTGCGTTGCCACATACAACGGAACAAAATATGTACT
This sequence comes from Lachnospira sp., assembly GCA_015057605.1. Taxonomy (GTDB): domain Bacteria; phylum Bacillota; class Clostridia; order Lachnospirales; family Lachnospiraceae; genus SIG291. The sequence continues at coordinate 108,986 of SVDX01000002.1, read as the reverse complement.
TACTGAGCTTGATATACAAAACCAAGAGTAAGATGCACCTGTAAGTATAGCGGTGAAAGCGAATAACTAAAAATACATAAAAACCAGCGACTTAAATCGCTGGTTTTGTATTACAAAAATCTATTCACTTAACTCAACTGTAGCACCACCAGGTACTTCAACAACACGCTTATCATCAATTAATAACCATACTGACATAACAGAAGGGTTATATACAAAGCTTAAATCTGCTGAAAACTGAAGTCTGTCAAAGGCTTCCATATAGTCAACGATTTCAATATTAGTAGCGTACCAGATATCTTCGCGGTTAGAAACTGTCTTACAGAATTCTTCCATCATATCCCAATTGTTATCTCTGTCAAATTCATAGCTGTGACCCCATACATACATTAAGAATAAATGCTGTTTTTTGTTAAGGTTAACAAAATCATTTGCAAAACCTAATAAATTGTGATTGTGGTGGCAAGTCGCTTTCCATTCAAGATAGTTAGTAGGGAAGGCAAAGCCGTGTGTATCACCAACAACTGCATAACCGGATGCTTCCTTTGTCTGCTTAGCTACCATAACCTCGCCATAGTAGTCGCCAACTATTCTTGCGTGCTTGATGCCGATATCCTCTAAAATACGTTCAATTCTTGTGCTGTACGAACCGTTAGGGTAGGCAAGACCTCTTATTGGACGTTTGAAAATCTGCTCAAGAGCTATTTTGTCAGATAGAACCTCGTCAATTACCTCTAAAGTAGGGCAACGGTCAATAGTAGGATGAGTACGTGTATGACATGCAACTTCATGACCTTCATATAGTGCTGGCCATTCTTTGATTGGGATTCTATTTTCATCGCCCTCCATACCCGGATTAAGGTTGAAGGTCGCCTTGATACCATATTCATTTAACATGCTAACTAAATGTCTGTCAGCATGCTTGCCATCGTCGTAGCTTAATGTAAGTACTTTGTTGGCTCCATTAGGAAAAACCTTGTAAATCTTCATATTATTGTCCTCCGTTTTAAAACATATATTTATTATACAATTTATTATAAAATTACACAAGTAAATTGACACAAAATTCTCAAAATGGTATTATATATAGGTAAACTAAAAAGTGGAGGAGTATGTGATGATTCAGATTAATAATTTAACCAAGATATACAAGCTTAACAAAAAGCAGATGGCTGAACTTAAGTCAAAGAGTAATATTAAGGTTGCTGTTGATGGTGTAAGCTTTGAGGCAAAAAAAGGTGAGATATTTGGATTGTTAGGACCTAATGGTGCAGGCAAGACAACAACACTTAGATGTATATCGACGATACTTAGACCTACAGAAGGTGAAGTTGTTGTAGAAGGCTTTGATACGGTTAAGGACTCTAAGAATGTAAGAGGTAAGATTGGCTTTTTAACTAACGATATAAAGCTTGATCCACAATTTACACCAAAGTATTTGTTTGATTTTTTTGGCAAGCTACATGGAATTGAGCAAAAGGTTATTGATGAAAGAAGAGTTGAGCTTTTTGAATATTTTGGAATTAAGGATTTTGAAGAAAAGAAGGTTTCAGAATTATCAACAGGTATGAAACAAAAGGCTGCTATTGCAGTGTCTTTAGTACATAATCCTGATATACTTATTTTTGATGAACCTACTAATGGTCTTGATATTATAACAGCAAGACTTGTTACAGATTATCTTATTAAGATGAAGAATGAAGGTAAATTAGTGCTTATTTCAACTCATATTATGTCTGAGGCGCAAAAGCTTTGCGACAGAATCGCAATTATTATTAATGGCAAAAAGGTTACTGAGGGTACTTTAGAAGAGATACTCAAAGAAACTAACGCAGCAGATTTAGAGGATGCATTTTTTGAATATTATAAGAATAATGTTTCGGAGGAAGTATAATGAGCACAGTTAAAATTATCTGTATTAAAGAACTTACAAGAATTTTTAAAGATAAGAAAATGATTTTTTCAATGTTTATATTACCAATAATAATATTGATTGGTGTATATGCCTTGATGTTTATGATGATATCGAATGCTGAGAAGGAAGTAGAAGAGCATCAGTCTATTGTATTTATGATAAATGCACCTAAGGAGTTTGTTGCTATTACTGAAACTCTTAACGATAGCGTTACTTTGCTTGAGAATAAGGATAAGCTTGAGACTTATAAGGAAGATATAAAGGAAGGCAATGTTGATTTAATAATTGAATTTCCTGATAATTTTGCAGAAGGAATTAACAAAGCTGATGGCAGTGTGATACCTGATGTTTATACATATTACAATCCATCAGAGGATTATTCTTCATCAGCAAGAGCTAAATATACAGCTTTACTTGAGCAATATAGACAGGTTTTGCTTACAGAGCGTATCACTGATTTGAATAAAATTACAATTTTTACAGTAGATATGAAAAATGAACAGTCGCAGTTGTATTATTCAGAGAAGGCGACAGGCAAGATGCTTGGTGCAATTATACCTTATATGGTATCTATTTTACTGTTTTCAACAGCCATGAGTTTGGGTGTTGATGTATTTACCGGAGAAAAAGAAAGAGGTACTATGACAGCACTTCTTATAACTCCTGTAAGAAGAGTTAATATAGCTACAGGTAAGATTGTAGCATTGATTATTTTATCAATAATTTCAGCTGCAATATATGTAATCACAATGGTAGTCGGCTTCCCGGTATTAGTAAAGAATATGTTAGGTGATGGAGATGCAAGTGCATTTGAAGGCTTAGCTATAAACTTTACCGTTGAGCAGTTCTTACAGATTACAGCACTTGTAATCGGTATGGTATTCCTTTATGTAGCAATGGTAGCACTTGTTGCGGTATTTGCTAAGACAATTAAGGAAGCCAATTCATATGTATTGCCATTATATTTCATAGTTATATTTGGTGGAATAACAACTATGTATGGTAGTGCAAAGACAGGTATAGTACAGTACCTTATTCCGATTTGCAATGGACCTACAGCTCTAAAGGCGATATTTGAACAGACTATTACAGGAGGACAGTTAGCAGCTACTCTTGTTAGTATATATTTATTAGCAATCATAATTACATTTATTATTGGAAAAATGTTTGCAAACGAAAAGATAATGCAAAATTCCTAATAATAAGAGCTTAGTGTGAATGCACGCTCAGAAATGGAGATTAGTATGAGATGTAAAAAATGTGGACGCGTTTTATATGCAGGCCAGATAAAATGTGAATCTTGTGGAACATTTGTCGAAGAAGAGGATGTGTCTACGGAAGAAACAGTAGTCCTTGAATATATTGATATCACTACAGAACTTGATAAAAAAGAGTTAAAATCAATTGCAAAGACTGAAAGTTTCACAGACACAGAGATTGAGCTTATCGATGAAGATGACGAAGATTACATAGAAGAGTATGAAGATGTAGTTGACATGGATCTTTCGGATGATTTTGACAGCGTTAAGGTTAGAAGAAAGAGAAAAAAAGGTAAATCAAATTATGTTATAGCCATAGTACTTACGGTAGCATTTGTTGCTGTAGTAATGATACTTTTATCTATGGTAAAATCTTTATATGAAGATTCATATGATTTTAATTATAATAAAGCAGTTTCTTTGTATAATGAGAAAAATTATGCTGATTCAATACCATATTTTGAAAAAGCAATAAGCCTTACTAATGCAAAAGAAGTGGATCAACTTATTGTATTAAATATGTGTTTATACGATTGTTATTATGATAGTGGCGATGTTAATAAGGCTATAGAGACTCTTAACAAGGTTCTTGTACTTGATCCGAATTATGTAGAGGCGTTGGATTCATTAGCAGAAGTATATTATGCTTCTGGAAATGGTGTTAAGCTTAACGAACTTATGTCAAAGTATAAGGCGAAGGACGGATATGCAAGACTTGCAAAATATATGGTTAATACACCGGTAGTTAATATAGAAGCTGGTTCATATTCGGAAAATATTTCATTGGAATTTACAAGTGACATAGGAACAAAAATATATTATACTATGGATGGAACGATTCCAACAGCGCTTAGTAATGAGCTTACAGGAGCATTATTGCTTGAAGAAGGCAGCCATGAGGTTAAGGTTATAGCGATTAATAACATTGGTGTTACAAGTGATGTTATAGGTCTTACATATTTCATAAACTATGAAAGACCAAGCGCACCAGTAATTTCAGTAGCAAGTGGACAGTATACATCTGAAAAAACAATAGAGGTAGGCAATATACCAGAGGGTGGAAAGGCTTATTACATTTGGGATAGTGTGGCTCATAACACTTTAACAGATGACTTTGTGGAATATGACCCTGAAGAAAAGATTGAAATGAAAAATGGACAGCACATTTTATCTGTAATAGTTAAGAACAGATATGATCTTACAAGTGTTGTTTCAACAAGAGCGTATATACTTGAACTTCCAGCAAAGTATACATACTCACAGGCGGTTAATATGCTAAAGAGTGATCTCATTGAAAAGGGCATCCTTAAAAATGGAGGTAACGAAACACAAGCAGGAAAAGAAGTTAATTTTGTTTATAGAACCAAGAAAACAATAGGTGAACATACGCTTTATATTATATGGTATGAGCTTGATGGACAAAGACAGACATATATGTATGGCGTTGATACAAGAACAGCGGAAGTGTTTACTGTTACACTAAGTAATGGTTTATATAAAATTCAAGAATAACAAATAAAAATACGGAGGTAAATATGTATCAAATTTTAAAGGCAAGAAAATTGGCTGACAAGATTTACTTGATGGACGTAAAGGCTGAAAGAGTAGCAAAGTCATGCCAACCAGGACAATTCATCATCGCTAAGATGGATGAAAAGGGAGAAAGAATCCCACTCACAATTTGCGATTATAATCGCGAAGAAGGTACCGTGACAATCGTATTGCAGATTGTTGGTGCTTCAACAGAAAAGATGGCTACATTACAGGCAGGAGATTCATTTAGAGACTTTACAGGTCCTTTAGGATGTGCTTCTGAATTTGTTAATGAAGATATTGAAGAATTAAAGAACAAGAAGATGTTATTTGTAGCAGGTGGTGTTGGTACAGCACCAGTATATCCACAGGTTAAATGGTTACATGAGCATGGAGTAGATGTTGATGTTATCATTGGTGCAAAGAACAAAGATTTATTAATTCTTGAAGATGAAATGAGAGCTGTTGCTGGTAATCTTTATGTTACAACAGACGATGGAAGCTATGAAAGAAAAGGTATGGTTACAGATGTAATCAAGGATTTAGTTAATAATCAAGGTAAGAAATACGATGTGTGTGTAGCAATCGGACCTATGATTATGATGAAGTTTGTCTGTATTTTAACAAAGGAACTTGGACTTCCAACAATCGTAAGCTTAAATCCTATTATGGTTGATGGTACAGGTATGTGCGGTGCATGTCGTGTTACAGTTGGTAACGAGGTTAAATTCGCATGTGTTGATGGCCCTGAATTTGACGGACATTTAGTTAACTTCGACGAAGCTATGAAGAGACAACAAATGTATAAGACAGAGGAAGGCAGAGCTATTCTTAAGTTAAGAGAAGGAGATACACATCACCACGGTGGTTGTGGTTGCGGAGGTGACAAATAATGGACGTATTAAAGAAAGTACCTGTAAGAGAACAGGAGCCAAAGGTTAGAGCAACTAATTTTGATGAAGTATGTTTAGGTTACAATATGGAAGAAGCTATGGAAGAAGCTAACAGATGTATTGGATGTAAAAATGCACAATGTGTAAAGGGATGTCCAGTATCAATTGATATTCCAGGCTTTATTGCAAAAGTAAAAACAGGAGATGTTGAAGGCGCATATGGCGTAATTAGCGAATCATCAGCATTACCTGCAGTATGTGGTCGTGTATGTCCACAGGAATCACAATGTGAAGGTAAATGTATTCGTGGTATTAAGGGTGAACCAGTATCAATTGGTAAGCTTGAAAGATTTGTTGCAGATTATGCAAGAGAAAACAAGATTTTACCAGTTAAGCCAGAGTCTACAAATGGTAAGAAGGTAGCAGTTATTGGTTCCGGTCCTGCAGGTTTAACATGTGCTGGTGATCTTGCAAAGATGGGCTATGAAGTAACAATTTTTGAAGCTTTACATGAAGCAGGTGGCGTATTAGTATATGGTATTCCTGAATTCCGTTTACCAAAGGAAACAGTTGTTAAGTCAGAAATTGAAAACGTAAAGAGTCTTGGTGTTAAGATTGAGACTAACGTAATTATTGGTAAGTCAACAACCATTGACGAATTACTAACAGAAGAAGGCTTTGATGCTGTATTTATCGGTTCTGGTGCAGGTCTTCCTAAGTTTATGGGTATTCCTGGCGAAAATGCTAATGGCGTATTCTCAGCTAACGAATATTTAACAAGAAATAACCTTATGAAAGCATTTGATGAATCATATGATACACCAATTATTGGTGGTAAGAAGGTTGCAGTTGTTGGTGGCGGTAACGTTGCTATGGATGCTGCAAGAACAGCATTAAGACTTGGCGCTGAGGTTCACATCGTGTATAGAAGAAGCGAAGAAGAATTGCCAGCCAGAGTTGAAGAAGTACATCATGCTAAAGAAGAAGGAATTATCTTTGACCTTTTAACTAATCCAGTAGAAATCTTAGTAAATGAAGAAGGCTGGGTAAGCGGCATTAAATGTATTAAGATGGAACTTGGCGAGCCTGATGCATCTGGCAGAAGAAGACCAGTTGAAGTTCCAGGTTCAGAATTTACAATCGATGTAGATACAGTTATTATGTCACTTGGTACATCACCTAACCCACTCATTTCTTCTACAACAGAAGGTTTAGAGATTAACAAGTGGAAATGTATCGTGGCAGATGAAGAATTTGGTAGAACATCAAAAGAAGGTGTATTTGCCGGCGGCGATGCAGTAACAGGTGCGGCTACAGTTATCTTAGCTATGGGTGCTGGTAAAGCGGCAGCTAAGGGTATTGATGAATACTTAAAGGAAAAATAATATAAAAGGACAATAAATTATGAAAACATTTCTATTAGAAGACAGTAATATAATGCTAAAGATTGATGGTATATCCAATGAAAAGGTTGTGTATGCTCTTATCTTTGTGCTTATTATAGGTCTTTTGATAGAAATGTTTATCATTTCAAAACTTAATATTAAGCGAAATAAAGTAAAACAAATGGCGTATGTAGACCACATAACAGGTGGTTGGAATATGAATAGATTTAAAACATACATCATTGAAAATGATGTTTTAAAGAAAAATTGTGCCATAGGCTACGTTAATATTAAAAATTTCCGATACATAAATGATATGTACGGAATTGAAAAAGGTAATGAAATCCTAAGAAACGTAATGAGTAAGATTGGCGATATCGTACAGGATGACGGCTGTTATGCAAGAGAGGTTGCAGATAAATTTGTATTTTGTATAAGATACATTGATAAAAATACCTTGCTATATGTACTTAACTCATATTTGGCAACGTTAGATATAGTGCTGTCAAATGATGAAAAAATAAAGCTTGTTTGTAACTGCGGTGTCTGCTTTAAAGAAGAAGACGATGACCTTCAGTTAATGCTTGATAAAGCTGAGATAGCCTTAAAAAATATTAGAGAATCGAAGATTGGTAAGGTTGCAGCCTTTGATCAGAATTATGCTGTAAAGTTAGAAAAGAACCAAAGTATGACAGTGCTTATGGAAAAGGCGTTGGCAAATAATGAATTTAAGGTATATATTCAACCTAAGGTTGATTTTGCAACTGGAAAGGTAATAGGCGGCGAGGCATTAATAAGATGGATATCTAAGGAACTAGGCTTTGTTTCACCAGGTGAATTTATACCATTATTTGAAAAGAATGGATTCGTTACAGAAGTTGATAAATATGTATTGACACAAATTTGTGAATACATTCAAAAATTAGTGAATGAAGACAAGAGAATTGTACCGATATCTGTTAATCAATCAAGAAACAATCTTTCAAAGCCGTACTATGTAAATGAGATTAAAGAAATTGTAGATAGCTATAATGTACCTACAGGATACATAGAGTTAGAGCTTACAGAATATGTATTTGAAGATATGTCGGTTGAGATAGTTGGTTTAATCAATAAATTAAGAAGAGTAGGATTTTCGATTGCAATCGATGACTTTGGAAGTGGTTATTCATCGCTTAACCTTTTAAAAGATGTAAGCTTTGATGTATTAAAGATTGACCGTATTTTCTTGGTTCAAACAGAAAATTCAGAAAGAAGTAAATATATTATCGGTAAGATTATTGAGCTTGCACATGGTCTTGATTCGAAGGTTGTATGTGAAGGCGTTGAAACAATAGAACAGGTAAATATGCTTAAGAGTATGGGGTGTGATATCGCACAGGGCTATTTTTATGCAAAACCAATGCCGATAGAAGATTTTTATGAATATATGATGACACATTAATTTAAATGGCAACGATTAACCTCGTTGCCATATTTTAAAGGATGAAAAATATGAAGATAACATTAATAACAGTTGGGAAAATAAAAGAAAAATACTGGAATATGGCAATTGACGAATATACAAAACGCCTTTCTAGATATTGCAAATTAAATATAATTGAAGTAGCAGATGAAAAGACAGTAGAGGCCCCATCAGAAGCTCAGGCAAATGCAATTAAAGATAAAGAAGGAGAAAGAATACTATCGAATATACCAGAAGGTGCTTATGTTATAGCGCTTGCTATAGAAGGAAAAATGTTAGATTCAGTAGAACTTTCTAAGAAAATAGATGACTTGGCGCTAATGGGAAATAGTAATATAGTATTGATTATAGGTGGTTCATTAGGCCTTAGTGAAAATGTTATGAAAAGAGCTGATTATAAACTAAGCTTTTCAAAGATGACATTTCCACATCAGATGATGAGAGTTATCTTATTAGAACAGATTTATAGAGCCTTTAGAATAAGTAATGGGGAACCATATCATAAGTGATAATATAAAGAATGTGAGGTACATGATATGAAAAAGAATAATGCAAAAAAAATTATATGCCTAATATTGATTGCTTCATTGACAGCAGGAATGCTTTGTGGTTGTAGCGTAAAAAATGAAGATAATAATGAAAATAATAAAAGACCTAATAGCAACAAAACCGAATTCAATAACGATGAGACTAAAGTTGAACCAACCGAAGAAAATAAAGAATCAGCATATGATATTATAAAAAAAGAAGACGCTGTTTTAGGTAATATCGTTAAATTTGGTTTATATGAACAGGATAATAATTTAGATAACGGAAGAGAAGTTATTGAATGGCGTGTAATTAGTGTAAACGATAAAAGTGCTATGCTTATAACAGAAAAATGCATTGATGCTATTGCATTTGATGAGTCTAATAGCGATACTTGGAAAGGTTCTACGATAAGAAAATGGCTTAACGATACCTTCTACAATAGTGCTTTCCCAAAAGGTGCAGATATTATATTGGAAAATACATTGACGAATTCAAGAGGTGGTGACACAAATGATTTTGTGTTTCTATTAAATGAAAAAGAGGTAAAAGCAAAATTGCACGTTGGTAATACTACAACAGGAGCGAGTGCATATTGTACAGAATATGCTGCTTCTAAAGATGATTATCTAACTGCTGATAAGGCAGTTATTTGGTGGTTACGTTCACAACCTGCAGCATTGTATAATGCACAGACAGTACTTGGCAGTGGTAAAATACAAACAGGTGGCAATTCTATATGGTATAATCATATATGTGTACGCCCGGTAATAGTTGTAAAATTAGAACAATAGAAATGACCACCTAAAAAAATATTAAATTCGACAACGAGTTCTATAAAAATAAGTAGTAAATTAAGGTAAATACAATATAAAAAAGTGGAAATAATTCTAAAAAATTTATATAATTATTGTGTTGCGCAACAAATATATAATTTTTTGGAGGTTTTACAGTGAAAAAAGGAACAAAGGTATTGATATCACTTGCAATTGTCGCATGTGTATTGATTTCAAATGCATTTATGGGCAAAGCAGTAGCATCAAATACTGGGACATCAACATCCTGGAATTTTTCTGATGCTGGTTTTAGAAGCTTAGGGACAATTTCATCCTCGACTACAGTGAATAATTTGACATTAGTAGCTACAAGTTCAAAGAAAATGTCAGTTGTTTCTAATAGTCAAACAGTAGACGGCACAACTTACTCTTATGCGTTGTCGCTTGGTGGAAGTGGAAGTACAAGTTATCGTGCAGTAAAGGTTCCGGTTACAGGAACAGATACAATTAAGGTTACTTGTAAGAGTTCGGGAAGCTCTGCAAGAACATTGGTTGTAGCGGATGCTTCTGGTAAGAAGCTTGGAACAATTACAGCAGGAACAACAGCAGCAACAGGCTCGTATTCATATTCTGGTTCGTCTGGATATGTATATATTTATTCATCAAATAGCGGAATTAATTTATACAAGGTTCAGGTTGACAGCTATGGTTCAAGTAGTTCAAGCAGCTCAAGTAGTTCATCAAGCTCAAGTAGTTCAAGTAGTTCAAGTAGCTCAAGTAGCTCATCAACTACTACATCAAGTACTGGCTCATCAACATCTTGGAATATGTCAGATACAGATTTTAAGAGCTTAGGAACAATTTCATCTTCAAAAACAATTAATAATTTAACATTAGTAGCTACAAGTTCAAAGACGATGTCAGTTGTTTCAAACAGCCAAACAGTGGATAATGTTTCATACACATATGCATTAGCACTTGGCGGAAGTGGAAGTACAAGTTATCGTGCAGTAAAGGTTCCAGTTACAGGAACAGATACAATTAAGGTTACTTGTAAGAGTTCAGGAAGCTCTTCAAGAACATTAGTAGTAGCGGATTCTTCAGGAAATAAACTTGGAACAATTACAGCAGGGACAACAGCTGCGACAGGTACATATTCATACTCAGGTTCATCAGGATATGTATATATTTACTCATCGAATAGTGGAATTAATATTTATAAAATACAGGTAGACAGCTATGGAAGCTCTTCAGGCTCTGGTAGCTCATCAAGTGGATCAAGCTCAAGTGGTTCATCAAGCAGTTCAATTAGCAGTGCTATTGATGCTGATGGATATCCAGATCAGCTTATGACATTTGTAAGCACAAGCGATGGTGCATTTGTAAGTGTTAGCAGTTCATCTGTTGTATCAAGTACAACAAGCTCAACTGCTAACAGATGGAAACTTGTAAAATCAGGTAGCGATTATTATAAGATTGTAAATGCGTCAAATGGTCAGGTGCTTGCACCAGCAAATAATAGTGCATCAAGTGGTGCAAGTGTTGTTACAACATCATCACCAAGTGGTAGCGCTCAATACTGGAAGATTGTTGCCACAAAGACAGATTGCAATGGCGATAATCTAAATTATAAGGTTGTAAATTATGCTAATACAAACTTAGCACTTACATTATCAAGCGGAAAATATGTATTAAATACATATTCAGGCAGTTCGGCACAGAACTTTAGATTTAATTCATATGGTGCAGAAGGCTTTGCAGGCTATTCTCTTAATATGAGTAATAAAGAAAAGGCTTCTGTAACAGGTGGTGTTTTAGGCGATGTTGTATATGTGACATCATTAAGTCAATTACAATCATATGCATCTGGCTCAACACCATATACAATTGTTATTAACAGCAACATTTCAGCATCAAGTCTTACAAAGGTAAATGTAGGAAAGAACAAGACATTTGTTGGTGCATTTGGTAAAGCACAGTTAAATAATATTCATTTCAGATGTATTAGTAGTTCTGGTAATGTAATCTTTAAGAATATTACATTTAAGCATGATGCGAGTATAAATGCAAATGATGACATCCAAATGTACATTTCAGATGGTAATAATTTCTGGGTTGATCACTGTACATTTACAGGCCATACATCTATGACAGATAGTGATGTTGATAAGCATATGTATGTTGGCTTAAAAGCTGATTTTGTTTCAGTTACAGGCTGTTATTTTGGCGGTCACAAATATGGCTTAATTCTTGGCTATCCAAACGAGGATGGTTCTGGAACTTATACAGGATATCCACACATGACTATTTGTAACAATTATTTCTACAATGTTTACACAAGAGCACCAGGATTAATGCGATATGGTTATTTCCATTGTTATAACAACTTTGTATATGGATTTAATTTAGGATATACACCATATACAGAGTGCAACATTTATTCTGAAAAGAATTACTTTGATAAGGGAAGCTACTCAGGCAAGGTTGTAGATGACAAGGGTGTAGGTGCATTTACAGATTCTGGCTCTGTGCTTTCAAGCAGTGTATCAAGTCTTTCAACAGGCGCTACAAGTTGGAGACCATCTAATAATTATGGTTATGCAACAAGAAGTGCAAGTGATGCAAGAACATGGGCTATGAATTATGCAGGAGCTCAAAGTTCAAAAATAACATATGCAATTGATTAATTGATATATAATGGAGGTATGTCTAAATACAAGACATACCTCTTTTTGTTGTGTTTTGCAATAAAATTGTATATAATGTGTTTTGAAGGAGAAGAAAAATTATGAATACATTTTTATTTGCGGTAAATGCTATTATGCCTATGATTTTATTGATATTCTTAGGCTATATTTTAAAAAAGAAAAATTTCTTGGATGAGCAATGGTTTAAAAAGGGCAATAAGCTGATTTTTAGGATATGCCTACCTGTATTGCTTTTTGTAAATGTTTATAATATTGAATCATTTAAAGCGATTGATTGGAATGTAGTTTTATATTCTGAAGTAGCCATTTTTGTAATATTTGTAATGGGACTTTTGCTTGTAAAGTTCTTTATACCGGACGAAAAACAAAAAGGTGTCATATTACAATGTGTATTTAGATCTAATTTTGCCATTATAGGAATTCCATTAGCTGAAACCTTGGGTGGAGTAGCAGGTGTTGGAATTGCAGCAGTATTAAGCGCATTTTCAATTCCGACCTTTAATATATTGGCTGTAGTGGCGCTTAGTATGTACAAAAGAGACGAGAATGGCAAAAAGATATCCTTGTTTGGCTGCTTAAAGACAATAGCAAAAAATCCTCTTATTTGGGGCGTTTTGTGTGGTCTGATTGTACTTTTGATACGCTCATTTATTCCGCTTAATACTAACGGAGAACTTGCATTTTCTATATCAAGAGATTTGCCGTTTGTATATACTGCACTTGGAAATGTAGCAAAGATTTGCTCGCCATTAGCACTTATAATACTGGGTGGATTGTTTGACTTTTCGGCGGTTAAAGAGTTAAGAAAGCAAATTGTTATTGGGACTATGGCAAGAGTTGTAGTGGTGCCGGCAGCGGTATTATTTGTAGCCGTGTTATTGGAGTTTGATTCTTCGGTATATCCTGCCTTAGTAGCATTATTTGGTTCGCCGGTAGCAGTATCAAGTGCAATTATGGCTCAGGAAATGGATAATGATGGTGTCTTAGCAGGACAGCTTGTAGTATGGACCTCAATTAGCTCCATCTTTACTATATTTGTTATGGTAGTGATATTAAGAAGTATAGGCTTATTATAAAATTAAAAAGAGACCTCAAAACGAGGTCTCTTTTGTTATATAAAAAGCTATTTAATTGTTAATGTATAGTAAGCAGTTTTGCTTTCATTATTACTATCTGTATATGTGTATGCCATTCTAAGAGTAGAGGCCATAACGGTAGAGGTGCTATTAAATGTACTCCAAGAATCGTCGGCATTTTGTATTTCTATGTTGTTAGATGCAATGCCATAATTAGCGATTACACACAAGAAATGATTATAGACATCATTATATGTACTAAATGAATCTGAGATTTCGAGAGTATTTGTAATGTTATAATCGAAATTACAAAATGCAGTTACAGAGCCATCAGCATTGATTTTGAATTCATTTTCATTAACTGTGTAGCTTGTGTTAGGAGAGTGTGATGAAATGATAGTGAAAAATTCACTTACTCTTATATCATTTGAGGTTGATATAAAGCCTATCAAATCATATTTACCAGGATTTAAAAAACAATTAAGTGAAAAAGTAGCATTTTGTTTTAGCGTAAAGCTTTCTCCTGAATTATAGCTTGTGTATTCTATGTTTTCTGAAGGAAGAGGTCTAATTTGACAAGCGTCATATTTACCGCTTTCATCCTTAGCCGCTAAGGCAAGTTTTATTGTGTATGATGTACCAGAATCTATAAGTAAGAGATTATTAAGTGTTAAGGATAAATCGCTTACAGTAATATTTTCGCCATCTATGCTTATGTTACCATTATTAGTGCTTTGAATTGAGGTAAAGTTATAATTTGAAATAAGGAAAGACTCTTTGTCTAAAATTACAACCTCATAATTCTTAACACTTTCATATAAATTAGCATATTCAGTAAAATGTTTTTCGTAAGCAAGCATAGCATTGTGAGCGTTAGTATAATTATTAATAGGCATTTCGTTAATGGTATAGCTATTAAGGAATTGCTTCATAAATGCATTGGCATAAACGGCATTATTCACTATGTTTGAATAATTATATTTGCAGGCAATACCATTTGATGTTAAGTATCTATTTAACATATTGAACTGTTCGCTTAGGCTAACATTTGTTGGAGTATTGAAGATTAATTCAAAATGATATCCATCTATAGAGCCAGAGACATTTCCGTGTCTATAATATATGCTGCTTTGTAAAGCTTGGAATTCTTCAAATGTCATATTTTCATGTTGGGTCTGCACATTCAGTACATTACCATTGCTTAGTATAATGCTTGGAACGGCGTTTACTGTGGTATAAACATTATTACTAAATAATATATCGGCATCACGGTTGTCCATAGAAGTTGTTACATTGGTAGTTGTAACTTGTAAAGCCTTTATGCCTGTAAATGCGCCTGGGTATATTGTGAAAGTACCATTAGGGTTATACTTTAAAATATCAGCTGACATATTTCCATCAATTATTGTAAGTTCAGTAGTATTAGGTGCATTATTATTAATCATATAGTCGAAAAGATAAGAAATGTCTCCATTTGCAACTACATAAGAAGAATTACAATGGCCTGCTATGTCTACGCAATAAAAGAATGTCCAAGAATCGCCAACCTTTTCGCCTTTAACACAAAGATCTATAACATTATTCATCTTACTAACATATTCGTATGAATGGTCTTTAATATATGTAAAATGATATGAATTTGCAGTTGCGTAGTCATACTGATACATTTCATATACATTTTGCGCTAAAGAGTTAGTATATCTTTTGCAAATCATATAACATTCATCCATTGATTCAAATAATGCTTCGGAATTCTCATCAACCTTAAGCATAAATTGGTAGGTATCAGTAGGAGAAGATTTTAACCATTTATTAGTGATTTGTAAATCACGTTTTACCATATCAATTAAAGAACAAGCAGATTCTATACTGCCTATAATGTTAGCTTCATAGGAAGAAAAGAACCCCTTTATATTACAATAATTTCCAAAATCTGACCAACTATAAGTATTGCCTGAAACACTACAAGTACCAGAAGATGCACTTACCCTTTGTATAATAGAGTTTCTATAATCTTCTGAGAATAAATAGTTTCTAGCATTTCTTGCAGCTATAATGTCAGTGCCTGAGCCAAGAACTGATGAGTCGAGACGCTCATTTGCAAGTAATAGCTTTGCAATTTCTTCACCACTAAGAGAACTTGTAGGTGTGTTAGTAGTATTTTTGTTTTTGTTACATCCTACAGACATAGTAAGTAGGAGTGTAAATATGAGAAATAAAGAAACGATTTTTTTCATCGGCATTGTCCTCCTAAAATTGATAAAATTATTATACTACAAAAAACTGAAAAAAACATTAATAAATGAGAAAAAAACCTGTTGTATTGAATTGAGCATTGATATATAATTTATATGTGTTTTGTAGCAAAAACAATGGAGGGAACTTTTATGAAATCAAATAATTCTGTTATAGGTGCTGCTTTTTATGCAATGCTTGCGAATACTACAGATATGATTTTTGTTAAAAATGAAGATTCAGTTTACATTGCGGCTTCACTACCATTTGTTAAGATGGTTGGAAAGGATGAGGTTTTAGATATTATCGGTAAGACCGATATGGAGATATTTGAAGATAAAAAGCTTGCTAAGAGATACATTTCAGATGATAAAAAGTTACTTGAAGCAGGTAAGGATTTACTAAATTATATGGAGCCTATTACACAGGAAAATGGTCATGCAAGATATGGCTCAACTTCAAAATACATTTTACGCAATGATGATAAAGAAATTATTGGCATTTTGGGTATAACTAAGGATATAACTAAGGAATATATTGCAAAGCAAAGCTATGAGCAGGAACTCAAATATTTATTTGAAATTCCAGAGAATACATATGCAGTTTCATATATTGATGTTGATGATTGGAGAATTATTAATCAGATAAGACAAGATATTGATGGGACTTCAGTTCAGGAATGCTATTCATTGGAGGAACTTTGCAAGGCTGCACTTGAAAATATATCAGCAGATGCAAATGTCGCACTCGAATTTTATACAAATTTTTCAAGTGACTATTTGAATGGTATTTATACAAGTGGCAGAAGACAGATGGTGTTTGAATACAAGAGACGTATGCCAGATGGAACAACACATTGGGTTCGCAACAAGGTACGATTTATGATGGATGTTGATACAGGACATTTGTGTGTAATGCTCTCTGCTAAGAATATAGACGCAGAAAAGAGCGAGGAACAGGAGCTTGCAAAAGCTGCAATGACCGATCGAATGACAATGCTTTTAAACAGAGATGCTACTATGGCGAGCATAGGTGATGTTCTTGCGCGTAGTGCTAATCAAAATCATATTTTGTTTATGATTGATGTCGATAATTTTAAACAACTAAATGATACACTCGGTCATCAAACAGGTGATGAATTTTTGGTTTTGTTTGCTGCGGCAATAAAGAATTGCTTCCGCGATGATGATATTGTAGGTCGTGTAGGTGGTGATGAGTTCTTTGCATTTTTGAAAAATGCTTCAGATATTGATGTTGTTAACAAGAAGGCGCAGGAGCTATTAGAAACCATACAGGAACTTTGTGCAAAATACAATGAAGCAAAGGTTTCTGGAAGTATTGGCGTAAGTATGTACCCTAATAATGGGAAAACAGTAGATGAATTATATGCCAAAGCGGATAGTGCACTTTACAAGGCTAAGCGCGAAGGCAAGAATAAATATATTTTATATAGTGATAAATAATTAGAATCCACCTTTTTATATTCATTAGAAAGGTGGATTTTGATAAAATTTGAGTAATATACGAAAGAAAGGGAGAAAAATGAAAAAATGTACTATTGGAAAGATAGCTGTAAATAATGGTCTGTTATTTTTGGTTGGTGTAATTATGTCATTTGTATCAGCGGCTGTAACTATATACAGTAATGATTTGGTAGCCGAAGCTGTTGATAAAGTTATGTCGGATGCAAAAAATATGAATATGACATATTATATAAAGGCCATTGTGCTTGTGGCGATAATCGCATTGATTGCCACTTTTTTAGAAGGTTTTGTGCTTAAACTTTATAGCGTTAGAGTACAGACACAGTACAAAAAGAAAATAGCTGATAGAATACCGGATATAGAATATGCATATTTTGATGAAAAAGGCTCTGGTGGAATTATGAATCGTTTGATTTCAGATGTAGGAGAGCTTAATAAATTATTTTCGGAAAATATTCCTATGATGATATCGTCAGTAATAGTTATAACTGCGGTTATGATATATATGATTGCTTTGGACGTAAAGCTTAGTCTTGTTACAATAATTATATATCCGATACTGCTTTATATATCGAATATCGTTAGTAACAAGGTTAAAAAGCTTGTAAATTTAAGAAGAAATCTTTTGGATGAAAGAACTGCAATTATAAATGATTGCGTGCAGGGTATAGTTGTTGGTAAAAGCTATAATCTTGAAAAGCAACAGGATGAACGCGTTGGCGTTGTTGTAGATGAGGTTTTTAAGAGTGAAAAGGCGCGTACAAGTATAAGCTCGCTTGCATTTGTGTTAGAAACACTTATTGGGTGGTTGCCAATAGTTATAAGCTATGTTGTCGCACTTTATGAGGTGTTAAATGACAGTATAACAGCGGGAGAAATGCTTGCATTTGCAGTATTACTAAATATAGTATCTCGTAATATAGAGAATATTCCAATGGGAATAATAGAACTTAAGGAATGTCTTGTATCAGTAAAAAGACTTAATCAGCTTTTAGCAGCACCTATTGAAAAAACAGGTACATATAAAGGCGATTTAGATACTGAAAATGCTATTGAATTTAGCAATGTAACCTTTTCATATAATCAGGAAGAAAATGTGTTGGATGGCATTGATTTTGTGGCAAAAACAGCTACACAGACTGCAATTATCGGTACTTCTGGCGGTGGAAAGAGTACAATCTTTAAACTTATTTGTGGCTTTTATCGTGCAAATGGCGGTTCATATAAATTATTTAATGAAGATTTTGAAAAATGGAATCTCAAATCAGCAAGAGAGTGTTTTTCTTTAGTTTCACAAAATGTATTTTTGCTCCCTGAAAGTATTGCAGATAATATAGCATATGGGAAAAAGAATGCTACTATGGATGAAATTATTAAGGCATGTAAAAATGCTAATATACATGATTTTATTATGAGTCTTCCACAGGGCTATGATACTGTTGTTGGCGAGCGTGGAGTAAGACTTTCTGGTGGAGAACGTCAAAGAATATCAATTGCAAGAGCATTTTTAAAAAATGCACCTATACTTTTATTAGACGAGCCTACCTCGGCAATTGATGTTGAAACTGAAAAACTTATTCAGGAAGCTATTGATAGGATATCAGTGGGTAAAACTGTAATAATCATAGCTCACAGACTTAATACAGTTATCGGGGCAGATAATATTTATGTATTAAGCGACGGAGTTATAAAGGAAAGTGGAACACACAATGAACTTCTTAACCAAAATGGAATATATGCTGAATTATACGGAAAACAGCTTTTAGCTGAGGCTAAGGATATGGAGGTGGCTTATGAATAACAAGAGTACATTTATTCGCTTGATGAAAGTATTAGATAAGCGACTTTGGTTATATCTATTTGTGGTTTTGATAACAACAATTAGTATGACTGTATATGGAGTGATATCTTCATATCTTTTGAAAGACATACTCGAGATGGCTCAACTAAAGGATGCATCAAAGTTGCCGATGAAGTTGGCTATAAATGTGATTATAGGTGTATTAGCTGTATTGGTATGGCGCTGGGCAATAATTATATACAATGTTGAGGCGAAAAGAGGTATTGCAAATCTTGAAAAAATGGTATTTTCAAAAGCTGTAAGATTACCTATGTCATACTATGAGGAAAATCACAGTGCAGATTTTATTTCAAGAATGATATTTGATACAAGCAAAGCCGGAGACATATTTGGTTCAAGGTTTAGAAGACTGGTTGCACCATCAATTTCGGTTGTCGTATATTTTGTGCCGATGATGTTACTTTGCTGGCAACTAACACTTGCTATGCTTTTGTTAAGTTGTGTTGCTTTGCTTATAAACAGCTTATTTATGAAGCCGATGAAAAAGGTTGGAACAGTTATTTCAAAAGAAAATGCAAGCTTGTTTGAAAAGCTTACAAATTTACTTGCAGCAAGTGATGTAATAAAGATATTTGATGCAGGAGATAAGCTTTCAAATGATTATAAAACAATTAATAAGCAATACACAAAGCATGTAAACAAGCAAAATACTATGTCATCAACGCTTCAGAGCTTAAACTATACTCTTGAGGTTATTTGTACACTGTTGTTTTTAGTAATAGGTGTTTACTATTTAGATTTGGGCATTGTAAGTATAGGAGAAATAGCAGCTGTATATGCGATGTATGGTGCATTTAACTGGCATTTCTTACAGCTCGGACGATATATGCCAGAAATGACAAATTGCCTTGCAAATGCTAAGAGGGTATTTGAATTTATCGACCAGCCAGGAGAAAAAGAAAGCTTTTTGATACCGGCAGCAAAATCGGATGAATATATATCAATTGAAAATCTTGATTTTGCTTATAATGAAGAACGTCAGATATTTGATGATTTTTCAATGCATATAAACAAAGGTGAATGTGTTGCTTTGGTTGGTGGCTCTGGTCGTGGTAAGAGTACGATATTAAAGATTTTACTTGGATTTTATGAACCTCAGGCCGGTGCGATTTCAATTGATGGAAAAGCATTTGGTGAATATACACTTGCAAATGTCAGAGATTTAATTGCATATGTGCCACAAGAACCATATTTATATGAGATGACCATTGCGCAAAATATTGCATATGGCAAAGAAAATTCAACGATGGAAGAAATAATAGAGGCAGCAAAAGCGGCACAGGCACATGATTTTATTGTTAATTTGGAAAATGGATATGATACAATTGCTGGTGAACGTGGAAATAGGCTCTCTGGTGGCGAAAGACAAAGAATAGCAATAGCAAGAGCAATTTTAAAAAATGCTCCAATTCTTATTTTAGATGAGGCAACCTCTGCGCTTGACAATGAATCAGAAGCACTTGTATCTGAGGCGATAAGTCATTTGATGGAAGGTAAAACAACAATTATGATTGCACACAGACCATCCACAATAGCAAGAGCTGACAGAGTTATAAAGATATAGGAGGAAATACATGTACTTTGAATTTACAAAAGGAGAAGAGGAATATTTAAAGGAAGTTAATTTAGAAAATGATGACAGACTATCAAAATATGCCACAAAAAATGTGGACGCCATAAGATTTAGAGCACCACGTTATGATATTATACGCCCTCAATTTTCATATGACGTAGATTGCATAATACATAATCCTCTCTACAATAGATATGCAGACAAAACACAGGTGTTCTCATTTTTTAAGAATGATGATTTGACAAGAAGAGCACTGCATGTACAGTTTGTTTCAAAAATTGCAAGAACGATAGGCAGAGCCCTAAAGCTTAATTTGGATTTGATTGAAGCAATTGCATTAGGACATGATATGGGACACACTCCATTTGGACATAAGGGTGAGGAGTATCTTAGTAAATGCTATCAAAAAGGCAGTAATCGTTATTTTAATCATAATGTGCATAGCACAAAGCTGTTTAGATACATTTTAGGCACCAATATTTCCTTACAAACCTTAAGTGGTGTTTTATCGCACAATGGTGAAAAGGTATGTAAGGAATATGCTCCATCAGATTTAAAGGACTTTAAAGCATTTGATGAAATATTAGAAAAATGTTATATCGAAAATGATTATCATAAACAGTTAAGACCTAACACTTTAGAAGGTTGTGTTGTGCGTATAAGCGATATGATTGCTTATGCCGGTAAGGATAGACAGGACCTTTATAGAGCGGGTTTGATAACAGAAGAAAAATTTAAAAGCAAGAGACTAATTGGTACTACTAATAGAGATATAATATCAAATCTTGTTATAAATATTATTAAAAACAGCATTGATTCGCCGTCTCTAAATATGGATCAGGAGGTATTTGCTGATTTAAAGGATCTTATAGAGGAAAACTATAGAATTATTTATAATAATTCACAGCTTAATGAGCCTTATATAGAGGTGGTTGAACCGCTTATGAAGGGCTTATATGATACATTTATTGATGACGTTAAAAATGCTAATTATGAATCGCCGGTATTTAAGCATTATTTAAATGATGGTATTTTAGGAAATTACTACAGAGACAAGGAATCAAGAAGAATTACTGCAGATGCAAATGAAATAGTAACAGACTTTATTGCAACAATGACAGATGATTATTTTATAGATGTCTGTAAACATTTGCATATAGATGATGAAAAACTAAAAAAACTATCGTATTATGAGTATTTCTAATGTGCTTATAAAGTTGAAAAAAAGTTAAAAATGTGATACAATGTATTATTAAGTGAAAAGAAGCATTATAGGTGTCAAAGAAACAAGGTTTGCTTTGGTGAAAAGGGAAGCGGGTGTAAATCCTGCACGAACTCGTCGCTGTAATGAAGGAGTCTTAGTGCATATGCCACTGACTAAGGTTGGGAAGGCGCATTTAGATGTTGATAGCTAAGTCAGAAGACCTGCCTGTAGTGAGATTGTGGAACCACGAGTAACTGGTTAAACCATGACAATATTCCTTAAGGTATTGTTCCACAATATTCTGCACTTATTGCAATAGGATGGCGTTGCGAACAATATTTGAAAGGAGTACAAAAATGAGTACGAATAAGAAAAAAATAATAGGCATAGTAGCATTTGTGCTTGTCATAGCTGCTATGGTTACAGCATTTTTTGTTTTTAGAGACAAGCCTGTTAAGGGAAGTAAGTCAGTAGTGATTTCAGTGGTTGATGCAGATGCAAAAACTACAGTATATGAATTAAAAACAGATGCAAGTTTTTTAAAACAAGCAATGGAAGAGGCTAAAGGACTTACATTTTCCGGAACAGAAAGTCAGTATGGTACAATGGTAGATACTGTTAACGGCATAAGAGCTGATTACAATAAGGATAAAGCATATTGGAGCTTTTATGTAAATGATGAGTACTGCGCTAACGGAATAGAAACTCAGGTTGTTAATGACGGTGATAAATTCAAAATAGTATATACGAAGGCTGAGTAGTTATGAAGTTAGTAGCAAAGGATATTACAATTATTGCAATGATGATTGCAATAATTGAGGTTTGTAAAATAGTTTTAGCTAATGTTCCTAATATTGAGTTAACCTCATTTTTTATAATAATATTTACCTTGTATATGGGCAAAAGGATACTGGTAGTTATACCGGCATTTATTCTTATTGAAGGCCTTATGTTTGGCTTTTCGATATGGTGGGTAATGTATCTTTATGTATGGCCTATTTTGGTTCTTTTAACATACATATTTAGAAAAATGAAATCGGCAGTATCGTTTAGCATACTGTCAGGTGTATTTGGTCTTATGTTTGGCTTTTTATGTTCATGGGTATATATTTTTTTAGATATAAAGAATGGAACAAGTATGGCTTTTGCATGGTGGATTTCAGGAATTCCTTGGGACATCGTGCATGGAATTGGTAATTTTTTTATAATGCTTGTGTTATACCATCCTATAACACACGTTATGAAAAAGCTTAGAATGGAGAAAATGTGATATATGACTTGTGGCAAGAATGAAGCATTGATAAAACGATATATAAATAATCAGCTTGCAATAGAAGAAGTTGCGGCCTTGCTTAAGCATTTTGAAAGTTGTAAGGATTGCAGAGAAGAGCTAGAGATATATTATATTTTAGAGTATGGCTTATCGGACAAGAGTGAAGAGAGTAAATCATATAATTTCAAGCAACAGATTGAAGACAAGCTTAGAGCTTCTAAAAAAAGAGTAGAGGCATATTTAAAATATAACAAAGTAAGAAGAACATTTATTATAATAGCTAATCTTGTTACGATTTTTTGTATGCTTTATATGCTAATTTAAAAAGTGGAGGCAGTTTTGTGAAAAATAAAGTAGTTTTAATAGATGGTCATAGTATTTTAAATAGAGCATTTTATGGTGTACCTGATTTAACTAACGCCGAAGGATTGCATACTAATGCGGTTTTTGGCTTCCTTAATATTCTTTTTAAGGTGTTAGATGAGGAAAAACCACAAAATATAACAGTTGCATTTGATTTAAAGGAGCCAACCTTTAGACACAAGCTATATGAACAATATAAAGGCACAAGAAAGCCGGCACCAGAGGAATTTCGCCAGCAGGTGCCACTTATAAAAGAAGTATTAGAAGCAATGGGTATATGCATACTTACAAAGCCTGGCTTTGAAGCAGATGATATACTTGGCACACTTGCTAAAATGTATGAGAGCAAGGGCTATGAGGTATCTGTTTTGTCGGGCGATAGAGATTTGCTTCAGCTTGCCACAGACAATATCAAAATTAGAATTCCAAAGACTAAAAATGGTACTAAAGATGTGGAAGATTACAATGCCTTAGATGTACTTGAAAAATATAGTGTAACACCACTTGAATTCATTGAGTTAAAGGCGTTAATGGGTGATTCTTCAGATAACATACCTGGAGCGCAGGGAATTGGAGAGAAGACAGCAACAAAGCTGATTACAGAATATCACTCAATTGAGAATATTTATAATAATATTGATAATATTACAGGTAACAAGGTAAAAAATTCTTTGATTGAAAATAAAGAAATGGTTGAACTTAGCAAGGTGCTTGCAACCATCAATACATCAGTTGAACTTGATTATGATATAGAGAAGGCTAAAATAGACAATCTATACACAAAAGAAGCATATGAAATGTTTGTAAGATTTAATTTTAAGTCTTTACTTAGAAAATTTGATGATAACATTTCTAATGATGTTAATATGGATATTAGCGATAAAATCACAGCTGTAGAGGATTTTATAAAGGCAGAGGATATATTTGTACAATTTAAAAATGCGCCGGTTAAGGCATTTAAGTTTATACGTGAAGAAGATGAATTAATCGGAGTGACAATAGCGCTAAATGAAAATAACATTTATCATATTATGGTAGGTGGTTTTATTAGCACAACATATATCATAAGCAATGTATGTGATGCGATTGCTTATGATGATACAATGGTGGCAACTATTGATTTAAAAGAGCAGGCAATGTATCTTGAAAATGTTGAGGATAAGAAGATTTATGACATTGGATTAATGGCTTATTTACTTAATCCAATGAAGGATAGTTATAGCTATCAGGAACTTGCAAATGAATATGCTAACATTAATCTAAAAGAGGTTAGTGAAGTAACATTAAAGAGTGCATATGAGTCTTACATAGCATTAAAGCTTGTAGAGGTTTTACGTGAAAAGCTAAAAGAGACAGATATGTATAAGCTTTATACCGATATTGAAATGCCGCTTGTATATGTGTTATACGATATGCAAAGAATTGGTATAAAGGTTAATAAAGAAGAATTAAAGGACTACGGTGCTAAACTTATGGCAAGGATAACTACCGTAGAAAAAGAAATATATGAACTTACCGGTGAAGAATTTAACATTAATTCACCTAAGCAATTAGGAGTTGTATTATTTGAAAAAATGCAACTACCATATTCAAAGAAAACAAAAAGTGGATATTCTACAAGTGCAGATGTACTTGAGAAACTTGCTCCTGAATATCCGGTGGTTGAAAAAATACTTGAATACAGACAGCTTACAAAGCTTAATTCAACCTATGTTGAAGGCTTGGTTGGTTATATAAAAGAGGATAACAGAATACATGGGAAATTCAATCAGACAATAACTGCGACTGGAAGAATAAGCAGTACAGAGCCTAATCTTCAAAATATTCCAGTTAGAATGGAACTTGGAAGAGAGATTAGAAAGGTATTTGTTCCTGCGAAGGAATATGTATTTGTTGATGCCGATTATTCACAAATTGAACTTAGAATATTAGCGCATTTGTCAGCGGATGAGGTTTTATTAGAGGCATATAGACAAGATAGTGATATTCATAGAAGTACAGCATCTAAGGTATTCAAGGTGCCGTTAAATGAGGTCACAGATTTGCAAAGACGTAATGCAAAGGCTGTAAATTTCGGTATCGTATATGGTATAAGTTCGTTTGGACTTAGTAATGATTTAAGTATAACTAAGAAGGAAGCAGCGGCCTATATTGAAGAATACTTTAATACCTACAAAAAAGTAAAAGAATTTCTTGATGAATGTGTTGCAAATGCGAAAAAGCTTGGATATGCTAAGACTATGTATAACAGAAGAAGACCGATTTTAGAACTTTCTTCAAGCAATTTTATGCAACGTGCATTTGGTGAAAGAGTTGCTATGAATTCTCCTATTCAGGGAAGTGCAGCTGATATTATCAAAATTGCGATGATAAAGGTATACAAACGCTTAAAGGAAGAAGGCTTAAAGTCAAGACTTATTTTGCAGGTTCATGATGAATTGCTTATTGAAGCACATAAGGATGAGCTTGAGATAGTAATGTCGATATTAGAAGCAGAAATGAAAAATGTAGCTAAGCTTTTAGTGCCATTAGAGATAGATGTGCATAAAGGCAATAGCTGGTACGAGGCAAAATAGATGAAGGTAATAGGAATTACGGGAGGTGTAGGCTGCGGCAAAACAACAGTGCTACGCTACATTTCCGATAATTATAATGCAAAGGTTATCTATGCAGATGATGTAGCAAAGGAACTTATGCAAAAGGATGCAAAGGCTTATACACGAATTGTTGAAGTGTTTGGCGATGGAATATTAAGAGGAGATTTAGAGATTGATAGAGCTAAATTATCTCAAATAGTATTTACAAACAAATTTAAACTGGTAGTATTAAATAGCATTGTGCATCCATTGGTGAAAAAGCATATTATAGAGGATATAGCAAGAGAAAGCTGTGAACAAAAATATGATTATGTATTTGTCGAGGCGGCTCTTTTGATAGAGGACCATTATGATGTGATATGCGATGAATTGTGGTATATTTATGCAGATGAAACTGTTAGAAGAAACAGACTTAAGGAAAGCAGAAATTATACAGATGAAAAAATTGATGACGTGATTAGCAATCAGCTTAGCGAGGACGAGTTTAGAAAAGCGTGTCAAGAAACAATTGACAACAGCTATGAATTTGAATATACAAAATGTCAAATAGATAAGCTGCTTGGCTGATTGTAATCGGAGGAAGATTTTATGGCAAAAAAACTTAATGTTGAACAGGATAATATGGTATTTGGCTTAGATATTGGAACAAGAAGTGTTGTTGGTATAATTGGTTATAAAACTAATAACAGTTTCCATATAGTTGCAATGAGTGTCAAAGAACACGAAAGCAGAGCTATGATTGACGGACAGATTCATGATATTGAAGAGGTTGGTCGAATAGTTGGTCTTGTAAAAGCCGACCTTGAAAAACAGACAGGCACTAAGCTTACAAAGGCATGTGTTGCAGCGGCTGGTAGAGTTTTAAAAACTGTTAATGTGAAGGCAGAAATTGAATTTGACGAGGAAACAAGAATAACTAAGGAGCATATTTACTCTTTAGATATGTTGGCTGTAGAAGAAGCTTATGAGATAATTGCCAGCAAAAATGCTTCAAAATATTACTGTGTGGGTAACTCACCAATAACATATTATTTGAATGAATATGAGTTTGTGAATATTGAAAATCATAAGGGCACAAAGATAGGCGTTGAACTTATTGCTACATTTTTACCTGATGAGGTTGTAGATGGACTTAATCAGGCGCTTTATTTGGCAGGACTTGAGATTATTGGCTTAACCTTAGAGCCTATTGCGGCAATCAATGTAGCTATCCCTAAGCAATATAGACTACTTAATATTGCGCTTATTGATGTTGGAGCCGGAACTTCAGATATATGTATAACAAAAGAAGGAAATGTAGTGGCATTTGGTATGATTCCAAGTGCAGGTGATGAGATTACAGAGGCGATTGTAGAAAAGTATCTTGTTGATTTTAATACAGCTGAATATATAAAAAGAGAAGCGGCAAATGGTGCTAATAAGATTGAGTACGAAGATATTATGGGACTTCCAATGACAACAACAAGTAAAGAGGTTGTTGCTACCTGTGATAAGGTTGTCAGAAAAATCGCAAAGGAAGCAAGTAAAAAAATTGTTGACTTAAATTGCTACAAGCCTGTAAGTGCAGTGTTCGTCGTCGGTGGAGGCGGTAAAATTCCAGGCTATACAGATTATGTTGCACAGGAACTAAAAATAGCAAAGGAAAGAGTTGCGTTAAGAGGAAAGGAAGTTCTTAAAAACGTAGAGTTTGATGTCAAGGATTTTGAAAAGGATTCCTTGTATGTAACACCTGTTGGAATCTGTATGAATTATTACTCATCGCAAAGCAAATTTATATATGTACGTGTTAATGATGTGCGCGTTAAATTATATGATACAGGTAAGCTTACAGTAAGCGATGCGCTTATGCAGGTATCATATCCTAATGAAGATTTGTTTGCAAAAAGTGGTAAGGAATTAAGATTTAGTGTTAATAAAAAGACAAGACTTGTAAGAGGCGATAGAGGCGAATCAGCGTTGATTACAATTAATGATAAGCCTGCGAATATCAATTCAGTTATAAGCGACAGTGATAATATTAAGGTAACTCCATCAACGATAGGTGCAGATGCAAAAGCAACACTTGCAGATTTAGAAGAGTTTAAAGAAAGTCTTACATTTGAGGTTAATGGTAAAAAACTTGTTTGTCCAAGATTTGCTTATGTTAATGGTAATCTTGAAAATGAGTATTATGAAATTAAAAATGACGATGATATAAAAATGGAAAATTTCTACACTGTAAAGCAATTACTTGTATTTATGGATGTAGATGCTAACCAGAATTTTGAGATAATGGTTAATAATGTAGCAGCAGATATGGATACTCTTGTTTACGAGAATTTTACCATTACATTTAAGTACCTGAATGAAAAATAGAGGATGAATTTCTTATGGATGAAATGAAACTATTGATAAAACGACATAAAATTTTATCAAGATTGAACGTAGCATGTTTATATTGCGTTATAGCTGTAACGCTTATATTTATGATAGTTGGCGCTGATAGTGATGAATATGTAATGCTAAGCCTATGTTCAAGCATATTGTTTATAACAGAATACATATTATCGTTGTTTGCGTATTTAAAAAAGAAGACGGTACTTATTGCTATACGATTCGTGGAAGTAGTTGTATTTACTTTTTTGGCTACAGCATTAAAGTTTGATATGGCAGGTACAATGATTGTATTTCTTATTATGGTTGCAACTGTTGTAGAATATATGATGATTTTTAGATTTGAAAGCAAAATGGATATAGTATACGCGGGTGCTACCTGTTTTGTACCGTTGCTTTTGGGTGTGATTATAAGGATAGATACAGGCATGCAATGGTATTTTTATCTTGAATTACTTGTTGCAATGATTGTATTTGTATTAGTATTTGCTTATTTGGTATACAGCTATTATAATCTTATTTCACGTAATGATAGAAAAATTATGGCAAAGGAAAGAATTATAGAAAGTTTAAAGGAAGATTATGATAAGATTTCTGTTGTGCAAAATAAACTCATTACGGTAAATGACCAATTAAACGGTAAAAGAATTGAACTTGAAAGAGCTTATAATAATCTTGATAGAACTAATAAAGAAATACAGATGCAGTACACTCTTATACAGGAGTTTTCAAAGACACTTGATCTTGAGAGTATTGTTGACAGTGCGTTAAGAAAGGTATTAGATACGTTTAAATTAAGCTTTTCCGCAACTGTGCTTTATGACAATGATGATAATATTAACTTTAAATGTATGCATTATGATGAGGAAAATATTCAGCCAGCTATTGTTAAACGTCTTGAAAGAATGTGTAAGGACACTAATATGTGTCAAATGTTTAAGGAACTTGAATATACAACCTATGATAATTCAGTTACAATGGAAAAATACCATGCAATACATGAGTTCGGAATAGGTTCTGTACTTGTTGCTCCTATCAGCTTAGATGACGGCTATGGTGTGTTTATAGTTGGTACAACACAGTACAATTACTTTAGGGACAATATTTTCTTTTTTAGTACAATGGTAAAGCAACTTGAAATGTTTATAATTAATGCGCTCCTTTATGAAAAGATTGAAATACAATCGCGCACAGATGGTTTATCGGGCTTATATAATCGTTGGCATTTGAGTAATGTTTATGCAGATTATGTGAATAGAATTAATGAATATGATAGTCTTGCAATAGCAATTTTGGATATTGATAACTTTAAGAGAATCAATGACAGCTATGGTCACCCATTTGGTGATAGTGTAATTAAAGCATGTGCTGATAAAGTTAAGGAAATAGCTAATGAAAATAATATATTTGCCGCAAGATATGGTGGAGAAGAATTTGGTCTTATTTTACCAAATAAATCATATCCGGAGGTGCTTTCAATACTACATAAGCTTCAGGATGCTATTAATGATGAAGCGGTATATAATGACGAAATCAAAAAATATATAAGCTACAATGTAAGTATTGGTGCAGCTATATATCCTAATACCTGTGATAGTATAAATATGCTTTTGACAAGAGCTGATAAGGCATTATACTATTCTAAGGAGCATGGTAAAAATAAAATTACAATGGATAATATTAATTTATATAAAGAGGAACAGTAATGAGATTGATGACTATTGCCAGTGGAAGCAGTGGCAACTGTACATATGTCGGTACGGATGATACACACATCCTTATAGATGCCGGAGTAAGTAAGAAAAGAATTGTGGAAGGATTGACAAGACTTGGCATTGGCCTTTCGGATTTATCAGGCATTTTTATTACTCATGAACACTCTGATCATATTGCAGGCCTTAGAGTGCTTACAAAAAACACGGAAATTCCCATATTTGCCTCAAGGGGTACAATAGATGGAATTGTAAGTTCAAAGGGTGGTAACGAGATTGATAAAGCATTACTTAATGTGATAAAAGGTAATCAATGTATTCTTAATGATGTGGTGGTTGATGCATTTGCAATTTCACATGATGCAAATGAACCATCAGCCTATACGGTAAGTTCAAGAGGGAAAAAAGCTGCAGTAGTTACTGATCTTGGAGAATACAATAGAGATATTGCTGTTAGGATAAGTGATGTAAATGCGTTGGTTTTAGAGGCAAATCATGATAAAAATATGTTGCTTGTCGGACCATATCCGTATTATTTAAAGCAAAGAATTCTTGGTAAGAGAGGTCATTTGTCAAACGAGGATTCAGGGCGTTTGCTTGCAAGTATATTGCATAATAAGCTATTGTCAGTGCAACTTGGACATTTGAGTAGAGAAAATAATTATGCAGAGCTTGCTTATCAAACCGTAATAAATGAAATTGATTTAGCACAAAATGGCTTTAAATCAAAGGATTTTAATATAAGTGTTGCAAAGAGGGAAGACCCTTCTGATATTATAGAGTTTTAAAAAAAGGAGAAGTTATGAAAAAGACGATTATTACAGTTATTGGTAAGGATACAGTAGGTATTATTGCGAAGGTATGTACATACCTTGCAGATAATGGTGTTAACATTTTGGATATTTCGCAGACCATCGTGCAGGAATATTTTAACATGATGATGATAGTTGATACTAATAATTCAAACAAGGCATTTGCTGATATGTGCGATGAATTGGAAATACTTGGTGAGTCAATAGGTGTTAAGATAAAATGCCAAAGAGAAGACATTTTTAACAAAATGCATAGAATTTAGTGAAAAGGAAAATATGAAAATGATTAATATTTTTGAAGTTAATGAAACTAATGCAATGATTGAAAAAGAAAATCTTGACGTTAGAACAATTACACTTGGTATTAATCTGCTTGATTGTGCAGATTCTGACCTTGAAGTGGTTAATGAAAAAATATACGAAAAGATAGTGAGAATTGCCAGTAAGCTTGTTGAAACTGGCGCAGCAATTGAAAAGGAATATGGAATTCCGATAGTTAACAAAAGAATTTCCATAACACCAATTTCTTTGGTTGGTGGTGCTGCATGTAAGACACCGGAAGATTATGTGACTATTGCAAAGACTCTTGATAGAGCAGCAAAAAAAGTTGGTGTAAACTTTATTGGAGGATATTCTGCAATTGTATCAAAGGGTATGACAAAGAGCGATGAACTTTTAATCCGCTCAATTCCTATGGCAATGAAATCTACAGATTTAATATGTAGCTCGGTTAATGTTGGCTCAACAAAGACTGGCATTAATATGGATGCAGTTAAGCTGTTAGGAGAAATTATTAAAGAAACAGCTAAGCTTACGTCTGATAAGGATTCTCTTGGTTGCGCAAAATTAGTTGTTTTATGTAATGCTCCAGATGACAACCCATTTATGGCAGGTGCATTTCATGGCGTTTCAGAGGACGATGCCATAATAAATGTAGGAGTAAGTGGACCGGGTGTTGTTAAATATGCACTTGAACAGGTTCGTGGAGAAAATTTTGAGGTTCTTTGTGAAACTATTAAAAAGACAGCCTTTAAGATAACTCGTGTTGGTCAGTTGGTTGCGCAAGAAGCTTCAAGAAGAATGGGAATACCATTTGGTATAATTGATTTGTCTTTAGCACCTACTCCGGCAGTAGGTGACTCTGTTGCTGAAATTTTAGAAGAAATAGGTTTGGAAAGGGCAGGAGCGCCAGGAACAACAGCGGCCTTAGCTATGTTAAATGATCAGGTTAAAAAGGGTGGTGTTATGGCATCCTCTTATGTAGGTGGTTTAAGTGGCGCATTTATTCCGGTAAGCGAAGATCAAGGTATGATTGATGCTGTAGTTGAAGGTGCACTTACACTTGAAAAACTTGAAGCTATGACCTGTGTATGCTCGGTTGGTCTTGATATGATTGCAATTCCTGGAGATACTTTGGCTTCAACAATTTCGGGCATTATTGCTGATGAAGCAGCAATTGGAATGATAAATCAAAAAACAACCGCAGTCCGAATTATACCTGTTGAAGGTAAGAAGGTCGGAGATACGGTTGAATTTGGTGGCTTACTTGGTTATGCACCAGTAATGCCAGTTAATAGCTTTGATTGTAGTAAATTTATTAATAGAGGCGGTAGAATACCAGCTCCAATCCATAGCTTTAAGAATTAGTCTGTAAGCATTAAAGGCTGCATAGTTAATTCGTGGAAGAATTCTGCGCCGAACTTTTCGAATTCAATTTGATTGAATATGCTATTAGCAAATACATCAGTATTAAACATTTTTAAATCTAAACCAGTCAGTGTGGATTTTGCATTGGCTGGTTTTGTTATGAATTTAATGCTTTCAAGTTTTTTGTTTTGTGACAGAAATTCTTGTCCTTTGCTGGTAAAACCTAAAATTCTTGCATAATTACAGTAATCATTTTTGCAATATTCATCAAAATCTTCACTGGTTATTTCAAGAAGCATATGTAATAATGCGCGAGAAATGCGTGTATGAGTAAAGTTTTTTGTTTTTAATGTATTTATAAAGGTTGATAAATGAGTAAATGTGCTATATTCATTGATGATTTTAGCTGTAATTGCAGGATTCATATCCTGATAAGTACTTATTTTGTCAGGGTTATGAGCTATAAGGTCTAATAATTTGTAATTAAATATCACGGATAAATCATCTGTTTCAATAGGCATAGAATGTGTAAATTTACGATAAATGATATCCTCGATATTTTTAGGGAGGTTTAATTCTGTAACGGATGTCATATTATAAATGGCTTCTCGAATTGCACTTGCAGAACAGAATAATGAATCTATATTTTTGCTGTGATAGCCTTCACCAATTCGCTTTACCAATATTGGCTCTATGGATGAATTACGTCTGATTAGCGCCTTTAAATATTCGATGCCAAGTATATTATTAGGGGATAAAAGAGATAAATTATTGTTACCAGTATATTTATCTAAGGCAATATTTCTTGCATGTGGATATGAGTAGCCCAATCTAAGTTGTTTCTTTAATTCGTTACAATATTCTATAGGTTCATGAACTAAAGTATTGGCTAATGAATATAGAGCATCATAATCATCATTTTCACAGCCAAATGCCATATAATCAACATTTAATTTATCTAATATGCTTACTCCGGCTGCTGCAAAATATTCAGAGCTTGCAGTTGAGAAAACAACAGGAAGCTGAAAAACTAAATCAACACCATTTAATAACGCCATATGAGTTCTGTCATATTTAGACATAAATGCAGGACCGCCACGTTGTAAAAAATCACCGCTCATAACAGCAATGACGCAATCAGCACCAGTTCTTTCTTTGGCAGTATCTATTAAATATTTATGACCATTGTGAAATGGATTATATTCTACAATCATTCCGAGCGTTTTCATATCGGTTGTGACCTCCAATTACATTTATAATAAATATTATAGTGTTTTGTATAGTGACAGGCAAGAAAATATTTTGTATTTTTTTTGATAATAACTTGTATACAATACACAAATCGGTTATAATTATTCCAAATGTTATTTATAACAGAGAAATATTTAAACGGAAGGAGTCATATAATCATGGGATTTATTGACGAAATTAAAGCAAAAGCAAAAGCAGACAAAAAAACTATCATTTTACCAGAATCAATGGATAGAAGAATTTTTGAAGCTGCTGAGACTATTTTAAAGGAAGATTTTGCCAATGTTGTTATTATTGGTACAGAGGAAGAAGTTGCTAAGAACAGTGAAGGCTTAGATATTTCAAAGGCCATTATTGTTAATCCATTTACTTGCGAAAAGAAGCAGGCATATATTGATTTATTTGTAGAATTAAGAAAATCTAAGGGCTTAACACCAGAAGAAGCTGAAAAGACTATGTTGTCTGACTATGCTACATTTGGTTGCTTAATGGTTAAGGCAGGCGATGCAGATGGTTTAGTATCAGGTGCTTGTCACTCAACAGCTAACACATTAAGACCAGCTCTTCAAATTATTAAGACAAAGCCAGGTACTAAATTAGTATCTACATTCTTCTTAATGAAGGTTCCTAATTGTGAATTTGGCGATGAAGGTACATTTGTATTTGCAGACTGTGGTTTAAATCAGAACCCAACAGCAGAAGAATTAGCTGCAATCGCTGCTTCATCAGCTGAATCATTTGAATCATTAACAGGTAAAGAAGCTTTAGTAGCTATGTTATCACACTCATCAATGGGTAGTGCTAAGCATGCAGACGTTGATAAGATGGTTGAAGCTACAAGAATTGCAAAGGAACAGTATCCAAACCTTAAGGTTGATGGTGAATTACAGTTAGACGCTGCAATCGTTCCAAGTGTTGGTGCTTCTAAGGCTCCTAACAGTACAGTTGCAGGTAAGGCTAACGTATTAGTATTCCCAGACTTAGATGCAGGTAACATCGGTTACAAATTAGTTCAAAGATTAGCAAAAGCAGAAGCTTACGGTCCAGTTTGTCAGGGTATTGCTATGCCTGTAAATGATTTATCAAGAGGTTGTAGCGCAGAAGATATCGTAGGTGTTGTTGCTATTACAGCAGTACAGGCACAAATGATGTGACGCGTTAGCATGAACCATGCACAGATGAAATGAATTGGCTGTCGGGAGCTTGCTTGCGGGCAGGCAAATTCGTGTTCGTATGTATACGGCGATACCGCGACAACGAACAAGCGTAAGCTTGTGAGGTGTGGCATGGCGAAAATGTAAAATTTAAAGGAGATTTTAATTATGAATATTTTAGTAATCAATTGTGGAAGTTCTTCATTGAAGTTCCAGTTAATCAACTCAGATACAGAAGCAGTTTTAGCAAAGGGCTTATGCGAAAGAATTGGTATCGAAGGCAGTAATTTGGTATATCAGCCAACAGGTGGCGAAAAGGAAACACTTGAAGCTCCAATGCCTACACATACACAGGCTATTCAAATGGTAATTGATGCTTTAATCAATGAAAAGACAGGCGTTATTTCATCATTAGAAGAAATTGGCGCTGTAGGACACAGAGTAGTTCATGGTGGAGAAAAGTTTGCTTCATCAACAGTTATTACAGATGAAGTTATTAAGGCTATTGAAGAATGTAGTGATTTAGCTCCATTACATAACCCAGCAAACTTAATTGGTATCAATGCATGTAAGGAATTGATGCCAAATGTTCCAATGGTAGCAGTATTTGATACAGCTTTCCATCAGACAATGCCAGATTACGCATACCTTTACGGTATTCCATATAAGTACTATGAAAACTATAAGGTTAGAAGATATGGTTTCCATGGTACAAGCCATATGTTCGTATCACAAAGAGCAGGTGCTGTATTAAATAAGCCAGTAGAAGAACTTAAGACTATCGTTTGTCACTTAGGTAACGGTGCTTCAGTAACAGCTGTTAAGTATGGTAAATCAGTAGATACATCAATGGGTCTTACACCACTTGAAGGTGTTTTAATGGGTACACGTTCAGGCGATCTTGATCCAGCAGTTTTAGAATTCATCGCTAAGAAGGAAAATTTATCACTTTCAGAAGTTATGAACATTTTAAATAAGAAGTCTGGTTTACTTGGTGTTTCAGAAAGCTCAAGTGACTATAGAGATATTACAAGTGGTGCTGCTAATGGTGACTACAAGTCAAAGAAGGCAAAAGAAGTATTTGCATACAGGGTAGCTAAGTACATCGGTGCTTACACAGCAGCTATGAATGGTGTTGATTGTATCGTATTTACAGCAGGTGTTGGTGAAAATGCTGCATCAGCAAGAACAGAAATTTGTGAATACTTAGGATATTTAGGAATCACAGTTGACGAAAGCAAGAATGCTATTAGAGGCGAGGAAATCGTTATTTCTACAGAAGATTCAAAGGTAAAGGTATTAGTAATACCTACTAATGAAGAACTTGCAATTGCAAGAGATACATTGGCATTAGTAAAATAATTTAAAAAATTGTTGACAAATGCTACACCCATAAGTATAATAGTAAAAGTGTGAATTGGAGACAATTATGCTAATTAATTTATCAGAACTTTTGACAGTTAAAGGAAAGTCAAAGGAATATCGGGCAGATATTGAGTTTGAAGCTTTTGAGTCGAGACTTGGTGTATACAAGGTGTTAGAGAGTGATAAGGTCTCTTTGGAGATAACTCATCATGGAAACAGAGAGATATCTATAAAGGGTAAGACGAGATTAGTTCTTTCAATACCGTGTGACAGATGTTTGCAGGAAGTTTTAACACCTATCGACATAGAGATAGAAAGAACTGCTGATATGAATGTGGATAATTCAGATACTGAGCAAGAGACAGATGAACAAAACTATATTGATGGATATAACCTTGATGTAGACAAGTTAGTTTATGACGAGATTTTAATTAATTTACCTATGAAGATTCTTTGCAAGGAAGATTGTAATGGAATTTGTAATAGATGTGGTGCGAATCTCAATATCGAAACTTGTGATTGCGATAGAGAGGTTCTTGACCCGAGAATGTCGGTTATCCGAGATATTTTTAACAATTTTAAGGAGGTGTGATCATGTCTATTTGTCCAAAGAATAAATCTTCAAAGGCTAGAAGAGATAAGAGAAGAGCTAACTGGAAAATGAGCGCTCCAAACTTAGTTAAGTGCAGCAAGTGTGGAGAATTAATGATGCCTCACAGAGTGTGCAAGGCTTGTGGTTCTTATAACAAGAAGGAAATCGTTTCAGTTGAAAACTAATTAAAGTATATTTGTGGAGATATTATTTAATATCTCCACTTTTTTTATCTTATTTTTATGTAAAAAATATATTGATTTATAGAAAGTTTTTTAGTATATTATGTAATAGAAACAGCAAGGAGGAAAATGTTGTGGATAATATGATTACTGTAGCAGTGGATGCTATGGGTGGTGACAACGCACCTGTTGAGATAATTAAAGGTGTAGTAGATGCAATCAATATTAATGCCAACATCAAGATTAAGTTAGTTGGACAAAAAGATGTCATAAACAGTGAGCTTTCTAAGTACACATATAATGATAAGAATATTGAAGTTGTTAATGCCACTGAAGTAATAGCTACTGAAGAGCCACCAGTTATGGCAATTAAGAAGAAAAAGGATTCTTCAATCGTAGTTGCTATGAATTTGGTTAAAAATGGTGAAGCAGATGCCTTTGTATCGTGTGGAAGTACAGGTGCTGTACTTGTAGGCGGACAAGTAATAGTTGGAAGAATTAAAGGTGTGGAGAGACCTCCTTTGGCACCATTATTACCAACTATGAAGGGCGTAACATTGTTAGTTGACTGTGGTGCTAATGTTGATGCAAGACCATCGCATTTAGTACAGTTTGCAAAGATGGGTTCTATCTATATGGAGAACATAGTAGGTATCAAGAGTCCAAAGGTTGCAATTGTTAACAATGGAGCTGAAGAAGAAAAGGGCAATATGTTGGTAAAGGAGACATTTCCATTATTAAAGAATTGTCCTGATATCAACTTTGTAGGAAGCATTGAAGCAAGAGATATTCCAAATGGCGATGTGGATGTTATCGTTTGTGAAGCATTTGTTGGAAATGTTATCCTAAAATTATATGAAGGTATGGCAGCATCTTTAATCAAAGCTATTAAAGATGGTATGATGTCATCTCTTCGTGGAAAGATTGGTGCATTACTTGTAAAACCATCACTTAAAAAGACATTAAAGGAATTAGATGGAAGTAAGTATGGTGGAGCGCCGCTCATTGGATTGAATGGTCTTGTGGTAAAAGCACATGGCAGTTCAAAAGCAAGGGAAGTAACTAATTCAATTATTCAATGTGTTACTTTCAAAGAACAAGAAATTAATGAAAAAATTAGAAAGGCCATGTCAGTAGAAGAAGTTGCTGATGTGTAAAAGGTAGGAAGAATGGAATTTGAAAAATTACAAGGAATTATTGCAGAAGTGTTAAATGTAGACGCTGATGAAATTACAATGGAGACAACATTTGTTGATGATTTAGGAGCAGACTCATTAGACGTATTCCAAATTATTATGGGTATTGAAGAAGAATTCGACATCGAAATCGCTAATGAAGCAGCTGAAAGCATTGTATCAGTAGGCGATGCAGTAGAACAAATCAAGAATGCAATGAATTAATTATAATATGATTTTGGACTGTCTTGATTTACTGTGAGGTGAATCAAGGCAGTTTTTTTAGGTGATATGATGATAAAGGAATATGCAAAACCAATAAACAGCTTTGAAAAGCTTATAGGGTATGAGTTTAAGGACAAAAGTCTGATTATACAAGCATGGACACATACTTCATATGCGAATGAATATAATTCAGTTAATAAAAATAAGATAGAACATTATGAGCGACTCGAATTTTTAGGTGATGCTGTACTTGAATTAATTATAGTGCAATATTTATATGAAAAATATCCAAAGCATAATGAAGGTAAGCTTACTTATATTAAACAGGCGGTAGTTTGTGAGCCTTATCTTGCTAAATGTAGTAAAGAATATGGCTTGAATAAATACATTTTGCTTGGTAGAGGCGAAGAACTTGAAAAAGGAAGACAAAAAGACACAATAATAGCTGATGTGGTAGAAGCTATTTTAGGTGCCATATATTTGGATGGTGGATTTACTAATGCAAAGGAGTTTGTTAACAAATTTATATTGAATGATTTTGATAATAAGCAACTCTTTTTTAATAGTAAGAACATCCTTCAGGAATATTCACAAAAGATATATAAAAAATTACCAGAGTATTTTTGCATAAAAGAAAGTGGTGAATCTCACAGAAAGATATATGAGGTTGTTGTACGTCTTAATGAAAAAGAAATGGGATATGGAAAGGCAACAAGTATGAAAGCGGCAGAACAACAGGCGGCATACGAAGCCTTAAAGAAAATAAATGAAAAGTAGGTAATAAGATGTATTTAAAAAGCATTGAGGTACAGGGTTTTAAATCATTTGCAAATAAAATAGTATTTGATTTTCATAATGGTATTACTGGAATTGTAGGACCTAACGGAAGTGGTAAAAGTAATGTTGCTGATGCCGTAAGATGGGTACTTGGTGAACAAAGAGTAAAGCAACTTCGTGGTTCTAAAATGGAGGATGTTATCTTCGCTGGAACTCAAATGAGAAAGGCTATTGGATACGCTTATGTTTCCATCAAGTTAGATAACTCCGATAGAGCTTTAGCAATTGATAGCGATGAGGTTACTGTATCAAGAAAGGTATTTCGTTCCGGAGAAAGTGAATACCTTATAAATGGTAGCATTTGCAGACTTAAGGATATAAACGAATTGTTCTATGATACAGGTATCGGTAAAGAAGGCTATTCTATTATCGGTCAGGGACAGATTGATAAAATACTTAGCGGTAAGCCAGAAGAGCGAAGAGAGCTTTTTGATGAAGCAGCAGGTATCGTTAAATTTAAGAAGCGAAAGCTTGTTGCACAAAAGAGTCTTGATAGTGAACGTATGAATCTTACAAGAATTAAAGACATACTTTCAGAACTTGAAAAGCAAGTAGGACCACTTGAAAGACAATCAGAAAAGGCAAAGCAATATCTTAAATTAAAAGAAGAACTTAAACGCTATGAAGTGAATTTATTTCTTGCAGAAACATCTCGTGTTAAAGAACAAGAAAAGATTCTTTCTGATAAGATGGAAGCGGTCGTTAGTGATTTAGAAGCATCAAGACAAAGATATGAAGCTACTAAAGAAGAATACGAATTAATGGGTACTTCTATTGAAGAGGTTTCTAATGAAATAGAAAAGCTTGTAGAAGAACAAAATACATCTGTAATCAATATTGGTAAATACGAAGGTCAAGTTGAGGTTTTAAAGGAACAGATAAAGACTGCGCAAGTTAATGACGAGCATATTAACTCACGTATTCTTTCGATTACTGAAGAAATTAAGCAAAAAAATGCTGAATTAGAAGAGTATTTAACAATACAAAAGGAAAATGAAAATACTGCTAAGAATCTCGAAAAGTCAAAAGAAGAGTTAGAAGAGAAGGTAAATGCAGCAGCAACTGATATAGAAGATACGAATATTCAAATAGAAGATAGCAAATCAAAGATAATTGAGCTTCTTAATCAAAAGGCACAGGTAAAAGCAAAGCTTCAAAGATATGAAACTATGCTTGAACAAATTAATATCAGAAAAACCGAGTTAAACAGCCGTATAATTAAGAGTAAATCCTTAGAAAGTGAACAGCTTGAATCTTTGGCAGGCTTTGAAAAGGAAGCTAAGAACATTTTAACTCAAATAAAAGCGCTTGAAGAAGAAAATGCAGGACTTGAGCAAAAGGTAGTCGAAATAAAGAATGATATTAATCATGTCAACGAAGAAATAGATAGCAAAAAGCAAGAGTTCCATAGAGAACAATCAAAATTAGAGTCTTTAAAGAATATTACCGAAAGATATGAAGGCTATGGTCAAAGTATTAAGAAAGTAATGGAATTAAAGGATAGTACAAAGGGGATTCTTGGCGTTATTGCAGATATTATTAAGGTAGAACAAAAATATGAATTAGCTATTGAAACAGCTTTAGGCGGTTCTATTCAAAATATTGTAACAGATACTGAAACTACTGCTAAAAAGCTTATTGAGCATTTAAAACAAAACAAGTATGGACGAGCTACATTTTTACCATTATCATCAATAAATGCTAAACAAAGTCTTGAAAATGAAGCCTGTGCTAAAGAAAAAGGTGTAGTTGGCATTGCGAGTGATCTTATAAAGGTAGATATAAAATTTGATACATTAGCAAAATACTTACTTGGACGTATTCTCGTAGTGGATAATATTGATAATGCGCTTTCAATTGCAAGAAAATACAAATATAGCATCCGAATAGTTACTCTTGAAGGCGAACAGTTAAATCCTGGCGGTTCAATGACAGGTGGTGCATTTAAGAATAACAGCAATCTTCTTGGTCGAAGAAGAGAAATGGAAGACCTTGAAAAACAGGTTTTAAAAATTGAAGAAGAGATTAGTGCTATAACAGAAAAGCTTTCAGTTAAGCGTAATGAACTTGCTTTAATTCGTGAAAAGCTTGAGCTTAATAACTATGAATTACAAAATAAGAAGCTTGATCAAAATACAATCGAAGTAAGCATTAAGCAGATTAAGGATAAGAAGGAAGAGATAAACTCAGAGTATGCTTCAAATCAAAAAGAATCTGCGGAAATAGATAATCAAATTGAAGAAATTAATAGCACTTTACTTGGCGTATTTGAAGAAATAAAGGCTATGGACAAACAAAATGCAAAAATCGAAATGAACATTAGCGAGCTTATGATTTCGTTAGAAGAAAAGAAGGAAACTTATGATGAGCTTAATGATGAATTTGATAAATGCAATATGGAATGTCTTGCTGCAAATCAAAAATGCGAGTTCAATAAGGAAAACATTTCTCGTATCAAGTCAGAGATTAACAAGTTAAAGGCAGATATTGAAGATTGCAACCTTATGCTTGGTGATGCAAAGAGTGCTATTGATGCAAAGCAGGAATCTATTAAGAATCTTGAGGCACAGATTGTAGCAATTAGAAGTGGCCTTGGCAATTACGATTCAAAGCTTAATGAATTAAGAGATAAGAAAGAGGAAATGAATAAAAAATACAAGGATTCATTTGCTGTTCGAGAAGAAATTTCATTAAGAATAAATGAGCTTAGTAAGGACGAATATAGACTTACAGCACAAATAGAAAAGCTTGAGGAATCAATAGAAAATCAGACACAGTACATGTGGGACGAATATGAGCTTACATACAACATGGCATTGCCGCTTAAGGATGAAAGCTTAAAGAGTTCCGCAGATATTAAGAAAAATATTTCTTCATTAAAGAGTGGAATTAAGTCTTTAGGTGATGTAAATGTAAATGCTATTGAAGAGTACAAGGCTGTTTCTGAAAGATATGAATTCTTAAAGGCACAGTATGAAGACCTTACAAAAGCAGAGGAATCATTAGTAAAGATTATTGGTGAGCTTGATAACGAGATGCGTAAGCAGTTTATGGAAAAATTCAATGAAATTAAGGTTGAATTTGACAAGGTGTTTAAGGAATTATTTGGCGGCGGTAAAGGCGAAATAGAGCTTGTGGAAGGCGAAGATATTCTTGAGGCAGGTATAACAATTATATCTCAGCCACCAGGAAAGAAGCTTCAAAATATGATGCAGTTATCAGGTGGTGAAAAGGCGCTTACAGCTATTTCATTGCTATTTGCAATACAGAATCTTAAACCATCACCATTCTGTCTTTTAGATGAAATTGAAGCGGCATTGGATGATTCGAATGTAGGCAGATATGCACAATATCTTCATAAGCTTACTAAGAATACACAGTTTATAGTTATTACTCACAGAAGAGGTACTATGGCTGCGGCAGACCGTTTGTACGGTATCACAATGCAAGAAAAGGGTGTATCGACCTTAGTGTCGGTTGACCTTATTGAAAAGGATTTAGAGAAAGAAAAGGAATAAAAATATGGAAAATGAACAAAAAAAGGGATTTTTCTCCAAACTTGTAGAAGGTCTTTCTAAAACAAGAAACAACATTGTTTCAGGGATAGATTCAATATTTAGTGCATTTTCAAGTATTGACGATGACTTTTATGAAGAAATTGAAGAAATACTTATTATGGGCGATATTGGCGTAGCTGCAACCAACAAGATTATTGAGGATTTAAAGGTACGTGTTAAGGAAGAAAAGGTAAAAAATCCTGCTGAATGTAAAAAACTTTTGATTGATAGTATTAAATCTCAAATGGATTTGGGTGAAAATGCGTACGAATTTGAAAATCGCAAATCAATTGTTCTTGTAATCGGCGTAAATGGCGTTGGTAAGACAACTTCAGTAGGAAAGCTTGCAGGACATCTTAAAAATATGGATAAAAAGGTTGTGCTTGCGGCTGCGGATACATTTAGAGCAGCAGCAATTGAACAGCTTACTGAATGGGCGCATAGAACAGGTACAGATATAATTGCTCAAAGCGAGGGCTCTGATCCTGCAGCAGTTATATATGATGCTGTTGCTGCAAGTAAAGCAAGAAAAGCAGATGTACTTTTATGTGACACAGCTGGAAGACTCCATAACAAGAAAAATCTTATGGAAGAGCTTAGAAAAATTGATAGAATTATTGAACGAGAATATGCAGATGCATACAGAGAAACACTTATCGTACTTGATGCTACAACAGGACAAAATGCATTAGCGCAGTTAAGAGAATTTAACGAAGTAGCAAACATAACAGGTATAATACTTACAAAGCTTGATGGTACTGCGAAGGGCGGAATTGCGGTTGCAATCCAATCAGAATACAAAATACCTGTAAAATATGTTGGCGTTGGTGAAAAGGTAGAAGATTTACAAAAGTTTAATTCAGACGAATTTGTAAATGCATTATTTGACATTAAATAATTTGTAGTGCTATAATATAAGGAAAATTTATGTAGAAAGAAGATTTTGATATGTTAACATTAGAAAAATTTGAAGAGGCATCCGAAAAGGTTAAAGAGGTAACTTTACAGACAAAGCTTGTGTACAGCGAATACTTTAGTAACCAAAGTGGTAATAAGGTATATTTTAAACCAGAAAATTTACAGTATACTGGAGCTTATAAGGTTAGAGGTGCATATTATAA
Source organism: Lachnospira sp. (assembly GCA_015057605.1). Lineage (GTDB taxonomy): Bacteria > Bacillota > Clostridia > Lachnospirales > Lachnospiraceae > SIG291. The sequence continues at coordinate 64,855 of SVDX01000002.1, read as the reverse complement.
AATTAGCACTCTTTCAAAAGAAGAAAGAGAAAAGGGATTAATCACAGCATCAGCAGGTAACCATGCTCAAGGTGTTGCTTATGCGGCTAAAATATATGGTGTTAAGGCGACAATCGTTATGCCAACTACAACACCATTGATTAAGGTTAACAGAACTAAGAGCTATGGTGCAGAGGTTGTTTTATATGGTGACGTATATGACGAAGCATGCGAGTATGCTACTAAGATGGCAGAAGAAAAAGGTCTTACATTTATACATCCATTTGATGATTTAGATGTTGCAACAGGACAGGGTTCTATAGCAATGGAAATTATTAAGGAATTACCAACAGTTGATTATATTCTTGTGCCAATTGGCGGTGGCGGACTTGCTACTGGTGTATCTGCACTTGCTAAGCTTCTTAATCCAAATATTAAGGTTATAGGCGTTGAGCCTGCCGGAGCTAACTGTCTTCAAGAATCAATAAAGTCAGGAGAAGTATTAACGCTTCCTTCAGTAAGTACAATTGCTGATGGTACTGCAGTTAAGACTCCTGGAAAACTTTTGTTCCCATATTTGAAGGAAAATCTTGATGATGTTATAACTATTGACGATGAAGAGCTTATAGTAGCCTTCCTTGATATGGTTGAAAATCATAAGATGATAGTTGAAAACTCTGGTCTTCTTACAGCAGCAGCTGTAACACATTTAGGCGTTACAGGCAAAAAGGTTGTTGCGATATTGAGCGGCGGTAATATGGATATTATTACAATGTCAACAGTAGTACAACAGGGTCTTATTGCAAGAGACAGAATATTTACAGTATCAGTTCTTCTTCCTGATAAACCGGGCGAATTATTAAGAGTAGCTGAAGTGATTGCTAAGGAACAGGGAAATGTTATCAAACTTGATCATAATCAGTTTGTAAGTATCAATAGAAATGCAGCTGTTGAACTTAGAATTACAATAGAGACATTTGGTAGTGAACACAAGGCAAAGCTTGTAGAAAAGCTCGATGAAAGCGGATTTAGACCAAGAGTAGTAAAAACAAATATATAATTTTGAAAAGTGTCAAGAAAAAATACTTGACACTTTCTTTTTTGTGTAGTATTATAGCAAAGGTGATTAAAGTGAGTGACGTTGAAAAAGTATTGAAACAATCGCTTTTATATGATTTTTATGGCGAATTATTAACAGAGCATCAAAAGAGTATTTATGAAGATTATGTGCTTAATGATTTGTCTCTTAGTGAGATAGCTGCTGATAGAGGTATTAGTAGACAGGGTGTACATGATTTGATAAAAAGATGCGACAACATACTTGAATCATACGAAGAGAAGCTTTTATTGCTTAGTAAGTTCCTTGAAGCTAAGAAGAAAGTTAATGAGATACATCAATTAGCTAATGAAGTAATGATAACTAAGGATTTTGATGCGATTGCTAAGATAGATAGTATTGCACAGGATATAATGAATGATTTGTAATTTGAATTGGAGATAGTAATAATTATGGCATTTGATTTATCTGAAAAGTTGCAGAATATCTTTAAAGGTCTTAGAGGTAAGGGCCGATTAACAGAAGCAGATGTAAAGGCAGCCTTGAAAGAAGTTAAGATGGCGCTTTTAGAAGCGGATGTTAATTTTAAGGTAGTTAAGCAATTTATCAAAGCTGTAGAAGAAAGAGCGGTAGGTCAGGATGTTCTTAATGGTCTTAATCCGGGACAGATGGTAATTAAGATTGTTAATGAAGAAATGGTCAAGCTAATGGGCTCTGAGACTACAGATATTGACATAAAGCCAGGCAATGAGATAACCGTGATTATGATGGTTGGTCTTCAGGGTGCCGGTAAGACGACAACAACAGCTAAGATTGCCGGAAAGCTTAAAGCAAAGGGCAAGAAACCATTATTGGTAGGCTGTGATATATATAGACCTGCAGCAATAGAACAGCTTCAGGTTAATGCTAACAAGCAAGAAGTTCCTATGTTTGCTATGGGAACAGGACACAAGCCAGTGAACATTGTTAAAGCCGCTATGGAGCATGCTAAGTCTAATGGTAATAACGTAGTTATCTTAGATACAGCAGGACGTTTGCACATAGATGAAGATATGATGGATGAGCTTATTGCTATAAAGGATGCAGTAGACATTCATCAGACAATACTTGTTGTAGATTCTATGACAGGTCAGGATGCAGTTAATGTAGCTGAAAGCTTTAATGAAAAGATAGGCATTGATGGTGTCATATTAACTAAGCTTGATGGTGACACAAGAGGTGGTGCTGCTTTATCAATTAAAGCAGTTACAGGAAAACCAATACTATATGTAGGTATGGGCGAGAAGCTTTCAGATTTGGAGCAATTTTATCCAGACAGAATGGCTTCAAGAATTCTTGGTATGGGTGATGTGCTTTCGCTTATTGAGAAGGTTGAAACTCAAATTGATGAAGAAAAAGCCAAGGAATTAGAAAGAAAGCTTAAAAAAGCCGAATTTGATTTTGACGATTATCTTGATAATATGCGCCAGATAAGAGGTATGGGTGGCATAGGAAGTATTATGGATATGTTACCTGGTCTTGGACTTGGAAGTCAGATGAAGAATGTCAAGATTGATAATGATGATGCAGAACGACAGCTTGCAAAGACTGAGGCAATCATTTTGTCAATGACAAAGGCAGAAAGAGCTAAGCCGGATATCCTTAATCCGTCAAGAAAGAACAGAATAGCAAGAGGTGCCGGCGTTGATATAAGTGAGGTTAACCGACTTGTTAAACAGTTTGAACAAATGCGACAGATGATGAAGAAGATGCCAGGTATGTTAGGTGGCAAAGGCAAGAAGGGTAAGTTTAGATTACCATTTTAAAAGCGTTTAAAATTCAATGAATTTTAACATAGATTTATAATAGCCAAGGAGGTGAAATGTAGTGGCAGTTAAGATTAGATTAAAGAGAATGGGTCAAAAGAAGGCTCCTTTTTATAGAATAGTAGTAGCAGATTCAAGAGCTCCAAGAGATGGTAAGTTCATCGAAGAAATCGGTACTTACGATCCAACAAGAGAACCAAGCGCATTTTCAGTAGATGAAGAAGCAGCTAAGAGATGGTTAGCTAACGGTGCTCAACCAACAGAAGTTGTAGGTAAGATTTTCAAGCTTGCTGGCATCGAAAAATAAGACTAGTGGAGGTGTGTGTCGATGAAAGAATTAGTTGAAGTTATAGCTAAATCACTAGTTGATAACCCTGATGAAGTTGTAGTGACAGAAACAAACAAGGATAAAGCTATTGTTTTAGAACTTAAAGTTGCTCAATCTGATATGGGTAAGGTAATTGGTAAACAAGGACGAATCGCTAAGGCTATCCGCGCAGTTGTAAAAGCAGCAGCTCAAAAAGAAGATAAGAAAGTTATCGTAGAGATAATGTAAGCGATATATTCCTAATAAGAAAGAGATGATGAAAGTCATCTCTTTCTGCTCTATATTTTAATGAGCAGAAAGGATTGTTATGTTAGAACAGTTTTTAAGAGTTGGCGTAATAACTAAGACGCATGGGATTAAAGGAGAAGTAAAAGTTTTTCCTACAATTGACAATGTAGAACAATTTAATAAAATCAAAAAGGTTTTGATTAATACAGGTAAGGAAAAGCTTTCTTTAGAAATAAAAAGTGTCAAATTCTTTAAGCAATTTGTTATATTAAAGTTTAAAGGAATTGATGACATTAATGATGTTGAAAAATATGTGAATAAGGATTTGCTTTTATCAAGAGAAGATTTAGATCCATTAGAAGATGATGAAAATTACATTTGTGATTTGATTGGCCTTAAAGTTATAACTGATGAAGGTGAAGAATTTGGTGAATTAATAGATGTATTACAAACAGGTGCAAATGATGTTTATGTAGTAAAAACTAAAAACGAAAAGGAAGTTTTGCTTCCAGCCATAAAGGAATGTATTTTAGACGTAGATTTAGAAAATATGCTTGTTAAAGTGCATTTGATGAAAGGATTGTTAGATTAATGAAATTTAATGTATTAACATTATTTCCAGAAATGATTAATAACGCAATGTCTGAAAGTATAATAGGCAGGGCAATTACTAATGAACTTATAAGTGTAAATGCAATTAATATACGAGATTTTTCTAAAAACAAGCATATGAAGGTTGATGATTATCCATATGGTGGTGGAGCTGGCATGCTAATGCAAGTACAGCCGGTAGTTGATGCCTATAACTCAATTGAATCTGTTAAAAATGGAAAAAAACCAAGAGTTATATATCTTACTCCTTGGGGAAATACCTTTAATCAGGATATGGCAAAGGAATTTGCTAAAGAGGATGAATTGGTATTTTTGTGTGGGCATTATGAAGGTATAGACGAAAGAGCACTTGATATGATAGTTACTGATTTTGTGTCAATTGGAGACTATGTTCTTACTGGTGGCGAATTACCAGCTATGGTTATGATTGATGCAATTTCAAGACTTGTTGGTGGAGTGCTTAATAATGAGACTTCGGCTGAATTTGAATCATTTAATAACAATTTGCTTGAGCATCCGCAATATTCAAGACCGGAAGAATATGATGGACTAAAGGTACCGCAGGTATTACTTTCTGGGCATCATGGTAATATTGAAAAATGGCGTTTAGAACAGTCTGTTGAACGCACTAAAAAGTACAGACCAGATTTATATGAAAAATATTTAAAAAACACTTGCAATAAATAGTAATGTATGTTATATTTACATAGTTGTGAAAAATAGATGGTCCTCTGTTACATAGTGTATTAAGAACATCCAATTATTTAAGGAGGTCACACATGAACGAAATTATTAAGAGCATTGAAGCAGCTCAGCTTAAATCTGAAATTGCAGATTTTAAGGTTGGTGATACAGTTAAGGTATCAGCTAAGATTAAGGAAGGTAACCGTGAAAGAGTTCAGGTATTTGAAGGAACTGTAATTAAGAGACAGGGTGGAAGCAACAGAGAAACTTTCACAGTAAGAAAGAATTCTAACGGTGTAGGCGTAGAAAAGACTTGGCCATTACACTCACCATCAGTTGTTGGTATTGAAGTAGTAAGATTAGGTAAGGTAAGAAGAGCTAAACTTTACTACTTAAGAGACAGAGTTGGTAAGGCAGCTAAGGTAAAAGAATTAGTAAAATAATTTAGCATTTAGAGGACAAGTACGTTTTGTAGTTGTCCTTTTGTGTTTTGAGGTACTTTATGATAGAATTTAAGAAACAGGTTACAGAGAACAGAATAGTAACTACTGTTGCAAAATGGATTGCAGATATAATAGTAGTTGTATTTTTAGCATATTTTATAGTAAACTATACTTGTGAGAGATATTCAATTGTAGGACATTCTATGGAGCCTAATTTTGAAAATGGTGATGTAGTACTTGTTAATAAGATAGAATATCATTTATCCAAGCCAAAAAGATATGATACTGTTGCTATAGAAGCTAAGGAAGGTAGTTCAGTAGAATATCATATCAAAAGGATTGTTGGCTTGCCAGGAGAAACGGTTCAAATAAAAAATAGTATTATATATATAAATGATCAGCCACTAAATGACGATGTTATAGATGCGGACATTTATAATGTTGGTATTGCGGATAATAAGATTGAACTTGGTAAGGATGAATATTTTGTGCTTGGAGACAATCGTAATAACAGTGATGACAGCAGAAGTCAAAGCTTTGGCAATGTAAAGATAGATAATATAATTGGAAGTGTGTGGTTTAGAGTACTTCCATTTGAAAAGTTTGGTAAGCCTTAATAAAGAAATGGAGAATAGATATGAACATTCAATGGTATCCGGGTCATATGACTAAGGCAAAACGAATGATGCAAGAAGACGTTAAATTAGTAGATTTAATAATTGAATTAGTTGATGCAAGAGTTCCTATAAGTAGTCGTAATCCGGACATAGATGAGCTTGGCAAGAATAAGTCAAGAATAATTATATTGAATAAATCAGACTTAGTATCAGAAAAAGCTAATGAATTATGGAGCGCGTATTTCGAGGCTAAAGGATATTATGTTATTAAGACTAATTCAAAATCAGGTACTGGTATTAAATCGGTTAATGCTGTGATTACAGATGCATGTAAAGAAAAGATTGAAAGAGACCGTAAGAAGGGTATACTTAACAGACCAATAAGAGCTATGGTTGCAGGAATACCTAATGTAGGTAAATCTACATTTATAAATGCAGTTGCTAAAAAAGCATGTACTAAAACCGGTAACAAGCCGGGTGTAACTAAGGGTAAGCAGTGGATTAGACTTAATAAAAGCGTAGAATTATTAGATACACCGGGTATTTTGTGGCCAAAGTTTGAAGATAAATTAGTAGGCTTAAAGTTAGCATTTATTGGTTCTATTAATGATCAGATTCTTGATTCAACAGAGCTTGCAATGGAACTTATCAAATATCTTTCAAAGCATTACAGTGGTACAATAGGTGAGTTTTATGGTATTGAAGAGGATGAAGATGCATTTAAAACCTTAAACAGTATTGCAGACAGCAGAAAATGCTTAAAAAAGGGTAACGAATTAGATTATGATAAAGCTGCACTACTTTTGTTAGATGATTTTAGAGCAGCAAGAATAGGAAAAATAGTATTGGAGTGGCCTTATGAAAGCTAATATGAGATTTAAAATAATGTCAAGAATATTTAAAACAAATATGAAGATTGCAGGAAAATATATTGTAATGTTTGCTGTTATATTTGCTATAGCAATAACAGTGTCAATATTTGCTATTACCCTTTATACAGTAGACGGATATTCAATGGGACCTACACTTAATGCAGGTGATGTTATGGTATGCAATAAGCTCGCATACAAATTTTCGGAGCCAAAGCGTAATGATATAATAACATTTAAGTTTTTGTATTTGAAGGACACAACCTATATTAAGAGAGTTATAGGCTTGCCGGGAGAAACTATTCAGATAATTGATGGAAATGTTTATATCAACGGCGAAATGTATTATGATGAAAAATTGGATTTAGAATACATATGGGAGCCGGGTTTGGCAAGTGAGCCTATTACTTTAGGCGAGGATGAATATTTTGTGCTTGGTGATAATCGCAATAATAGCGACGATAGCCGCAATCCAAAGGTTGCGAAGGTTAAAAAGTCGCAAATTATTGGAAAGGCATTTTTAAGAATAAGCCCAATAAAGGATTTTACAATATATTAGATAAAGTGGTGAAGGTATGGCCGAAAGTGTAGCTTTAATTAAGGAAAAATTTGAAAATGCGACAGATATAGTAGCACTTATAAATGAATATTCTTCTGATGAAAGAGCTGCAGTAAAAAAGCTTATTGATAAATACAATAAGCAGCTTATTGCACTTGAAAACGAAAAAATTAGAACAGAGAATATGAAACGTTATGAAAGAGAATACGAACAATATGGGTATATTTGTGGAATAGATGAAGCTGGAAGAGGTCCACTTGCGGGCCCTGTTGTTGCAGCAAGTGTTATATTGCCAAAGGATTGTGATATTTTATATATAAATGATTCTAAGCAGCTTTCGCAAAAGAAACGTGATGAGTTGTTCGATATAATAAAAGAAAAAGCGGTAAGCTATGGTGTTGGTATAGTGGGACCTGAAAGAATTGACGAGATTAATATACTCAATGCTACATATGAGGCTATGCGCGATGCTATAGATAATATGAAGGTAAAGCCGGATATTTTATTAAATGATGCAGTTACGATTAAAGGTGTTAATATAAAGCAGGTGCCAATAATTAAAGGTGATGCAAAGAGTATTTCCATTGCTGCGGCAAGTATTATCGCCAAGGTTACCAGAGATAGAATAATGGAAGAATATGATAAAATATATCCAGAATATGGTTTTGCAAAGCATAAGGGATATGGTTGCAAGACACATATAGATACTATTAAAGAGATAGGACCTTGTCCTATACATAGAAAGAGCTTTATTGGAAACTTTGTATAAGTTTAAGCTTTAAAATAAAGGTGGGTGAGCGTTGTGAATATTGGGATTAATACATCTTCCTTATATACTCAAAATATAATAACTGAGCAAAATAAGATAAATGCAATAGAATTGCTAAAAAACCTTTCCATAGGTGATGAATTTAATGGGAAGGTTTTGTCTGTTATTGGTCAGGATGTTGAAATTCGCCTTGATAACGGTAATATTATCAATGCCACAATGACAGAAGATTTCAATTTTAATATTGGTGATGACATTAAATTTGCAATAAAGGATAATTCGCAACAGCAAATAGTTATTAAGCCACAGGTTAATTTAAAGGATGAATTTGTTTTAATAGATAAGGCATTAGATAATGCAAAAATACCGCCAACCGATAAAAACGTTGATCTTGTACGAGAACTTGTAAGACAAAATATGCCTATTGATAAAGAAACCGTAACGAATCTCTCAAAACAGATTTTGAAATTTCCGGAGGCTAAGGTTTCTGATATTGTTAGCTTAAAGCATATGGGAATAGAGATAAATGCAGATAATCTTAATCAATTATCAAAATATCAAAATTACGAGCATAGCATTAAGGATGGAATGGTACAGATTTTTGATGAATATGTAAAGATAGAATCACCTATAGTTCGTAATGCAGTTATTGAACATTTATCAACAGATACTAAATTACCGGTGCCATTAAAAGAGGTTTTAACACCTATTCAAAGAGAAGAACTTATAAATGTTTTAGGAAAAGAAACTTCGCTTGCCGTTGAGGTAAAGGAAGGCGAGCTTGATATAAAGGATTTTTTGAATAAGGTTAATACAACGCTTGAATATCCTGAGTTTGAAAAGCTTGCACAGACTAAGGAATACAAAGAAATAATTCGTGAGTTTGTACGAAATGAGCTTTTGCTTAGCCCTAAGCAAATTGAAAAAGAGGGCGAGGTTTCAAAGTTTTATGAAGAAATAAGTGAAAAGCTTGAAAGTTTAGCAGAGGAGCTTGTAAAGTCAGGAGAGACTAAGATTAGCAATACAGTTAATGAATTAAGGAGCAATATAACATTTTTAAATAACGTAAATAATTTTATGGCATATGTGCAGCTTCCGCTTAAATTGAGCGAGCAGGAAGCACATGGAGATTTATATGTTTTTAGAAATAAAAAGAGTGTTAAGGATGATAATAATGTTACAGCGTTATTACATTTAGATATGGATAACATAGGGGCATTAGATGTATTTATAAGTCTGAATAATAATAATTTATCAACGAATTTTCGCTTAGCTAATGAAGAGGTTTTGGATTTTATAGAAGCTCATATGCACATTTTGAATGAGAGACTTCAAAAATTAGGTTACAATGTTGATATTAAAACACAAATTAATGAAGACACTAACACTAAGAAGGAAAATAGTTTGATTGATACATTTGCAAAAATTGCAAATATTCCAACAGTTACAACAACAAGATTTTCGTTTGATATAAAAGCCTAAGATAAGGAGGAAGCTATGCAGGAACGTAAGGAAATAAAACATGCGATTGCGTTATCATATGATACAGATGATGAAGCACCACGAATTATAGCTTCCGGTAAGGGATTGGTTGCTGAAAAGATTATAGAAAAGGCGACAGAATACGATGTTCCTTTGTATAAGGATGATAAGCTTGCAAAAACACTTTCAAAATTAGAAATAGGTGATATGATACCGCCAGAGCTATATAGTGTAGTGGCAGAAATACTTGTATTCGTTGATAATATGGATAAATTAAAGGGGAAGATTACTAAGTGAATAAAAGACAGGTTGGGAGCAATTACGAGGAAGTTGCAGTGCAATACCTTGTTGAAAATGGATATGAAATTTTATATAGGAATTATCGTAATCGCTTAGGCGAGATAGACATTATAGGCAAAGATGGAGGATATCTTTGCTTTGTTGAGGTTAAATACAGAAGTTCTACAAGATTTGGACATCCGCTTGAAGCTGTAAATTATAAAAAACAGACCACAATAAGAAGAGTCGCCGAGTTCTTTGTTTTTTCACACAAATGTAGTAATATAAAAATTAGATTTGATGTTGTTTCAATATGTGGAAGAGATATTCAAATATATAAAAATGCATTTTAGAGGAGAAAATTATGGTCCCTTATGTTAGTTTTGAAAAGCTTGATAGATATGGTTTGACCAATGCATTTTCAACAAAGCATGGTGGTGTAAGTACAGGCATATATAAAAGCATGAATCTGAATTTTAACTGTGGTGATGATGAAAAATTAGTGCTTGAGAATTTTAAACGTTTTTCAAAGGCGATTAATGTTGATTTTAATAAGCTTATTATGAGCAGACAGACACATACTACTAATGTGATTAGGGTCTCTGATGAATTTTGTTTCAAGAATGGTGTATATAACAATCCATTTAATGATATTGATGGACTTGTAACAAATGACAAATCAGCAGTGCTTGTGACATCGTATGCAGACTGTGTTCCATTATATTTTTATGATCCAATAAATGAAGCAATAGGTCTTTCGCATTCGGGATGGAGAGGAACTGTTGGAAATATTGCAGCTAATACAATTAAGCTTATGGCGGATGAATTTGCTTCAAAGCCTGAGAATATTGTGTGTGTAATAGGTCCTTCAATATGCAAGGAATGCTACGAAGTAAGCAAAGACTTATATGATGAATTTTCAAAAAAATATAATAGCAGGGAAATGAGTGATATTTTTACGAGAAAAAATGATGAAAAATATTTGCTCGATTTATGGAAGGCTAATTACTACAATTTTATCAATTGTGGAATTAAACATGAAAATATACAGATTTCAGGTATATGTACCTGCTGCAATAGTGATAAATATTTTTCTCATAGAGCAACACAAGGTAAGCGTGGTGGCTTGTGTGCATTTTTGAGCTTGAAAAAAGTTAAGGAGGAAACAAATGGAAGAGAATGCTGTAAATGAAATGCGTGATAGGGTATTTACTGAAGGTAAGAAATTTGGACGAATAATGATGGTTTATAATAGTGCTATTAAAGAAATTCGTACAAAGCTCGAAGTTTTAAATGATGAATTTCAGATGACATGGGATAGAAATCCAATCGAAACAATCAAGTCAAGAATTAAACAGCCAATGAGTATTATAGAAAAGCTAAAAAGAAAAGGGATATCTATTGACGAACTTGGACTTGCATCTCTTAATGATATAGCTGGTGTAAGAGTAATTTGTGCATTTGTGGAAGATATTTATACAGTTGCAGATATGCTTACAAAGCAGGATGATATAAAAATTCTTGAATGTAAGGACTATATTAAAAATCCGAAACCCAATGGATATAGAAGCTTGCATTTAGTAGTTGAAGTTCCGGTTTTCTTATCTGACAGAAAGCAACCTGTTAAGGTTGAGGTTCAGATTAGAACGATTGCTATGGATTTTTGGGCAAGCCTAGAGCATGATATTCATTACAAGAAAAATGTAGCTAATACAAAAGAAGTATCAAAAGAGCTTAAAAAGTGTGCTGATATAATTTATGCTACAGATATTCATATGCAAAATATTAGAAAAATGATACAAACAGAAGAAAGTGAGGATAAAGCATGAAAAGAAGAATTGCTATAAGTTTGATGTTGACGGCTTTAGTATTTATAATGATTTCCTGTAACTCAAAAAAAGATAGTATCGTAAATACTAAAGAGCCTACACAAGCGACTAATGTAGCAACAGATGCACCAACAGATGCACCAACAGATGCGCCAACAGATGCTCCAACAGATGCACCAACAGATGCACCAACAGATGCTCCAACAGATGCGCCAACAGATGCGCCAACAGATGCTCCAACGCAAGCACCTACAGAAACACCAACAGATGCTCCAGTACAGTCAGTTGACTTAAATGTTTTGGAAGTAAAGGGCTACAAAGAGTTTATTAAGCTAAGCTTTGAAAATACTTCGAATGCCACCTATCAAGTAGGCTACAAAAAGGTGGGAGCAGTAGGTTATACTTACGTTAACGGTGCAGACATTGTTAAAAGTAGCACAGCAAACACCTGTGAAATAACAGCATTACCTGTTGGTAGCTATGAGGTTTGTATTAAAAAAACCACATCAAATGGTAATGCAACAAAGACATTTAATGTGTTGGTAACAGCAATAGATAGATCAGGATATGCACATTTTAATAATACAGATGGTATTGGTGCATATAATAACGATGGTTCGCTAAAGAGCAATGTTATAGTACTTAATCTTACAAATGCAAATAAGAATACAATTACAGCTACATTTTCTGGTAAACAATATGTTGGTATAGCTAATATTCTTATGAATTTAAGCAAGAGTCAGAATCCGGTGCTTATAAGAGTTCATGGTAAAATTACAACAAATCAATGGAATTATAAAGCAGTAGTTCCACGTCTTGCTGATAATTCGAACCTTTCAAGTACACATTTTGAAAATACATTTTCAACAGAGTACGGTGAAAATATAGCTAATATAACACTTAGAGTAAAAGATGCTAAAGAAGGTAAAAACTATAATTATAAAACAACAGCAACGGGAATTGTAAAACTTGCAGATTCTGGAAGCTCTAAAAAGACCACAACCTACACAGCATCTAAATATTCAGATATTAAAGGTAAAACAGTATATGATGATGATTCTAATTTTAACTGCATAAGCATTTCGGGTGCTAAGAACGTAACTATTGAGGGCGTTGGCACAGATGCGGAAATATTCCAATGGGGAATGTCTTTTTCGGATGCTTATTCAATAGAGGTAAAGAACCTTACATTTACTGGTTATCCAGAGGATGCATTAGCTTTTATGGCTAACTCACTTAATGATTCATATTCAAAATATTGGATTCACGACAATACCTTTAATTCTGGTAAAAACAACTGGGACCTTACAGGTGAACAAGATAAGAGTAAAGGTGATGGTGCATTAGATTTAAATAATGTTACCAATGTTACAGCAAGCTATAACAATTTTAATAAATGTGGTAAAACAGGACTTGTAGGAAGCAGTGATTCGGCAAGCTGTAAAAATATTACATTCCATCACAATTACTATAATGAGGTATCTTCAAGACTTCCATTAGGAAGAGGCGCTAATATACATATTTATAATAATTATTATTACAAATGTGGTTCATGTCTTTCAATAAGAGCAAATGGCTATGTGTTTAGTGAAAGTAACTATTTTGAAAATAGCTCAAATGCACATAAAGTAACATCTGGAGCAGTAATTAAGTCATTTAATGATTATTTTAAGAGCACATCAGGCGTTAATTCAACAAAGGTAACAAGTAGAACGCAATATGTTGCTAATTCTTGTAAACCAGATGGTAAGACCGATTATTCAAAATTTGATGTTAGTTCAAGTCTTTTCTATTATGACTCAGTAAATAAAAAGACAAATGTTTCGATATTGACAGAGGTAGCAAACGTACCTGCATTTGTTAAAAAATATGCCGGCGTAAACGGTAGATATCAATAAACAAAAAAGAATCTCGTTTTAGCGAGATTCTTTTTTGTTTAGATATAATTATCTGTTTTTTTCTTAGCACTTCTTCGTACCAGTAAAAGTATAAGTCCTACAAAAGCGATTACGATTACACAGCTGATAAGCATTTCTAATGCGCCAAACACGATTCCGTCAGATGAGGTGTTGCCCTCAACCTCGACAAAACGTGTCTTTTGCATAGCATTTGCAAAAATTGGTTCCTTATCTAAGCTTGCTTCCTTTGAGTAGGTCTGAAGCTGAAAATTAACTTCCTGTCCTTTATAAATTGTATAATAGCTGCTTACATATACAGTTTTAGTAGCATCAAATTCATTTAGTAAGCTGTATTTGAAATTGATAAATTTAACATCTTCGTGAGAAACAACATCAGCACTTGTAAAAAGAAGATTTTTAGTCTCTTTATAGCTTTCAGTTTTGTTTTTAATAAGCTTATTAATTTCTTCTTCATCGCGGTCTATTAAATCTGTTGACGACTTTGATTTAGTAACCTTTAGGGTAAGATCATAGCTTAACTCTTTGTCTACTGCGTAAATATAGAGGTTACCAGATTTCATATCAGATATCAATTTAGAAGCAGTGCTGTCAATTAACTTCAAATTTTCGTTAGAATCGGTAACGGCACGAGTGAAAACTACAAGCTCCTCTGGAAGATATACATCAATGTCAACCTCGCCAATCGGATAGCTTTTATAGTTGTCATCTGCACATACAGATAAAGGAAGTGCAAATGTTAATATTAGTGTTAGTAGCATAGCTTTAAATGTCTTTCTCATAAACACCCACCTTTCATAAGAATAGTTATATCATTAGCGATAAATTAAGTCAAGTTGCTACTTTACAAAAAACTTTAATATTGTTATTATATAAAAGGTCACAAGAATACGAAGAAGGAGAACAATTATGAGCAAACCTATAGTAGCAATTGTTGGCAGACCTAATGTAGGCAAATCGACATTGTTTAATGCACTTGCCGGTGAACAGATTTCTATTGTAAAAGATACACCTGGTGTTACCAGAGATAGAATATATGCAGAAGTTTCATGGCTTAATTCAAATTTTACATTAATTGACACAGGTGGTATTGAACCTGATACAAGCGATATAATATTATCGCAAATGCGTGAACAGGCAGAAATAGCTATCGCGACAGCGGATGTTATAATGTTTGTTGTTGATGTAAGACAGGGTCTTGTTGATTCTGATGCAAAGGTTGCAGATATGCTTAGAAGATCTAAGAAGCCTGTTGTATTGGTTGTTAATAAAGTTGATAATTTTGACAAGCTTATGGCAGATGTATATGAATTCTATAATTTAGGAATTGGTGAACCACATCCTGTTTCTGCATCATCTAAGCTTGGAATTGGTGATATGCTTGATGAGGTTATTTCACATTTTAGACCTGATCAGTTTACGGATGAAGAGGATGATAGACCTCGTATAGCAATAGTTGGTAAGCCTAATGTTGGTAAGTCATCAATAATTAACAAGTTATTAGGTGAGAATAGAGTTATTGTTTCAGATATTGCAGGGACAACAAGAGATGCAATAGATACTGCTATAAAATATAATGGTAAGGAATATGTATTTATTGATACCGCGGGTCTTAGAAGAAAGAATAAGATAAAAGAAGAACTTGAAAGATACAGTATAATTAGAACTGTTGCGGCTGTTGAACGTGCAGATGTAGTTGTCTTAGTTATTGATGCTACAGAGGGTGTTACAGAACAGGATGCAAAGATAGCTGGTATTGCCCATGAGAGAGGCAAAGGTATGATAATTGCCGTTAACAAGTGGGATGCTATCGAAAAGAATGACAAGACAATATATGAATTTACACGTAAGGTAAAAGAATTTTTAGCTTATATGCCATATGCAGAGATGACATTTGTTTCTGCAAAGACAGGTCAAAGATTATTCAAAATGTATGATATAATTGATACAGTTATTGAAAATCAAAACTTAAGAGTGGCAACAGGTGTATTAAATGAGATTATGACTGAGGCGGTTGCTATGCAACAACCACCTTCGGATAAGGGTAAGCGCTTAAAGTTATACTATATAACACAGGTTTCAGTTAAACCACCAACATTTGTTATATTTGTAAATGATAAAGAGCTTATGCATTTTTCTTACACAAGATATATTGAAAATAAAATACGAGAAGCTTTCGGATTTAGAGGTACATCACTTAGATTCATTATTCGTGAGCGTAAGGAAAAGGAGCAGTAGTATATATGGAAAGACTTTTTAGTTTGGCTATAGGATATGTTTTTGGTCTGTTCCAAACAGGATATATTTATGGCAGACTGCATAACATTGATATTAGAGAACATGGAAGCGGTAATGCAGGAACAACTAATGCAATGAGAACGCTCGGGAAAAAAGCAGGAATTATAACATATATAGGCGATGCTTTAAAAACTGTATTATCAGCAGTGGTTGTACATTTCCTCTTTGGTAGGGATAGTGGGGATATGGAATTTGTTTTGATTTTGTATTCGGGTTTTGGTGCAATATTAGGACACAACTTTCCATTTTACCTTAAGTTTAAGGGTGGAAAGGGAATTGCGGCATCTTCAGGTGTTATAATGACAATATTCCCATTTAATCTTATAATTCCATTTTTGGAGTTATTTACATTTGTGATTGTCACAGCAATCAGCAAATATGTATCATTAGGTTCTTTGTGTCTGATGCTTGCATTGTTTATTGAGTTTGTTGTGTTTGGACAATTGGGTATGATAAATGTTGGTGAACAATATTTATTAGAGGTATACGCAATAGGCGCTGCAATGATGGTTTTAGCATTCGTAAGACATAGAACAAATATACAGCGATTACTTTCTGGAACAGAGAGAAAAATAGGAAAAAAATAAGTGGATAAATGGAGGATTTATGGCGAAAATTAGTATTTTAGGTGCAGGAAGCTGGGGTATTGCCATAGCAGTATTGTTGCATACTAACGGTCATGAAATAACAGTTTGGTCAGCGTTAGCTGATGAAATCGAAATGCTTAATCAAGAAAGAGAACATAAAAAATGCTTACCAGGTGTAAAGTTACCGGATGATATGGTATTTACAACAGATGTTAAGCAGGCACTTGATGGTATGGATATGTCAGTTTTAGCAGTTGCATCACCATATACAAGAGTTACGGCTGCAAAGCTAAAGGATTATGTTAAGGATGGTCATATTATTGTAAATGTTGCAAAGGGCATTGAAGAAGCTACTCTTATGACTCTTGTCGAGGTAATTAATGACGAGATTCCTAATGCAAATGTTGCGGTTCTTTCAGGTCCAAGTCATGCAGAAGAAGTAGGTAGAGGAATACCTACAACTTGTGTAGTAGGTGCTAAGGATCAAAAAACAGCAGAATTTATACAAAATATTTTTGCAGGTCCAACCTTTAGAGTGTATACAAGTCCTGACGTACTTGGAATTGAACTTGGTGGCTCTTTAAAAAATGTAATAGCTTTAGCTGCTGGAATGGCAGATGGACTTGGTTATGGTGATAACACAAAAGCGGCTCTTATAACAAGAGGTATTGCTGAGATAACGAGACTTGGCGTTGCAATGGGTGGAAAATCACAGACATTTTCAGGCCTTTCAGGTATGGGCGATTTAATTGTTACATGTGCAAGCGTTCATAGTCGTAACAGAAAGGCTGGCTTTTTAATAGGTCAGGGTTATTCTATGGAAGCAGCAATGAAGGAAGTTCAAATGGTTGTAGAAGGCGTATATTCTGCAAAAGCAGCATTAGCACTTGCTAAGAAATACGATGTAAGTATGCCTATAGTTGAACTTGTAAATAGAATTTTATTTGATAATTTACCTGCTAAGGAAGCAGTTAGCGAATTGATGTTTAGAGACAAAAAAATAGAACATTCAGATTTACCTTGGTCGTAATAGAATTTTAATAAATTAAACATTGACTTTGAGTAAAATAAATACTATAATTAAAAGTGCTCTACAATTATTGTAAATATGTTATTGAAACGGGGAATTTATTATGCAAAATTATGTACAATTTTTAAATGTTGGTTTTGGTATTATTAATAGCAATGAACCAGTTGATTCTTGGGACAAAGACGCAGCAATGGAGAGAGCAATTACTCTTGATAACCCTGATAATGATGTTAAGATTATCGGTTTCAGATTCTATGAGATGGATAACGGAACAATTACCAGACAAAGCGGCGTTTACTATATTTTAGGTGAGGTATTTACTTATCCTAAGGTTGATAATGATGTAAGTACATTTATTAAGAATACTAACTCTAACTTCGAAGTAGGTCAGGAATTAATTAAGATTATGAAGCCATTTACAATGGTTTATAAGTTCAATCCTGGCGATGAGATTTTAGATACTCAATCAGTTCTTTCAAATATGAAGCTTAAGAAGGAACAGGATAGAAAGATTAAGTTAGAAGAAGAAATCGTTACATACAAGACAAGACTTGTTAACGCTCTTAAGGCTGTACAGACAGCAATTGAAGATAATCAGTTCAACAACGTTCCATTATCAGAGATTGATGGTACAGATATTAAGGCTCTTGATATTCTTAACGATAGAGGTCAATTCTCTAAGCATATTGATCACTTAAGAAATATTAGAGTTGAGATTATGAATATTGATAAGTTCATTAAGGAAGTAATGGATGATTTATAATTAATTTTACATAATTAAACCACCTCCTTCATATACTGATAACAGTAATGAAGGAGGTATTTTTATGCCAAAAAATGAAAACAAGACTTATGATTTGTATCGTGATATAAATGAACGATGCCAGGGAGATATTTACATAGGAGTTGTTGGTCCTGTAAGAACAGGTAAATCAACATTTATTAAAAGATTTATGGATTTAATGGTGATTCCTAATATTGAAAATGAGCATGAAAAGGCAAGAGCAAAGGATGAGCTTCCACAATCTGCAACAGGAAAGACAATTATGACGACAGAACCTAAATTTATTCCAAAGGAAAGTGCTAATATAAAACTTTCAGATGACATTAGCTTTAATTTTAGAATGATTGATTGTGTTGGTTATATGGTGGAGACAGCCAGTGGTCATATTGAAAATGATGCTGAAAGAATGGTAAAGACACCATGGTTTAACTATGAAATTCCATTTACAAAGGCTGCAGAGGCAGGAACACGAAAGGTTATTGAGGATCATTCGACTATTGGAATTATCGTAACCTGTGATGGCTCATTTAGCGATATCGAAAGAAAACATTATGAAAAGCCTGAGGAACAGACAGCAAATGAGCTTGCAAAATTAGGAAAGCCATATGTAATAGTATTAAATTCAAGCAGACCATATGCAAAGGAGACAATTGAACTTGCTAAAATGCTCAGTGATAAATATAAGGTCAGTGTCATACCGATTGACTGTGAGCAATTAAAAGAACAGGATGTACATAATATTTTAGAATCAATATTATATGAATTTCCAATAAATGAAATTAGTTTTTCATTACCTGAATGGTTTATGCTTTTAGAAGAAGAAGCACCAATGAGAATAGCAGTGCTTGAACGAATTGAAAATCTATTTAATAATATTTTTACGATTAGGGATATTACAAATTTTACAGATACAAAAGCGGATGAATATGTTGAAGAAATAGCAATCAAGGATGTTTCTTTAGCAAAGGGTTGTGCTAATATTTGTATAAAGCTTTTTGACAAATTCTATTATGAGATATTGAGTACAATAACCGGAAGTGTAATAAAAAATGACTATGAATTAATAAGTACGATAAAGGAAATGTCAAAGCTTAAAAACGAATATTCAAAGGTTTCAGAAGCTATGTATAATGTAAAGGCTAATGGATATGGTGTAGTTTCACCAATTAGAGAGGAAATAGATTTGGCTGAGCCGACAATAACTAAAAATGGCAACAGATATGGCGTAAAAATAAATGCAAAGGCTCCATCAATTCATATGATACGAGCGGATATTTTAACAGAAATTGCGCCATTAGTAGGAACAGAGCAACAGGCAAAGGACCTTATAGATTACATTAAAGTAAATGAAAATCAGGACAATAATATATGGGAAACAAATATTTTTGGTAAGAATGTTGAACAGATTGTATCAGATGGCATAAATGATAAAATTCACAATATGTCTGTTGAAAATGTAGATAAGATTAGAGGCACAATAGAAAAGGTTATGAATGACAATTCGGGACTTGTTTGTATTATGCTTGGATAATTGACTATTTAGCCCAAATATGTTAAAATAAATGAGTATTTTTTAGATTCGGCATAATAAAAAAACGGAGGATGAATATGTTAGAAAAACTATTTAAAATCAAAGAAAACAACACAACAGTTAAAACTGAAATCGCTGCTGGTATCACGACATTTATGACAATGGCGTATATTCTTGCGGTTAACCCAAGTATCCTAAGTGTAACAGGTATGGATAAGAATGCGGTATTAGTTGCTACAGCATTGGCTGCATTTATAGGAACAATGTTTATGGCTTTGTTTGCTAACTTACCATTTGTTCTTGCACCAGGCATGGGACTTAATGCATATTTTGCTTATACAGTATGTCTTACAATGGGCTATGACTGGAGAGTTGCGTTAGCAGCCGTATTTGTAGAAGGTATTATATTTATATTATTATCACTTACAAATGTTCGTGAAGCTATATTTAATTCAATTCCTATGACACTAAAGCATGCTGTTAGTGCTGGTATTGGTTTGTTTATTGCATTTATTGGTTTGCAAAACGCTAAAATCGTTGTAGATGGTGCAACATTAGTAGAGATGCAAAGCTTTGAGACTAACTTTAATTCAGTTGGTATTGGTGCAATTTTAGCATTAATTGGAACAGTAGTAACTGCAATATTGTATGTTAAGAAGGTTAAAGGATCTATACTTTTAGGTATTCTCTTTACATGGATTGTAGGTATTGTATGTGAGCTTACAGGTATATATGTACCAAATGTTTCTGCAGGTATGTATTCGTTAATACCAGACTTTAGTAACTGGTTGATATTTGATTCAATTACAGAGACAGCAGGACAGATGTTTAAGGCTGATTTTAAGAGTGTTGACGTTTTAGAATTTATTGTAGTTATATTTGCTTTCTTATTCGTAGATTTATTTGATACATTAGGAACACTTGTTGGTGTTGCATCAAAGGCGGATATGTTAGATAAGGATGGTAAGCTTCCAAGGATTAAGGGTGCATTACTTTCAGATGCTATTGCAACAAGTGCAGGTGCATTACTTGGTACATCAACAACAACAACTTTTGTTGAAAGTGCATCAGGTGTTGCCGAAGGTGGTAGAACAGGTCTTACAGCGGTTACATCAGCTATATTATTCCTTTTATCAGTATTCCTTGCACCTATATTCGTAGCTATACCAGGATTTGCAACAGCACCAGCATTAATAATTGTTGGCTTCCTTATGTTAGGTTCAATTTTAAAGATTGACTTTGAAAATTTTGCAGATGCAATTCCAGCGTATCTTTGTGTAATTATTATGCCATTTGCATATAGTATTTCAGAAGGTATTTCAATTGGCGTAATCAGTTATGTATTAATTAATGCATTAACAGGAAAAGCTAAAAAGGTTAACTGGCTAATGTATGTATTAGCAGTACTCTTTGTCGCAAAATATATTTTCTTATAAAATATACTAAATGGGAGAGTGCTACTTATGGTAGCACTTTTCCTTGTTTTATAGAAAAGAATGGAGATTATTAATGAAAACTGAGGTTATAGCAATAATTGCAGTGTCAGTTTTGGCATTTATTGCATTTGTTATTTTAGTTAGAAAAAAACAATATGAGAATAAAATATATGAATTAACTGATGCATGGGGGAAACTACCTAATAAAGAGTTTACTTATGATGAGTTTGAAACGATACGAGGTCTTTATGACAGCTATGATGACGGTAGCTTTTGTGTTGATGATATAACATGGGATGACCTTGATATGGATAAGGTGTTTTTGATGATTAACAATACACACTCATCAATAGGACAGGAAAATCTTTATTATATGCTTAGAAATGCATATCAATCTGAAGAGGTTTTAAAGGAACGTGATTTGTATATTGACTTTTTTTCTAAAAATAAGGACAAGGCTGTAAAGCTACAATATCATTTATCACAAATGGGCTATACAAAGAAGGTGTCCGTATATGATTATATACAATACGCAGGTACAATCAAAAAGACAAGCAATTTAGTGCATTATATGTGTATAATTTTAGAGATAATTTCGATTTTATATATGCTTTTTGTTGAACCAATATCAGGCGTTATGGCGTTTTTAGCGGTTATATCATTTTCGATGTATAACTATTACAAAACAAAGAATAAAAATTCATCCTATATAAATGCCTTAAACTACATTATGTCTATGTTGGAAGCGGGCAAAAAAATATCTAAAGAAAATATAACTAAGCTTGATAAATACAATAAGCTATTTGATGAAAAAAATCGTATATTTGCAAAGATTAGCAGAAATTTCTGGTTGATTTCTAAGAATGATGTTAAGGATTCTTTGATTGATATGATAATGGACTATGTGAAAATTATTACTCACATTGATTTAATCAAATTCAATCATATGATTGACTGCATTAATGATAATTCAAAGGAACTTAATGAGTTGTATAGTGCAATTGGTGGGTTAGAAGCACTTATTGCAGTAGCTTCATATAGAGCGTATCTTGAGTATTATACAAAGCCGCAATTTGTTGAAGAAAAGCAATTTGATGCGAAGGATATGTATCATCCGCTTATAGAAGAACCTGTAAAAAATACAATATCAGAGAAACGTTCTGTATTACTTACAGGCTCGAATGCATCGGGTAAGTCAACATTTTTAAAAACAGTAGCAATCAATGCATTGCTTGCACAGTCTATATATACCTGTCTTGCAAAAGAGTACAAGGCATCAATATATAAGATAATATCATCAATGTCTTTAAAGGATGATATAGGCAGTGGCGAAAGCTATTATATGGTCGAGATAAAAGCCTTAAAGCGTATTTTGGATGAAATAAATGATGATGATATGGTTATGTGTTTTGTTGATGAGGTTTTGCGAGGAACTAATACGGTTGAAAGAATAGCGGCTTCATCACAGATTCTTGCAGATATATCACAGAAAAATGCGCTATGTTTTGCAGCTACACATGACATTGAGCTTACGACGATATTAGAGGATAAGTACAGTAACTATCATTTTAGAGAAGAAATTATCAATGATGATATATTCTTTAGTTATAATCTTTACAAAGGACGTGCCACAACAAGAAATGCAATTAAGCTTTTAGGGATTATGGGATACTCTAAGGAGATTATAAAGGCATCTGAAGATATGGCAACAAAATTTGTTGAGGAAGGAAATTGGTGTAAAATATGAAGGTAGATATATATACAGATGGTGCGGCAAGAGGTAATCCTGACGGACCAGGTGGATATGGAACTATAATTCATTATACAGATGCAACTGGTAAATTACACGAAAGAGAATATAGTGCAGGCTATAAGAAAACAACGAATAATCGTATGGAACTGTTAGCGGCTATAACAGGACTTGAAGCACTTACAAAGCCATGTGATGTGGATTTATATTCTGATTCAAAATATTTAACGGATGCATTTAACCAAAAATGGCTTGAAAGCTGGATGAAAAACAACTGGCGTAAAAGCAATAAAGAGGCAGTGAAGAATATTGACCTTTGGAAAAGGCTTTTAAAGGCTATGGAACCACATAATGTGAGTTTTATATGGGTTAAGGGTCATAATGGACATGCTATGAATGAAAGATGTGATTATCTTGCAACATCAGCAGCAGACCAAAATGAATTATTAGATGATATTATTCTTGAAAACAATTAAGTGATATGTTAACATATTATAAGTGAAATTTATTCATGGTTGGGAGGATTGACTATGACAACATTGGTTAATGAAATTTTCAGAGAGGTTTTAAAATTTGTAATTATAGCGGCAGTTATGGTTGGCGGTGTATTTACAGGTAAAGCCTTAAGAGATAAGAAAGATAAAAAGAGTAAAGGTTGAGAAGATTTATGAAGTACGGTGTTAATGAACTAAGAAAGATGTATCTTGAATTTTTTGAAAGTAAAGAGCATTTAGCAATGAAGAGCTTTTCTTTGGTGCCACATAACGATAAGTCGTTATTACTTATCAATTCAGGTATGGCTCCACTTAAGCCTTATTTTACAGGACAGGAGATACCACCAAGAAAGAGAGTTACAACTTGTCAAAAGTGTATAAGAACAGGTGATATTGAGAATGTTGGTAAGACTGCAAGACATGGTACATTCTTTGAAATGTTAGGAAATTTCTCGTTTGGTGATTATTTTAAGAGAGAAGCTATTAATTGGTCATGGGAATTTCTTACAGAAGTTGTAGGACTTGAAAAAGACAGATTATATCCAAGTGTATATCTTGAGGATGATGAAGCATTTGATATTTGGAACAAGGAGATGGGCATACCTGAAAATAAGATTTTCAGATTTGGTAAGGCTGATAACTTCTGGGAGCACGGCGCTGGTCCTTGTGGTCCATGCTCAGAGATATATTATGACAGAGGCGAAAAATATGGTTGTGGTAAGCCGGATTGTACAGTAGGCTGTGACTGCGACAGATATATGGAAGTATGGAATAACGTATTTACACAGTTTTCTAATGACGGCAATGGCAACTATGAAGAACTTGTACAAAAGAATATCGATACAGGTATGGGCCTTGAAAGACTTGCAGTTGTTGTACAGGATGTAGATTCCATATTTGATGTTGATACATTAGAAGCATTACGTAATAAGGTATGTGAACTTGCAGGTGTTACATACAAGACTGATGAAAATAAAGATGTATCAATCAGATTGATTACAGACCATATTCGTTCAGTAACATTTATGATTTCTGACGGTATTATGCCTACTAATGAAGGTAGAGGCTATGTTCTTAGAAGACTTTTAAGAAGAGCAGCAAGACATGGTCGTTTACTTGGCATTGAAGGTACATTTTTAGCTAAATTAAGTAATACTGTAATTGAAGTATCTAAGGATGGATATCCTGAACTAGACGAGAAGAAGGAGTTCATTTTTACAGTACTTACTCAAGAAGAAGATAAATTTAATAAGACAATAGATCAAGGTCTTAGCATACTTGATGAGCTTATTGAACAATTATCAGTAAGTGATAACAAGGTATTATCAGGTGATGACGCGTTTAAGTTATATGATACTTATGGTTTCCCACTTGATTTAACCAAGGAAATTCTTGAAGAAAAGGGCTATGGTTTGGATGAAGCAGGCTTTAAGGCTGCTATGGAAGAACAAAGAGTTAAAGCTCGTAATGCAAGAAAGACAACTAACTATATGGGTGCTGATGTTACAGTATATCAGGAAATTGATCCAGCTATAACATCTGTATTTGTTGGATATGACAAGCTTGTAAACGAATCAAAGATTTCTGTTATGACAACAGAAGAAGAGATTACAAATGCCCTAACAGAAGGTCAAAATGGTACAATTATAGTTGATGAAACTGTATTCTATGCTACAATGGGTGGTCAAGAAGGCGATAAAGGTACTATTTCTAATGAAAATGGTACATTTAAGGTTGAAGAGACTATCAAGCTTCAAGGTGGTAAGGTTGGACATGTTGGTCATATGACACAGGGTGTCTTAAAGATTAATGATGTTGTTACGATGGAAGTATGTAAGTCTAATAGAGATAATACATGTAAGAACCATAGTGCAACTCACCTTTTACAAAAGGCATTAAGAACTGTTTTAGGCTCACATGTTGAACAACAGGGTTCTTTAGTTACTAATGACAGATTAAGATTTGACTTCTCACATTTCCAGGCATTAAGCAAGGAAGAACTTGAAAAGGTAGAAGCAATTGTTAATGAACAAATTATAGCAGCACTTCCTGTAGTAACACAGGTTATGAATATTGAAGAAGCTAAGAAAACAGGTGCTATGGCATTGTTCGGCGAGAAATATGCTGATGATGTAAGAGTAGTATCTATGGGAGATTTCTCAATAGAATTATGTGGTGGTACACATGTTGCTAATACAAGTTCAATAATGTTATTTAAGATTGTTTCAGAAGCAGGTATAGCTGCAGGCGTTAGAAGAATTGAAGCGCTAACAGGTATGTCAGTACTTAACTACTATAAGAATGTTGAAAAAGAACTTCACGATACAGCTAAGGTATTGAAGGCAGAGCCGGGAATGCTTGTAAAGAAGGTAGAAGCGCTTCAGGATGAATTAAAGACATTATCAAGTGAGAATGAGAGCCTTAAGAATAAGCTTGCTAACAGCTCTTTAGGAGATGTTTTAAACAATGTAATAGAGGTTAAGGGCGTTAAATTACTTGCAACTTCAGTTGACAATGTTGATATGAACAGCCTACGTAATCTTGGCGATCAATTAAAGGAAAAGATTGGTGAGTGCGTAATTGTACTTGCATCAAAGGTAGCAGCTGATAAGGTAAATCTTATTGTAATGGCTACAGATGAATGTATTAAGAAGGGTGCTCATGCGGGTAATCTTATAAAAGAACTTGCAACTTTAGTTGGTGGCGGCGGTGGTGGTCGTCCAAATATGGCTCAAGCCGGTGGAAAGAATCCGGATGGCATTGCTACATTAATTGAACAGGCAAAAGAAGCATTAAATAATCAAATAGCATAAAGTGATATACCCACGTTTCATATGAGACGTGGGTAGTTTGTGTTAAAAGAAAAATCAACAATTGTTGAATTTGAATTGACAATAATTTGAACTTAGAGTGATATAATTTTTCTAAAATGGAGGAGTGTTATGTTTAACGTATTGATTGTTGAAGATGATAGAGAATTACGTCAGTTGTTTGAAAGAGTTTTGATTAAAAATGGCTATACTGTAAAAGGTGTTACTAACGGTGCAGAAGCATTAGAAGAGATACATAAAGGTTATTATGATTTGATGATTTCAGACATAATGATGCCTGTGATGGATGGCTATGAGTTAGTAAGAACATTACGTAATTTGGATATAAATATTCCTGTACTTATGATTACGGCAAAAGATGCATTTAACGATATGCAGATGGGCTTTTTATCAGGTACAGATGACTATATGGTAAAGCCGGTTAATGTAAATGAGATGGTTTTAAGAGTGGGTGCATTGCTTAGAAGAGCTCAGATGGTTAATGAGCGAAGACAAACAATAGGTAATACACTTATGGAATGTGATTCGTTAACACTTACATATAAAGGCGAAAAGATGATACTTCCGCAAAAGGAATTTATGCTACTTTACAAGATGGCATCATTTCCAGGACAGATATTTACAAGACAGCAATTAATGGATGACATATGGGGATATTCCTCAGATACAGATACACATACTGTTGATGTACATATAGGTAGATTAAGAGATAAGCTTAGAGATAATGAGGATTTAGAAATTGTAACTATGCGTGGCGTAGGCTACAAGGTGGTGAAAAAGTGAAACGAAAAAAGAGAAAACTGTTAAGTATTAACTTTTACTTTTCAATGATTGTAATAACAGAGATTATAATAAGTCTTATTGTTGCATCGCTTTCGTTGATGGCTGTCGAAAAGATATTTAATATACGTATCAATGTGCCGCCAATGTTTGAAATGATTATATACATATTATTAATTTCTATTATAGTTGTTTCGGTGGTTAATGATAAATTTTTTGGCCCCATCAAGGAATTAAATGTAGCTATGGAAAAGGTAGCACAGGGTGATTTTTCGATAAGATTAGAAGAAAAATCATGGATAGACGAAGTTAAAGAAATATATTCAAACTTTAATTCAATGGTTAAGGAATTGGGAGCAACAGAAATTATACAAACAGATTTTGTGTCTAATGTATCCCACGAGATAAAAACTCCAATCAATGCAATAGAAGGCTATGTAATGCTGTTGCAGGACAGTCAGTGTAGTGAGGCTGAAAAGGAGCAATACATTGAGCGCATTTTGTTTAACACAAAGAGACTATCAGAGCTTGTAAGTAATGTTTTATTACTTTCCAAGTTGGATAATCAGACACTTGAAACAAATGCGACAGAGTTTCGATTAGACGAACAGATAAGACAGGCGATAATGGGCTTTGAAACGCAATGGACTCAAAAAAATATAGATTTTGATATAGATATGGCTGAAATAAAGTATCGTGGTAACGAGAAGCTGCTTATACACGTATGGACAAATCTTATTGGAAATGCTATCAAATTCAGCCCTGATAATGGTAAAATTATTATAAGATTAGATTCTAATGATAAAAATATTGCATTTACTATACAGGATGAAGGACCTGGTATTGGTAAGGATGCCATAAAGCATATTTTTGATAAATTCTATCAGGAAGACAGCTCACACAAGCAAGAAGGAAGCGGTCTTGGTTTGGCATTAGTTAAAAGAATACTTAATATTTGTGAAGGCAACATTGAAATTGAAAGCGAATTAGGAAAGGGAAGCAAATTCATTGTTGAAATTGCGAAAAATCAAAGTGAAGGATAAAGTAATATATTATACTGATGAACTTAATAATGAATTTTCGACAGCTGTAATTACGGCAAAGAAAATAGATGAAAACTATACATATATTTATAACAGTCCATGGAAGCGCTTTACACACTTCTTTTGGTATAGAATTATAGCTACACCATTGGCATTTTTATATATGAAACTGTATTTTGGGCATAAGATAGTTAATAAGGATGCCTTGAAAAAAGCAAATAAAGATGGCTGGTTTATGTATGGAAATCATACGCATTTTATGGCGGATGCACTTATTCCTAGTATGATAAGTATTCCCAAGGATACATATGTTATAGTTCATCCTAATAACGTATCAATGCCGTTCTTAGGAAGGATAACGCCAAGTCTTGGTGCACTACCACTTCCTGATGATGCAGTAGCAGCAAAGAACTTTATTCGTGCAGTTGAGACAAGGATTGAGCAAAAGCATACGATAACCATTTATCCTGAGGCACATATTTGGCCGTATTATACAAAAATACGTCCATTTGTGGATACGTCCTTTAGATATCCAATAAAATGCAAGGTTCCGGTATATTGCTTTACAAATACATATCAAAAAAGACGATTTAGAAAAATACCAAGAATTGTAACATACATAGATGGCCCATTTTTTGCGGATGAGAAGCTTAGCGGTAAGGAGCAACGACAGGCACTTAGAAATGTAGTGTACGAAACTATGGTTGAAAGAAGCAAAAACAGCAATGTTGAAATGATAAAATATATGGAGAAAAAGGTATGATTAACATTTTGTTTTCGGGGAATAGCAAGGTGGTTGATGGCGTAATAACTTGTATGCTTTCAATATTTAAACGAAGCGATACAAAGGAAGCTTTTCGCTTTTACATTTATACTATGGATATAACAAGAATAAAGCCAGAGTACACTTCAATTACAAAAGAAGAGGTGGCATATCTTGATAGCATAGCAAAGTCTTATAACAGCGATAATGAGGTTATAAGAGTTGATGTTACTGATATTTACGAAAAGGAATTTGCATATTGTCCAAATGAGATGGCATATTGCTCACCGTATACATTATTGCGATTATTTGCAGATATAGTGCCAGATATGCCTGATAAGCTTTTGTATCTTGATATAGACCTATTATTTAACAGAGATATCAGATTGCTTTATGATATAGACGTTGAAGGCTATGAATATGCGGCAGCAAGGGATCACTATGGTAAATATCTGATAAACCCTAACTACGTTAATGCAGGCGTACTTTTGTTTAATCTAAAGGAAATGAAGAAAACAGGGCTTTTAGTGAAAGCAAGAGAACTTATAAAAACAAAGAAGCTTACATTTGCAGATCAGAGTGCGATTATAAGATCTACAACTAAAAAGAAGATGCTTCCACAAAAATTCAATGACCAAAAGTTTTTATGGAAGAGTACGGTGGTAAGACATTTTTCAAAAAGATTATTTTATCTGCCATATCCACACACAGATAATATAAAACAGTGGATGGTAAGCAAGGTACATAAAACCTTTAGATATTATCAGTTTGATGATATTTTGTATGAATACATATATTTGAAAAAGAAATTTGAAAATGAGGTAAAAAGTCAGGAGATGGATTTATGAATAACTCAAAAACAATACCTATATTTTTTGCATGCGATAATAACTTCGTAAAATATACAGTTGTATCATTAAAGTCAATTATGGCAAATGCATCTAAGGACTATCATTATATTGTGCATATATTAAACATTGATATATCAGAGGAGATGCAAAAAAAGATACATGAAATGGCGGATGAAAACTTTGAAATTCGTTTTGAAAATGTAATGAAATATCTTGATACTGTAAGTGAAAAGCTGCCAATCAGAGATTATTACTCAAAGACAACCTATTATAGAATGTTTATAGCAGAAATGTTTACAGAATATGATAAGGCTATATATATTGATAGTGATACAGTGGTACCAGGAGATATATCAGAACTTTACAATCATGATATCGGCGATAATTATGTTGGTGCAGCTCATGAACAGGCGATGGTACAGGTTGATGGCTATGGTACCTATGTTGAAAAATGTTTGGGCATAGATAGAAATAACTATTTTAATGCAGGTTTGCTTTTAATCAACTGCAAGCAATTTAGAGATAATAGCTTACTTCTAAGATTCATTGAAATGCTTGATGTATATACATTTGTTGTAACACAGGATGAGGATTATTTGAATATCCTATGCCATAACAAGGTATTTTGGTTAGGACAACAATGGAATACAGAAGTATTTGGTGAAATACCATATGATGAAAGCGAATTTAAAATGCTTCATTACATTATGGTTTCAAAGCCTTGGCATTATGCTGATTGCAGATATGGTGAATATTTCTGGAAATATGCAAAAGAAACCTTTGTATTTGATGAAATAAAAAATATACTTGATTCTTATACAGATGAGCAAAGAGAAAAAGATAGAGTTTCTTGTGACAGACTTTTGGCAACAGCCATATACGAGACAAATAAGCCGGATAATTATTTGAGCATTGTAACAAATGGAACAACACGTTCTAAAGAAAGACGTCTTATTCTTGATAAAATCGCTAAATTTGAAAGAGAAGGCAGGTTTGACGAAGATGTTGAGGATGATCCACCATCAAGAGAATTACAACCAGGTGAAGTAGACTATCTTTATAAAAAGCCTTCAAGCAAGATTAAGGCTAAGATGGCATATAGGGCTGCGAGAAAATTTGTTTATAAGCTTATGGACGATAAGCAGTTTGTTATAAAAGATATAAAAGGCATTGAACATTATCAAAATCTTGATAGTGGTGCAATTATTACTTGTAATCACTTTAATGCATACGATAGCTTTGCAATGCATCTTGCATATGAGGAAGCAAAACAGAAAAAGAGAAAGTTCTTTAGAATTATAAGAGAAGGTAATTATACAAGTTTCCCAGGCTTTTTTGGTATGCTTATGCGTAGTTGCCATACCTTGCCATTAAGTTCTAATAGAAAGACAATGAAAGAGTTTATGAAGGCGGTAGATACACATTTACAGGATGGACATTTCATTCTTATCTATCCAGAGCAAAGCATGTGGTGGAATTACAAGAAACCAAAGCCACTTAAGAAGGGTGGATATGTATTTGCAGCAAAGAACAACGTTCCGGTACTTCCATGTTTCATAACTATGGAAGATAGCGACATACTTGATGGTGATGGCTTCCTTGTTCAAGAATACACAATTCATATAGCAGAGCCTATTTATCCTGATACTAATAAGACAAAAGATGAAAATGTTAAAGAAATGATGGAAAAGAACGCAGCTATATGGAAAGAGATATACGAGAGTACGTATAACAAGCCATTAGAGTATGATACAGTCCAATAAAATCTCAAAAAACTGTTGACGAAAAGGAAATATGTGTTATAATATCATTTGTGCAATATTTTATATGTGCACAATCCACAATGAAGGGTGGTTAGGAAAGACAATGTCAAACGTAATCGTAAAAGAGAACGAGACTTTAGATAGTGCATTACGCAGATTTAAGAGAAACTGTGCAAAAGCAGGTATTCAACAAGAAATTCGTAAGAGAGAACATTACGAGAAGCCAAGTGTAAAGCGTAAGAAAAAATCTGAAGCAGCAAGAAAACGTAAGTTTAATTAATTTTTTAAATATTGAGCGATACTTAATTGGTATCGCTCATTTTTTGTGTTTAAAACTCATATATATGTTTATAAAACGCAAAGGAAACGACTATGAATATTATTAACAGTTTGGGGTTGCCAAAGGACGTCATATATGGCTGTTCGACCATAAAGGTAGTAGGAAGAAATGAGATGTTTATTCAGAATTTCAAATATATAATTGAGTACAATGATTCAATTATTACTGTGAAGGTAAAAGAAGGCATTATAAACGTTTGTGGTAAAGGGCTTATGATAGAAAATTACAATTGTGATGAACTGAAAATAAAGGGATATATTTGTGAAATTAAGTATTGTTAGGTTTTGGTGAGTTATGATTGAGAGACTTATAAAATATGTTAAAGGCTGTGTATTAGTAAATGTTAAGGCCTTTTCAATAGAAAGGTTTATAAATATATGTAAAGCAAAGAAGCTTGTTTTAAAGGACTTACGACTTAATGATGAGGGATGTAGCTTTTATGTAGATTGGTATGAATATAAAAAACTGCTGCCAATTGCCGAAAAGACAACTTCCATTATAACAGTTGAACAGGAATATGGACTTCCTTCGTATGCGAAAAAATATTTAAAACATAAAATGTTTTTTATAGGAATTTTAATATCATATATTCTTATAAGGGTATTATCCTTATATATCTGGAATATAGAGTTTGATGGTAATTCAAAATATACAGATGAGGCGTTATTAAAGTATCTAAAAAGCACAGGAATAAAATGTGGCAAATACATTTATGATATTGATTGTAATGCGATTGAAACGAAGATGCGTATCGACTTTAATGATATTATATGGGTGTCTGCTGAAATTGAAGGCACTATGCTTAGAGTGCATATAAAAGAAAATACCTATACAAAAAATGTTGTCAAGGAATATGAAAATTGTGATATTATAGCTGATAAGGATGGTGTTATAAGTAAAATTGTTACGAGGAGTGGAACTGCGATGGTAAAAGCAGGAGACAGCGTGAAAAAAGGTGATGTTCTAGTAAAAGGGCAGATTGAGGTATATAACGATTATAAAGAAGTTGAGTATATTCGCTATGTACATGCGGATGCAAGTATTAAGGTAAGCACAAGTCATGAAATTCATGAAACTTTGCCGATTACATATACAGGTAAAACCTATACGGGAAATGAATATAAAACTTATAGTGTTTTTGCAAATGACAGACTTATTAGTGGTAAAGAAAAAATACCCTACGACTTATATGATGTGATAACTGAAGAAAAGCAGTTGCATTTATCAAAATCTTTATATTTACCGGTGACACTAAACAAAAAAACATACAAGGAATACACCCTAAGCGAAGAAAAATATGATTTAGATACAGCAAAAAGGTTATTATCCGCAAGAATTGATGAGTATTTTGAAAATTTAGAGCAATTAGGTGTAGTAATTGTGGAAAAAAATGTTACAATAGATATATATAATAATGAGTACATTGCTATTGGTTATATTGACACAATAGAACCAATCGGAGAAGATGTGCCTATAGATATGATTGCGGAGGAAATATTGACAGAATGAGCATAATAGAAAGCATTGTAGATATACCAATGGAGCATTGTAGGAATGTATTTGGACAATTTGATCAATATATTAAAAAGATAGAGCGTACACTAAAGGTTACAATTATATTTAGGGATTCAGAGCTAAAGATTATAGGTGGAGATGTAAGTGTTAAACGCGCAATGGTGGTATTTTCTAATCTTATAGAGTTATCAAAGCGTGGCAACACAATTACAGAGCAAAATGTTGATTATGCCATATCTTTAGCTTATGAGGATAAGACAGAGGCTATATTAGAGATTGATTCGGATTTAGTTATAAGAACCATAAGTGGTAAGCCTATTAAACCAAAGACCTTAGGGCAAAAGTATTATGTTGATCAGATTCGTGAAAAGATGATTGTATTTGGTATTGGACCTGCGGGTACAGGTAAAACTTATCTTGCAATGGCGATGGCTATAAATGCATTCAAAAATAATGAGGTAGGAAGAATTATTCTTACAAGACCTGCAATAGAAGCGGGTGAGAAGCTTGGTTTCTTGCCTGGAGATATGCAGAGTAAGGTTGATCCTTATCTTAGACCGTTATATGATGCTTTGTATCAGATTATGGGAGCAGACAGCTTTTTGCATAATGTAGAGAAAGGACTTATCGAGGTTGCACCTCTTGCATATATGAGAGGTCGTACACTTGATAATGCTTATATTATTTTAGATGAGGCACAAAATACTACACCTGCTCAGATGAAGATGTTTCTTACACGTATAGGCTTTGGCTCGAAGGTTATAATTACAGGTGATTTAACTCAAAAGGATTTACCAAGTGATGCAAAATCGGGTCTTGACGTTGCTATGAA
The DNA here is from genome assembly GCA_015057605.1 of Lachnospira sp. GTDB lineage: Bacteria > Bacillota > Clostridia > Lachnospirales > Lachnospiraceae > SIG291. Next base: position 30,771 of record SVDX01000002.1, on the reverse strand, counting down.
GGTATTGTCTAAGGTGGATGATATCGCATTTGTTAAGTTGACAAATCAGGACGTAGTAAGACATCCGTTGGTACAACGAATTGTTAAAGCATACGAAGATTATGAAAACAGACAGTCAAAGAATAATAGGAGAGATAAGCAATGAGTTATACAATAGAATTTGAAGCGGATAATAAGCTTGATGTTAAAAACTGCGAAGAACTTATTATTAAGGTGATAGAGGCTTCGTTGGACTATGAAGGCTGTCCGTATGAGGCTGAGGTAAGCGTTACACTTACTGACAATGATAATATTAAATGTATCAATAAAGAATTTAGAAATATAGACAAGCCTACGGATGTTCTTTCATTTCCAATGATTGAATATGAAGTGGCGGGCGAATTTGACTTCCTTGAAGACGATATGTACATTGACTGCTTTAATCCTGAAAGTGGTGAGTTGCTTTTAGGCGATATTGTTTTATCAATGGACAAGATTATTGAGCAGGCTGACAGCTATGGACATACACAGGTTCGTGAACTTGCATTTTTAGTAGCACATAGTATGCTACATTTGTTTGGTTATGATCATATCAAGGAAGATGAAGCCAAGGTAATGGAAGCAAAGCAAGAGGAAATATTACAAAAGCTTTCTATAAGCAGATAAGGATGATGTTATGGAAGAATTGATTTTAACAGCGATTAAGGCTATGAGTAATGCATATTCGCCGTATTCTAATTTTAAGGTTGGAGCTGCGGTTTTGACAGAGTGTGGTAAAATGTTTACAGGCTGTAATATTGAAAATGCGTCCTATCCAGCGACTATTTGCGCTGAAAGGGTAGCAATGACTAAGGCAGTCTCAGAAGGCTATACTAATTTGGTTAAAATTGCAATAGTATGCTCTAATGGCGATTATGCATATCCATGCGGAGTATGCAGACAAGTTATGTCAGAGCTTATGCCAGATGGCGAGGTTTTGGTATATTCTTCTAATGAAAACAAAGTTAAGCAGTATAAGGTAAGTGAGTTATTACCTTATGCATTTGATAAAAACAATCTTGAGGAAAAGTAAAATGAGTTCAAAGCAAAAAAGAAGTAGCTTTCTTGTTCAGGGCGGCATATTAGCGATAGCATCCGTCGGAGTAAGAATTATAGGAATTGTATATAGAATACCTTTACAAAATATGCTTACAGATAAGGGTATGGGTTATTATAGTACGGCGTATGAAATATATGCCTTGCTTTTGATACTGTCTTCATATACTTTACCGTCAGCGGTAAGTAAGCTTGTATCTACAAAGATGGCGCTTAAGGAATATGCAAATGTGCTTAGAATATTTTTGATGTCATTATTATTTGCGTTGGTGACTGGAAGTATTTCGGCAGTGGTAGCATATTTTGGTTCAGACTTTTTGGCCAATCTTTTGGGATATCCAGAAGCTGCACTTGCCCTTAGAGCATTAACGCCTACACTTATATTCGTTGCGCTTATGGGTGTGCTTAGAGGCTTTTTCCAAGGTCTTGGCTCAACTATACCAACAGCTATATCGCAGGTAATTGAAAAGATAGTTCAGGTTGCATTGAGTCTTATACTTTGTAAGATATTTATTGATAGCTTTGATGCTATGGTTAATGTGGGTATTAGCAACGAGCTTGAATATGGTGCCTATGGTGCAACAATGGGTAATGCTTACGGTGCATTAGCAGCACTTATATTCTTAGCATTTATATTCTTTGCATATTATAGTGCGGACAAGCGCCTACGTTTTAGCAATACAAAAAATGTTGATACTTATGGACAAATATTTAAAATACTTATCTTAACAGTGCTTCCAATTATTGTTACAACTACAATTAACAATTTAAGTTCAATTATTGATAATTATCTGGTTGGAAATATATTGAGAGTTAAAGGTATTGATAAGGATACAAGAGCTACAATTTGGGGCATTATAAGCGGTAAATACAAGGTACTTATACATTTGCCAATATCAGTAGCATCAGCACTTGCAGTATCGACTATGCCAAGTATGTCAACAGCGATTGCACTTAATGACTATAAGACTGCTAAGGACAAGATTAATCTTGCAATAAAGTTTACTTCGATATTTTCAATACCATGTGTGGTAGGCTTATTTGTGCTTGCAAGACCAGTTCTACAATTATTGTTTTATGATGGAGTCAATGACAATCAGCTTGCAACAGAGCTTATTATGATAGGCGCGATTACAGTATTATTATATTCACTATCAACTATTACGAGCTCGATTTTGCAAGGTATGGGCAAATTAAGATTGCCAGCAATTCATTGTGCAATTGGTTTGGTGCTTCATACTATAACAGGAGCTATACTTTTATTTGCAAATGTAGGGGCACACGCTATAATAATTGCGGATATTGTTTTGGCAGGCTCAATTCTTTTCTTGAACATAATTGCTATTAAAAAGATAAAAGGCGGACATCAATTCGAAATCAAGAATACCTTTGTTAAGACCTCGATTAGTGCGATAACAATGGGAATTGCAACCTTTTTAATAAAACTACTTATAGAGCATTTTACAGCTTCAAGAATATTGTTAGTAATAGTTCCAATGCTGGTTGCAGTATTAGTTTATGCGATTATGATACTTGCAACAGGTGCAATAAGCAAAGAAGAGATGCTTGATATGCCAAAGGGCAGAACTATTGTAAGGATATTGAATAAATTGCATATATACAGATAAAATATGTATAAAATATAAAAAATAGCAGATAATATACTCAAACAATACTTGTACTAAATGGAGTGCGTATGAATAAAAAGTATATTATCTGTTATTTTGCAATTGCTGCAAGCGCATTGCTTGCATTTATAATCGGTTATTATTTTATGGCTGGTTCTAATAGGAAAAATGAAACTAATAATGGAAACTTACAGCAGGGTACATTAAAAAGTCTTGTTGTAAATGAAAGTCCATCTATGGCAATAACAACAAGAACAAATATTGTCTGTGAAAAATACTATATGAATTCATCAAAAATAGAAAAGGGTGAAATTACAGAATTCAATTGCCTTGGTCTTACAAAATCTGGATTACAGGAAAAAATAGATAATTATCTAATGTATCCTTCGGCTAATGATTTAAGTGATGGGTTGGTAGCCTTTGAAATAATCGAATTTAACAATATGCAGGTAACCCTACGAAAAACCTACAATAAAATTGATAACAACAGTGTTGGTGATTTTTATCTTACAGAAGAAAATGGCTTTGTAGTAATATATCTTGCGGATAAAAAGACTTTATATGATTATACGGGTATTTCGTTAAGTCAATTGCCACAAGAATTAAAAAATGAAGTTAAAAAAGGTAAATACATTACAGGCATAGAGGCTCTATACGAATTTTTAGAAAACTATTCGTCATAAACTTGCCAATTTATATACTTTTTTATAAAATAGTAACGAGGAATGGTGATATACATGAAAGAAAAAGATGTTATTATAATAGGCGCAGGCGCATCAGGTATGACGCTTGCAATAGAATGTGCAAGAAATGGTAAAAATGTATTGCTGCTTGAGCATAATGACAAAGTAGGTAAGAAGATATTATCCACTGGTAATGGAAAATGCAATCTTACAAATATGTATATAGATGATACCTGTTACAGAAGTAATAATACAGCCTTTGCCTATAAGATAATAGAAGGCTTTGGAGCTAATGATACAATAGCCTTTTTTAGGAGCCTTGGTGTATTGCCTAAGGATAAAAATGGATACATTTATCCAAAATCAGAGCAGGCAAGTGCAGTTTTGTCGGCATTAACTATCGAGCTTGAACGCTTAAAGGTAGAACTTCTAACAAATACAAAGATAATTGATATAAAGAATAATAATGGCATTATGGTTGTATGTGATAATGGAACCTACAAAGCTAAAAATCTCGTAATAGCAACAGGAAGTATGGCGGCACCCAAAACAGGCTCTGACGGTTCGGGTTATGAACTTGCAAGAAAACTTTCGCATAAGGTTATTGCACCGTTGCCCGCATTAGTTCAACTAAGAATTAATAATAAAATGTTTAAGTCGATAGCTGGAGTTCGCTGTGAAGCAAATGTAACAGCTTATGTTAATAATAAAGAGATAGCTAATGATAGAGGCGAATTACAGCTTACGGATTATGGTATATCTGGCATACCAGTATTTCAGATAAGCCGTTATATAGTAAATGCTTTATATAACAAGAAAAATGCGCATGTAATCATAGATTTTATGCCTTCAATGACTAAGGATGATATAGTTGAATACATAAAATCGCTTAGAAAACACAATAAGAATATGACATTTTCACAATTATTCCTTGGAATACTTAATAAAAAGCTCATTGAAGGCATTATGAAGAGTAATGGCTTTAATGAAAATGCGTACGAAAAGCTTGAGACATTTGTTGATTTAATAAAGGCTTATAAAATGAATATAGATGGTTATAATTCGTATGACAATGCCCAGGTTTGTCAGGGTGGTGTTGATGTAAATGAGCTTAAAGAAACTATGGAATCAAAGCTTGCGGATAATGTGTATTTTATCGGCGAGATAGTAGACGTTGAAGGAAAATGTGGTGGCTATAATTTACAATGGGCATTCGCAAGTGCAATGACAGCAGCTAAGGATATATGTAAAAAAGGGAATTAATATGATAAAGATTACTCAATTAAAGCTTGATATTAATCATAGCGAAAAGGATTTAGAAAATCGAATAAGAAAGCTGTTAAAGCTAAAACCAGATACGACATTTACATATGAAATATCTAAAAAATCTATGGACCTAAGAAAGAAGCCACAGTTGTATTATGTATACACAATTTTAGTTAAAGTTAATAATGAAAATAGTATAATGAAAAAAGTTAACAATAATGACATTACGTTAACAACACCTGTTGTATATACATATAATCATAAAACAAATACTACAATTTCAAAGCGACCTATAATAGTTGGATTTGGACCAGCAGGTATGATTTGTGGGCTTATGCTTGCTATGGAGGGCTATAAGCCTATTATTATTGAGCGTGGAGACTGTGTTGAAAATCGAATTAAAAAGGTCGAAGCTTTTTGGGAAAATAATATATTAGATACTGAAACAAATGTACAGTTTGGTGAAGGTGGAGCAGGTACATTTTCTGATGGAAAGCTTAATACAATGGTTAAGGACACCTATGGAAGAATAAGAAAGGTGTTAGAGATATTTGTAAAGTATGGTGCTAAAGAGGAGATATTATATAATAATAAGCCTCATATAGGAACGGATGTGCTTTGTAACATAGTTAAAAGCATAAGAAATGAAATAATAAGCTGTGGTGGAGAGATTAGATTTAATACAAAGCTTACAGATGTAATTCATAAAAATGGAGTGCTAAAATCAATTGTAGTTAATGATAATGAGACTATAGAATGTGATGAACTTATATTGGCATTAGGTCATAGTGCAAGAGATACATTTTATATGCTAAAGAATAAAAATTTTGATATGGAGGCTAAAGCCTTCGCTATGGGTGTTAGGGTTGAACATCCACAGAAACTTATTAATGCCTATGCATATGGAAATACTGATTATACAAAACTTCCGACAGCAGATTACAAGCTTACTTACCGTACAAAAAAAGATAGAGGCGTGTACTCATTTTGTATGTGCCCAGGTGGATATGTTGTAAATGCTTCAAGTGAAGAAAAACGTCTTTGTGTTAATGGAATGAGCTATTCGGGTCGAGATTCTAAAAATGCAAATAGTGCAATTATTGTTACTGTAACACCTGATGATTTTGGAAATGATGATATATTAGCAGGCGTTGAATTCCAAAGAAGTCTTGAAGAGGCTATGTACAAGTGTGGTAATGGTAAAATACCGGTACAAAGATTAGAGGATTTTATAAATAATCAAAAAACAAGCAGATTAAATGAAGTGACGCCTTGTATTAAGGGACAATACGAACTTTCGGATTTGTCAAAGCATTTGCCAGAGTTTATGAAAGACGCGATTATAGAAGCATTTTCGGGTTTTGCAAATCAAATAGAAGGCTTTGATATGCCAGACTGCATAATTTCAGGTATTGAGAGCAGAACCTCATCGCCAATTAGGATAAAAAGAGCTGAGGATACGCTACAAAGTAACATTAAAGGCGTATACCCTTGCGGAGAAGGAGCAGGTTATGCCGGTGGGATTACAAGTGCTGCAATAGATGGACTTCGCGTGTTCGAAAAAATATACGAAAAATATTTGCCAAATTTAGTGACTAATGTTTAATTTTGTTGTATCATAGAAATATTAGGAACCTTAGGAGAATAAAACGATGAAAGATTATCGAAGCTTATTAAAAAACAAAAAGAAAATAGTTATTAAGATTGGTTCGTCTTCACTTACTCACGAAGAGACAGGTCAGCTTAATCTATACAAGATAGAAAAGCTCGTAAGAGTATTAGTTGATTTAAGAAATAGTGGTAAAGATGTAGTTTTAGTATCGTCAGGTGCCATTGCTGTTGGAAGAAAGACACTATCCTTGATAGAAAGACCAAAGGAACTTGCGGTAAAGCAGGCTTGTGCGGCTGTTGGACAAGGATTTCTTATGATGACATATCAAAAGATATTTGCTGAGTATAATCAGATTGCTGCGCAGATACTTATGACTAAAGATACTATGTTAAAGGATAATAGTAGGGAAAATGCTAAGAATACCTTTAACGAGCTGTTTAAGTTAGGTGTTATACCTATTGTTAATGAAAATGACACAGTATCTACATATGAGATTCAATTTGGTGATAATGACCGTTTATCCGCTATAGTATCCTCAATAATTGAAGCAGATTTATTGATTCTATTATCTGATATTGATGGATTATTTACAGATGATCCTAACAAGAATAAAGATGCTAAATTTGTTGAATTAGTTGAACAGATTGATGATAATTTGGCAGCAATGGCTAAGTCATCCTCAGCAAGTGATGTAGGCACAGGCGGTATGGCTACAAAGATTATGGCCGCAAGCATTGCAACGAATTCTGGTGTAGATATGGTGATTGCTAATGGTGAAGATGTAAACGTAATAGAAAAGATTATACAAGGAGAGAATGTCGGTACTTTATTCTTGGCGCATAAGAATGAAAACTTTAATGTGATTGATATGATTTCCTAAGATAAGGAGGTACCATATGGACGTTAGAATTATTAATAACAGTACAGCAAAAAAATACCAGACAATTAATAAAAATTTAGTTTTGCTTACGGTGGATGATACTAATCAAATAGGTACATTTAAAGGTAAAAAATACTACATTTACAATATTAACAAGAATGAAAAGTATGAGATACTTGAAGAATACAGAAAGTATGAAATACTGACTGTAGTAGATTGTATGTATGAATCAAAATATTTGTATTTTACGATATGCAAAACCATAGAAAATTCAAAGCAAAGTATTGAAATTGTACGCTATGACTATGTTAATAATGTTTCCGAGGTTATATACGGTTTTAACGATGATATTGTGCTGTATGATTCAGATAAAAAGACTAAGATATTTATACTAGATGAAAATTACCTAATTATTCAGCATGAATACCTAATTGAAAACAGAGCAGGCAATTATCATGGATATTTTGATTTTGAATTAAGCTTTTATTCTATTGAAAATAAAGAAAGCTATATAATCAATGAAGAGAATTTTACCAATAATGGTATTGAGAATATCTATGCACTTGCTCCGAATATTTGCGCGATTAAGATAGGTTATGATTTATTTGTGGACCACAGATATAATCTTTTAGATGCTGACGAATGCTGTGCTGAAACAATAGCACTTATTAATGTTAAGCAGTTGATTTCTGAACTTTTATTAAAAAAACAAAAGGTATATATGAATGTGATTGATAATTGTAATCACGATAAGACATTTCCATACTTTAAAAAGATTGATGATTATCTTGTGTATTCTAAATACAATTATATTGAAAAGGTAGAAGAGGTTTATTTTTACAATTACATGACTAAGGAAAGAATAAAATGTAGCAACAAAGAAACATATAGAAGTAATGATTTACTTACACCACTTATTGCATTTAATAAGCCGTATGTACTTAGAGTTACTGAAGAAAATTATGAATTTGTCGGTATTGAAAAGAATAAGGTACAGTTCAAATTACCAAAAACATACAAAATTAGAAATATTTGCAACGGTATTATAATTACAGAGGTTGTGAAAAAAAGCTTTATAACCGGTAAAAACAAGAATTACATCGAGGTTTTCCAAAACTTTAATCAAGACCCGATTATTAAAGAGGCTGCAAATTATGTAAGTTCAATAGCTAACAGTAAGGATAGCCTATACATATTTACGAAATAGAAAGGTTTATTATGAATCAGAAGGATATTGACAGAATTAATGAGTTATATAGAAAGGCTAAAAGCGTTGGCCTTACAGAAGAAGAGGCTGCAGAGCAGGCACTTCTTAGAAAAAATTATATTGCATCATTTAAGGCTAATTTAAGAGGAACATTAAACAATATTAAGGTGCAAAATCCAGATGGAACAATAGTGGATTTAAGCACAAAGGACAAAAATGGAAGCAAAGAAAATAATTAGATCACAAATAAGGCAGATTAAAAAAACTTTGTCGAATCAAGAGATTGATAGCCGCTCATCTAAGATTACAGAAAGTCTTTTAGCGTTAGATGTATACAAAAATTCAAAGGATGTTTTAGTGTATGTTAATTATAACCAAGAGGTAAGTACGACTGATATAATCGATGATGCTCTTAAAAGCGGAAAAAATGTTTATGTGCCTAAGATATTTGAAAATGCTATGGAATTCGTAAGAATTAGCTCAAGAAATGAGCTTTTAAAGGGTGCGTATGGCATTTTAGAACCTGTTACGGATGAGTATCAAAGTCCAATGACAGGTTTAATGATTTTACCAGGTATGGCATTTGATAAAAATATGCATAGAATAGGATATGGTGGTGGTTATTATGACCGCTATCTTGCAAGACAAAATACGCTGTACAAACTTGCACTTGCTTATGATTTTCAAGTATTAGATGAAATCGTTTATGATGAGTATGATAAAACAATGGATATGATTATTACAGATACAAAAATTATAACACCATAGAAATGGAGATAAAACAATGATTGATTTAGGATTATTAGGAATGAATGCAAAGGCTGCAGCAGGAGAATTGGGTAAGCTTAACGTAAGCGTTAAAAATGACGTATTAATGGCTGTTGCTACAGCACTTGAATTAAACAAAGCAGATATTTTAAAGGCTAATAAGCTTGATATTGAAAAAGCTAAGGCTAATAATATGCCAGAAGGTCTTGTAGATAGATTAAGCCTTAATGAAGCAAGAATTCAGGGTATGATTGAGGGCATTATGAAGGTAATAGATTTAGAAGATCCTGTTGGTGAAGTTTTATCCATGAAAAAACGTCCAAACGGACTTTTAATTGGACAAAAGAGAGTTCCAATTGGTGTAATTGCAATTATATACGAATCAAGACCAAACGTTACTGTGGATGCATTTGCACTATGCTTTAAGACAGGAAATGCAACTATCTTAAAGGGTGGTAGCGATGCGCTTAATTCAAATATTTGTATAGTAAACATTATAAGAGATGTACTTGAAAACTTAAATATTAATAAAAATGCAATACAGCTTATTGAGGATACTAACAGAGAAACAGTAAACAAGCTTATGAAGCTTAATAAATACATTGATGTTATCATACCTCGTGGAGGAGCTAAACTTATTAAGAATATTGTTGAAAACAGTACAATTCCGGTTATTGAAACAGGCACAGGCAACTGCCACATTTATGTTGATGAATATGCAGATTTTAATATGGCGGCAGATATAATATTTAATGCAAAAACACAAAGAATAGGTGTATGTAATGCATGTGAATCTGTTGTAGTTCACAGAGATATTGCAAGCGAATTTATTCCACTTATGGTCAATAGATTAAAATCTAAAGATGTTGAAATCAGAGGCGAGCAAGAGGCAATTGATATTGACAAGAGCATTGTCTTGGCAAATGAAGAAGATTTTTATACAGAGTATTTAGATTACATTATGTCATTAAAGATTGTTGGTAGCATTGATGAAGCGATTGCTCATATCAACGAGCATAACACAAAGCATTCAGAAGCCATTATTACAAGCAATTATGACAATGCAAATAAATTTCTTGAAGAAATTGATGCTGCAGCCGTTTATGTAAATGCATCTACAAGATTTACAGATGGCTTTGAATTTGGTTTTGGTGCTGAAATTGGTATCAGTACTCAAAAGCTTCATGCAAGAGGTCCAATGGGATTAAAGGAGCTTACAACTACAAAATATGTAATATATGGCAATGGCCAAACGAGGTAGAAATTAATGAATTACGAAATTAATATAGACACATCAAAGCCTATTCCTGAAACTGAGCCACAAAGACAGCAGTATTATATTGCAGTTTTGCAGGACTACGTTAAGAAAAAGGAAAAAGAGCTTGGCAGAAAGCTTACAATGCATATTGCGACATTTGGTTGCCAAATGAATGCAAGGGATTCAGAAAAGCTTACTGGTATTTTAAAGCTTATTGGTTATGTTGAAACGGATACAGAAAAAGCAGACTTTGTTTTATACAACACTTGTACAGTTCGAGAAAATGCTAATCAGAGAGTATATGGACGTTTGGGGCAGCTTAATCTTTACAAACGAAAGAATAAAGATATGATAATAGCATTGTGCGGTTGTATGATGCAAGAAGAACATGTGGTAAGTAAATTGCAAGAAAGCTATAGATTTGTAGACATTATATTCGGTACACATAACATTTATAAGCTTGCAGAGCTTTTGTTTAACAGAATACATTCTAAGGGTATGATTATTGATGTATGGAAGGATGCAGAAGGAATTGTTGAAAATCTTCCTAACGAAAGAAAATTTTCGTTTAAATCAGGTGTTAACATTACTTTTGGATGTAACAATTTCTGTAGCTATTGTATAGTTCCGTATGTAAGAGGTCGCGAAAGAAGTAGACAAAAATGCGAGATTATCAAAGAGATAGAACGTTTAGTAAGTGATGGTGTTGTAGAGGTTATGCTTCTAGGACAAAATGTTAATTCCTATGGCAAGGATTTAGAAGAACCAATCACATTTGCGAAACTCTTACAGGATATAGAAAAGATTGAAGGCTTAAAGAGAATTAGATTTATGACACCTCATCCAAAAGACCTTTCCGACGAGTTAATTGAGGTTATCAAAAATTCTAAAAAGGTATGTAAGCATATACATTTACCTCTTCAATCAGGTAGTACACAAGTATTGCAGAAAATGAACCGAAGATACACTAAGGAACAGTATCTTTCATTGGTTGACAGAATCAAAGCTGCAATACCAGATGTAGCAATTACAACTGATATAATTGTTGGCTTCCCGGGGGAAACAGAGGAAGACTTCTTAGAAACTGTAGATGTTTGCCGTAAGGTTAAATATGACAGTGCATACACATTTATTTATTCAAAACGAAGCAATACACCAGCGGCAACTATGCCAAATCAGGTGCCGGAAGATGTGGTTAAGGACAGATTTGATAGACTCTTAGAGGTTATTCAAGAATCGTCAGCAGATCACACTATGAAGCTTCAGGGTACAACACAGGAAGTGTTAGTTGAATCAATTAATGACCACGATGAAAGCTTGGTTACAGGTCGACTTAGCAACAATTCGCTTGTGCATTTTGAAGGCGGAAGCGAGCTTATTGGGAAAATAGTTAATGTGTACTTAAAAGAATCTAAGAATTTTTACTATATTGGTGAGATAAGAAAAGAGGATTAAAACAAATGAAGAATTATAGACCTAAAATGTTTACTTGTATGCATAAGTATAATGGCAAACAGTTTTTTTATGATGTGAAGTCGGGTATTATTGTTGCAATAATTGCATTGCCACTTTCTATCGCATTTGCATTAGGTTGTGGCGTGCCTGCAGAAAAGGGTGTTTATTCAGCAATAATATCAAGTATATTGATTGCATTGTTTGGTGGCAGTAGAGTTCAAATTACAGGACCTACGGGTGCATTTATCGTAATTACACAGTCAGTACTTGTAAAATACGACTTTGAAGGTCTTATGCTTGCTACAATTATGGCAGGTATTATGCTTGTACTTATGGGAATATTTAAGATTGGAAAACTTATAAAATATATTCCATCCCCAATAACAATCGGCTTTACAGCTGGTATAGGTGTTACTATATTTACACTTGAGGTTAAGGATTTTTTAGGTTTGACAATTGATTCCATGCCGACTAATTTCATTGGTAAATGGAGTACTTATATAAGTCATTTTAAGGATATTAATTGGCAGTCTGTAATGCTTTCATTATGTTGTATAATTGTTCTTGTTATATGGCCTAAGATTAATAAGACTATACCAAATTCACTTATTGCAATTATAGTAGGTACACTTATTGCAAGAGTTTCTAAGCTTGATGTAAAAACTTTAGGTGAGATTTCAAATGCATTACCTACACCTTCAGTACCAAATATAAGCTTAGATTTAATATTTGAACTAATGCCAAATGCATTTACAATAGCTATTTTAATAGCTTTGCAGGCGCTTCTTTCTGCAGTAGTTACAGATGAGCTTATAAGCAGTAAGACTAATTCAAGTGCAGAGCTTATTGGTGAAGGTATTGCAAATGCAGTTTTAGGTTTCTTTGGTTGTATCCCTGCAACAGGTGGCGTTGCAAGATCAATTGCTAATGCAAAAAATGGTGCAAGAACACCAGTAGCAGCGATAGTGCATGGTATTACCTTATTCGCATTTTTAATGCTTTTAATGCCATTAATTAAATTTGTTCCTTTATGTGTGCTTTCGGCTATTTTGATAGTTGTATCATACAATATGCTTAATATTAAAGCATTTATTGCTTATTCTAAATCAACAAAGAGTGATTTTATCGTTCTTTTAACTGCGTGTATACTAACATTTGCATTTGATTTAGTATTTGCAATTGAAGTTGGTATGGTACTTGCTTGCGCATTGTTTATGAAGAGAATGTCTGATGTTACACAGATTAGTAACTGGGTATATAAGGATGCCATAAATGATGATGCAGAAGATACAGAAAGAATTGGATTAAAGGATGTACCTAAGCATACACTTGTATTTGAGGTTAGTGGTCCGTTGTTTTTTGGTGCTACAGACAAGTTCTTAAATATAACAAAGAACATTGAAGCAGAAACCAAGGTAGTAGTTATGCGTATGCGTAGCGTGCCTGCTATTGATACAACAGCGCTTAATTCTTTAATGGATTTAAAAAATAAATTGTCAAAGAAAAACATTACCTTAGTATTGTCTCATGTAAATGAGCAACCATTAACAATACTTAGAAGAACGGGCTTTAATAAGGATATTGGAGAACTTAACATTTGCTCTAATATTGATGTTGCCTTAGAAAGAGCAAAGAAAATTTGTGAAGAAACAGCTTAGCATATAGGGAGCTTGTCCATTTGGATTAGACTCCCGCTTTGCGTTAGGAGAATGCATATGAAAAAGAGACTTCAAAACTATATTAATTATATTAAAAATGTTTCAAAGGATAATGTAGATAAAGCATTTTTAGAGGAAATGCTTGTGCAGATTGGCTTTTTTCAGCATGAAAGATTAATTCATTTAATAGTTACAGTCTTATTTGCATTTATTTTTATGTTTGTATGTGTACTTTTATATTTGATGCCGTCAATGCTTACGATGCTATTAACACTGATTGTAACGGTAGTTATGGGATTTTATATAAAGCATTATTTTCTGCTTGAAAATGGAGTACAAAAGCTATACGAAGAATATGACAGACTAAAAGAAATGGAGATGTAATCATGGGCCAGTTAACACCGATGATGCAACAATATGTAGATACAAAAGAACAGTATAAGGATTGCTTTTTGTTTTATAGATTAGGTGATTTTTATGAAATGTTTTTTGAAGATGCAATACTTGCAGCTAAAGAACTTGAAATCACTCTTACGGGCAAGGATTGTGGTTTAGAAGAACGTGCCCCTATGTGTGGTGTACCTTATCATGCTGCAGAGGGGTATATTAACAGATTGATATCAAAGGGCTATAAGGTAGCAATTTGCGAACAGGTAGAGGATCCAAAGCTTGCAAAAGGTCTTGTAAAAAGAGAGGTTGTAAGAATTGTTACACCTGGTACTAATATTAATATGAGTGCCTTAGAGTCTGATAAAAACAATTATCTTATGAGCATTGTATATACCTGTGATAAATTTGGTATATCAATAGTCGATATTTCGACCGGAGATTATTATCTTACAGAAGTTGAGAGTGAAAGGACTCTTTTCGATGAAATCAATAAATTTACGCCATCAGAAATCATTTGCAATGAAGCTTTGAATATGAGTGGCGTTGATTTTACGGATATAAAGGAGCGTTTATCAATAACTGTATCAACTCTTGAGGCTTGGTACTATGATGTTGATAGCTGTAAAAACCTGCTTTTAGAGCATTTTAAAACAGGTTCTTTGGCAGGACTTGGAATAAATGATTATGAAATCGGCGTAGTGGCTGCCGGAGGACTTTTACAGTATCTTTATCAGACACAGAAAAGCTCGCTTTCGCATTTGACAACAATTAAGCCATATTCTGCTGACAGATTTATGATTATTGACAGCTTTACAAGACGTAATCTTGAACTTATAGAGACACTTCGCGAAAAACAAAAGAGAGGCTCGCTTTTATATGTGTTAGATAAAACTAAAACTGCAATGGGAGCAAGAGCACTTCGTAATATAATTGAGCAACCTTTAATTGATCGAGCGCTTATTATAGAAAGACAAGATGCTATAGAAGCTTTAAATAACGATATTATTTCAAGAGAAGAATTAAGAGAATACCTTAATCCAATTTATGACCTTGAAAGACTTATGAGCAAAATATGCTATAAAACAGCTAATCCAAGGGATATGATTGCATTTGCATCTTCTTTAAAAATGCTTCCGCACATTAAATATACCTTGAATACGTTTGAATCAAAGCTTTTAAAGGATTTCTATGAAAATCTTGATGAGCTTACGGATTTATATGATCTTATTGAAGCCTCAATTATTGAAGAACCACCAATTGCAATAAAAGAAGGTGGAATAATAAAGGATGGCTATAATGAAGAGGTTGACCGTCTAAGAAATGCTAAGACAGAAGGCAAAAACTGGCTTATGCAGCTTGAGTTAGAGGAGAAAGAAAAGACTGGAATTAAAAATCTTAAGATTAAGTTTAATAAGGTATTTGGATTTTATTTTGAGGTTACGAACTCTTATCAGAACCTTGTTCCTGATTATTTTATCAGAAAGCAGACACTTGCGAATGCAGAGCGTTACACAACTGATAAATTAAAGGAACTTGAGGATATTATTCTTGGTGCAGAGGATAAGCTGTTCGCACTTGAATATGAGATTTTCACACAAATACGAGATTATATTTCAGAAAATGTTATCAGAATACAAAATACAGCCAAGGTTATTGCAAATATTGATGTATTTGCATCTTTGGCAGTTGTTGCAACAAGAAATAATTATGTAAGACCTAAGATTAATGAAAAAGGAATTATAGATATTCGAGACGGAAGACATCCAGTTGTAGAGAAAATGATAGTAAATGATATGTTCATTTCAAATGATACATACCTTGATAATAATTCTAACAGGATTTCAATTATAACAGGACCGAATATGGCAGGTAAATCAACATATATGCGTCAGACCGCATTAATTGTACTTATGGCGCAAATAGGCTCATTTGTTCCTGCTGCATCGGCTAATATTGGTATTGTAGATAGAATATTTACAAGAGTTGGTGCATCGGATGATTTGGCTTCTGGACAAAGTACATTTATGGTTGAAATGACAGAGGTTGCGAATATTCTTAGAAATGCAACTTCAAATAGTTTGTTAGTACTTGATGAAATCGGAAGAGGAACATCTACCTTTGATGGTTTAAGCATTGCATGGGCAGTGGTAGAACATATTAGTAATCCTAAGCTTTTGGGTGCTAAGACTTTGTTTGCTACACATTATCATGAATTAACAGAGTTAGAAGGTACTATAAATGGTGTTAACAATTATTGTATAGCCGTAAAAGAGCAAGGCGACAATATTGTATTTTTAAGAAAAATTGTTAAGGGTGGGGCTGATAAAAGCTATGGTATACAGGTTGCAAAGCTTGCAGGTGTACCAGATAGCGTAATTGTGCGCGCTAAGGAGCTTGTTGAAGAACTTAGTGATGCAGATATTTCACAAAAGGCAAAAGAAATAGCCGGCAATTCAAAGAATAAGAAGAAACAAAAACCGATTGAAGAAATCGAAATGGAACAATTCTCTTTATTTGATACGGTAAAGGATGATGACATCATAACCGAATTAAAGGAGCTTGACATAAGTAATCTTACACCTATAGATGCAATGAATGAGCTTTATAGATTACAGAACAAATTAAAGAACAGATGGGGATGCTAAAATGTTTATCAAGGTTTTAGACCAGAGTACAATTAATAAAATTGCAGCCGGTGAAGTGGTTGAAAGACCAGCATCGGTTGTTAAGGAACTTGTAGAAAATGCAATTGATGCAGGAGCCAATGCGATTACTGTTGAAATCAAAGATGGTGGAACCAGCTTTATTCGTGTTACTGACAATGGTAAAGGCATCGAAAAGGATGATATACAGGTTGCCTTTTTGCGCCATTCTACAAGTAAAATAGAAACGGATAAGGATTTGTTTTCAATTAGCACCTTAGGCTTTAGAGGAGAAGCCTTAGCAAGTATTGCGGCAATTTCTCAAATGGAGCTTATTACAAAAACTAATGATTCACTTTGTGGTTACAGATATGTTATTGAAGGTGGTATTGAAAAGAAATTCGAAGAAATTGGTGTTCCAAATGGTACAACATTTATTGTGAAAAATATGTTTTTTAATACACCTGCAAGAAAGAAATTTTTAAAGTCAGAAACAACAGAAGCAGGATATATTGGAGAACTGATAGAACATTTAGCACTATCAAGACCAGATATAGCATTTACATTTATTAATTCAGGCAAAACAAAATTGCATACACCAATGAATGGCACCCTAAAGGATGTGATTTATGCTATTTATGGCAAGGAAATTGCTACAAATCTTTTGAACCTTGATTATGACGATGGCTATATAAAGCTTAGTGGCTATGTTGCTAAGCCTATAATTGAGCGAGGCAATAGAAAGTTTGAAAACTATTTTATTAATAAAAGATTTATAAGTAATAATACGGTTATTAATGCTATTGAGGATGCATATGAGCCATATCTTATGTCTCACAAATTTCCGTTTACATGCTTTATGATTGAAATAGCTAATGATAAGATTGATGTAAATGTGCATCCTACTAAGATGGAAATGCGCTTTATGGAAAATGATAAGGTGTATGAGGCTATCAATACTGCAATTTCAAAAGCCTTAGAGGATAGAATTATACCTCAGGTTAGTATTACACCGACTCCTAAAAAAGAAGAGCCTGTAAAAAATGTAAAGCCAAATGTACCACAGCCGTTTGAAACAAATAGAATAAAAGATTATTCATATGTTACAACGGTTGACGAATTGATTGGTAGTGCAAAAGCTGTTGTAAAAGAAGAAAATATTATAGAATATAAGCCTGAAATCAAGGAGATACCAGAGCCTGAAAGTGTACCTGACAATGATTGTTTTATAATTGACAGGGATTATACGATTATAGGTCAGGTATTTGATACGTATTGGATGGTTGAATGTGAAAATAATTTGTTTATTATAGACCAGCATGCGGCGCACGAAAAGGTGCTTTATGAACAGCTTGTAAATGCAATTAATAAGCAAAAATGCGATTCACAAGCTCTATTGCCACCAATAGTCATAAGTCTTAGCTTAAAGGAAGAGGACTGTTTAAAAAATAATATGAGCATTTTTAATGAATTAGGCTTTGAAATAGAGCATTTTGGCGGAAAAGAGTACTATGTAAGAGCAGTGCCAATGCAATTATACGGTTGTGATGCTAAGCAGCTTTTATTGGAGGTACTTGATAATCTTATTAGTGAAAGTACTACAAATGACATAGTAAGCCGAAAGGAAAAGCTTGCCTCAATGTCTTGTAAAGCAGCTATTAAAGGAAATACAAGAATATCCTACGCAGAAGCGAAGGAACTTTTAGATAAGCTTTTAAAACTTGAAAATCCTTATAATTGCCCACATGGAAGACCAGTAATTATATCGATGACTAAGTATGAAATGGACAAAAAGTTCAGGAGAATATTGTGATGAAAAAACTTATTGTACTGACAGGACCAACAGCGGTTGGAAAAACCGCTGCCTCAATAGGACTTGCAAAGGCGATTAATGGTGAAATAATCAGCGCTGATTCAATGCAGGTATATAAAAAAATGGATATAGGTACTGCAAAAATAACAAAAGAAGAGATGGAAGGTGTTCCACATTTTTTAATAGATGAGTTAAATCCTGACGAAGAGTTCAGTGTTGCTCATTTTAAAAAGTATGCAGATAAATATATCAATGAAGTTTATGAAAGAGGTCATATTCCAATTATTGTTGGTGGTACAGGCTTTTATATTCAAGCAGTGCTTAATGACATTGATTTTACTGAAACTAATGTGGATACCGAATATAGAAAAGAGTTAGAAGAACTTGCAAGGGTTAATGGACCAGAGTATCTGCATAATATGCTTTTTGAAATCGACCCACAAGCGGCAGAAAAAATACATTTTAACAATGTAAAAAGAGTTATTAGAGCCTTAGAGTTTTATAAAGAGACAGGCACTAAAATATCGGAGCATAATGATACTCAAAGTGCAAAAAGTTCACCTTATAACTTTGCATATTTTGTCCTAAATGATGATAGAGAGGCGTTATATGAACGAATTGATAAACGAATTGATATAATGCTTGAAAATGGACTTATAGAAGAGGTGAAAGCTTTGTTAGATGCAGGTTATGATAGAAAACTTACATCAATGCAGGGCTTAGGCTATAAGGAAATTGCGGCATATTTAGAAGGTGAAATAAGCCTTGAGGAAGCAATATATATATTAAAACGTGATACAAGACATTTTGCTAAGCGACAATTAACTTGGTTTAGACGTGAAAAAGATGTCATATTTATTGATAAAAGTGAATATAATGGATGTGACGGAATTTTAAACAAAATGCTTGAAGTACTTGAAGAAAAGAATATTTGGAGAAAAGATAAAAATGTATAGAAGTTTAGGAATAAGTGACGACGTATTAAAATTTGGCGAGAACATAATTGACAACTTAAAAGAAAGATTTGAAGCGATTGACGAAATTGCTGAATATAATCAGCTAAAGGTTATTAATGCTATGCAAAAAAATAAGCTTAGTGATGTGCATTTTGCTGCAACAACAGGCTATGGCTATAATGATCTTGGTAGAGATACTTTGGAAAGCGTATATGCAGATGTATTTAATGCAGAAAGTGCCTTGGTTAGACCACAGCTTATGTGTGGAACTCATGCACTTGCAATAGCACTATCAGCAAATTTAAGACCTGGAGATGAAGTGCTTTCACCAGTTGGAAAACCATATGATACACTTGATGAGGTTATTGGAATCAGAGAGTCAAGAGGAAGTCTTGCAGAATTTGGCGTAAGCTATGGACAGGTAGATTTAAAGCAAGATGGAAGCATAGATTTTGAAGGAATTAGAAATGCAATTAAAAGCAATACTAAGCTTGTTACAATTCAGCGTTCAAAAGGATATGCTCAAAGGCCAACTTTATCAGTTGAACAAATTGGTCAAATTATAAAGCTTGTTAAGGAAGTTAAGCCAGATACTATTTGTATGGTTGATAACTGCTATGGAGAATTTGTTGAAAAAATTGAACCAAGTGATGTTGGCGCAGATTTAGTAGTAGGCTCGCTTATTAAAAATCCGGGAGGCGGTTTGGCGGCGACTGGAGGATATATTGTTGGTAAGGAAGAATATGTAGATAATTGTGCATTTAGACTTAGCGCACCGGGACTTGGTAAAGAGGTTGGTGCAACACTTGGAATAACACAATCATTATTCCAGGGACTTTTTATGGCACCTACAGTAGTAGCAGGCGCAGTAAAGGGAGCGATATTTGCGGCGGCAGTATATGAAAAGTTAGGCTATAGTGTACTTCCAAAGTCAAATGAGAGCAGACATGATATTATACAGGCAGTTAATTTTGAAGAAAAGGAAGGCTTGATTGAGTTTTGTAAGGGAATACAGGCTGCAGCGCCAGTTGATAGCCATGTGGTACCTGAACCATGGGATATGCCAGGTTATGATTCGCAGGTAATAATGGCTGCGGGTGCATTTGTACAGGGTTCATCAATTGAGCTTAGCGCAGATGGACCAATAAAACCACCATATACAGCATTTTTTCAAGGTGGACTTACATGGTATCATGCTAAGCTTGGAATACTTAAAAGCTTACAAAATATTGTTGATGCAGGAATTAAAAAACTATAATTATTAGGTATACATAATTTCTTAAATATGGTATAATTTTAGTTGTAATTTCGAGAGTTCCACTTTGATAAAAAGGAGGAACTGTTTATGAGAAAAACTAAAGAACTACCACTTAGCGAGAGGCCATACGAAAAGGCGTTAAAGTATGGCACAGAGGCCTTGAGCGAAGCGGAACTTCTGGCAGTTATTATAAGAACAGGAACAGTTGGTTCTAATGGAATTGAGCTTGCCAGAAGTGTGCTTGAACTATCTGAATGCAAAAAGGGTATATTAGGTATCAATTATCTTTCTGTAGATGAGATGCTACAGATTAAAGGCATTGGTATGGTTAAGGCGATTCAGATAAAATGTGTTGCAGAGTTAGCAAAAAGAATCAGTCAGACTAATTGTGCTGACATGATACAGTTTACAAGTCCAGAATTAATTGCGCAGTACTATATGGAGAGTATGAGGCATTTAGAAAAGGAACAGCTTGTGTTAGCTATGCTTGACACCAAGGCAAAACTTATTAAGGATAAAGTGATATCAATCGGAACGGTTAACAGCTCATTTTTATCGCCAAGAGAGGTATTTATTGAGGCGCTTAAAACACATGCTGTTAATATTGTTTTAGTGCATAATCATCCAAGTGGAGATCCGACACCAAGCAGGGATGATATCAATATTACCACAAGAATTTTTGAGCTTGGTAAATTAATGGACATAAATCTGATTGACCATATAATTATTGGGGATAATACTTATGTAAGTTTAAAAGAGAAAAAAATCATATGATACTGAAAGGAGAACCATAATGGCAGGCAATGTTTATGGTGTTGATATAGGAACAAGTAATATTAAATTATATAATAGAGATAAAGGTGAGATACTTAACGAAAAGAACATAATAGCTATTGCTAATAAAAAAGAGGTATTTGCATATGGCGATAATGCATTTGAGATGGAGGGAAAGGCTCCAGAGAATATCAAGGTATCATTTCCTGTAAAGGACGGCGTTGTTGCTGATGTTGATAATATGTGCGAGCTTTTCAAGCTTTTTTATAAGAAATCTAACAAGGGAAAGAAGGCTTCAGGAGATGATTTCTATGTTGCTATACCTACAGATATAACTGATGTTGAAAAGAGAGCATTTTATGAGCTTATTATTGATGCAAAGGTTAAGCCTAAGAATATTTATATTATAGACAAGCCAGTTGCAGATGCAATAGGTGCTGGAATCAATGTAACCTCTGCACAAGGTGTAATGGTCGTTGATATAGGTGCTGATACGACAGAGATATCTGTGCTTTCGTTGGGCGGTATTGTTATTAGTAAATCAGTTAAAATTGCTGGTAAGAAATTTGATGATAACATTATTATGACAGTTAAGAAGAAATATAATCTTGTTATAGGCAACAAAACTGCTGAGACACTCAAGAAAAATCTTGCTTCAGCTATCGAAACAGAAGAAACATTTTTACCGATATACGGTCGTGACGTAGTATCGGGACTTCCTGTTAAGGTAGAAATTTCTTCAAAGGATATTTTTGATTGTCTTAACGAGCCTATATATTCAATTATTGATGCAATTAAGGTTATCTTAGAAAGAACACCACCAGAGCTTGCGGCGGATATTATTGATACAGGTGTATATTTAAGCGGTGGTTCATCATCAATTAAGAATATTAATGATTTAATTGCAAAAGAAACAGGCCTTAAGGTAGTTATGGTGGATACACCAGAAGAAAGCGTAATCAGAGGCGTTAAAGAGGTTATCACCAATGCTAAAGAATATGTGGGAATAGCAAAGGTTCCAAAGGAAAAAAATTATATTTAAGGATAGATGAATAGTGAAAAATAAGTTAAAAGAGATTTTTTCAACTAAATATATGTTGTCTATTTTGACGGTTATATGTGCAGTGCTTATATGCATAACATTTTTTACGGACAAAGCAACTAAGCCTATTAAAAATGCATTATCGTATGTAATTGTACCATTACAAAGTGGCGTTAATAATATAGGCTTATGGATATCTGATAGTGAACAAAGATTCAAGACATTAGAAGAGCTTATCGCAGAAAATGAAGAGCTTAAAAAGCAAAATGCATTACTGACCGAACAGAATAACAAGCTTATCCAAGATGGATATGAACTTGACAGATTAAGAGAGATGTATGCTCTTGATAAGCAATATGATGAATATGAAAAAGTTGGTGCAAAGGTAATTGCTAAGGAAACCGGTAATTGGTTCCATTCATTTACAGTTGATAAGGGATATAATGACGGAATCAAAAAGGATATGAATGTTATCTCGGGTGGTGGCCTTGTAGGTATAGTTACGGATGTAGGACCAAATTATTCTATAGTACGCTCAATTATTGATGATACAAGCTATGTAAGCGGTATGGTTATCAATACTGGCGAAATATGTGCTGTTAAAGGCAATATGAAGCTGTATTCACAAGGACTAATAGAGGTAACAAATTTCAAAGCGTCAGCACTTGTTAAGGATGGTGACTGCATAGTTACATCGAATATTAGCGACAAGTATATGCAAGGTATTTTAATTGGTTACATTAAAGATGTGAAGGTTGATGCAAATAATCTTACGCAGTCAGGTTATATTACACCAGTTGTGGATTTTGAGCATATACAAGAGGTTCTTATTATTACAGAACTAAAAGAGTAAAATTATTAAAGGAGATAGGCTGTGAAAAGGAAGGTATTTGAAATAGGTATCATTTTGTTATGCTACATATTACAAACAACATTTTTAAAAGATATTGCACTTGCAGGCATATCTCCGAATCTTATGATTATAATTCCGGTTTTATTTGGATATATAAGCGGAAAATATGAAGGGATGTTTGTTGGCTTTGTAAGTGGAATATTATTTGATTTGTTTTACAGAGATGTTGTTGGCTTTAATGCATTGATATTTATGTATATCGGATACATAAGCGGTATGCTGTTTTTTAAGGACTTTTACAAGGATGACATCGTATTCCCTCTTATAGTTGTATCGGCAGGAGATTTTATTTATGGCTTTTTTTCGTATGTAACATATTTCTTGCTTAAAAATAGACTCGATTTTTCGTATTATTTTCTAAATATTATTGTTCCGGAAATCGTATATACATTATTTATTACAATACTTTTGTATAAAATTGTATTAAAGATAAATGTATATCTGGAGGATAAGAAGAATAGGAAGGAGAGAAGATATGGTTCGGGAACTTTGGGATCTTGCTAAGGAATATTTAAAATCAAGAATGTTTCCTCTGATTCTGATTTTCGTAGTACTATTTTCCATTCTTTTATATAGAGTGTTTGTGTTGCAGATAGTAAATGGTGACACGTATTCAACAGATTTTTCGGCAAAGGCAGAAAAAACATATTATACTCCGGCAACTAAAGGACGTATATATGATAGAAATGGCGTTTTGTTAGCATATAATGAACTGACATACAGCGTAAAGATTTCAGATAGTGGAAGATATAAAAATAATACTGAGAAGAATCAGATTTTAAACAAGATAATTGTAGATACGGCGAGAATTATTCGCGAACACGGCGATACAGTAGATGCTGGATTTGAAATATATGTAAATGATAACAATGAATATGAATATACGGTTGAAGACGGAGCGAGATTAAGATTTTTAAGAGATATTTATGGCGCTAAAAGCACAACTGCTCTTACTGAAGAACAAAGAGCGTCTGATGCCGATGATGCAATGGCATTTTTGATTAAAAAATATGGTGTTAGCGGTGAATATACAAAGCAAGAGATTGTTGATGTAGTTAATTATCGTAAATATATGTCAGAAAGCTCATATCAAAGATATTTGAAGTTTACTATGGCTACGGAGATTTCTGATGAGACAATGGCTGCAATTCTTGAAAATTCACCGGATTTAATTGGTGTTACGGTAGAAGAAGAATATGTCAGAAAATATGTTGATAGCATTTACTTTGCTCATATAATCGGATACACAGGAAAGATTTCAACAAGTGAGTTAGAAGAACTTGTGTTAAAAGATTCAAGCTATGAGCTTAACGATATTATAGGTAAAGCCGGAATTGAACAGTCGATGGAGCTTGAACTTTCTGGTACGAAAGGAACAAAAACGGTTTATGTTGATAGCGTTGGACGTATTACAGAGGTCCTTTCTGAAACAGATGCCGTTACTGGAAATGACATATATTTAACTATTGATTCAAGACTTCAAAAGGAGATTTATCATCAAATTGAGAATCAGCTTGTACAAATCATTCTTTCAAAGATGGTTAATTCAAGTAATAAATATGTTTATCAGCCAGGCACTACAACGATTACAGATATCAAAATAACTATTGATGAGGTGCTTTTTGCCCTTATTAACAATAATCAGATATCAATATCAGAGATTGCTACAGCTGAGGATGCAATAAGCAAGTCAGTATATAACAAGTTTTTGAATAAACAGGCATCGGTTATTAACAATCTTGAAAAGGAGCTTACAGTAAGACCAACTGTATATGGCAATCTTTCGTATGATATGCAAATATTTGTGTATTATACCTACACATATTTGAAAAATAAAGGTATAATTGATAATAGTAAGGTTGATACTCATGATCCAATATATTTAAAATGGGTAGCAGATGAAATAAGCCTTAAAGAATACTTGTTGCATGCTATATCTAAAAACTGGATTGATATATCAATGCTTACAGATGAAGAGTATCAAAGCTTGCAAGAAGCATATTCATCATTAGTAAAGTATATTCTTGAAAATGCAAAAAATGATACTGATTTCAACAAAAAGGTATATGATAATTTAATTAAAAATAAACAGATTACAGGCAGGGAACTTTGTCTATTATTGTATGAACAGGAAGCACTTGAGTACGATGAGGAAATGTACAATAAAGTCAACTGGGGCCAGATAAGCCCATTTAATTTCCTTTATCAAAAGATACAGAATCTTGAGCTTACACCTGCAGAATTGGCGCTTGAGCCATGTTCAGGTTCTGCAGTAATCACAGATGTTAATACAGGTGAACTTTTAGCACTTGTGTCATATCCAAGCTACGATAATAATAAGTTATCAGGAAGTGTTGATCCTGTATATTATAATCAGCTTAGAAATGATAAGTCATTGCCACTTATTAATCGTGTTACATCAGCGCAGAATGCGCCAGGTTCGACATTTAAACCATTAGTGGCTATTACGGCATTGGCAGAAAATGTTGTCACTTCATCGGAAAAAATTAATGCAACAGGTATTTATGAAACAGTTACACCGAGTCCAAAATGTTGGATTTATCCAGGTGGATATCACGGAAGGATTACGATTACGGATGCACTTATGGTATCATGTAACTATTTCTTCTATGAGATGGGTTATAGACTTGCATTAGATGAAAATGGCAAGTATTATAGTGCACTTGGTACTTCAAGATTGCAAAAATATGCTGAACTATTAGGACTTGCTACCAAGAGTGGCATTGAGATATATGAAGCAAATCCAAAGCCATCTAACACGAACTCGGTAGCCTCTGCAATTGGACAAGGTAATAATAACTATACGGCACTTAATCTGTCGCGCTATGTTACTACAATAGCTAATTCGGGAACATGCTTTAATATGTCCCTAATTCATAAGATAGTAGATTCTAAGTCAGTAATAATTAAAGAATATACACCAAATGTAGCTAACAAGATAGATATAAGAGCTGATATTTGGCGAACTGTTCAAAATGGTATGTATAAAGCGGCATCGACATATGGTGCGATGCGTAATCTTCCGGTAACAGTAGCAGGTAAGACTGGTACTGCACAGGAAAATACTAAGAAACCTAACCATGCTGTATTTATTTCATATGCACCATATGATAATCCGCAGATTTCAGTTACATGTATAATTCAAAATGGTTATACATCAAGCAATGCAGCTTATCTTGCAGGTAATATATACAGAATTTACTATAATTTAAATGTTGATAACGACTTTAACAGTGGTGACAATTCGGTTATGGACTAATGTTAGGAAAGGACAAAAATATGAATTCAGTAGTTATTAAAGGCAACAAATACGGCATATCCATAGTGATGGATGAAGCCTTAGAATATGAAGCCATTAAAGAAGAATTAAAGCAAAAGCTACTTGCTTCTAAAAAGTTTTTTAAAAAAGCAAGTATGGCGGTGTCATTTGAAGGAAAACAACTTTCTGATGAAGAACAATATGAGCTTGTTTCGATAATTGAAGAGAATTCTGAAATGAGTATCGTATGCATTATGGATAATGACCCATTAAAGGAAGAACAATTTAAAACACTTGTAGAAAATGTGACTGCGCCTGTGGTAGAGGAGATTGTAGAGCCGATGCCACAGCCACAAATGGTAACTGAAAGCATAATCAATGATTCTGGTCAGTTTTATAAGGGTACTTTAAGATCTGGTCAGTCATTAGAATCAGCTACAAGTATAGTTATTTTAGGCGATGTTAATCCAGGAGCAAATATTGTCGCAAATGGCAATATTGTAATACTCGGAACTCTTAAGGGAAATGCTTATGCAGGTGCAAACGGCAATGAAAACGCGATTGTTGTTGCACTTGAGATGCAACCAATGCAGATTAGAATAGCAGATATCATTGCAAGATGTGCAGATAAGCCGGAAAAGGCAAAAAATCCTACTGCAAAGATAGCATTTGTAGAGGATGGCAACATTTATATTGAGAAATTAGACAAAGACATAATTGCTGATATAAATTTGTAAAAAATAAAAATTAAGTGTTGATTTTATTAGGATTTTTAATCATAATAGATATAATAAGATAATTTTTTGGAGGAAGAAAAATGAGTGAAGTTATTGTAGTAACATCAGGTAAAGGTGGTGTAGGTAAGACTACAACATCTGCAAATGTCGGAACCGGCTTAGCAAAGTTGGACAAAAAGGTTGTATTAATTGATACAGATATAGGACTTAGAAATCTTGACGTAGTTATGGGACTTGAAAATAGAATAGTTTATAATCTTGTTGATTGCGTTGAAGGCAACTGCAGAATTAAACAGGCTCTTATCAAGGATAAGAGATATCCTAATTTATATTTATTACCATCTGCACAAACAAGAGATAAGAATTCAGTTAATCCAGAGCAGATGATTAAATTAGTTGAAGAATTAAAGGAAGAATTTGATTACATAATTCTTGACTGTCCTGCAGGTATTGAACAGGGCTTTAAGAATGCAATTGCAGCAGCTGACAGAGCTTTAGTTGTAACAACACCTGAAGTATCTGCAATCAGAGATGCTGATAGAATTATTGGTTTATTAGAAGCTAATGAACTTAAGAGAAGCGATTTAATTGTTAACAGATTAAGAATGGATATGGTTAAGCGTGGCGACATGATGTCAATTGATGATGTTGTTGACATTTTATCTATTAATCTAATCGGTGCAGTACCAGATGATGAAAACATTGTAGTTTCAACTAATAATGGTGAACCTTTAGTAGGTAATGACTCATTAGCAGGACAAGCTTATCTTAATATCTGTAAGCGTATTATGGGTGAAGAAGTACCTTTACTTGACTTAAATGCCAAGACAGGCTTCTTTAGAAAATTGTTTAAGAAAAATTAATTTGGAGGCTTAAGTTTATGAGTTTATTTGATTTATTTAAAAAGAAAAGCTCAAGTAATGTAGCTAAGGATAGATTAAAACTGTTATTAGTATCAGACAGAGCTAATTGTTCACCAGAAATTATGGAAATGATTAAGAATGACATTATCAATGTTATTTCAAAGTATATGGAAATTGACGCAGAGGGCTTAGATATTCAGATTACACAAACAGAGTCTGATTCTAACAATGGTGTGGTACCAGCGTTATTTGCCAATATTCCTATTAAGGATTTAAAGAATGGTACCCCTAAAAAATAAGACAGGTAGTTATATATGATTATTAAGAAGTTAAAGAGTTACAATTACAGACAATATAATTACAAATTAGTGTTATTATTAATGATTATTACTATATTTGGCATAGTAGTTATTGATAGTGCCGGAAGCTCAGCGGGTTTTGAAAAAAAGCAGTTGGTGGGGTTTATTATAAGTCTGGTTATGATGCTTATAATTTCTTTGTTTGATTATAAATTTATACTCAAGTTTTATTGGTTAATATATTTATTTAATATAGGGTTGTTGCTTTTGGTTGAATTTGCAGGAAAGAATGTTAATGGTGCTACAAGGTGGTATGAATTTAACATTGGAAGCTTTTCAATACAGTTTCAGCCAACAGAGTTTGCAAAGTTATTTTTAATACTATTTTTTGCAAAATTCTTATCAAGATTTAAGGATTATATTAATAAATGGTTGTTCTTAGGAGTTGTAGCATTTTTATCTGCAATACCATTATTCTTAATAGTTATGCAGCCAGACTTGTCATCAACTATATTGATAACAGCAATCATTTGTACAATTATTTATATGGCTGGAATATCGTATAAAAAGATAGCTATTATAGTCACAATTGTTGTGTTAGCAGTATTATCGATATTTTTATATATTAAAATCAATCCTGACCAAAAGATTATTAAAACATACCAGATTGAAAGGGTTTTAGCATTCCTTTATCCAGATCAGTATGAGGATAAGGCGTATCAGCAGGAAAATTCGGTGCTGGCTATTGGCAGTGGTAAGCTTGATGGTAAGGGACTTAACAATGATGATACCCAGTCAGTTAAGAATGCAGGCTTCTTACCTGAACCTCAAACAGATTTTATATTTGCTGTAATTGGGGAAGAACTTGGATTTAAGGGAACCTGCCTTACATTGGCACTTTTAGCACTTATAATAATCGAGGTCATTGTAACGGCAATAAAAGCAGCAGATTTTCAGGGAAGGTTAATAGCTACTGGAATTGCAGCACAGCTTATTTTTCAGGTATTTATAAATATCGGCGTTACGACAGCTTTATTACCTAATACAGGTATTCCATTACCATTTGTAAGTTATGGATTAAGTTCGTTGGTAGCTGTTTATGCAGAAATGGGTATTCTTATAAATATTAATTTACAAACAAAATCAAGAGAAAGATAGGAGTGATATTTATGAACATTGGTTTGATAGCTCATAATACTAAAAAGAAGCTTATGCAGAATTTTTGTATTGCATATCGAGCTATTCTAAGCAAACATGAATTATATGCTACGGAGACTACTGGGAAGTTAATTGAAGAAGTAACTAACTTAAATGTTCATAAATACCTTGCAGGACATTTAGGTGGAGCTCAACAAATGGGGTCTCAAATTGAAAATAATAAGATTGATATGATGATTTTCTTAAGAGATCCTATAACAAGACAATTTCAAGAGCCAGACACTAATAATTTATTTCATTTATGTGATATGCATAATATTCCGTTGGCAACTAATTTGGCAACAGCGGAGCTTATGATTAAGGCGCTTGAGAGAGGCGACCTTGAATGGCGTGAAATGTACAAATAATTTAAAATAAAGGAGGAATTCTATGATTCAAATTGTAGCAGGACCAAAAGGTAGAGGAAAGACCAAGTTATTATTAGACAAGGTAAATGCGAGTGTTAACAATGTGCCGGGAAGTATTGTATATCTGGATAAGAGTGCAAAGCATATGTATGAGCTTGATAAAAAGGTTAGACTTATAGATGTTAGTGAATTTGAACTCGCAACACCAGAGCACTTTATCGGCTTTATTTATGGTATTTTGTCACAGGATCATGATTTGAACGCAATTTATTTTGATAGTTTTATTAAGATTTCAAAGACAACATTAGACACATTAGTTGATGTTATAAAGGTATTTGAAAATATCAGTAAGAAATATAATATTGACTTTGTAATAAGCCTCTCTTTAGAGGATGATGAAGTTCCAGAATATTTAAAACAGTACATAATTAATTAAATATAAAAAGTTATCACTTTTGTGGTAACTTTTTTTACTTTGTAAGGTTATTGTAAGGTTTGTGTTGTATAGTGATATATATGAATACTTAAAAGGAGATATATATATGAATCGAAAACTGTTTGGTATAATTATAAAAAGCTTTATAAGACGTCGTAAACAAGTATTTAACACCTGCCTTACAGTGTTTGTTATTATGCTTTTTGTAACATTTACAGCAATATTTAGAGACAATATGTATAATGTTCAAAATGAACTTAATAAGGACAAATTTGGGGCTTGGTTTGTAATGGAAACTACTGCAGGAGAAGCAA
>SVDX01000020.1 GCA_015057605.1 Lachnospira sp. | reverse complement strand
TATGATTATTAATCTCGCGTTATTGTGTGTATTTAAATATGCTGATTTCGTTGTGATTAATATCAACAATATATTTGATTTAAATATAAAGCTTTTGAACTTACCATTGCCGATAGGTATTTCTTTTTATACCTTCCAGACAATGTCCTATACCGTAGATGTATACCGCGGTCAGGCAAAGGCACAAAAGAATATTATTACCTTTGGTTCGTATGTATCATTATTTCCACAGCTTATTGCGGGACCTATCGTACAGTATAAGACTGTCGCTAAACAGCTTAATGAAAGACATGAAAGCTTTGATAGATTTTCTTATGGCATAGAGCGCTTTGTAACAGGTCTTGGTAAAAAGGTATTGTTTGCAAATAATATTGGTATGCTCTTTGATATGATAAGTGCAATGTCTGTTACAGAATTACCAGTATTAACCGCATGGCTTGGAGCATTAGCATTTACCTTTCAGATATACTTTGATTTCTCGGGTTATTCTGACATGGCAATAGGTCTTGGACATATGTTTGGCTTTAAGTTCCTTGAAAACTTCGAACATCCATATGAGTCAAGAAGCATTACGGAATTTTGGAGAAGATGGCATATTTCTCTTGGTACGTGGTTTAGGGAATATGTATATATTCCACTTGGTGGCAATAGAAGTGGTAAATTTAAGCAAATCAGAAATATTATTATAGTATGGGCTCTTACCGGCATATGGCATGGTGCAAGCTGGAATTTCTTGGTATGGGGATTATATTTTTGCGTATTTTTAATACTTGAGAAATTATTTTTACTTAAATGGCTTGAACGTATGCCAAAGTGTGTAGGTCACATTTACACAATGTTCCTTGTAATTATAAGCTGGGTAATATTTGCCTTTGATAATATGCAAATGGGCTTAAACTATATTAGAGCGATGTTTGGTGGATATGGAGCAGGTTTTTATGATGAAAAGAGCTTGTATCTTTTACTTACAAATATTGTGATAATAGTTATTTTAATAATAGCTTCAACATCAATACCTAAAAAGCTTGCAAATGCATTTATTAGTAAGCTCGAAGCAGGTAATAAGCAGGTGTTGCTTACGGTGGTTAAAAATGTATTTTTAGTAGCAGTTTTCCTTTTGGCAATGGCGTATTTGGTAAATTCTACTTATAATCCATTTTTATACTTTAGATTTTAGAGGAGAAACGTAATGGGACAAAAAGTAACAGTATTTACATTTTTGATTTTAATATTTGGCTTTACTATTGCTACGCTTGTAACGCCTGCAAAGGAATTTTCTGATAATGAAAACAGAAAATTACAGCAGGCTCCGAAGTTTAGTTGGGAAACGCTTAAAAGTGGTGAGTTTGGCAGTGATTATGAACTTTATCTCGCAGACCAATTTGTTTTAAGAGATACCTGGATAGCGGTAAAGACTATGTCGGATAGAGCAATGCTGAAAAAAGACATTAATGGCGTATATTTTGGCAGTGATAATTACCTTTTTGAAACACATAATGATGTCGACAAGGAAAATTCCAATAAAAATGCTAACAGACTTATGACATTTGCAAACAAGTACGGAAAGCAGCTTGGAAAGGACAATGTGCAGGTTATGATAGTACCGACGGCAGGTGTAAGTTTGTCGGACAAGATGCCGGCCTTTGCGCAGACCTTTGATCAAAATGCATATATTGATAGCATTAAAGCTGGGCTTACAGATGCAAGTTTTATTGATGTAAGAGAAATGATTGCGAGTAAGAAAAATGAATATATTTATTATAAGACTGATCATCATATGACTTCACTTGGCAATTATTATATGTATAATGTTTGGGCTAAGGCTAATAAAATTACCCCTAAGTCTATTGAAGATTATGAAGTGATAAGTGCAAATGATTTTGCGGGAACGCTGTATTCTAAGATTAATTTTGCATTTGAACTTGATAGAGTTGATGTCTATAAGGAAAAAGGCAATGTTACGTATACTGTAACTTTTGATGAAAAGGAAAAAAGAGAAAGTCTTTTTGAAATGGATGCATTTTCAAAGAAGGACAAGTATCAGGTGTTTTTAGGTGGTAATCATAGTATTATCCGCATTAATTCATCAAATAAAAATGGTGAGAAGCTATTGGTTGTAAGAGATTCCTATGCAAATGCATTTGTGCCATTTATAAGTAGTAATTACGAAGAAATAATAATGGTGGACTTTAGATACTATAAAAAGAACATAAGTAAGCTTATTGAAGAAGAAAATATCAATAATATCTTGGTTATGTACAACGCTGCGACCTTTGCAAAGGACAAAGCAAGCGCAGGATTTTTGCGTTAAGTTTTCGCATGAAAGTGACGATATAAATAATACCTTAAAAATATAACGAAAAAAGTTGTTAAAATTTATAAAAAACACTTTCAAAATGGGAATACTTTGTATATAATAAGCTTATATGACTATGTTAAAATACAATTTAATCATAAATTATACATTTGAAAGGGGACATTTATGTTAACGACAGATATCGGAATTGATTTAGGTACAGCAAGTATACTTGTATATATAAGAGGCAAAGGCGTAGTTTTAAAAGAGCCATCAGTAGTTGCCTTTGACAGAGATACTAACAAGATTAAGGCTATCGGTGAAGAAGCTCGTCTTATGCTTGGTAGAACACCAGGTAACATTGTAGCTGTAAGACCTTTAAGACAGGGTGTTATCTCTGACTATACAGTAACAGAAAAGATGTTAAAGTACTTCATTCAGAAGGCAATTGGTAAGAGAACACTTAAAAAGCCAAGAATTAGTGTTTGTGTACCAAGTGGTGTAACAGAAGTTGAAAAGAGAGCCGTTGAAGACGCGACATATCAAGCTGGTGCAAGAGAGGTTGCTATTATTGAGGAGCCTATTGCAGCGGCTATTGGTGCAGGTATAGATATTTCTAAGCCATGCGGTAATATGATCGTTGATATCGGTGGTGGTACATCAGATATCGCTGTTATTTCTTTAGGTGGTACTGTAGTTAGTACATCAATTAAGATTGCCGGAGATGACTTTGACGAAGCGATAGTTCGTTATATGCGTAAGAAGCATAATTTATTAATCGGTGAAAGAACAGCTGAAGATATTAAGATTAAGATTGGATGTGCGTATCCAAGAGCAGAGGTTATGACTATGGATGTTAGAGGACGTAACCTTGTAACAGGTCTTCCAAAGACAGTAACAGTAACTTCTGAAGAGACAGAAGAAGCTCTTAGAGAAACTACATCTCAGATTGTTGAAGCTGTACACAATGTATTAGAAAAGACACCACCAGAACTTGCAGCAGACGTTGCTACAAGAGGTATTGTACTTACAGGTGGCGGTAGCTTATTACAAGGCTTAGAAGAACTTATCGAAGCTAAGACTGGAATCAATACTATGACAGCTGATGATCCAATGACAGCAGTTGCTATAGGTACTGGTAAATTCGTAGAATTTTTAAGTGAGTACAAAGAGATAAGATAGGAGTTGATCTTATGGTAAGAGGCTTATATACAGCTTACACCGGAATGATCAATCAACAAGCACGACTGGATGTTGTTTCTAACAATTTGGCCAATGCGACGACTGCGGGATTTAAGAAGGAAGGATCCACATCACAATCATTCGACAGCGTGCTAGCTATAAAAATAAGAGATGGTTCAGAGGGCTATGTTGACAGATCTATTGGACCGATGAATCTTGGCGTTAAGATTGGTGAAACATATACTGATTTTTCACAGGGTTCATTTAAGTCAACAGGCGCTACATATGATGTAGCAATTTCAAACAAGGGATTTTTTGCCATATCGTATACTAATAGAGCTGGCGAAGAGCAGACTATGTATACAAGAGATGGTAGCTTTACCCTTAACAAAGATGGATGCTTGGTTACCAAGGATGGCGACTTTGTTTTAGGACAAGGTGGTCCGATAATGATACCTACAAATACTGCAAGTGTGGCTATAGATGAATTGGGTCAGATATGGGCAGATAATGTATATGTAGATAAGTTGAGCTTGGTAGACTTTGAAGATTACAATTATTTGGAAAAATACGGCGAGAATTTATATATAGCAGTTGATGGTGCACAGATGAAGGATGCTACAGATGCAACCGTAAGTCAAGGGTATTTGGAAATGTCCAATGTTAACGTTGTTTCTGAAATGGTTGAGATGATTAATATTTCAAGAGCTTACGAATCTAATCAAAAGCTCATTACTTCTATTGATGAGACACTTGGCAAGGCCGTTACAATTGGACAGGTTAAGTAATACGGCGATTTAAGGAGGTTTTGCGTATGATGCGTTCATTATGGACTGCTGCGTCAGGTATGATTGCTCAGCAGACTAACGTTGATACGATATCTAACAACTTATCTAATGTTAATACTGTTGGATATAAGAAAGAATCAGCAGAATTCAAGTCATTGTTATATCAGACAATACAAACTAAATCAACAAGTGCTAATTCAGAGCAAAAGCCTATAGGTGCTCAGGTTGGTCTTGGAACAAGAAACTCTTCAATTACTTCACATTATACACAGGGTGTATTTACTTCAACAAGTAAGTCAACAGACTTTGCTATTGAAGGCAATGGTTTCTTTTCAGTAAGAAATCTTGATGGAGAGATATTGTACACACGTAATGGTGGATTTAATGTAGCTATGGCAGCAGATGGCAACATAATGCTTTGTACATCAGAAGGCTTTAGCGTACTTGATTCGGAGGGAAATCCTATTTCCTTTCCACCTAATACAGATATGACAAAGGTTACAATTGATGATGACGGTAACATTTGTTATCCAGATGAGCTTAACAATCCAACTCCAACAGGAAAGGTTATGGGTATATATCAATTTGCCAATCCTTCAGGTCTTGAAAAGATGGGTGGTAGCTTATTAAAAGAAACAGCTGCATCAGGAGAGGCTATGAATGAAGCCGAGATAGAAGGACTTACAAAGAGTAAGGTAAAACAAGGTTATGTTGAATCATCTAATGTACAGGTAGTTGATGAAATGGTTAATCTTATCGTAGCTCAAAGAGCCTACGAGATTAATTCAAAGGCAATTCAGGCAGCAGATGATATGCTACAGCAGGCTAACAATTTGAAAAAATAGGTGATGATTAATTATGATTAGTGGAATTGGCGGAAGTTATGAGCAGGCTTTAACACAGGCAACAGGCTCAAATAAAAAGCTTGATAATACTCTTTCAAAAGATTATACCAATTCTTCAGATGAAGAATTGATGGAGGTTGCGAAAGAATTTGAGGCATATTTCCTTGAACAAATGTTTAAGTCTATGCAAAAAATGGTGCCGGAATCAGAGTATACTTCTTCGACAACGAAAACTATGACTGAATATTATCAGGAACAATTGCTTAGCGAATATGCTAACAATGCTACCGAAACCTCAGATGAAGGTGTCGGAATAGCACAGCTTATATACGAACAAATGAAAAGAAATTACAATTTATAAGAACTTATGAGCAACTCGAAAGAGTTGCTCATTGTAGATTTTAGAGAAAGGTTGCCTTATGGAAGAAGCAAGAGGTTTTATAGAAAAAATACTGTTTAGTAATGAAGAAAACGGTTATAAAGTCCTTACTGTAGTGGATAAGGATGACCCTGACAGTGAAGCATATTTGGTTGGAATAATGCCTTATGTCAATGAAGGAGAATTTATCATTGCAAAGGGCAATATTGTCGACCATCCTAAATACGGCGTTCAGCTACAGGTTCTCGAATACGAGATACAGCAGGTTACAGAGCTTAAATCTATTGAAAAATATCTTGCTTCAGGAGCAATAAAGGGAGTTGGTCCTGCTATGGCAGCGAAGATAGTTGCTAAATTTGGCGAGGACACATTTAGAGTGCTTGAAGAAGAGCCAGAGCTTTTAGTAAGCATAAAGGGAATCAGCGAGCGAATTGCAAGAAATATAGCAGAGCAGGTAGTTTCAAAGTATGAGCTTAGACGTGTAACTATGTTTTTACAGGAGTATGGCATAAGTGTAAATATGGCTGTAAAAATATATAGTCAATATGGTAATAAGGTATACGATATTCTTAAGAAAAATCCATATAAGCTTGCAGAAGATATAGAAGGTATAGGCTTTAAAAAAGCAGATGAAATAGCCAAGATTGTGGGCATAAGTAAAGATTCGCAGTTTCGTATAGAGAGTGCCATAAGTTATATTTTGATGGAGGCAGCACAAAGCGGACATACATTTTTACCAGAAGAAAACCTAATTAATTGTCTTACAGAGCTGTTAGAAGGCCAAATTTTAGATATTGAGGCATATTTAAATAATATGATATTTGATAAAAAGATAGTTGTAAAACAGTTTGAGAAAGCCAATATAATTTATGCAAGAAATTTCTTTTACATGGAGCAGGCTGTTGCAAAGAAACTCTTAGGGCTTGATTTAAAGCAGACTGCGGATGCAGAAAATGTTAAAAAAGAGATATCAGTAATTGAAAGACTTAGCGAAATAAAACTTGATGAGATTCAAGTTAATGCTATTTTAGAGACTGTTAAAAATGGTGTTACTGTAATTACAGGTGGACCGGGAACAGGAAAAACTACGACAATCAATTCAATAATAAAATATTATGATTTGCAGGGTAAGGAGGTGCGTTTAGCAGCTCCTACAGGAAGAGCAACAAAAAGAATGACGGAAACCACTGGCTATGAGGCTCAGACAATTCATCGTATGTTAGAGCTTAACGGACCAAGTGGTCAATTTGAAAGAAATGAAGAAAATCCTATAGAAGCTGATGTAATAGTAATTGACGAAATGTCTATGGTAGATATTGCACTTATGAATTCCCTCTTAAAAGCGATAGAAATAGGCACTAAGCTTATATTAGTAGGAGATGTTAATCAACTGCCATCAGTTGGACCTGGAAGTGTATTAAAGGATATAATAAGCTCTAAAAAATTCTGTGTCGTAGAGCTTACCAAGATATTCAGACAAGCAAGCGAGAGCGATATAGTAACAAATGCGCATAAAATCAATCGTGGAGAAAGAATAGATTTAGATAAGCAGAGCAAGGATTTTTTACGCATCAAGCGTAATGATCCAGATTCAATCGCGGCAGCGATGCTTACACTTTTAAGAGAAAAGCTTCCCAAATATGTTAATGCAAAGGTTTATGACATACAGGTGCTTACACCTATGAAGAAGGGAAAGATGGGCGTTGAAAATTTAAACAGATTTTTTCAAAGCCATTTAAATCCGGAATCATCAGCAAAAAGAGAAATGGCAACTGCAAACGGTCTTTTTAGAGAAGGCGACAAGGTAATGCAGGTAAAAAATGATTATAATCTTGAATGGGAAACAAGAAGTAAGTATGGTATTACACAAACCTCGGGAACGGGTATATTTAATGGAGATGTAGGAATAATCAAAAAGATTAATACCTTTACAGAAACAATAGAAATAGAATTTGATGATGGCAAATTTGTAGATTATCCATTTAAGCAGCTTGAAGATTTAGAGTTAGCTTATGCAATAACAGTACATAAGGCACAGGGTAGTGAATATCCTGCTGTAATTATACCGGCATTTGCAGGACCAAGACCTCTTATGAATCGAAATCTTTTATATACAGCAGTTACCAGAGCAAAACAATGCGTATGTTTAGTAGGCTTTGAAGAGGTTATATATACAATGATTGAAAATGAATCCGAGCAGAAGAGATATTCCTCTTTGGATAAACGATTAATGGAAATAGGAATGATTTAAATGAAGATTTTATTAGTAGCGATAAATGCAAAATACATACATTCGAACCTTGCAGTATATAGCTTAAAGGCGTATTCTCGTGAGTATTCAACTAATGTTGAAATTGCTAATTTTACAATTAACAACCGTGAGGAGCAAATCATTAAAGACATATATAAAAGCGGTGCTGACGTAATAGCATTTTCTACATATATCTGGAACGTTGATATGGTGCATTTAATCGCCACAGAGCTTAAAAAGGTTATGCCAAATGTGCATATATGGCTTGGAGGCCCTGAGGTAAGCTATGATGCCGTAAATGTGCTTGAAAGTCATAATTATTTAGACGGCATTATGATGGGCGAGGGCGAAGCTACATTTTATGAGCTTGCAAAGCATTACGTTGATGATGCAATTGAATTTTCTGATATTGCAGGAATTGCATATAGAAGTGAAAATGGTGTACTTGCTAATTCAATGCGTCCATTAATGAACATGGACGATATACCTTTTGTATATTCTGATTTGCAGGAATTTGATAATCGCATAATATATTATGAGAGCAGTAGAGGATGTCCTTATAGCTGTAGTTATTGCTTGTCATCTATTGACAAAAGCGTGCGTTTTAGAAGTCTTGAACTTGTGAAAAAAGAGTTGCAATTCTTTTTGGATAACAAAGTTAAACAGGTTAAGTTTGTAGATAGAACCTTTAATTGTAAAAGAGAGCACACAATGGGAATTTGGCAATACATTTTAGAAAATGACAATGGTGTTACGAATTTTCATTTTGAAATAGCGGCAAATCTTTTAAATGACGAAGAACTTTGTCTTATTTCAAAAATGCGCCCAGGACTTATACAGCTTGAGATAGGCGTTCAGTCTACTAACGAAAAAACTATTGAATGCATCGATAGAAAAATAAAATTTGAACAGATAAAAAGAGTAGTTACCAAAGTAAATTCCTTTGGTAACATACATCAGCATTTGGACTTGATAGCAGGGCTTCCATATGAGGATTATGAAAGCTTTAAAAATTCATTTAACGATGTTTATGCATTAGAACCAGAGCAACTGCAGTTAGGCTTTTTAAAGGTTTTAAAGGGCTCAAATATGCAAATGCGCGCTAAAGAATATGAACTTGTGTATAAGGACAGAGCTCCATATGAAGTTATGTCCACAAAGTGGCTGGATTTTTCTAAGATGCTCTGTCTTAAAAATGTTGAAGAAATGCTCGAAACATATTATAATAGTGGGCAGTATCGTTATACCGTTAAATTCCTTGAAAAAAGCTTTGCCACACCATACGATATGTATTTTGCGCTTAGCGAATATTATGAGAAAAATGGTTTGTATGATGTAAAGCATTCAAGAATCAGCAGGTACACACATCTTTATGAATTTGCTAAGAGTGTTGATGCGACAAATGAGCAGGTATATGCAAAGCTTTTAACTTATGATTTATATTTACGAGAAAAGTTAAAAACAAGACCGGCATTTGCAATTGACCAAGTAGAGCATAAGCAGACAATAAGAGAGCTTTATGATACGGTATTTGCGGACTACAAAAACAAGATGACACATTTAGAATTAGTGGATATCGATGTTACCACAGGAAAAGATATAAACCCAAGTTGGTATCTTTTTGATTATACTGTAAGAAATCCGCTAAATGATGATGCGAAGGTGATAATTTGCGAAAAAATGTAAAACAGATAATAGAGCGTTTGAATGAACACTACGGTACAGAATACATTTGTTATCTTAATCATGAAAATGCATGGCAGCTACTGATTGCAACGATATTAAGTGCACAATGTACTGATGCCAGAGTTAATGAGGTTACAAAGAAGCTATTTAAGAAGTATGATACGCTTGAAAAATTTGCAAATGCAAATATAAAAAAGCTTGAAAAGGACATTTATTCAACAGGTTTTTACCATAATAAGGCAAAAAATATTATTGAATGTGCGAAAATGCTTATAGAAAAGTATGATGGAGAAGTTCCATCAGATATAGAACAGCTAACAAAATTGCCGGGAGTAGGCAGAAAAACTGCAAATGTTATTCGAGGCAACATTTATCACATTCAAAGTATAGTTGTTGATACCCATGTAAAAAGAATATCAAGAAAATTAGGGCTTACAAAGAATGAAGACCCCGAAAAAATAGAATATGACCTTATGAAAGCATTGCCAAAGGAGCATTGGATATTGTGGAATATCCAGATTATAGCGCACGGAAGAAGCCTTTGTACTGCTAAAAATCCTAACTGCGCTGAATGCTTTTTAAGGGATTTATGTGAAAGAAGCGAATAAGATGATACAGTCATATGTTGCCTTAGACCTTGAAACAACAGGGCTTAAGGCAAAAACAGAAAAGATAATTGAGATAGGTGCAATCAAGGTAATAGACAACAAAATCGTTGATAGCATTAATTATTTAGTCAATCCTAAACGTCCTATTCTTGAAAGAACTACAGAGATTACTGGAATTACAAATGATATGGTGGCAGATGCACCATATATAGAGGATATAGTGACCGAAATATTTGAATTTATAGGTGATTTACCTTTACTCGGGCACAAGATATCGTTTGATTATAGCTTTTTAAAAGTTCTTGCTGTAAATAATGGCTTTGAATTTGAAAAAATGGGTATTGATACGCTTTGTATTGCCCGTGCATTATTACCTAAGGATATAAGCAGAAAATTAAGCTCAATCTGCGCTTATTATGACATTGAAACAAAATCACATAGAGCCTTAAATGATGCTATAGCTGCGCATGAGATATATCAGAAAATGTGTAGCGAATACGAGGATGCAGATTGCCTAGATGAGATGAAGAAATTAGTATATGTAGCTAAAAAAGCTACCCCTGCCACAAAAAGACAAATTGAGTACTTGAAGAAATTGGCTGATTATCATAAAATAGACATAGACTCATTTCCAAAGGACTTAAGCAGAAGCGAGGCCTCAAGACTACAGGATAGTATCATTGCTCAGTATGGAAAGTACGAAGGTTCTTTATAATAGAATCCTTGCTTGCTGATTTGATATTTGATGCAACAGCTATAAGGTGAGCAATTTTATAATCAGCTCCCTGCTCGTTATATATTTTTGCAAGCAATGTATAATTTTTAGTGACATCAGTGCCACATTCAATTCCATATTCAAGGACAGTGGTTGCCTCATCAATTTTGTCTAATTCAAGCAGTGCCTCACCCCAGCGAGCAAGAGTAGATACAAGCTTTGTGTAATTGGCATCACAATCTGATAAAAATGGCAGATTAGCGGCTCCATAAGAAAGCTTAAGCTCGGTATTGCTTATGCCTGTCAGGTTAAGAATTTGTTTTGTGGAAAGCTCGGTTATAGTCTTTTGAAAATGTACAATATCAGCGTTAATTAAGGCTTCGTCAAGTATTGGAAGACTTTCTAATGGAATTGTGATATACTCTAAATCATCAATAGGCATCTTGCGAGTGTTATTAGCCTTATTTTCATTTTCCCAAAATGCATCACTGCGATCTTTGGTGATTTTGTTTGAACGTTTTATATTGTGATTAATCAAGAAAAGTATTAATATAAATAATGGTAATATTAATTTCATAATTATCCTCCGTGGAAGAAAGGTGGTCATACAATGATTAATTTTAATAACAAGAAGACAAAGAAAATATTTGTTTCTGTGCTTGCAATCGTACTTGTACTTGCAATGGTTCTCCCTATGATTTTATCTATGTTTATGTAAAATAATATATGATTTTTAGCAATATGTCAAACGCATAAGAAATGGAGCATTTTATGAAGTCAGGGAAAGTATCGGAGGCTATACTTAAGCGCTCGGTATTTAATAACATTAAAAAAAGAAGACCGGAGGTTATGGAGTCAGTTGGAATAGGCAAGGATTGCGCAACAATAAAGTTTAATGATGAGCGTATAGTGCTTACAACAGATCCTGTAACCGGAACGATTCGTAATGTTGGTGAATATGGCATTTATAAGGCTGTTAATGATTTGGCGGCAGCAGGAGCAGAACCAGTTGCTGTAATGATAAGTATATTGATGCCAGAAAATTTCACTGAAAAGAAGCTTAAAAATATAATGGAGACCTTAGAAAGTGTGTGTGCAGAACAAAATGTTGAGATAGTTGGCGGACATACCGAGGTAACGAAAATAGTTAATTCGCCACTTGTAACAGTAAGTGCGATAGGAAAACCAATTAAAGATAAGACATTTAGCCTTTCAAATGTTAAGGAAGGGCAGGACATTATACTGACTAAGTGGATAGGAATTGAAGGCAATAGAATATTGGCTACGGAAAAAAGGGAAGAGATTCTTTTAAAATATAAAGAAGAGGTGCTTAATAAAGCGAAGGGTGAACGTAGTGATATGTCTGTGCTCAAAGAGGCTAAGATAGCTATAGAAATGGGAGCAACAGCTATGACAGATGTCGCGGAAGGCGGAATATTTGCAGCACTTTGGAATTTAGGAGAGGCAGCAGGCCTTGGTCTTAAAGTAGATTTCAAGTCCATTCCTGTTAATCAGGAGGGCATAGAAATATGTGAGATGTTTGATATTAATCCATACGTATTATCTTCAACAGGAGCACTTTTAATAGTGGCGGATAATGGATATGAGATAGTAGAAAGATTGAATGAAGCATCGATCAAAGCAACTATAATCGGTCAGACAATGGCAGGTAACGATAGAATAATCATCAATGGCGATGAAACAAGATATTTAGAACCGCCACAACGAGATGAAATACATAAAATTAAGGAGATGTAAGCATATGAGAAATGAAATTTTAACAGTTCTTGAGAAAAACAGCCGAATTGATTTAAATGAGTTGGCGGTAAGATTAGGATTTGATGAAGCGGCGGTTGCGAATGAGATAGCAGATATGGAAAAGGAAGGCATTATTTGTGGCTATCATACACTTATTAACTGGGATAAGACATCGCAGGAAAAGGTAACTGCATTAATCGAAGTAAAGGTTACACCACAAAGAGGCTTGGGTTTTGATAGTATTGCTCAAAGAATTCTTAACTATGAAGAAATTCATGCATTATACTTAATGTCAGGTGGCTTTGATTTTACAGTAATTATTGAAGGTAAGACTATGAAGTCAGTTGCACAATTTGTTTCAGAAAAGCTTGCGCCATTAGAATCGGTGTTAAGTACTTCGACACATTTTGTTTTAAAGAAATATAAAGACCATGGAACTATGCTTGAATTTACAAGTAAGGATGAAAGGATAATGATAACACCATGAGAAATCCATTATCAGACAAAATAGTTGATATAAAGCCATCGGGAATTAGAAAATTCTTTGATATAGTTAGCGAGATGAAGGATGCAATTTCCTTGGGTGTTGGTGAGCCAGACTTTGATACTCCATGGTCAGTAAGAGAAGAGGGTATTAATGCACTTGAAAAAGGTAAGACATTTTATACTTCTAACGCAGGTTTAGTTGAACTACGCCAAGAAATATGCAACTTTTTAAACAGAAAATATAAGCTTTCATATGAACCACTCACAGAAACATTAGTTACAGTTGGTGGTAGTGAAGCGATTGATTTAGCATTAAGATGTATGATTAATCCGGGTGAAGAGGTTATTATACCACAGCCAAGTTATGTATCATATTTGCCTTGTGCAGTTATGGCAGATGCTACACCAGTAATCATTAATCTTAAAGCAGAAAATAATTTCAAACTTACTGCAAAAGAGCTTTTAGATGCAATAACAGATAAGACTAAGATACTTATACTACCATTTCCTAATAATCCTACAGGTGCTATTATGGAAGAGGAAGAGCTTAAGGAAATCGCAAAGGTAGTTATTGAGAAAGATATTTTTGTAATATCAGATGAGATATATTCAGAGCTTACATACAAGAATAAGCATTTCTCAATAGCGGCAATTGAAGGCATGAAGGAAAGAACTATTGTTATAAATGGTTTTTCGAAGTCTCATGCGATGACAGGTTGGAGACTTGGTTATGCAGCAGGTCCTGCTAATATAATCAAACAGATGATAAAGCTTCATCAGTTTGCTATTATGTGTGCACCTACAAACAGCCAGTTTGCGGCAGTAGAGGCTCTTAAAAATTGCGACAAAGATGTAGAAGAGATGGTTGTATCATATAACCAGAGAAGACGTTTCTTGTTGAAGGAATTTGAAAAAATGGGATTGGAATGCTTTGAGCCATTTGGTGCATTTTATGTGTTCCCATGTATCAAGAAATACAATATGACATCAGAGGAATTTGCTACAAGACTTCTTAAC
Source organism: Lachnospira sp. (assembly GCA_015057605.1). Lineage (GTDB taxonomy): Bacteria > Bacillota > Clostridia > Lachnospirales > Lachnospiraceae > SIG291. The sequence continues at coordinate 32,324 of SVDX01000020.1, read as the reverse complement.
GAAGAAAAGGTAGCAGTAGTTCCAGGAACAGCTTTTGGTGACTGTGGTGAAGGATTCCTTCGTATTTCTTACGCATATTCAATAGAGAATCTTAAGGTGGCATTAGACAGAATTAAAAACTTTGTTGAGAGACTGGAGAAAGAAAATGCTTAATATAGTATTACACGAACCGGAAATGCCTGCTAATACAGGCAATATCGGAAGAACCTGTGTAGCTACCAATACAAGACTGCACTTAATAGAGCCATTAGGGTTTATGATAAATGATAAGACACTAAAGCGTGCAGGTCTTGACTATTGGAAGGATTTGGATGTTACAATATATAGCTGCTTTGAGGAATTTTTAGAAAAGAATCCTAATGCTAAGATATATATGGCAACCACAAAGGCGCACAAGGTCTATACAGAGGTAGAATACGAAGATGATGCTTATATAATGTTTGGCAAGGAAAGCGCGGGGATTCCAGAAAATATCTTAGTAGATTACGAAGATACGTCAATTAGAATTCCTATGGTGGGTGATATCCGCTCACTCAATTTGTCAAATTCAGTAGCTATCGTGCTTTATGAAGCACTACGACAACAGGGTTTTGAAAATATGACCCTTGAAGGACATTTGCATAGATTAGAATGGAAATAAGTAAAGACACATTTGCTCGAACATTGAGTAAATGTGTTTTTTTAATTACCTAAAAGCAACAAAAAGCAACAAAAAGCAACGAAAAGCAACGACAAAAAGCAACGGTTTTTTGAAAATGACGTTGATATAATTGATGTTAGGTGGGACTGAGGTGGTTGATAAGTGGGAGGTTAAAATAGCAAAAAATACATATGATAATTCCGATAATCAACTATTAATTATATGTAACATTTGAAACGAGTGGCTACAAGTTATTCCAAACCTATGGAAATTATGATACAATGATAAAAATATATTCACCAAGCGGTACCTTGTTAGCAAGTAATGATGACTACAACGAAGATGACTATAATGCTAAAGTAACAAAAGAACTGCAGGCAAATGTATCTTACTATGTAGTATATTCATTGTATAATCCTAGTATAGAAACATCAGAGAGATTAACGTTACTAATTAGCAAAGAATAAGAGGAGGGCTATACATATGAACAAAAAGTATATAAGGATAACTATAATTGCAATGTTATGTGCAATGGCACTTATAGCGACAGATATAATATTGAAATATCAGCACTTAGAAAGGAAAAGTCATGAGATAAGTGAGGGGTTTAATACGGCATCCCAAAAAGGACCTATTAAGATGGGTATGAAGTCAAAGACAGATACCTTTAAGGTGGATGATGTAACTTTTGATATATATTATGGAATGTATGAAGAGGGTGATGAGACACCTCATAGTTCATATGTACAGGAACTTACGGAACGTCCTTTTTTTGCAATGTATATACAAGAGTACAACAATAGGACATATGAAGAAAACGACGGACCAGGGGACATATGTAATGATTATAAAAAAATTAATGGCTATTATTTCATAAGAGAGATACCAAGTGAAGAAGCTTTTTCAGGAGAATATGCATATATACTGGATGATGGATTTCTTGCATCTGATGTAGAATATAAGCATTATGAAACTATAACTATTATGAAAGAATTATTTAGTAAAGATAAAGGTATAATAATTATAAAAATATTTGCTATTTTACCATTAGAGAATGGAAAATATGAAATTTCAAGAGGCGGACACATTAATATTGACTACGAATTTATATCAGAAGAAACCGTAAAGATAGAATATAGACATATTAAATTATATTAGGTAAGTATACATTTAAAACACAGAGTGATTTAGATACATACATGTGATTGATCCAAGAAGTACAGTGCCACTATCACAAAAGGATTATAATGACGATTATGACGATGGAGAGTATAATGCGAGAATAACAAAAGAACTAGAAGCAAACGTACCTTACTATATTGTTTATTCTTTGTTTAATCCAAGTTATGAAACAGACGAGAGATTAAAGCTGCTAATTAGTAAAAAGTAGGAGGTAATGATATATGAACAAAAAATATATAATCATAACAACAATAGCAATGTTATGTGCTATAGCACTTATAGCGACAGATATAATATTAAAATATCGATATTTGGAAAAGAAAAGTCATGAAATAAGTGAAGGCTTTAATACGGCATCCCAAAATGGACCTATTAAGATGGGAATGAAGTCAAAGACAGATATCTTTAAAGTGGATGATGTGACTTTTGATATCTATTATGGAATGTATGAAGAGGGTGATGAGACTCCAAAAAGTAGTTATAAGAGAGGAGATGAATATCCTTTTTTTGTAATGTATATGAGTGAGTATAATCTGACAAATTACGAAAGTAATATTATTGATGACTATAAAAATGCAGGGACTAATTATTTTATTAAGGAAATATCAGGAGAGGAAGCATTTTCAGGAGAATATGCATATATACTGGATGATGGATTTCTTGCATCTGATGTAGAATATAAGCATCATGAAACTATAACTATTATGAAGGAATTATTTGATAAAAAGAAGAGCACCATAATTATAGAAATAGATGCATTAGTTCCATTGGAAAACGGAGGATATAGGGTTTCAAGCAATTCAGTGCTTAAACTCAACTATGAATTCATATCTGAAGACACAGTAAAGATAGAATACAGATATGCTCAATAAAAAGCCTATGAATATTTATTGCATAATCCTAGTATAGAAACATCAGAGAGATTAACGTTACTAATTAGCAAAGAATAAGAGGAGGGCATACATATGAACAAAAAATATATAATCATAACAACAATAGCAATGTTATGTGCTATATCGCTTATAGTAACGGATATAACAGTTAGATATATTCGTTATGAAAAGAAACAACATGAGATAAGTGAAGGTTTTAATACAGCATCACAAAAAAGGCCTATTAAGATGGGAATGAAGTCTAAGACAGATACCTTTAAGGTGGATGATGTAACTTTTGATATATATTATGGTATGTATGAAGAGGGAGATGAGACACCGAAGTCTTCTTATGTTAGAGAAATGAGTGAAAATGCTTTTTTTGCATTATATTTATACGAGTATGAAAATCGTGGTAGTGTTATATATAATAATGGTGAAGATTATAAAGATAATGCTATTACACAAAACATATATAGTAAGAATATAGATAAAGATTATTTTGTAAAAGAAATATCTAGTGAAGAAGCTTTTTCAGACGATTATGCATATATATTGGATGAAGGTTTTTTGGCAGCTCATGTGGAATATAAGCATCATGAAACTATAACTATTATGAAAGAATTATTTAGTAAAGCAAAAGGTACGATAATTATAAGAATATATGCTATTGTTGTATCAGAGGGTGATGAATATAGGATTTCAGAAGGCGCAGCTGTTAGAATCAACTACGAATTCATATCAGAAGACACGGTACAGATAGAATATAGACATAATCAATTATAAAAATAATACGTCTTCTGCCTATTTGGCAGAGGACGTATTGTTTATACTTTTGAAGTTTCTTTAGCTATATCCAGTGCAAATATAAATTCTGTTCCAACACCTTCAGTACTGATAACATCTATATTAGAATTATGTGCCTGAATAATTTCTTTTGTTATTGAAAGTCCAAGACCGGTACCTTTTTTATCCTTACCACGGGAAAGGTCAGTCTTATAAAATCTATCCCAAATCTTATTTAAAGAATCCTTAGGTATTCCGATTCCAGTATCTTTTATTGAGAAAAATGCTTTCTCGCCTTTTTCAGTAATGCTTATGTATATTGATGAGTTGTTGTGGCTAAATTTGATTGCATTGTCGATTAGGTTATATATAACCTGCTGTATTTTTTCGAGGTCAGCCAAAACAAATATGTCCTTTGAAGAAAATGTAAGCTCAAACTTGATATTTCTGCTTTTGCATAGACCTTCGAATGTCTCTATAATCTGTTTAACCTTTGCGTTTATGTTGAAGGTTGTTATATCAAGACGAACGCTTTTTGTGCTCATATTGTTGAGGGTTAGCATACTTTGAGTAAGTTTTTCAAGACGTTCGGTCTCGGAAATTACAATATTTAAATATTTTTCCTGTGACTCTTGCGGTACTACACCATCTAAAATTGCATTTAGATAACCCTTTATAGAAGTGAGTGGTGAACGAAAATCGTGCGAAATGTTGGCAATAAATTTCTTTTGAAAATCATCCGCATCTTCAAGCTCAGATGCCATATAGTTAAGTGAAGAAGCCAAACGCCCAAATTCATCATCACCTGATATTGGGATTCTATATTTAAGGTTTCCACTTGCGTATTCACGACTTGCATTAGAGATAACCTTAATAGGCTTATATATTTCAAAGAAAAATATAATCAATATTATAAATGTCATTGAAAGGAAAAGCAACATGACAATGTAAGCTAAGTTAGTTATATCATTAACCTTTTGTTCAATATCTTCAATTGAATAGTTAAGACATACATAGCCCTTTACTGAGTAGCCATAATTTACGGGTGAAAATACGGTGATATAATCCTCGTTAAAGTAGTTATGAAAACGCTCCTGCTGATACAATACATTTGTTACGCTTGAATCAAAGGCATCTATTCGTTTAGGAGAATACATTATATTTGGATTGTGGGTATCCAAAATAAGCAGATTATTGCTGTTAATAAGTAGTATTCGAGTATCTGTATACTGGCTAACCTTTAAAAGCTCATTGTCGAGATAGTTAATATCTTTAGAACCTTTATAATATTCAAGCAGAGTTGTATTAGCAAGATGATTTGAATTTTCATATAAATATTCAGTTTTGTTTTCTAATACCTTTGGATAAATCAGCTTATCGGAAATGATATTTAGGGCGAAAACGCCAATGGTAATAAGAAGAAGGTATCCAAGAAGTATCTTGTACAATAAAGTTGATTTCATTATTTTACCTCAAATTTGTAACCGATGCCCCACACAGTTCCAATGCTCCAACCAGCATGGTCCTGAATCTTTTCACGAATTCTTTTAATGTGAACATCTACAGTTCTTGTATCTCCAACGTATTCGTAGCCCCAAATGTGGTCGAGCAGTTGTTCTCTTGTGAATACTTGATTTGGTGATGCTGCAAGGAAATGTAAAAGTTCTATTTCCTTTGGTGGCATATCTATTTGTGAGCCTTTGTAAGTAACAGAGTAATTATTGAGATTAATAATTAAATCAGTGTATTCTATTAGGCCTTTATTTGCCTTTGCATCAGGCTTAGCCACTACAGGCTGGTATCGTCTTAAAATAGCCTTTACTCTGGCAACCAATTCCTTTGAATCAAATGGTTTAATCATATAATCATCGGCACCGAGTTCAAGACCTAATACTTTGTCAAATACTTCTCCCTTTGCAGAAAGCATAATGATAGGAGTGTCATATTTTTTGCGAATTTCACGGCAAACCTGATAGCCGTCAATTCCCGGTAGCATTAAATCTAAAAGAATTATATTTGGTGCAAATTTTTCAAATTCCTTAATGGCAGATTCGCCGTCATTTACAATTAAAGTTTCAAAGCATTCCTTGATAAGATACAAGGATATAAGCTCTGCGATATTGTTATCATCGTCAACTATAAGTACTTTTTGCTTTGTTGCCATATATTTTCCTCCATTATTTAAATTCTACTATTGTAACGCCATTTTCACCTTCGCCATATACGCCTAAACGATAGGATTTAACGTACTTTGAACGCTTGAGAGCTTGATGCACAACATTTCTTAGTGCACCGGTTCCTTTTCCATGAACGATACGCGCTTGTGGTAAATGTGATAAATATGCGTCATCTAAATATTTTTCAAGGTGAACTAACGCTTCATCAGTTGTCATACCGATAAGGTTAAGTTCAGTCGAAACGGACATTGATTTGCTAACCTTTATCTTGCCGATGTTACCGGCTTTGTCATTTGTTGAAGGGTCATCTTTGTCCGGAATAATATCAAGGTCTTTGATGTTTACTTGAGAACGCAGAATGCCCATTTGAACATACAAGTCACCTTTGGCGTTAGGGAGTGAGCATACAGAACCCTCCATGTTAAGGCTTAATATCTTTACGGCAGTACCAAGCTTAAAGTCTGCGGCAGTATATTCCTTTTTGGCAGTTGCCTTGGCAACAACCTTTTTAGATTGAAGAGCATCCATACCTTTTCTAAGCTTTGTTCGCTCATTTTCAAGGTCTTTAACTGCAAGACCGGCTTTATTGATGTTGCGAATAGTACTGTCGGCCAAATCCTTTGCTTCCTTGACTATATTAAATGCCTCTTCGCGTGCCTTTTCTAATATGGCAGCCTGTTTTTCATCCAAACGGGTATGCTTGGCTTCAAGCTTTTCTTTTAATATTTCAATTTCCTGTTTGTAACGGGAAATCTGTTCCTGTTCCTTTTCTATAGTTATTCGACTTTCTTCTAAGTCAGCGAGCAAATCCTCAAAATCCTTATCCTTAGCTGATATAAGCTCCTTAGAAGCATCAATTATATGCATTGGTAAGCCTAATTTTTGCGATATTGCAAATGCATTACTTTTTCCTGGGATACCGATTAATAATCTGTAGGTAGGACGAAGTGTCTCAACGTCAAATTCACAACAGGCATTAGAAACACCCTCGGTAGAAAGTGCATATACCTTTAATTCGCTGTAATGCGTTGTCGCCATTGTACGAATACCTTTTTTATGCAAATAATCAAGCACAGAGGTGGCAAGTGCTGCACCTTCTATCGGATCAGTTCCCGCACCAAGCTCATCAAATAAGACAAGAGAACGATTATCAACCTCATTTAATATCTTAACAATGTTAGTCATATGTGAAGAAAATGTACTTAAGCTTTGTTCAATGCTTTGCTCATCACCAATATCCGCAAAAACATTATTAAATACAGCAAGCTGTGAATTGTCAAATGCAGGAATATGAAGTCCTGCCTGTCCCATAAGGGTTAAAAGACCGGTAGTTTTAAGACATACCGTTTTACCACCTGTATTAGGTCCTGTAATAACCAGCAAATCAAAATCCTTGCCTAAACGAATGTCAGTAGGAACTACATTTTTTGCAGGAATAAGTGGATGGCGGGCCTTCTTAATATCAATTATGCCATCAGTATTAAAAATAGGTTCGCTACATTTGTGGTTCTTTGATAAATGTGCTTTTGCAAATATAAAATCAAGCTCGGTTAAAATCTCATAATTGTCCTTGATAACTGTAGTATAATCGCTAACCTCTGCAGTGAGCTTAGCTAAAATTACTTCTATCTCTTTAGCTTCTGAAAGCTCAAGCTCACGTATCTCATTATTCAATTTAACAATGGCAAGCGGTTCAATAAAAAGTGTAGAACCAGCCTTTGATTGGTCGTGAATCATACCTTGTACACTTGAACGATGTTCAGCCTTAACTGGAATACAATATCTTCCGTTACGCATAGTTATAAGATTGTCCTGAAGACAGCTTCTTACAGCCTGCGAATTGATGATTGAGTTAAGCTCGGTATGAATTCTATCGTTAGCAAGTCTGATATGTCGTCTTATATCTTTAAGTTTAGGACTTGCATCGTCGCTAATTTCCTCCTCAGAAATGATACAGCGTTTGATTTCTGTATTAAGAGGTGTAAGAGGTTCAACAACGTCAAAACGTTCGCTAAGTGAATCTTTGAAAAATTCGATAGCATCATTGTTATTAGAACTCTGTTTTCTTGAATATTGCTTTATTTTAGTGGCAATATCAAGTAAACGACTTATATTGAGCAGCTCTACTGGTGATAGAGAACTGTTAATATCTGCACGCAAAAGAGATGGTCTTACATCTTTTAGACCAGTAAAGGAAATGCTTCCATTCTGTAAAAGACGTGAAAGAGCGTCACTTGTTTCAGTTTGCGCTTTGCGTATAACAGTAAGGTCTGTAAAAGGAAAAAGTCCTTCACATAACTCCTTGCCACCAGTGGAATATGCATAATTTTTAAGTTCATCTATAATTTTGTAATACTCTAAAGTTTTTAAAGTTTTTGTATTCATAGTTCATTATCCATTCAAAAAATCTTATATTAATTGTACTCTAAAATGCCTAAAAAGAAAAGTGAAAAAGGATTATATTTACACGAATGTCATAAAATGTTCATAATTATGGTTTATAATACATTTTACTTACATTAAAGGTGAAAAGGGATTATGAACGATAACGATAAGAATGAATTTAATTTATATAGCGAGAACATAGTACCTACAATAGGTATGAAATATAAAAAGGTATTTAGGGCAATAAAGGTTATTGCTCTTGCTTTGCTGTGTGCAGCGGTGGCAGGAACAGTTTGTGGTGTAGTGATTTCACTTGTAAATAATGCAATTTCGCCAAAGAAAGAAGATGCTACAAAACCACAGATTGTATTTAAACCAGATAACATAGTGGAAGAACCAACGGAAGACGTAATAGGAGATACAGAGATACCTACAGCACCACCATCAGAAAGTGAATATGAAAAATATCTGTCTAATTTGAACAATATTGCAAAACGAAGCTATACAAGTATGGTTACAGTGGCTTCTGTTACAACTACAGAAGACATTTTTAATAGCGTTGTTGAAAATGAAAAAATAAGTATGGGTGTAATGATATTTTCGGATGAAACGCAAATATATATTCTTACCCAATATTCAACAGTAAGAGCAGCAAGTCATATTAGAATAGAATTCAATAATGGAAATACCTGCTTTGCACAGCTTGTGGGTAAGGATGTAGATACAGACATTGCCATTGTTAAGATTAATATATCTGATTTAACAGAGCAGACCTATAGAACTCTAAAAATAGCAGAGCTTGGTAATTCTAATCAATTATATACAGGCGTACCTGTTATAGCAGTGGGTAATGTTGCGGGGACGAATTTTACAATGAATCATGGTATTATTACAAATTTTGACCGTAACTATTATTGCTGGGATGCAAAATATATGATAATCAATACCAATATTTATGTGGCAGAAGGCTCATTTGGTGTGCTTCTTAATACAAATGGACAGGTTTGTGGAGTAATAAGCACGAAATATAGCGAGGATTCGCATGTTCTTAATGCATATGCGATATCTAACATTAAGCTATTGCTTCAACACATTTCTAATGGTAACGATGTCATTTCGCTCGGTATTATGGGAAATGAAGTGGATAATATATTAAGTAACAAATATTCAATACCAAAGGGCATATATATAACAATGTTTAAGAACAATTCACCTGCATTTATGGCGGGTCTTAGAAATGGAGATATAATTGTTGGTGCTGATGGTAAGGATATATTAAAATGTGAGGAACTCCAAAACATACTCTATTCGCATAAGCCAGGGGATGTTATTAAGCTAAAGATTAACAGAAAAGCTAATAATTCTTATAAAACACTTGAGATTTCAGTTACTTTAGGTGTACAATAGGCGTATGCAAAATTAGAATGGAGACTTATATGAAGTATATAGAAGAGTTAAGAGAAGGCGAAAGAGTTAATGCCATATATTTATGCAAGCAGCGCAATGTGGCAACAACTAAGACTGGAAAGGAATACGAGAACCTTATTTTACAGGATAAAACAGGCCAGTTAGATGGTAAGATATGGGAGCCTAATTCATTTGGGATAGGAGACTTTGATGCATTTGATTATGTAGAAGTTTCAGGACGTGTTACAAGCTTCAATGGGGCATTACAGCTTAGCATTGAAAGAGCGCGCAAGTGCGACGAAGGAGAATACAACGAAGCAGATTATCTTCCGGTAAGCACAAGAAACGTTGAAGAGATGTATGCAGAGCTTTTGAAGTATGTAGATTCAGTTACAAATGCAGACTTAAAGGCTTTGCTTAAAAAATTCTTTGTAGAAGATGAAGAATTTATAAGGGCATTTAAACAAAGCTCAGCAGCGAAAAGCGTTCATCATGGCTTCGTAGGTGGACTTTTAGAGCATACAATAAGTGTTGCAAACCTTTGTAATGCATTTGCGGCTAATTATCAACTGCTTAACAGAGATTTACTTATAAGCGCAGCGCTTGTACACGATATGGGAAAGACAAAGGAATTTTCAAAATTTCCACTTAACGATTACACAGACGATGGGCAGTTATTAGGTCACATAGTTATGGGTATTGAGATGGTTAATGAAAAGCTTAGTAAGCTTCCTGATTTTCCTGCAAAGTTAGCCAGCGAATTAAAGCATTGCATACTTTCACATCATGGTGAATACGAATATGGTGCACCAAAGCGTCCATCAATCGTTGAAGCATTTGCACTGCATTTTGCTGACAATATGGATGCAAAGATGGAGACAATAAAGGAAATGTTTGAGACAACAGACAGCAATGACTGGTTGGGCTTTAGCAGAGTGTTAGATACTAATATTAGAAAAACATCAATATAGAATGGAATGAAATAAATGCAGTTAGAAAAGAATCAGGATATTGAATTATATATTGAGGATATGACAACTGACGGTGAAGGCGTAGGAAAGCTTGACGGCTTTCCTTTGTTCGTTAAAGATACGGTTATTGGCGACAAAGCAATTGTTAAGGTTATAAAGCTAAAAAAGAATTATGGTTATGGTAGACTTATGTCTATTATAGAGCCATCTAAAGACCGCGTTGCACCAAAATGTCCAATCGCCCGTCAATGTGGTGGCTGTCAGATTCAGGAACTTGCCTATAATAAGCAATTAGAATTTAAGGCAAATATGGTTAAAAACAATATCGAAAGAATTGGTGGAATTACTGAATATGAGATGGAGCCGATAATCGGTATGGAAGAGCCATTTTACTATCGCAATAAGGCGCAGTTTCCTGTGGGAACCGATAAAAATGGCAACATCGTCATTGGCTTTTATGCCGGAAGAACTCATTGCATCATCGAAAATGACGTTTGCTACATTGGTTCTAAAAGAAATGCGGACATTGTAGCGGCTGTTAAAAAATATATGCTGGACAACAACGTATCAGCTTACAATGAGGCTGACAACAAGGGTCTTGTACGCCACATACTCATTAGAGAAGGCATTAACACAGAACAGCTTATGGTCTGCCTTATAATCAATGGCAAAAAGCTTCCTAACGAGGAAGCATTTGTAAAAGCCTTACAGGCGACAGGTAAGATTGATTCAATAATGCTTAACTATAACACCCAAAATACAAATGTAATATTAGGCGAGGAAGTACGACTCTTATACGGTACTCCGTATATAGAGGACTATATTGGTGATATAAAATATCGCATTTCGCCATTATCATTTTTTCAGGTAAATCCAAAACAGACCTACAAATTGTACAGTAAAGCCTTAGAATATGCAGACCTTACAGGCAATGAAGTGGTATGGGATCTTTACTGCGGAATCGGCACAATCTCATTATTTATGGCACCACACGTAAAAAAGGTGTATGGCGTAGAAATAGTGCCACCAGCCATTAAGGATGCTAAGGAAAATGCGAAGCTTAACAACATAACAAATGCGGAATTCTTTGTAGGTGCTTCCGAGGAGGTCTTACCTGCATATTATAATAAACACAAGGATGAATACGCAGATGTAATCGTAGTGGACCCACCGCGTAAAGGCTGTGATGAAAAACTGCTCGATACTATAGTAAAAATGGCACCAAAGAAGGTGGTATATGTATCCTGCGATTCGGCTACGATGGCAAGAGATATAAAATATTTGTCAGAGAACGGATATAAGTTAGAGAAGGTTTGTCCGGTGGATCAGTTTCCGCATACATGTCATGTGGAGAGTGTGGCAGTGATGCATCAACAAGATTTGATGATGTGATTGAAGTTGAACAGAATTATAATTTATGAAAATCACCTGGTTTATGATGTGAATTGGGTGATTTTTATTATTTTTATAAAAACATATTATTGACTACAAGTAATAAAAGTTATACAGTTTATTTATGCAATGCATAAAGAGGTGAGCTATGGAAGCAAGAGAAGAATTAAGAAAATTAAGAGAAAGTACCGGTATGAATCGAAAAGAATTTTGTGAGTACTTTGAAATCCCATATATGACGGAGACGGATTGGGAACTAGGGAATAGAAGGGTTCCGCGCTATCTTTTACATTTGATAGAATATAAGATTAAAATGGAGAAGTTAGCTAATAAGAAAAAAGAGAATGCTCAGGAAGATGAAGCGACTAAAGAATAATGTATAGATAATTGTGCCACAGCTGTTGCACAATTTGTGGGAGGAATACTATGGCAGAAGTTACGGAGTTGATGACGGTAGATAATATATGCAATCGAGTCTATATCATAAGAGGCCAGCAAGTGATGCTGGATTATGATTTAGCTGAGATTTATGGATATGAAGTGAAGAATCTTAATCAACAGGTAAAGCGTAATATTGTGAGATTTCCAGAAGATTTTATGTTTCAGTTGACGCGAGAAGAGGTAGAATCCGTGAAATCACAAATTGTGATTTCACGAGAAAATAATTTTTTTGAAGGTCAAGGTGGTGGAAGAAGAACATTGCCTCACGCGTTCACAGAGCAAGGGATTTATATGTTAGCAACTGTGTTGAGAGGAAAACTCGCAGAACAACAAAGCATTTTTATTATGCGTGCATTTCGTGAGATGCGTCATTATATAAAACAGAACCAACAGTTTGTTACACAATCTGAAATGAGACTTGTAACTGCAAAAGTATCAGAGATGTCTCTACAGATGGCAACGATATCAGATAGACAGCATAAGACAGAGCAGAATGTTGAAGATATTCAAAAAAGCATTGATAAACTTAATGAGAATTTTGTATCGGATAAGGATTTCAAAAATTTTGTTATTTATAAAGGTCAGAAATTTGAGGCAGATGTAGCATACATAGATATATACCAACAGGCAACAACAAGCATTTATGTGGTTGATGATTATATGAATACAAAGACATTACAGCTTTTATCACAGAAGAAGCAGGGTGTAGAGGTTGTTTTGTTTACAGAGAATGGGCATGGTAAAAAAGGATTTTTGACACCAGCAGTTGTAAATGATTTCAGTAATCAATATCCACCACTTCGAATTAAATCTAATTCAGATTGCCATGACAGATTGATAGTTTTGGATTATGGTGAGTCTACAGAACAGGCATATCATTGTGGTGCTTCCAGTAAAGATGCAGGTAAAAAATTATGTGCAATAAATAAGATTGAGAATATAGAGATGATTCATCCGGCAATAGATAAATTGCTATTAGCTCCGGATAAACAGATATAGTAATTATTTGTCCAGTACCAAGCTTCCAATGGAAGAAATATTGACAATACTTCCACCACCTTGTTTTGCCATATATTTTGCGGCAACCTGACTTGCCCAGCATCGTTATAAACACATTTTACGTAATATCCTTATAATTTTTATCTTGATAAATTTTTGGTAGTAATTGAACAATAACAACACCTATAGCTACGCAGACTATTTCTATAATTGCAAGCTTATGAATTGAATTGACAGCAATATCCGCTACTGATAAATTTTCATTTGAGTTTGCAGATAGGCGAGCAATTTCATTAGTAAACATTGGAACAAAAATGGCAACTCCAAATGGTGCCGCAAGATCTCTGAAAAGTCCGTATATTCCAGTGCCACTTCCGGCAGTTCCAGCTGGCAGATTAGAGAGAACGATTTTCATAAAAATAGTAGCATTTGCTCCAAGACCAAAACCCAAAATTCCAAGAGAAGTGGCTAGTAAAAATAGGCTCGTGGTTTTGGAAAATAAAAGCATAGTGCCACAACCGATGCCTGTTAAAAGAAGAGAGCTACTTAAAATACGCTTAGGTTCAAAACGGTCAGCTAAAGGACCTAAAATAATGGCACCAAGTGACATCCCAACATACATTATTGAGATTGCATATCCGGAAATGGCTGTATTTGTTGGCTGCGTGTAATTTACAAATACAATAGTATTGGTCATATTTGTCTGCATTAGTCCCTGAGTTAAAAATAGAATAATAACAGGCATGATGAAGGCTTTTCGAGCTAAAAAAGAGCCGATAGAATAGGATTTTTTGCTTTCTTTTCTGCTATTACAAGAAGCACTAAAGTGATTAGTGACAGAGTAAGGACTATAAGAAATGGAGTTGATGTCCAGCCAAAGTTCTGTCCAAAAGATGGAACACAAAGTAAAAAACTAAAAAATGCAATAACAAAAAAGGCTCCGCTAAAATCAAAATTCTTTAAAGGTTTTCTGATAAAAGTTTGTTTTGGAAGTGTAAAAAAGCATAGTAATAAAAATATTACACAGACAATAGAAGAAAACCACATAAGTGCTCTCCAACCGGATAAGCCGAGGATTATACCACCAAGGGTTGGACCGAATATAACAGCTACGCTGGAAATTAACATATAAATGGAAAATCCTTTGGCAATCTGTTTTGGAGGAAATTCTGTAATTATATATGACATAACTGTAGGTGTAATTGCGGCACTACCGATTCCGACTACGAATCTTGCTATAATCATAAAAATAAGAGAAGTAGAAAGGGCGCTTAGGATTGAACCTAAGGTAAATACTAGAATTCCCAACAAAAGAGTTTTTCTTCGCCCAAATATATCACCCAGTTTTCCTAGAATTGGGGCGCAGGCAGCAGTAGATATTGCCTGTGACAGAGCTGTCCACGTAGTATTATTGTATGGCAAATTCATATCCAACATAAAGGCGGGACCAAGAACTGTAGAAAGTCCGCCTACGATGCCTATCAAAAAGGCTGCAAGTGCATAGGGGAGAAAATTCTTCATATAATTTGTTTCTTTCGAACTGTTCATATATATACCTCATTTTAAAGTAAATTAATTTATAAATAGTATTGCCCTTCTTAAAAAAACTATGTGTATTTCCCGATGTTTTGGACAAACTATCCATTGAGATATTCTAAAAATATAAGAAGAGGAGTAATTATTATGTCGATGATTAACAAAGAAATTGCAGAATTTAAAACTTATGCATTTCATAACAATGATTTTAAAATGGTATCTAAGGAAGATATTTTAGGAAAGTGGAATGTCTTCTTTTTTTATCCTGCAGACTTTACTTTTATATGTCCAACAGAGTTAGAGGATTTAGCAGAAAAGTACGAGAAATTTAGAGAAATAGGATGTGAAATTTACTCTGTATCGACAGATACACATTTTGTGCATAAGGCATGGCATGATGCATCCAAGCGTATTAAGAAAATTAACTATCCTATGTTGGCAGATCCTACTCACGGTATTTCCAAGGATTTTGAAGTGTTAATTGAATCAGATGGATTGGCAGAGAGAGGAACTTTTATTATTAATCCGGAAGGGAAAATTGTAGGCTATGAGGTAACAGCAGGTAATGTAGGCCGAAATGCAGAGGAATTGCTTCGTAAGGTTATGGCGTGTCAGTTTGTTCATGCTCACGGAGATCAAGTTTGCCCTGCTAATTGGAAGCCGGGAGCTGAAACTTTAAAACCAAGCCTTGATTTGGTAGGGCAGTTATAATGGTAGATACAGAAAATCTTTATGATGTGATAATTATTGGTGGCGGACCAGCGGGACTTTCCGCTGCCTTATACCTTACTAGGGCGAAGTATCGTGTTTTGGTGCTTGAAAAAGAGCAGTTTGGAGGGCAAATTACCATTACACATGAAGTGGTAAATTATCCCGGCGTGGGAAAATGCAGTGGAAAAGATTTGACAGATACTATGTATAAGCAGGCAGAATATTTTGGTGCAGAATTTTTAATAGCAGAGGCAACTGGGCTTGATTTAAAAGATGATGTGAAAATTGTGAATACCAACCGCGGAGATTTTGAATGTCTTTCGGTATTATTGGCAACTGGGGCATATCCTAAAATGGTAGGCTTTAAAGGTGAGGCAGAATATAGAGGAAGAGGAGTTGCCTATTGTGCTACCTGTGATGGTGAATTTTTTACGGGGAAAGAGGTATTTGTAGTAGGCGGCGGATTTGCAGCTGCAGAAGAAAGTGTTTTTCTAACTAAATTTGCAAGTCATGTTACTATCTTGATAAGAGGTGAGGACTTTTCATGTGCCAAGGCAGTTGCACAGCAGGCGCGAGAGCATGAAAAAATAACTGTAATAACAAATACGGTAGTAGAAGAGGTAAAGGGAGATAATGGTCTAAACTATATTCGTTACAAAAATCGTAATACCGGCGAGATTACAGAGTATCATTCTAAAGAAGGCGAAAGCTTTGGTGTGTTTGTATTTGTGGGTTATGCACCAAAGACAGATTTGGTAAAGGATATTGCGAAACTAAATGAGCAAGGCTATATAATTACTGATAAGTCCCAAAAAACAAGTGTAGATGGACTGTATGCAGCTGGTGACATTTGTATCAAACCGCTTCGTCAGGTGGTAACGGCCACAAGCGACGGGGCTTTGGCAGCCACAGAATTGGAGAAATATGTAGCAAAGGTTCAGAGTAGAACGGGGATTCGTACGAAGGATCCGAAGGTTCGTGAAAAGGTAATTACTGCTAAGGCAGAAAATGTGTCTCATGGTGATAGTGCAACGCAAAGTGATGGATTATTTACGCAGGAAATGTGTGCGCAATTAGAAACCGTTTTTGAGAGAATGGAAAATTCGCTGGTGCTAAAACTCTACCTTGATGATAGAACAGTGTCAAAGCAACTGCAGGAATATGTTAAGGCCCTAACATCAATGACAGACAAATTATCTATGGAAATTGTATCGGATAAGGCTGATGAATTTGCACCCTGTGTCAAACTGTACAAGGGCGATAGCTATACAGGAATTGCTTTTCATGGGGTTCCAGGAGGTCATGAATTTACTTCATTTGTGTTGGGAATTTATAATGCAGCAGGACCGGGACAGGCAATGGATGAAGGTATTAGAAAGCGTATAGAAGGAATAAAAACTCGTATAAATATAAAAATTTTAGTAACATTATCATGCACTATGTGTCCTGATTTGGTTGTTGCAGCCTTTCATATGGCAGCTGTTGGAGATAACGTTACTGCCGAAGTATATGACATCAGCCATTATGAGAATTTAAGAAATAAATACAAGGTTATGAGTGTTCCATGTATGGTTATTAACGATGAACATGTATATTTTGGAAAGAAAAATATGCAACAATTATTAGAGATTATAGAAAATCATATTGAATAACAACATTATAATCGGTAACCTTGCAAAGTGTTTTTTCTCTTGCAAGGTTACTGAAGATTACATATAATATATAATACATAGTATATTAATTTATAGAGGAAGGAATATAATGAGATTATTAATTAAACAACGAGTATTTTCGTGGGGTGACACCTATGATATTTATGATGAAGCAGGAAATGTAAAGTATATTGTAAAAGCTGAGATATTTGCTTTTGGACACCAACTGCATGTATATGATGCAAATAATAACGAGATAGGTCAAGTGCGAGAAAAATTATTCACATTTACACCTAAGTTTGAAATAGTAATGGATGATATTGTAAAAGGTACAATTATAAAAGAATGGACATTTTTTATACCTAAATACGATATAGACTTTAATGGCTGGCATGTAGAAGGCGATTTCTTCAATTGGAATTATGAGGTGTATGAAAATGGTTTTCCAATTATGCACATCAATAAGGAAATCCTTACTTGGGGCGATACATATGTTATAGATTTTGAAAGCAGTAGCCATGAATTGATGGGCGTTATGCTTGTAGTAGCAATTGATGCAGCAAATTGTTCAAAAAAAGATTAAGAGAGGATTTTGTATATGGGAAGAGTTTCGACCAAAGAGAACAAGAATATATACCAATTAAAGAGAGAAGAACTTGGCTTATCAAGAGAAAAAGCAAGTGAACTGTTAGGTACTTTGCCACCAGAGCGTATTGAAAAAATTGAAAGCGAAAAAACATTGGCACATCCGGACGAAGTTCTTACAATGGCAGAAGGTTACAAAATGCCTAATTTATGCAATTATTATTGTGCAAATGAATGCCCTATTGGAATGAAATATGTTCCTGAGGTTAAGGTAAAGGATTTAGCACAGATAGTACTTGAAATGATAGCTTCTCTTAATTCTATGAATAGAAAGCAGGAACGTTTAATAGAGATTACTGCTAATGGTAAGATTGAAAACGAAGAAATCAAGGATTTTATACATATTCAGAAAGAACTTGAAAAAATATCAATCACAGTAGAGATGCTTCAGCTTTGGTCAGAGAAGATGTTAGCAGATGATAAGATTGATATGGAAGCTTATAATAATTATAAAAATAAAATAGATACACTTTAAAGAGTTCGAAAGCGAACTCTTTTTTCATTTTTTAGTGAAAATAAGCAGCGCTATTTTACTCTTTTTGTTATTTATAATAACAATACAAGCTAATATAATTAGACTATGATTTGAAACGTATTAAATCACTAAATCACAAAAAAGGAGAAAACAAATGAAAAAACAAATAATGATACTAATGCTTATTTTGACGATGGGATTAACAGCTTGTAACAGTAAGGAAGAAACGGTGGAACAAACACAACCAGCGACAACACAGTCACCATGGGAGATACTTGGAGATTTATTAGAAAATGAAGAAAATGAAATGAAAGAAGAACCATCTGTTGAGGATACTGTATCTATGACTGATATGAAAAATAGGACATTGCAGGAAGCAATTGATGCAGGTTATGATTTTAATGGTTATTCAAGAAGCGGTGAAGAATTGGTATTGAGTTTTTCAAAAGTATATACAGATGATAAAATAAACGCAATTAAGGAGAATTTGGCTAAGCTCACAGTTTCGCAGTTTGCTGAAAAATATGATGAAGAAATCTACTATAATATATGGGGCTCAACACACGATTTTTCTACAACTATCGGAGGAATACATGTGTCCTTTGATCTTGATAACGGTACTGCGGCAGTAGATGCACATAAAGATGAAAGCTTTTTTGATTATGCTGATGCAACTGAAGTTAAAAATGATAAGTTAAAAAATGTTACGGTTGATTCAGTAGATTTCTTAGCAGTGCTTACAGAAGATTCAATGAAAAAGCTTAATGAATATGAGAAGCTAAGCATAAAGCTTATTGAAGAAAATGCGAGTGAGCTTAAAATTTCAAAGCTTTACTATCAAACTAAATAATAGATAAGGTAAAAAAAGGTGAAGCTACTTTGATGCTTCACCTTTTGTGCTCTGTAAAATATAATGGCGTTTTTTTACTTATTGTGCTAATATGGTAGTGAAAGGTGGCGGAATTATGATAAAGAATATAAAAAAATATATACTGTTAACGATAATGATTATATACTGTATGTTTTACATACTTAATTTGTTTAGATGGGGTTTGCTGGTGAAAGGAGCTTGGGAAAGCGTAGAGAGCAGTAGCAAAGAGATTAAGTTTCATGTCGCTACATGGTCGTGGACGTATTCACATTGCAGTGACCCACAATGCGAGCCAGCACTATTAGGTAAGTCAGACGCAAATATTTTTTATGTGCTTGTGGCAAATGAGATAGTGACATTCGGACGTGAAGGTGTGTACGTTTATCATATTGAAGAACTAAGCTATGATAAATTAATTATTGATGATCATGGGGAAAAGCATGAGTTCGAAATGAAAAGATACAATGGGTGGGTCGGCGAGTGGTTCAAGGATTTCTTCTTATATTGATTATAGCCCAGCTTGTCTGGCTGATTATGTTTATTGCTAAAAAGACAAGTAATAAAATAGGCTTGCTTATTTTGGAATTTGTTACATATGTTGGAAGTGCAATAGCAGCTACTTATTACGACCAATTGCCAGGAAGCGGTATAATGCCTGGTTTTACATATATGGGCGAGGTTTTGGCAGCATTTGCGGCAGTTGTTGCGACCAGTATTATATTTGTAATAACAATGGTAGTTATTAATTTACGTACAAAGAAAAGCTGGCTTTTATTTTTTGCGCTTATATTTGCTATGATAGGAATATTGACTATTACATTGCAAATACACTTAAATTGGGGCAAGGAAAAGACAAAGGCGACAGTTTTAGAGTATGCGAAAGAACAGGTTGGCGATAACGAACATGAGAAAATGCGCATATGCTTTGTGGTCGATGGCGTCGAATATATAGAATCTATACATATATATGAGCCAGAATATGAGATTGGTGAAGAGATAGACATATACGTTAGAAAATATGCACCTCGCAAAGGCGATGAAGATAGGTATGTACATACATACTATGAGAACTATTTTGGGGTGTATATGCTTTCGTTTGTATTAAGTGTTATTTTTGTTTTTGCATATTTGAAAAATATTAAAAAAATTTGATAGAAACAGCATTTATATGTTATACTTAACTTAATTATAGATAGAGAGAGGTTTTTGGATTGTCAGCTATAAATTCAAAATTTAGAGAAAAATTAACAGAGACACTTAAAGCAGTTGTGCCAATATTGGTAATTGTACTGCTTTTATGCTTTACTATAGCACCTATTCCACCGAGTGTTTTGATGACATTTCTTTTAGGTGCAATTTTATTAATAGTGGGAATGTTGTTTTTTAACGTTGGTGTTGAATTGTCGATGACACCAATGGGTGAGAGAACAGGTTCTATTATTACTAAATCAAAAAATGTATTTGTAATTGTGCTTATTAGCTTTATTATGGGCTTTGTTATTACTATATCTGAGCCTGATTTGCAGGTGCTTGCACAACAGGTGCCATCAATTCCTAATATGACACTTATTTTAGCCGTAGCGCTGGGCGTTGCAATATTCTTAGTGCTTGCGATACTTCGTATGCTTTTGAATGTAGCATTATCATATTTGTTGGTTGCATTTTATGCTATTATTTTTATATTAGCATTTTTTGTGCCAAAGGATTTTCTTTCTATAGCATTTGACTCAGGTGGAGTTACAACAGGACCGATGACAGTTCCATTTATTATGGCATTTGGTATAGGTATTGCTTCTATCCGTAACGATAAAAATGCGGCAGATGATAGCTTCGGTCTTGTATCAATGTGCTCGGTTGGACCAATTTTAGCAGTATTGATATTAGGTCTTATATATGAGCCGGCTTCTACAGAGCAGGTGTCAGAGTCTATTCCAATTATTGACAATACAGTGGATTTGTGGAAGCTGTTTATGGTTGAACTTCCACATTACTTTAAGGAAATGGCAGTATCGTTATTGCCGATTATTGTGTTCTTTGGCATATTCCAGTTGTTTGCAAGAGATATTAATAAGAGAACACTTATTAAGATTATAGTTGGTCTTATATATACATACATTGGTTTAGTGTTATTCCTTACAGGTGTAAATGTTGGTTTTATGCCTGCAGGTAACTACTTAGGACAGACTATAGCAGGTCTTTCTTATTCATGGATTATAGTTCCAATCGGTATGATTATCGGTTATTTTATAGTTTTGGCGGAGCCGGCGGTATTCGTGCTTACTAAACAGGTTGAAGAGATGACATCTGGTGCGATTTCGGCAAAAGCTATGGGTACCAGCTTATCAATCGGTGTTGCTGTATCAGTGGGTTTGGCGATGATTCGTGTGCTTACGGGCATATCAATAATGTGGTTTTTGATTCCGGGATATTTGATTGCCCTTTCAATAACATTTTTTGTGCCAAAGCTATTTACAGCTATTGCATTTGACTCTGGTGGAGTTGCTTCCGGTCCAATGACAGCTACATTTTTACTCCCATTTGCAATGGGTGCTTGTGAAGCTCTTGGAGGCAATATAATTACAGATGCATTTGGTATAGTTGCAATGGTTGCTATGACCCCGCTTATTACAATTCAGGTAATGGGTTTGATTTCAAAGATGAAAGAAATGAAGCTTCACAAATCTGTTGCAGCAAAAGCTGTTGTTGCAGCGGTATATGATGATATGGAAATTATTGAATTGTGATGTGATATATTTATGAAAGGAAAATGAGTAATGGGTAATCTATTTTTGATGACTACGATTATTGATCGTAAGGATGCTAACAAATATATTGAAGCATTTAAACAAAATGCAATAAATGTTATTTATACAACTCTTGGTATAGGAACTGCAACCAGTGAAGTTTTAGATTATCTTGGCATGGATACAAGAGAAAAAGCGGTTGCTTACTCAGTACTTGAAGAGGATAAATGGTTAGAAATAAAACGCTATATGGAAAAGAATTTAAAGATTGATGCGCCTGGAGGCGGAATATCATTTACGATTCCTCTAAGTAGTATAGCAGGAAAAAGAGCGTTACAATTTCTTATTGAAAAACAGGATTATCAAAAGGAGGAGGAATCTACATTGAAGAATACCACTCATGAGCTTATAGTAGTTATTGCAGAACAAGGATATACACAGCTTATTATGAATGCCGCAAGAGCCGCGGGTGCATATGGCGGAACAGTTATACATGCTAAGGGTACTGGAATGGAAATAGCAGAAGAATTTATGGGTGTATCACTTGCTATTGAAAAAGAAATTTTATATATCGTAACAAAGACAGAACAAAAGAATGATATTATGAAGGCTATTGTCAAGGAGGCTGGAATTGACAGTAAGGCTAAAGCGATTGCATTTTCACTTCCTGTAACAAGTACAGCTGGTTTAAGACTTATTGAAGATTAGGAGAATACTATGCCACCAATGGGAGGACCAATGGGCAGAGGATACTTAACAGAAGAAGAAAAGGCTAATAAGCCTAAGGTAACTTTGCCTTTATTAAAACGAATTTTTTCATATTTATGGCCATACTGGAAACAGCTTTTAATAGTACTTGTTTGTATTATTATTTCTTCAGTTTTAGGCTTGCTTCCATCAGTACTTACGGGTCGTATTATTGATGAAGGTCTTATTAGCAGGGATTTAAAGATGCTTATTATTCTTATTTTAGCATCTTTGGGCGTAAGCTTTGGCTCTAATCTTATTCAGGTTGCGGAAAGCTATTTGAATAATTGGATTGCACAGCATATTACCTTTGACTTGCGTAACAAAATGTATGGGCATTTACAAAAAATGTCACAGGGCTTTTTTACATCAAACAATCAAGGTGACATTATAACCCGTATGACAAGCGATATTTCTGGTGTTGAGAGAGTTATATCGAGTACATTTACATCAATTTTATCTAACAGTATTACGCTTATTTGTGCAGTAGTAATTATGTATAGAGAAAATTGGATTTTGGCTACAGTTGGTGTACTTGTAATTCCGTTATTTACGATACCTACGCGTTTGGCAGGAAAGACAAGATGGGAGCTTACAAGAGAGGCTCAGGAGTGTAATGACGAGATAAATGGTATTTTAAATGAGACATTATCCGTAAGTGGTCAGCTTTTAGTTAAGCTTTTTGGTAAGGAAAAATACGAATACAATAGATACGAAAAAGTTAATGCTAAGATGATTAAACTTCACATCAAGGAAAGCATGGCTGGTAGATGGTTTAGAGTGGTTATAAACACATTTTCAAGTGTAGGACCAATGCTTATCTATCTTGTGGGTGGTATCCTTATGATGAAGTATGATGCTAACCTTTCTGTCGGTGATATTACTGTGTTGGTAGCACTTCTTGGAAGAATGTACGGACCGGTTAATTCGCTTTTGAATATGCAGGTTGAGTGGATTCGTTCAATGGCATTATTTACAAGAATATTTGAGTATTTCGATATGCCAGTTGATATTGAAAATGCTCCAGATGCAATTACACCTGATAAGGCACTTGGTAATGTTGAATTTAAAAATGTTCAATTTTCATATACTCCTGAACGTCAAATACTAAAGGATATAAGCTTTGATTTAAAGAGTGGCAACAGTATTGCCATTGTAGGACCTTCAGGTTCTGGTAAGAGTACTATCATTAATCTTATCCCACGTCTTTATGATGTGTGCGGTGGCGAGGTGACATTTGATGGTATCAATGTTAAGGATTTAAGTCTTGAGTTTCTTAGAGAAAATATTGGTATTGTAAGCCAAGAAACATATTTATTTAATGGAACTATTAGAGAAAATCTTTTATATGCAAAGCCAGATGCGACAGAAGAAGAACTTATCGAGGCTTGTAAAAAGGCTAACATATATGATTTCGTAAAGAAGCAGGATAAATGTCTCGATGCAATGGTAGGTAATAGAGGACTTAAATTATCCGGTGGTGAAAAACAGAGAATATCAATTGCCAGAATTCTTTTAAAGAATCCAGTTTTATTTATATTTGACGAGGCTACATCTTCTCTTGATTCGATATCAGAAAGCAAGATTCAAGAGGCGATTGATCCGATTATTCATTCAAGAACGAGTATTCTTATTGCTCACAGACTTTCAACTATCTTGGCAGCAGATGAGATACTTGTTATCAAGGATGGTAGGATTGTGGAACGTGGTGTTCACAGTGAGTTAGTAAAGGCTGGTGGAACATATACGCAGCTTTACGAGACACAATTTGGAAAATTAGATGATAAGTAGTGAAAATGAAAAAGCGACTCACTTGGTGGGTCGTTTTTCTTGTTTATTTCATTCCAAAGTATTATAATATATCTAATAACATTTTGAAGAATGGAAGTGAGTGTATGCGACAAAAAAGATGGATTAAGAAGCTTGTTTCGATAGTACTTATAGCAACGCTTATGATACAGTGTGTGCCTATAAAGATGGGGAATAAGAGCATTGTGTATGCAGATACACAGCCAGTAGAAGCTTCTAATGTTGTACCACAAGAGCGTATAGTGGGAGGCTATTATGATATTGGTTATAAGGCACCTTATATAACAGAAACTGATGAGGATAAACTACTTCTTAAGGCAACAAAGTTAGATAGCAGTTATAGCTCTGTTGATAAAGGGTATATAACCTCTGTTAAAAATCAGAGTCCGTATGGAACTTGTTGGTCATTTGCAGCCGTTGCATGTATGGAGGCATATGCTATAAAGAATGGATTTGTTGCAAGTGCAAGTGATATTGACTTGTCGGAATATGCACTTGCGTATTTGACATTTGACGATAGTGCATTTATAGATAATACAGGTACAGCAACTACGGATAAAACTACAACTGAGAATATGTATGAGTGTTTTAAGAATGGTGGTAACGACCAGTATGTGCTTAAAACCTTAAGCAAGTGGGCAGGTTTATTTGAGGAAGAGGACGTGCCATATAGTACGCCTTTAGGTACTGAATTTACATATGATGCTTCTAAGCTTGATTATATATTAACAGGTCAGCATTTTATCAGTATGGCTAATATAGAGTATGTAAAACGAGCAATTATGGAGTATGGTGCGGTTTCGACGTACTATAATGCAGATGAGGAATATGATATTAGTACACCTGAATATTATTGCTATTATCACTATACTTATAAAGAAACATACACTAATCATGCGATTGCGATAGTTGGTTGGGATGATACTATACCAAAGGAAAATTTTACAATTACGGATGACGAAGGCGTTACGCATACACCGGCTAATGACGGCGCATGGCTTATAAAGAATAGTTGGGGACCATATTATGGCGCAAGTGGTTATATGTGGATTTCTTATGATGATATGACTATAAAAAATGCGGATGCGTGTGCGTATGAGATAGCACCAAAGTCTAAATACACATATAACTATCAGCATGACGGAAGTACAATTCCGGGACACTGTATCAATTTTGCAACTAATAAGTATGCGAATGTATTTACAGTCAAAGGCAATGCAAGTCAGGATATTACAGCAGTTGCTTTTGGTATAGATGATGTTAATAGAGATTACAGTATACAGATATATCTTAATCCTGAAGTAGACAATCCTAAAAGTGGTACGCCATGTTTTGAGGAGCCTGTGACTGGTGAGTTAACACTTAATGGTTATTATACGATTAAGCTTCCTAAGATGATTACGGTGGAGCCAGGGGATACATTTTCAGTAGTGCTTGAATTTACAGAAAACACTATGGTTTATACAACTGTTCCGGGAACGACCTATGTTGGCGGCGGTGGATATGCTACAGCTAACAGTGTGACAAGCGACAATGAAAGTTATGTATTTTCGGGAGAAAATGTTTGGGATATATATGAATTGGCCGGTGATAATATAATGTATAATGTTAATTTATGTATAAAGGCATTAGCAGTGGATCATGCAGACACAATTCAGGCATCAGATATTATTAGCCTTGAAAATGATGGTACCGATGCTATAATCATAAGCTGGCAGGAGGGTCTTGAAAATCAAGAATATATCCTACTAAGAGCAACGCAGGTGGATGGATTATATAGTGAAATATATAGAGGAACAGCTACAACATACACAGATAGCGATGTTACATTAAATTCAACATATTACTATAAGGTTAGAGTGTATGATGGAGAAACAGAGCTTGATTCACAGGCAAAAAGTATAGTGCTTGCGCTTGATGCACCAGCATTGACAGATATTAGTACAAAAAGGTCAGGAATTATTATTGCCTGGGATGGTGTAGATGAAGCAGAAGGCTACAATATATATCGCTCTTTAGATGGTGTTTTATACGAATTGATTGATAGCGTAGAAAGCGATATATATACTTATACAGATACTGATACAGACTATGATGTTTGGTATTTTTATGTTGTTAAAGCTTATATTATGGACGGAGAAAATAAGAGTGAATCCGTAGCAAGTAATATGCTTGAGTGTATGAAATGTGTAAATCCACCATTAGGATTTAGTGCAAGAAGTATAGAATATGGTAAGGTAAAACTTAGCTGGGCGGCTTGTGAAGATGTGGATGGATACAAGATTTATCGAAGCTATACCTTATCTGATGGTACAAATATCGTTGAAGAGGAAGTAGCAGATTTAGGCCCTGATGCAACAGAGTATATATGCGACACTACAGATATTGTAAGTGGACAAAATGCAAAATTTTTAATAGCAGCATATGTGCAAGAAGATGGTGTTTATCATTTTAGTGTTAAACCAGATGCAAGTGTGTACATTAGCTACGGACCGGTTGAAAATATTAAGTGGTATGTTGGAACAAATGGCCTCTTATATATTACCTGGGATGAATATGTAGCTACCAATATGACTGTTACATCTTATATAGCATATATTTATAACGACATTGATGGTACGACATTGGTTACTTCAAGAGTGGATAGTACGCTGCAAAGACAGGTTTATACAACTATAGATCCAACGCTTAATTATTATGTAACGGTTTATGCAAAAAATGCTATGCATACTGAATTTACAATGCGACATAATCCGCTTATAAAAATAGGCGGTGCTATGCAAGAATTTAGTGTGCTTGACATAGCTGATGTAGAAGCTGAAATAAATGCAAATGTTACACTTACAGCCAATATGAAGGATGAACTTGAAAATTTTGCATATAAGTATCAATGGTACGAGGCTACTGAAAATGATTCAATTGGTACAGCTATTGAGGGTGCTATTTCTAAGGAATACACACCAGATACGTCTACAAACGGCACAAGATATTATTACTGCCTTGTTAGCGGTGAGTATAATGGTACTAAGACAAGTACTTCTAACATAGTTAAAGTTTGTATAGGGAAACCAGAACCAACGCCAGAACCTATAGAAGCTACAACTATTACAAATATAGTTAAAAACGCTATTGAAAGCTTTACAATTGAATGGGCAGCAGGTATAGAAGGGCAGGAATTTGAACTTTTAAGAGCTGAAAGTGAAGACGGTGAATATCAGCTGATTTATAAAGGCGCTGCAACTACATTTACAGATGCAGTACCACTTAGAAATAAGACATATTATTACAAGGTAAGAGTATATGATGGAGAAAATGCACTTGATTCAGAAATAGTAAGTGATAGATTGCAGTTACTACCTACAACATTGACTGAGATTACATTTGCAGGAACAGATGTGACTATAAGCTGGGATGAGGTCGATAATGTTACAGGCTACAATGTATATCGCTCGGTAGATGGTATAGATTATGAGCTAATTGCTACAGTAAATGAGACAAGTTATACAGATATGGGCATTTTCTATGATACCAATTATTACTATATAGTGAGAACCTACTATGAAGGTCAGGATATTGAAGAATCAGATGACAGTAATACATTGGACTGCATTATTGAAAAGCCAAAGGTATCGCTTAATGATTGCGAGGTAGATATAGAAGGCACATATACATATGACGGAAGTCCGATTGAAGCAGACGTTGTTATAACAGATGGTGATTATATTCTTTTAGAAGACATTGATTATACTCTTTCATATAGTGATAATATCAATGCCGGCAATGCTACAGTGACCATTGAAGGTATTGGCGACTATATTGATACAATTGAGCATATATTTGTTATTGCACCAAAGAGCATATCGTCAGCTACCGTAGCTGATATAGATGACCAGATATATAAGGGTAGCGAGGTTATTCCTTTGATAGAAGTATATGATGGTGATAAAGAATTAGTAGCAGATGTTGATTATTACATTGAATATACTGATAATGACGAGGTCGGCGAGGCAACTGTTACGATATATGGTGATGGTAATTATATAGGAAATGTCGTTAAGACATTTAATATAATCGAAGATAAACCTTCTGTACCGGAAAATGTTACATCTACTAAATTTAGCATAAGTCAGGATGAATTGATAGTAAGCAAGGTTACGGTTGGGACTACTGTGTCAGATTTACTTAATGGAATAGAACAAGAAGAGTACGTTAAGGTATATAGCAAATCAGGCATTTTGCAGGCTGAAAATGCTGTACTTGCAACAGGCATGACTATAAGACTTATGGATGAAGATGAGATTATAAAGTCATATACAATTATTGTTACCGGCGATACTAATGGAGACGGAGCAATCAATATTACTGATATGATGGCAACAAAGGCACATGTACTTAAGAAGACTTTACTAACAGGAAATGCAAGCTTAGCAGGTGATACTAACGGAGACGGTAAGATAAATATTACTGACTTTATGGCTATTAAAGCACATATCCTAAAGAAAACTTCAATACAAGGCGTTGCCATAAACTAGAATGGAGGGTGCCAAATGAAAAATATTATTAATAAAATAGTAACACTACTTATTGCGGTAGTGATGGTGTGTGGCATATCTGCAATCATGTATGAAACAGTATATGCTGCTAGTGCAAAGTTTACAGGGCCAACGACGGTAAGGGCAGGGGATACCATAACACTTACCTTTACAGTTTCAGATAATGGTAAATATGCATTAGAAGGTACATTGGATTATGATTCCACAAAGCTTACTCTAAACAGCATTTCATCGCTAAGAGAGGGTTGGGAAGTAGAGCGTAATGACAATACATTAATTGCATACGATAACAATATGACTAATCCTTTAGGAACCAATACAAATGTATTTCAGGCTGTATTTAAGGTAAATGCAAATGTGACTGCCGGAACGAATTTGTCTGTATCAATTAAGAATATTACATCAACAACAGGCAGCGTACAAAACAGTCTTGGAACAGTAACTTATTCTGTGACAGTTGCAAAGCCATTATCGCAGGACAACACATTGTCGGCATTAAGCGTTGATGGTTGTACGCTTTCACCTACATTTGCACCAAATACAACTACGTATAGCATAGGCGAAGTGGATTATAGCGTGTCTACATTAAATGTTAAAGCAACTAAATCGGATGCAAATGCAACAGTTACAGTGTCAGGTAATAGACTCGCTGTAGGCGCAAATACGGTTACAGTTACCGTTACTGCGGAAAATGGAAGTGTAAAGGTATATAAAATAAATGTCACAAGAAAACAAGATCCAAACTATGTTGCAAGTGGAAATGCAGATGTTGCAAATGTTACCGTAAGTGCCGGAATACTTTCGCCTAAATTTGATGCAACAATTACAGATTATGTAGTATATCTTCCTTTTGAACAAAAAGGGATGCGCTTTGAAATGCGAGGTACTGCTAAGGACAATAAGGCAGCAGGAGTAAAATCTGCCATAATTGAAAGCTTAGCTGAAGGTAATAATAAGACAAAGCTTGTATGTACAGCAGAAAATGGAACAACCAAGGAATATAATGTAATAGTTGTCGTTATGCCTAAATATACAGGCGGAGAGCCAAGTGTAGGAGAACCAGAGAATCCTACGTCGCCACCTCAGGATACGGGAAAACCAGATGAAGGTGAAAGCATTACACAGGAATCTAACGAAAAAGCCACAGATGAAGATACTTTAAAAGAGGTAGGGTCAAGTGCTAAAACCACAAATGGAGTTCCTATATGGTTGAAGATTCTTTTGGTAGTAGCAACTACGATGATAGGATTAGGCGTTTTATATGTAATATACATAAAAAGTAAAAAATAGTTAAAGGAAACGGCTCGCCTTAAGGGTTGCACCCTAAAGGACAGTAAAAAAGGAAACACGAAAATTTCGTGCTTCCTTTTAATTTTGTCTCATACCGTAGCAAGCAGGACATTCGGACACCCAAATGTCACTTGTTAGGAGAACCTAAAACCCTTTAAATCTTATACTACTTTAAAATGTTTATTTTTTCTTTTTTGAGTAGATATACAAATGCACAGAGAGAGACAACACTATCAAAGGCATTACCAATACCAAACAGTAAGGCGATTCCTATAAGCGATGGTGACCATACACCCGTTAAATATAGAATAAATGCAATCCCATAATAAGCTGTATTAGTTACTACTGACTCAAAAAGCATATAGTTAGTTTTACCGAGTCCGTAGAATATTGAATCAAATACATTTTGAAAAGCGTAGAGCGCATAAAAACCGACAAGAACAAGCACAAGTTCAAATAATTTATACACATCGGTAAATAGTAAGACATTTGTCATAAAAGGTTTCCAAAGTGGAATACTCATAAACCAAAGTGTCAAAATTATTGTTGTAATTCCAAAATATCCAAGACTGTTTTTACGTATATTATCTTTATCCGTGGAGGTTTCCTGCTTTATGAGTTCGCCGAGTTGGAGAATAGGCAAAAGCAGCCAACCCCAAATAAAATTATTTGCAACCCAATAGGTGCCTTGTTCACCTACAACATTAACCATTCGGGAAATCATAACCATATATGCGACGTTACGAACAAGAGATTCGAGCCCTGAAATACTGCCTATTTTTATAAACTCTTTTACCCATGCAAAATCGAGTTTTATTCTATCAAAAATGTTGATATTCTCTTTCGAAAGTAATGCGAGTGATACGGCAAGTAAAACAATATTTACAATATTATTAGAGTAACCAATACCGTTTACACCAAGGTTTAGGGATATGGGCAACGATGATACAAGGAACGTATCACAAACGAGGCTTAGTACAAGTCTTGAGAAGGTTAAAATATAAAGATATTTACTTTTGTTTATGGTGACAAGTGCAACGAGGGTAAATTGTGTAAGTATTAAAAATATGTTTGCGACACTTTCAATGCGGATGTATGTAGCCGAAGCATAAATAATACTTGCGTCAGTTGCCATTAGTGACAAAAGCGGTTTTGTAAAGCACACGATAACAGCTGATAAAACAAGATAAACACCTAATGACATTAACATTCCTGTTTTTACTCGGTTGGTGAATTCTTTTTTATCGGTTGCAACCTTACCAATGAAATAAAACAATGGCAGAATAATTGCCTCGTTTATGATTTCATAAAGCAGATTTAGCCAAGATAATTGCCCTGCGATTGAGAAAGAATATCCTCCGGGAAGTGAGCCAAGGAAAAAGACTCGCACCGTTGTATATATAGTAGGTGTAAGTCCCAAAACAAGGAGTGCGAAGTAGAGCTTGTAATTGATGTTTTTAAGCGACAGTTTAAGTTTGGAAAACATAATGTTACCCCCTTTACTCAATATTAGTAAAAAGGACAAAAGAAAAGCATCTGCAAAAAATCGCAGATGCCAAAATAACAACAATTATCCCGTATTTGACGAGTCTGCGACCATAAGTGCATTCGCCGGAAGTTACCACAAGTCTGTCAGGTTTATGGTAAGTATCCCAGTTGCTTAGCAACCGCCTAAAGTCACTATTTACATTTGTATTATAATAACATAACTAAATGAAGTCAACAATTACTATCCTTAATAGTACGACCACTAGGGTGAGTTGTTTTTGGTGTCGTATAAAAAGATTGAAAATGCGAAATAGAGAGAATATTGACAGAATAATGTAAAAATGTTAGTATCAATTTGTGGTGTATGATAAAAGTGTATAAAAAGGAGGGGTAATATTTTGTATTATAGGCTCCGAATGGGGTTTTTTTGTTTTTAATATAAAAAGGAGGTTTACAAATGAAGGGATTAAAGGAAAAGAATATAAAAACTATAGTGATAGTAGGTTTAGTTGTAGTATTCATAATAGACACAATTATAGCAGGAATAGTTA
>SVDX01000041.1 GCA_015057605.1 Lachnospira sp. | reverse complement strand
TTCAATACTTTTTTATGTGCAGGTCGATTCAAGTCCCATCTTCCGCAGTAAGTGCAAAAGCGAGAAACCTTGAAAATCAAGGCTTCTCGCTTTTTATTTTCCAATTGATTTTTATTAACAAAAAAGAACCTTCATATACCGAAAAAATAAGGATGATACTTTCGTATCATCCTTGTTTTTCAGAGCGCGAGACGGGACTCGAAGTCGATGTACCTCTCACAAACCCAGTAAAATCAAGGAAAGGAGAGCACGCTATCCCTACTGTATTCAAAGTGTATTCAACTTTTTAAGTTAAAATCACAGTACATTTGCTTTTCCATAATGCAACATACAACTATAGAACAAATAAATCACGATACTTGAATGATGGAGTTCTATACCAATGATATAAAAATATCGTTGATTTCTATTTATTATTTACTGTAAGAATCAAATTGTTTAGCCCGATTGTCCTACTATATGAAACATCATCGGCAAGATTTTTAATAAGATTAATTCCCATATGTTCCAAATTATCATCATTTTCATGTTCATGAAGATACTTTAATGGATCAAACATTTTTCCATTGTCTCTTAATCTAAGTATGAATCCATCTTCCTTTTGGATTATCAAGATATCAAGCCAACGCTTTTCGCCCTCATTAAATGCATGTTTGATAACATTACCCGCCATTTCTTCAATAGCAAGTGCAATTACATTTAAACTCTTATGTTCAAAATTTTCTTCTTTAGCACGAACCTGTATTTTTTCTGAAAGCGCTGTCACTTCATTAATGCTATTACCTATAGACACATCCCATCTTCTAATTACCCCTTTTCCAAATCCTTCAGGTAACAGCATGCATTTATCTATAGCAAAACTAAATTTCTTATTTTTAATTCCTGCATAAACATAAATAAATATTAGTGTAAGAACCTCTCCAACAAGGAACGATAAGAAAATTCCATTTGCCTGTAATGGCTTAAACATTATAACAGCAGCTAGCACTGTAAAGCCAAATGCCTGTAGAATACTGATTACAATTGCCAGAATATTTCGTCTTGTACTTTGATAATAATTATTCCACAGAACTACAATTAGTCTTATTGGCATACTAATAGCAAAGATACGAATACCATACTCAGCCATTGATACGATTTCAGGTTCTTTAACCCCTAAAGCATTTACAAATACTGATGGTATAAACAACAAGATAATAGCAGCAACAATTGATATTTCAAGACCTATTTTTATACTAACCTTAATTCCTGTTTTTAGTGAGTTTTCGTCCTCTTCACCAAAAAACAGTGCTGCCATTGGCATGAGAGCCTGTCCTGCACCCATAATAAGAGACCCTACTAAATTATAAACCTGTTGACGAACATTAAGTGCTGCAACAGCTCCTGCTCCTGCCACAATAACCATCATATTGTTAAAAATAATCATCTTAAGGGTATCACACACTCTAGAAAGTGCTGTAGCTGCACCTGTTGATACCATTTCTTTAAGCTCATTCCAAGCTTCAAGAGGCTTAATAAATTTAAGAGTATTGTAATCCTTAGTAAAATGCGTAAAGCAGATTGCAACAGCCACAAAATATCCGATACTTGTTGCCATAGCCATCCAGAACATTCCTTGCTTAAACACTAATGCTACTAACAAGTCAAGAACTACGTCTACAACTGACATAGCACCAATAACCGTAAGCGGTAGTCTATTTGAACCATCAAGTTTAACAAATCCTAAAAAGTTAGGCATCATTATTGTTGGAATTGAACCAACTGCTATACCACGCAGATACGCAACTGTTGGATCCATCAGAGACCCTTTTGCGCCTAAAAGCGTAGCAATCTGTGGGGCAAAAAAGAATATAGCTAACATCATTACTGCACCAGTAACAATAGTGTATCCCATCGATATTGTGAATACACTTCTCATTTTCTCTTTGTTACCCTTGCCAAGTTCTCTGGCCGCCATTGTAGCTCCACCACTTGAGCTTATATTTCCTATCGCAGATAAAATCATGCTAATAGGACTAACAATTCCCATTGCTGCAAGGCATTCAGTTCCTAAATACCTACCTACAACTATATTGTCAATCATCATTCCTACAGTTGCTATAAGTGCCGAAAGTATTGATACAACAATAAATGACTTATAGGTTGATTTAATAACATAATCGTTCATTTTATTCACCATATTATTAGCCCCCTACCTTTGTCGGAAGGGGTCAATCTAATTTTTATCATTAAAATTCTAATGTATGTATACCATCTTTATTTGCTTCGAGAACGATACTCTTACAGTACTGAATCATTTCATCTGGGAAAGCAGATACTGCTAATGAAGCCTGTACAACACGAAATGCTGCAAATGGTTTTAACTGTTTTTCATATACTGCACGTTCTTCTTCAGTATTTGCACCAAAATATACTTCACAGAATTTATTCCACATCACTACGTTGTCTGCTTTAGTGAAACCTGTCATCTTTTCACAATACTCATCAGGTATAAGCTGTGGGAATAATACAAATCCAAGATATACACCTGCAAGATCAAAAATCGGATGACCTACACTTGCATCTGCCATATCTATAAGAATAGCTTTATCATTCTGATACATAACATTTCCTATATTATAGTCGCCATGAACAAATGTGTCCCTATCCTCTACAGCACCAAGCATTTGTTTTACTTTTTCCTTCTCATCATCAGAAAATACTGGAATATAACCAATAGAACCATACCATCTTGGTTTTACAGGCATAAGAGCACCTGGTTGGAAGTGAGTATTATGCATGCCCTTAAGAAATTCAGCATATATACCAATATAGTATTCAATTCTATCCTGGTCTTTCTTAATAGCACTACGGAATGTATCAGCATTAAGCATTTCATAAACAACGCCAACCTGATTTCCCACCTTAACAACATCATATGATATAGCTGTATCAATACCGTTTATAAATGACTTCTGTGAATTCTCACGCTCTGATTCGATTTTACCCATATCAAAGCCCTCGTTAAATACTTTAACGATTGTCTCATCATCCATACGATATACCTTACCGCATGTTCCCTGACCTATCATTTCCAGTCCATCGATTGACAGTTCTCTTAGTGCTTTCTTTACTTCTAAAATACTAGCAAAGCCTGTCATTTCTAAAATATCATAAACATCTCTTGACACGTTAATAATAGAAAAGTCATTGATTTTTTTCTTGCAAGAAAGTAATACTCTTAATCCAGCACTGGATATATATTCAAGATTTGCTGCATCAACTATCATCTTCTTAACATCTGAAGCCTTTTCTATTGCTTCATCAATAATAGCCTGTATGCTTCCAGAATTTGATGAATTCACTCTTCCAGACATCTCTACTAACATATTACATTCTTCAACTTTGATTTCTAAATTTTCCATATAACCTCCCTTTACATTTTACTAACCTTTTGATTTCATATCAATTATCGAGTACAAACCACAATCCACTGTGGCTAATTTTATTTTACAGAAAGCTTGTCAGATTCACAATAAAAACTTCAATAATATCAACGAAAATCCCAACAATATCAAAATATCCTTTACCAAATATCTCATCAACATCCGAATGTATGTATTGTTTTTAATCAAAAAAAGAAATAATTAGAAAGAATCATAATTTTTCAATTACCCCACCGTCTGCAACTAATCAAAGATGGCAGACCTACTATAAGGGGGCTGATGGCAAAAGAAGGCTTATTCGTGCACAGTCAGAGGACGAGCTCATAGATAAACTTGTTCCTCTATATTTTTCAGATGCGTACATTGACAAATTAACATTTGAAGATCTGTTTAAGGAATGGATTTCATATAAAACTGAAATATCCAACAGCCCTAATACAATCACTAGGCATGAACAACGGTACAAAAAATATTTTGCATCTTCTCCACTTCATAAAATGAAGATTCGATATATCTCCGAACTACAGTTGGAACGTGAATGCAATCAGATAGTCAGGAATTATCAACTTTCCAGTAAGGAATGGGTTAATGCCAAAACGATTCTTAATGGAATGTATCATTATGCCGTAAGACAGCATTATCTTGAAAGCAATCCTATGGAGCGTGTTGAAATAACTGTTAAATTCAGACAGGTTGTTAAAAAGACCGGTCGTACACAGACCTATAACACCGAAGAACTAGCTGAATTAAATGATTATTTGGACAATATGTATGCTGATACCGGCGATAGTGCATTTTTAGCTGTGAGACTAAATTTTATGCTTGGGCTTAGAGTTGGTGAGCTGGTTGCCCTCAAATGGGAAGATATCGGCGAAGAACATCATATTCATATTGTTCGTGAAGAAGTTAGAGACCAAACAACAAACAAATATGAAGTTGTTGATCATACCAAAACAAATACTGACCGTTTTGTAATACTTGTACCAAAGGCTGAGGATATTCTAAAAAATATTCCACACACCAGTGAATATATTTTTACCAGGGATAACGAACGACTTACCTCAAGACAGATCAATTATGTTTTGGAAAAGTACGCTGAAAGAAATGGACACATAACTAAAAGCAGTCATAAGATGCGAAAGACTTATGCCAGTATGCTTAATGCAAAAGGTGTTCCTATTGATGCTATAAGAGAACAGCTAGGTCATAGCAATCTGTCAACAACATATGGCTATATTTATAATCCTTTGACAGAAAAAGAAACATACGATCTTATTGCAGAAGCTTTATAGACTGCTCTATTTCAGCGTTTATTCAAATCGCGAGACGGGACTCGAACATTCTCGTAATAAATCGCATACTAAAAAATACTGATAAATAGGAGGTTTTTGACACTTCTTCATTTTCCATTGTATTAACTGAATGCATATACCACACAGAGTAGACTTCGCCAACACGTTGTCTACTCTATTTATTTATCAATAACAATGATGCAACCTGCTCACTAAAATGTTCATATACCATCTTGCTAGGTTAATTTCAATTTTCTATAGCTAATCGCTTAGAAGCATAAAAATTAATAACAAATTGTTCAACTGCGGTAAATAAACTTGATGCAAAATAGTAAATTCCTATTCCTGATGGAATCGTAAATATAAATACACTACTCATTATCATCATTGAAACCATTACACCTTTACTTTGCTTTTGGAGATTAAGAACCTTGAACATAGATAAATACGGATAGAGTTGAGGCAATATCTGTATTATTATTGTCACAATGGGCAAAACATAATATGGGTCTCTTAATAGCAAAGAAGATATCCAAGGTATTAAGATTGTTCCACATGTGGTGTCTGCAATCATCTTTATTGCATTATACAAACATATCATCATAGGAAATTGTATTAGTGTAGTTAAACATGTTCCCATTCCAACACCATTTTTCGCATATAATTCTGAAAGTTCTTTATTTAGTCTTTCATTATCATTCTTACATCTACGCTTTATATCTTCTACTTGTTCAGATAAAGCAGACTGCTTTTCCATTTGTTTTCGCTGTTTTATGTTTAATGGAAGTAGTATTACTTTAACCAAAACTGTAATACAAACAATCGCAATTCCGTAATCATTTGTAATATTGTAAAATTGCATAATCACATTTTCTAAAAGTTTTACAAATATACTCATGCTGCATTTCCTTTCCTTATTTTGCGAAATTTGAAAAATCCATAGCCATAAATAATCAATATCACGGCAAAAACCGATAATTTTAAAATGCTAAATGTATCTTCTCCATTTATAACATCTATTAGGTGGGCTATAGGTATAGCTAATAACATACACCAAAAAAACAAAGCAAATACAGTTGGTATCCACGGCTTATTTGTTATCCATAAAAAAGACAAATGTGGCAGCGTAGATTTTGTATAATCCGTAATTTCTTCTAATAACTCCGTAACTTCAAAAAAGCGTGTTCCTTTTTTCTCTTCCTCATATATGTATTCAAGATATCTATCAATTTGTTCTGTAGACAAATTATCTATATCCTGACTGAGCATTGTTTCGCAAAGTTTCAAAGCACCAGTTAACCCCATTATTTCTTCATTTAGTTCTTTTTGCTGTCGTAAAATAATATCAGTGATATCTTGTTTATCATTCAGTATTAAATAAATTGTATCAACAGGTATTCCCATCTTACGATAAAGAAGAATTTTCTTTATTCTATTAACATCTTCTTCTGAATAATCCCGATATTTACTCCCCGTCTCTCGTTCAGGAGTTAACAGTCCTTTTCTCTCATAAAATCTTACATTGCTAATATTAAGGCCTGTACGTTCTGCAATTTCACCAATCCTCATACTTTAATTCCTTTCTACTAGTTATCATAAGA
This sequence comes from Lachnospira sp., assembly GCA_015057605.1. Taxonomy (GTDB): domain Bacteria; phylum Bacillota; class Clostridia; order Lachnospirales; family Lachnospiraceae; genus SIG291. The sequence goes on along the minus strand of SVDX01000041.1, from coordinate 172 downwards.
CACTTATAAAGCCTTCACCTAGTGCAGAGTCAAGTATTTTATCATTATTTTTTAATTTTGTTATTGTTTTGAAAAATGAAATCATATAGAACTATGTTACCACAGCAACTGCGTAATTGTTTAACAAATAGAACATCAACATCCGAATGTTCATGTTCTATTTATATATCAT
>SVDX01000001.1 GCA_015057605.1 Lachnospira sp. | reverse complement strand
AGTTTACTGTTTTTAGGTTGTCAACTTTTCGTTGACCGTTCTTTGAATTCTTTTGAATTTTCAGGTTCGTCTTAGTATTTAATTATCAAGGTTGGGCTGCCCTTCTTTTTTCGGTCAGCTTGATTATTCTATCATAGCAAATATGATATGTCAATATTTTTTTCGATAATAAAACCACTTTTCAGTGGTTTTATTATCAAACGGAGAGGATGGGATTCGAACCCATGTGTCCGTGAAGACAAACGGTTTTCAAGACCGCCCCGTTATGGCCACTTCGGTACCTCTCCATCAACTTTATTAAGTTGTATCGCGTCAGCGACATCTGTTATTCTATCATCATTTTTATGATATGTCAACAGTAATTTTTTATTTTTTCTAACATTTTTTCAAATGCTCTTTTCTGCTATCTTTATGTCCTCTGGAGTGGTTATTTTTATATTTGTATATTCGCTTTCAATCATCTTGACTTTGGCATTCGAATATTTTTCAACCACCTGCGCATCATCTGTTATATTTCCTTTTTGCAAATCCTGTATCATTTTTTCATAAGAGTTTTTTAAAAGCTTTGCATTAAAGCACTGAGGAGTCTGCACCTGCCACAGAGTTGATCTGTCTGGCGTTGATATTACATTTTTATCACTATCTACTATTTTAATTGTATCCTTAACTGGCACCCCTGCAACTGCAGTTCCATACTCAATTACGCTTTGCTTACATTTTTCCAACGTTTCATTTGTAAGTAGTGGACGTGCTGCATCATGTACGAATATATAATGTTCTTCTTCTATATCAATAGAAGTAATTGCATTATATACCGAGTAATATCTTTCGCTTCCACCAGCCACTATATTAGTTACCTTTTTCAAGCCGTATTTTTGCACTATTTCCTTATTACAATACTCTATATCATTTTGTGGCACCACTAATATGATTTCATCCACAAAGCTCTCGTTAAAAGTTTTTAAGGAATGATACATTACTGGATAGTTATTTAACTGCAAATATTGCTTAGGAATATCACTTTTCATTCTGCTGCCACTTCCAGCCGCAAGCACTATTGCTGTTATCTTCATATTATTTTTCACCTAATTTCAAATTCGGTACAGCATTTAAATCAAGACCACTTCTCTTGCCATTGATATAGTCATAATAAGCTGCTGCGCCTATCATTGCCGCATTATCTGTACAATAAATTGCTGATGGTCTGTAAAATTTTACATTATTTTCTTTACATGCCTTTAGCATTGCATCTCTAAATGCTGTATTTGAAGCTACGCCACCTGCTATAGCTATCTTGTCTGTATTCATCTCTTTTACTGCCATCATAGCTCTTGTTACCAAGGATTCTACTACTGAGCTTTGGAACGAAGCCACCAAATCTGCTTTATTTATTTCTATATTTTTCATTTCGCATGAATTTATATAATTAAGTACCGCTGATTTTAAGCCGCTAAAGCTAAAGTCATACACAGAACCATCTATTTTTGCTCTTGGAAATTCTATTGCATTTGGATTTCCTTCTTTTGCAAGCTTGTCAATTTTAGGGCCACCTGGATATCCCAGCCCAACTGCTCTAGCAACCTTATCAAATGCTTCTCCTGCTGCGTCGTCTCTCGTTCTTCCTAAAATTTCATATTCTCCATAATCTTTTACATTTACTAAATGTGTGTGACCTCCGGATACGACAAGGCATACAAATGGCGGTTCTAAATCAGCATTTTCTATATAATTAGCACTAATATGTCCCTCTATATGATGAACTCCGATTAGTGGTTTCTTTAGCGCATATGCCAATGACTTTGCGCACGCAACGCCTACAAGCAATGCACCCACGAGTCCCGGACCATATGTTACTGCAATCGCAGTTATATCATCAAAGGTTACATTTGCTTTATCAAGAGCCTGTTCTATCACCTGATTTATCTGCTCCATATGCTTTCTTGAAGCTATTTCTGGCACAACGCCTCCGTATAATGTATGTAAATCTATCTGAGAAGATATTACATTTGATAATACATCGCGACCATTTTTCACAACAGCTGCTGCTGTTTCATCGCATGAGCTTTCTATTGCTAATATTATCACGTCTTTTGCCATCACTATTCTCCTTTTATAGTAGAACTTTCTGCCATTCCCCATGAAAGTATTTTCCAATTATTTCCATTTTTTCTAACCTTAAAATCCATATATGATGTAGATATTTTTTTACTTTCCTTAAGATAAAAAACTGTCTTTATTATATAGTAGTCTTTACCTTCAACCGTAACTTTAACATTATCCTGTGCTCTTTGAATTATGCACTCGTTAACCGTTCTATTTGCATCATTATACGCCTTGATATCAAGTTTTAATGCCTCAAGGTATTCTTCCTCTGTCTGACCTGCTTTTAACTCCTCATCAAAAAGCATTCTTGCTTTTCTTCCGAGCGCTTCAATCTGTGCCTCCGTTAAGTCTTCATTATAAAAGACTCTAACTAATTCTGTATATAACTTAACAACCTCTCTAGGTGTCGCAGGGTAGTTCTTGCCTTCAATATCCTTAGCTATAAGTTCTTCAGCCGGATTGTTAAAAGTATGATCTTCTACGTTTGCAGGTGTTTTCATTCTATAAACATAATACACAAGCAAACCTATTAATATTGCCGAACTAATCAATGCAATTACTATATATTTCTTTTCTTTCATCAGCAAGTCCTCCTTTTAGTCTTCAAATACCAGTGTAACACTTCTTCCATCTTTAGCAACCTTTGTATTTGGAAATATCTTTCTTATCTCCGCCTTATATTCCTGCGGTTTTGGCAATGATGGACTGTAGTGTGTAAGCCACATTTCTTTAACATTTGCAGCCTTTGCTATATTCGCTGCTTCGTTCATAGTCATATGCTTATTTTCTTTTGCCTTATCATCTTTGTCATTACCGCCATACATACCTTCACATATGAACAAATCGGCATCCTTTGCGTTTTCCGTTATAGATGCTGTTGGTCTTGTATCTGTACAGTAAGTTAGTTTTAATCCTTTTCTTTCTTCTCCTAAAACCATCTCAGGTGTATAAAGCTTTCCGTCTACTTCTACCTCAATACCATTTTGAAGCTTGTTCCAGTAGCATTTATCTATTCCAAGCGCCATCGCATTTTCAAGATTGAATTTACCTTTTCGTTCAACCTTCATTGTATATCCATAGCAAGGAACTCCGTGCTTTACCTTAAATGCTTCTAATAGATAGCCATTTATTTTAAAGCTTTCAAAATCATTGTTTAACTCAATAAATTTTACTTCAAATGGAATGTCAGGCGCAATCACTCGAAGAGCATTTACCACTCTTTCTAATCCCTTAGGTCCAATCATTGTGACAGGCTCTGTTCTATCTGCATTTCCCATTGATAATAGCATTCCCGGAAGGCCACTAATATGATCGGCATGATAATGAGTAAAGCACATAACATCTATCGGCTTACAGCTTATTCCGTTTTCCTTCATTGCTATCTGGGTGCCTTCACCACAATCAATCAGTAAGGAACTACCGTTATATCTTGCTACCATTGAGGTTAACCATCTGTCAGGAAGTGGCATCATTCCGCCAGTACCCAATAAACATACATCAATCATTATTGCCTCCTAAATATCTGTCATCATTACGATTGCATCTTCCATTGGTTTTTCGTAAAAATTCTTTCTAAGCCCAATTTTTCTAAAGCCACATTGCCCATATACGCTTTGTGCTGCCAAATTGCTCTGTCTTACCTCTAAAAAAACCTTTGCAATTCCTTCTTCTTTTGCACCTTCAAGCAAATGCTTTACCATTGCAGTGCCAATGCCTTGCTTTCTAAAATCAGCCTTTACCGCTACGTTGGTAATATTCGCTTCATCAAGCGCTTTCCACAGGCCTGCGTAACCTACTACTTTATTCTCAATAAGCGCAACAACATACATTGCTAAAGCATCTGTTAATGCTTCTTCAAATGATTTTCTCGACCATGGCATTGAAAAATTAGCTTCTTCAATCGCCACAATCTCATCTATATGCGCTTCTTTTATATATTCGAATTGAATCATAAATTATTTCCTTTTTTCTCTGCAAGCTCTCGTTCTGCCTGTGATAATTTAAGATAATTTGGCAAATGTTCTCTTGCATTTTCAAACTTACCTGCATTGTAATATTCTAACGCTAACGCCGCAACACATGATGCCTTTTGACCATTTAAATGTAATGGTGCAAATGTATATTGGCAAGAAATGTTATTCTTAATGTAATCTATATTTGGCATAATACCGTCTCCAAGAAAAATTACTTCTTTTCCAATCTCATTAAGCATTTTAATTACATCTTTAATATCTGCAGCCATCTGTTCCTTTATAACATTAAGCTTTCCATCTAAAAAAGTATATACACCTGTAAATACCTGTGCTCTCTTTGCATCAAGCATAGGACAAATCACTTTATTGCTACCAGCATAATTATATGCCATCGCATCTATTGTTGGCACATTTATTATAGGTATATTAAGTGCAAGCCCAATTCCTTTTGCTGTTGCAGAGCCAATTCTAAGTCCCGTATATGAGCCTGGTCCTCCTGCCACTGCAATTGCATCCATTTGTGCAATATCCATTTCAAGCATATCACAAACCTTATCTATCATAGGAAGCAGAGTTTGCGAATGAGTTTTTTTATTATTCATAGTGCATTCTGCCAATATAGCATCCTTAGTTGCTACTGCTACAGAAGCTATCATTGAAGAAGTTTCAATTGCTAATATCTTCATCTTTGCCTCCTATTGTTATTCTTCTATAATCAAAGCCCTTTGATGGATCTTTTTCAATAGTTATGGTTATTGTATGCTCTGGCATAAGCTCTTCTATCAGATTTGCCCATTCAACTAAGCAAACCCCTTCGCCATAAAAATATTCTTCATAGCCTAAATCATCCATTTCTGCAAGGTCGCTTATTCTGTAGACATCAAAATGATATAATGGAAGTCTGCCTTCATCATACACCTGCATTATTGTAAATGTCGGACTACATATATAATCTTCAATTTCAAGTCCCTTCGCAAAGCCCTGTGTAAATACTGTTTTGCCCACGCCAAGATCACCAATAAGCGAAATAACATCACCTGCTTTAACATTTTTTGCAAATTCAAATGCTAAAGTAGCTGTTTCCTTAGCGCTATTAGTCTCGTAAACCATATCCTATTTTCTCCTTGCCTGCATAGTTTTTAATAACCTTAACTATGTCTGTTTCTTTTTCGGCTATACATCTTTGTGGCAAAATATTTGCTCTGTACTTTGATATATAAATAATAATACCTGTTGAATTCTTGACAATTTTATATACATCCTTCCAAGGGAGCTGATCTGATTCTCCATTTTGCGAAATATAAATGCCTTCTTCGTTTAACACATATGTAAACGGATCCTTAAACATCGGATTTAGCACTATCTGTTTTTTTGCCTTAACGCATAGATTAAGTGGTGTAAACACCAAAAAGAATGCTCCAAAAAATATCAATATAAGCATATATGCTTTCCATTGTTCTTCTATCTTTCCGTATTGTAACAAGCCTACTACAAGGCAGGCAATACCTATAAGAACTTCAAGAATTCCACTTACACTTCTGTATTTGTGTGTAAACATATACCCTCTCATATCCTTAGCTGTCACATCTACATTAAATGTTACTTCCATTCTTCGCACCTCTAATCTAATATCATAGTTAATTGAATTCTCTTCTTATTCATATCTATATCAAGCACCTTAACCTCAATAATATCGCCTACGCTTACTACTTCAAGCGGATGCTTAATATATCTTTTTGTCATCTTTGAAATATGAACCAAACCGTCCTGATGAACACCAATATCAACAAATACACCAAAATCTATTACATTTCTTACAGTACCCTTTAAAATCATACCTGCACTAAGGTCCTTCATATCAAGCACGTCCGTTCTAAGTATTGGCTTTGGCATCTCATCACGAGGGTCACGCGCCGGCTTTTCCAATTCCTTTACTATATCCTCTAAGGTTATTACACCAACTGAGAGCTTTTCTGCCATCTTAGAAAAATCACCAATTTTAGCTGAAAGATTTGATATTTTACCTATTTGGTTGCTTTCATAGCCTAATATATCAAGCAATTTACTTGCCGCATCGTAGCTTTCAGGATGCACGCTTGTACTATCTAAAATATTATCGCCATCCTTAATTCTTAAGAAGCCTGCACATTGTTCAAATGCCTTTGGTCCAAGCTTAGCTACCTTTAAAAGTTGCTTTCTATTAGTAAATTTACCATTTTCCTCTCTGTATGCAACAATATTTTTTGCAATAACCTTAGATATACCCGAAATATATTCAAGCAGTGAAGCTGATGCAGTATTCAGATCTACACCAACCTTATTAACGCAATCCTCTACTACGCCACTTAAAGCTTCTCCTAATTTCTTTTGGTTCATATCATGCTGATATTGACCTACTCCAATTGACTTTGGGTCAATCTTAACAAGCTCAGAAAGTGGGTCCTGAAGTCTTCTTGCTATTGATACTGCACTTCTTTGTCCTACATCAAACTTAGGGAATTCCTCTGTTGCAAGCTTACTTGCAGAATATACTGAAGCTCCAGCTTCATTTACTATAACATATTCAACCTTTATATCAAGCTCTTTAAGCATATCTACAATTATCTTTTCCGATTCACGCGAAGCTGTACCATTTCCCACTGAAATCAAGGAAATGTTATACTTCTTAATCATTTTCTTAACTATAGCTTTAGCCTCTTCAACCTTGTTTTGTGGTTCTGTAGGATATACAACCACTGTATCAAGCACCTTACCTGTTTCATCAACAACTGCAAGCTTACAACCCGTTCTAAACGCAGGGTCCCAGCCTAATACAACTCGTCCTACAATTGGAGGTTGCATAAGAAGCTGTTCAAGATTCTTACCAAATACCTTTATCGCACCATTTTCTGCATTTTCAGTTAAATCGTTACGAATTTCTCTTTCAATTGCAGGAGCAATAAGTCTTTGATAACTATCCTCTACAACATCCTTTAAAATGTCATTAGTATAAATGTTATCTCTAACAATTACCTTTTTTTCAAGGTAAGCTATAATCTTCTCTACTGGTGCAGTCACCTTTATGCTAAGTACCTTTTCGTTCTCACCACGATTAATTGCTAAAACTCTATGACCTGCCATTTTGCTTATAGGTTCTTCAAAGTTATAATACATCTCGTACACAGACTCTGCTTTTTCATCTTTAGCAGACGAAGCAATCGTACCCTCTTTGAAGGTCATCTGTCGTATATCTGTTCTGTATTCTGCATTATCAGAAACTGCTTCTGCTATAATATCTTTAGCTCCAGCAATTGCATCTTCTACTGTCTTTACATCCTTTTCTTCAGATAAATAATCCTTAGCAACATTTGCAATATCTTCCTTTGTCATCTGAAGCATAATAATATTAGCAAGTGGTTCTAAGCCCTTTTCCTTAGCAATAATCGCTCTTGTACGTCTTTTGGGTTTGTATGGTCTGTATAAGTCCTCCACCTTAACCATAGTAGTTGCCGCTTCAATTTCTTTACGAAGTTCATCAGTCAAGGCACCTTGTTCTTCAATACTTGCTATAACCTGAGTCTTTCTTTCTTCAAGGTTTCTTAAGTACTTTAATCTTTCATCAAAATTTCTAAGAATTTCATCATTAAGAGAGCCCGTAGCCTCCTTACGATATCTTGCAATAAACGGAATTGTACATCCTTCATCAATAAGCTTAATAGTCGCCTCTACCTGGCTTTTCTTAATACCTAATTCTTCTTGTAAAATCTTAATTATATCCACGTCTTCTTCTCCATCCTAAACTTCTGTTATTTGATTCCATAAATTTCTTACTGTCATTGCATAATATAGAGCAGCCAAAATATATGCCACATGTACTATCAAAACAATAATGCCAAGATTCATTGATGCTACAAAGTAATAGCCTACAATGCCCACTCCAAGCAATGTCCATGTGCTCTTCATAGTCTTTGATATATCCTGCTTTGCAACCATCTTCGCCTGCAAAACTATACATTCCGTAAAATAATATGTCATATACATATAAAGCACTGATATTATTGCAAAAAATAACATCGATACACTTGAATTATATGTTGCAAAATTGAACACTGTCATAACTACTGATACTGCAAATATCACGGCAATCCTTATGCTTGATTTTAAGCATTTTGAAAATAATCTGTTCTGCTCTGTCTTATATGGCAACAAACCTATTATTATAAGAACAAATGCAATCGCACTCGTTATATTAAGTTGGAACACGTCAAAATCAAGTATAAAATCTACTGACTGTAAAATAATTCCAAGCAACGCTAATTCTAATTTACTCTTCATGTAATCTTCCTTTCAGCAAACAATATCATAATATATTAGTATAACAGATTAAGTTTATTAAAACAACTTTTTTTAATTCTTAAATATATATCTTGATTTTCAAATAATGCTTTGATATAATAAAGAAGATTTATTTATTTACACAGGAGGGATTTTATTATGGATTATCAACCAGAAGTTAATGAAGTAGTTGAAGAAGGCAAGAATAGCGGCAAAGGTATGGCTATCGCTTCTTTAGTTCTTGGCATCGTAGGATGTACAATTGGACTTTGCTGCTGTACATACTTAGGAGTTATTTGCGGTATTCTCGCAGTTATCTTCGCTTTCGTTTCTAAGAACAAAGATGGTCGTTTCTCAGGTATGGCTATCGCAGGCTTAATCTTAGGTGGCGTTGCTCTTATTGGTTCTATTGCTATGATCGTATACAATATAGTTAATATGGAAGCTAATATGGCTATGTATGAAGATTTATTCAATAACCTATAATCAAGAGGAACTACTATGGATTACCAACAGTATAATGATTTAAACGAAATTCAGACTGAACCAAAAGCAGGTACAGGTATGGCCGTTGCATCTTTAGTACTCGGCATCATATCTATGACAATCGGTCTTTGCTTAGGTCTTTCATGTTGTCCATTTCTTAATGTGATATTTTGTGTATTAGCAATTATATTTGCTGTAGTTTCAAGAGTACAACGTGGCTCATTTTGTGGAATGTCTCTCACAGGTCTTATCCTTGGTATACTTCCATTGATTATCACATTAGCATTTTGGATTTTGATGTTTGCAGGTGTTATCGCCGAGACTTCAAGCTATTCTGATTACCAGAACATGATTTAAGAATTTTAAAAGGATGGTTTAACAACCATCCTTTTTTATTTGTCATATTTAATTTTAAGAAACAATTCCCATTAATATCAATGCATTTTTTACCACAAAATGAACGCCTAATACAATCAGCGCAAAATATGCATACACATCCTTGTATCTCATGCCCTTAAGCTTTCCCTTTGTAGCAATTTCAAGTGTCTGACTTATCATAAAGCATGCATAAACCACAATACCATAAGTGATTATTGGATTATAGTAAAGGCTTAATATTATTTTTCCCTGCATAAATGCTCTAAGCGCTCTGGTACCTCCACAGCCTGGGCAATAAAGGCCCCACTTGTCATACATAAAACAAGGTTGTGAAAAACTAAATATACTAAAATCGCATTTTGTGTATAATACAAGCAGTATAGTTGCTACAATCGCAACCATCCAACCAAATATATAAAAACCTTTTTCAAAACTTACCTTCATTACTTAATACCTGTAAATAAATAGTCAATAAGCTCATGACCGTTTTCTGTATAATTGCCAGTTTTTGTAGCACATGCTTCATTATAATCCCAAGTCTCGTTCTTTACATCAGTACTATCATACAGCATATATGGAACCGGCGAGCTTGTGTGTGTTCTTACTCTAATAGGAGTAGGATGATCTGGTAATACCAACATTCTAAAGTCAGTATCCTTTGCTTCAAATGCATCTATAACTCTCTTGATTACTCTTTCGTCAAGATATTCAATAGCCTGCACTTTTCTTTCTACACTTCCTTGGTGTCCCATTTCATCTGGTGCTTCAACATGTATATAAGCGAAATCATAATCCTCGTTAATAAGCACATCAATTGCTGCATCAGCCTTGCCTTCATAGTTAGTATGAAGTGTACCATCTGCGCCTTCAACCTCAATAACTTTCATAGAAGCACCTACTGCAATGCCCTTTAAAAGGTCAACTGCTGATATCATTGCACCCTTCTTGCCTGTTTTTTCTTCAAATGAAGATAATGCAGGTCTTGTTCCAGCACCCCAGAACCATATTGAATTTGCAGGATTTAAGCCCTTTGCCATACGTTCTACATTGATTGGATGATTAGCTAAAATATCATAGCTCTTTTTCATCATCTCCTTTAATGCTTCCTGCTTTGGAAGATAATCACCTATAACCTTACCAAGGATATCATGAGGAGGTGTAAGTTCAACAACACTTCCCTTATCCCATATTGTTAAATGTCTGTAGCTTGTTCCTACATAATATTTGTAAATGTCAGTTTCAAGTTCTTTTCTAACTGCCTCTAATAAAACTGCAGCGTCCTCAGTTGAAATTTCACTTGAGCTGTGATCAATTATAGTTTTTTCTTCATATGGCTTGTCATCAACAGATACCGTTACAATATTACATCTCATGGCAACATCTGTTTCCTTCATATCTACGCCTATGCTTAACGCTTCAAGTGGTGAACGACCTGTATAATAAAGTCTTGGATTGTAGCCTAACACTGATAAATTGGCAGTATCACTACCCGGTGACATTCCTTCTGGAATTGTATGTACCATACCAACCTCTGAAAGCTTAGAGTATTTATCCATTGTAGGAGTATTCGCATATTCAAGTGGTGTCTTGCCGCCAAGAGCCTCTATTGGCTCATCCGCCATACCATCTCCTAATACTATAACGTATTTCATTTTAATCTCCGTCCTTATTTACCCATTCTAATTCTTGTAATCATTCCGCCAGCCTTGTTAGCTGCTTCTTCAAATTCTGCTTCACTCATAACATCTGTTATAATAGCAAATTCATTTTTGATTTCTTGAACCTTTACAAGCTTAACTTCACCAAAGATTTCCTTGATTGCTTCAAATTTATCTTCTGGATTGCCTGCAAATCTTGCAAAAAATGCTTTCTTTGAGCTTGCCTTATCAGCAATTTCAAGCTTTTCCTTGCTCCAGAACGACATAATGCTTCTACCTGTATGCTTAGCAGCATCAATAATATCAGAAACTACTGCACTTGCTGTAGGCAACTTACCTGCACCCGCACCAATAAACATAACATCGCCAACCATATTTCCATTTACATGAATACCATTAATAACGCCATTAACTGTAAACAATGGATGTTCTGGCGAAATCATAACTGGTGAAACCATTGCATATAAATTACCATCAACATTTTTGCTTGATGCTAAAAGCTTAACTGAATAGCCTAATTCCTTAGCATACTTAAAATCAATATCACTAATCTTTGTAATACCTTCTGTATAAATATCTTCATAATTAACATTCTTACCAAATGCAAGTGATGATAAAATAGCAATCTTTCTACAAGCATCATATCCTTCAACGTCAGCTGCTGGATTTCTTTCAGCATAGCCTAAAGCCTGTGCTTCCTTTAATACTTCATCAAAGTTAGAGCCTTCCTTGTCCATCTTTGTTAAAATGAAGTTAGTTGTACCATTTAAGATACCTGTGATTTCTGTGATTTCATCTGCTGTTAACGACTGATTAAGTGGTCTGATAATTGGAATACCGCCACCTACGCTTGCTTCAAATAAGAAGTTAAGGTTTCTCTCTCTTGCAATTTCAAGAAGCTCTGCGCCATGTCTTGCAACTAATTCCTTATTAGAAGTTACAACACTCTTGCCTGCAAGTAATGCATTTTTAACAAATGTACATGCTGGTTCAACGCCACCCATAACTTCTACTACGATTTCTATCTCTTTATCCTCTAAAATCACATTGATATCGTGAACAATCTTCTCCTGAATTGGTTGTCCAGGGAAATCTCTTAAATCAAGTACATACTTAACGCTAATTTCCTCTCCTGCCTTCTTTGCAATTGAAGCATAATTAGTGTCGATTACCTCTACAACACCCGAACCTACTGTACCGTATCCTAATACTGCTATCTTTTTCATTTTAATTTCTTACCTTTCGTTTTATTCTCTCGCTAAAATCTTTACATAGCTTACGCCACACAAATTGCCTATATCTTCAAACATCTTATCTGAATCTCCTGACATAGGGAGCATCTCAACACTTAAGGTTAAGGATGCTACACCATTAATAGGTATAGTCTGATGAATGGTCAAAATATTTGCCTTGTACTCAGCTATCTTATTAAGCATTCTAGATAATAAGCCTGGCTCGTCATCAACCTGAGCCACAAATGTAATAGTCTTTCCCTTTGAGTTGTCCCTAAAAAGGAAAATATCATCCTTATACTTGTAGTAAGAGCTTCTACTTATTCCAACCTTTTCTGTTGCTTCCTGAACAGTAGAAACCTTCTTAGTTTCTAAAAGCTTATTAGCCTCTACCACCTTTAGCAAAACCTCGGGCAAAGCCCTTTGTTTTACTACATAATCCTGATTTGTCTCTTTCATCGTCGTTGAACCTCTTTGTTTGTCGTAGGCATACATTTGTATTTCATAGAAAGAATATTAACACATTTTATTTTGATATGCAAGCACTTTTCTATTCTTTTTGAAATAGTTCTTTGTACAAAAAGGTAGACATTTTATTTTTTATAGTTTCGTAATGCTCATCCAAATTATGACTTCCACCATTAATTGGATACAATTCGCTCTTGTTATTCACTTCACTAACCTTACCATAGAATAATTCACTCTTATTATAAGAAACCGTCGTATCATCTGTACCATGTATAATAAGACATGTTGGCGCATAATCACGGTCCATTCCATAATAAAGATTACCACCGCTAATATCCACAATCGCCTTTATCTTCTTTTTAAGCTCATTATTAATATGGCTTGAATAGCACAAATTTACTGCTATTTCTGCACCAGACGAATATCCACAAACAATTATATTTTCAGAATCTGCTCCATAAGCATTTGCATTTGCACTAATCCATTTAACAGCTGAATTAACATCACTAATAGCCGCCTCAAGAGTACTTGCATTAGCAGATTTTCCCAATCTGTAATTTACATTAAATGTGACATAGCCTCTTTTTGCAAAATCTATTGACAGATTCTTTATAATACTTTCATTCGCTTTATCTCCTTTTACAAGTCCTCCACCATGCACAAATACAATTGCTGGTCTGTTTTTTATTTCATCCCCTTTTGGCAATCTTATATCAAGCGCTAATCCCTCTTTATATTCCACATCACTTTTTAATTCAATTTCAAACAATTCTTTTTCATAACGAAATTCAGGCGTTAATACAAATGCCGTCGTTTGCGTTTCATTTTCCATTTTGTTTTCTTTTTTCGAACAAGCTATTATACATAGCATAGCGCTTAAAAACAACAGCATTGTTATTATTCTCTTCATAATCATTCCTCCATTTCTTTAATTCCATTTATCAAAATATCAACTGATAAATCAAAACTCTCTTTTATTGAATGCGGACTGCCAAAACCATTATTAATGCAAATGCTCATATAACCCTGTAAAAAGGCTCTAAAGGTTCTAACTAAATGCATTTTCTGTTCGTTCGTAAGCTTATAAGCCTCAAATATTTTACTCGTAATCTTATAAATACCTTGCGTTGCTTCTTTATTCTCATCAGATACATATCTATTGTAATATTGCATAATTTCAAACACACCCGGATTTGATAGTGAATACTCATAATAGGCTTCACACATTGCGCGTACTGCTGCATCACCCGATTTTCCTAACGCCTTTTGTGTAATGCATATTTCCAAAGCTTTGTAGCCATATAGCATAATATCATTTTGAAGTTTCTCTATTCCTTCTATATGTTTATAAAGTGATGGTGATTTTATATTAAGACTGATTGCCAAATCCTTCATATTAAGTGATTTAAGCCCGCCTTCATTCACCAATTTAACTGCTCCCTCAACAATTTTCATTCTATCTAAGCCTGCTCTTGCCATAAAATATCCTCCTTTGCTTAAAGCTAACTATATTATCATTATAGCTAATCTGATTAGCTTTGTCAATAAATTAAAGGACCTTGCCTTGCAAGATCCTATTTTTTTATTCTGCATTAATAACTTCTGTTATTCTTTCAATTTCTTCCTTCGTAAAGAGTTTATTTGCATCTATCTGTATTATAAGTCCGCCCTTTTCTCTAATTACGCCCACAAAGCATGCCGTCTCAGGATTTACACAAATCTTTGGTACATCCATCATTTGGCCCTCTGCCACATTAAAAATCTCTTCAACATTGTCAACTTCAAGCGCAATCTGTATGTCATACACTTTTACAATTATCAATTGTGCTGTCGCTGATTTTGTAACGCCTTCAAGCTTAAATTTTTTCTTTAAATCAAATACCGGTATGATATCGCCACGAAGGTTAATTATACCTTTGATATAGTCCATTGAATTAGGTATTCTTGAAACATTCTGATCTTTTTCAATTGCACTTACCTGTTCAATATTGATACCATATCTTTCATTTTGAACGTTAAATACTACTAATTGTTTACATTCCATAATAAACCTCCATTTCTATGGCTATCATTCGACATCTGCTTTGTTAATCCACTTTAAATAAGCGCTTATAAACTTGTCTATATCTCCATCCAACACTTTGTCTGCAGTACCACTTTCCTCATTGGTTCTGTGATCCTTAACCATTGTATATGGTTGTAATACATAGCTTCTAATCTGGCTTCCCCAGCCATTATCCTTAACATCGCCACGTATATCCGATATCTTTTCAGCATTTTCTTGCTGTTTTAGCATCAAAAGCTTTGCCTTAAGCATTTGCATTGCCTTATCTTTGTTCTGATGCTGCGATCTTTCATTCTGACATTGTACAACTATATTTGTTGGCAAATGTGTGATACGAATAGCTGAAGATGTTTTGTTAATATGCTGTCCACCTGCGCCGCTTGAGCGATAAGTGTCAATGCGCAAATCATCTTCATTTATCTCTATATCAATATCTTCTTCTATATCAGGCATAACCTCACAGGAAACAAAGGATGTCTGTCTTTTTCCAGCTGCATTAAAAGGAGAAATACGCACCAAACGATGTACACCCTTTTCAGCCTTCAAATATCCATATGCATTTGTACCTTTAATCTCTACTGTTACTGATTTAACGCCTGCTTCTTCGCCATCAAGGAAATCTATTATCTCTGTCTCAAAGCCTTTCTTTTCTGCCCATCTTGTATACATTCTAAGTAGCATTGATGCCCAGTCGCAAGATTCCGTTCCTCCAGCACCTGCATGCAAGGTTAATATCGCATTATCCTTGTCATACTCACCTGATAATAGGGTCTGTAGCTTTAAGGTCTCGAATTTTTCTTCAAATTCTTCTATAACAGTGCCTATCTCCTCAATCAAAGAGTCATCATTTTCTTCCAATGCCATCTCCATTAAAGTATATGCATCATCCATAAGGCCTGTTATACTTTCAAAATCCTCTTTAGAGCTTTTTAGTTCCTTTAATTCTTTCATTGCCATCTGAGACTTTTCTGTGTTATCCCAAAAGCTCTGATTTTCCATATCAGCTTCTATTTCTTCAATTCGCTTATCCTTATTAGGTAAGTCAAAGTGAATCCCTCAATTCTTTTAATGGTTCTTCATATGCTGACAATTTAAATCTAAATTGATCTATTTCTACCAAAAAATCACCTCTTTTAGCCTAATCGTCCACAGCATTGCTTATATTTCTTACCACTACCACATGGGCATGGATCATTTGGATACACCTTCTTTGTATCACGTTTCTTAGGCGCCCTAACTGCTGTGTCATCCTTGTTAGTACCTGTAACCTTAGCTACCTGTTCTCTTTCAACGCTTTGTTCAACCTTAACATTTAAAATAAGCTTAACTGTATCTTGTTGAATTGCAGCAGACATCGCATTGAACATATCATAACCGTTAGCTCTATATTCTACAACAGGGTCTCTTTGACCTAATGCCTGCAAGCCAATACCTTGTCTTAACTGATCCATATCATCAATATGGTTCATCCACTTTCTGTCAATAACCTTAAGAAGTATAACTCTTTCGATTTCTCTAAACTGTTCTACATCAGCAAACTCAGCTTCTTTATCCTCATACATTCTTATTACTATTTGCTTTAATTCATGAATGAGTTCTGCTTTTTTTGAAACATCCGGCATTGTAAATTTAGCATCAAAAGGAATTACTGTTTTTAAAACCTCTTCAAGTTCATTTAAATCCCAGTTAGCCTTATTGCTTTCTTCGCCAATGCACATCTCAACCGCATTTTCAACAAAACTTGTAATCATCGAGCAAATAGACGGTCTCATACTTTCGCCATCTAAAACCTTGTATCTTTCGCCATAAATGATTTCTCTTTGTTCATTCATTACCTGGTCATATTCTAAAAGGCTTCTACGAATGCCGTAGTTGTTATTTTCAATTCTCTTTTGAGCCTTTTCAATAGTATTTGAAAGCATTTTGTGTTCAATCTGCTGATCTCCTTCAACACCCAATGCACTAAATATTGACATAAGTCTTTCAGAACCGAATAATCTCATCAAATCATCTTCAAGAGAAATGTAGAAACGAGATTCACCCGGGTCACCCTGACGTCCAGCACGACCTCTTAACTGATTATCAATACGTCTTGATTCATGTCTTTCAGTACCAATAATCTTAAGACCACCAGCTTCTCTTGCTTCATCATCAAGCTTAATATCGGTACCACGACCTGCCATATTAGTAGCAATCGTAACTGCGCCATGCTTACCTGCTTCCGCTACTATTTCAGCTTCCATCTCATGGAACTTAGCATTAAGCACCTTATGTGGAATACCCTTCTTTTTAAGAAGTGCACTAATCTCTTCAGAAGCCTCGATGGTAATAGTACCAACAAGCACTGGCTGACCCACTTCCATTGACTTCTCAATATCCTTAACAACTGCATTTAACTTATCTTTTCTTGTCTTATAAACAGCATCCTGATGATCAATTCTTGCAACCGGCTTATTAGTAGGAATTTCAACAACGTCCATGCCGTAAATCTCTCTAAATTCCTTTTCCTCTGTCAAGGCAGTACCTGTCATACCTGACTTTTTCTCAAATTTATTAAAGAAATTCTGGAATGTAATAGTAGCTAACGTCTTGCTTTCTCTATTAACCTTAACTTTTTCCTTAGCTTCAATAGCCTGATGTAAACCATCTGAATATCTTCTACCTGGCATAATACGGCCTGTAAATTCATCAACGATTAAAACCGCATCATCCTTTACAACGTAGTCCTGGTCTCTAAACATAAGATTATGAGCTCTTAACGCTAATATAATATTGTGCTGAATTTCAAGATTTTCTGCATCTGCAAGGTTCTCGATATGGAAGAACTTTTCAACCTTTTCAACACCTTGGTCTGTAAGGTTAACGCGCTTATCTTTTTCATCGACAACGAAATCGCCTGTTTCAACAGCTTCTTCACCCATAATAATATCAAGCTTAGTAAGCTCCTTGCCGGCATCACCTTTAATCATCTGTCTTGCAAGCAAATCACAAGCTTCATAAAGCTTCGTAGACTTACCGCTTTGACCCGAAATAATAAGAGGTGTTCTTGCCTCATCAATTAAAACCGAGTCAACTTCATCGATGATTGCATATTTTAATGGTCTAAGTACAAGCTGTTCCTTGTATACAACCATATTGTCTCTTAAGTAATCAAATCCAAGTTCATTGTTAGTTACATAAGTAATATCCTTAGCATAAGCCTCTCTTCTTTCATCAGTTGTAAGACTGTTTAAAACAACACCTACCGAAAGACCCAAAAACTCATGCACTTGTCCCATCCACTCAGCATCACGCTTAGCAAGATAGTCGTTAACTGTAACGATAAGAACGCCATCTCCTGTAAGTGCATTCAAATAAGCAGGCAAGGTAGATACTAATGTTTTACCTTCACCAGTTCTCATTTCAGCAATTCTTCCTTGATGTAAAATAATACCACCAATAAGCTGAACTCTGTAATGCTCCATATTTAATGCTCTCTTAGCTGCTTCTCTTACAACTGCAAATGCTTCTGGCAAAATGTCATCTAAGGTCTCACCCTTTGAAAGTCTTTCCTTAAACTCAGGTGTCTTTGCTTTAAGTTGCTCATCGCTAAGTTCCTGCATACTGCTTCTTAACGCTTCAATCTTATCTACTATAGGGTAAATTTGCTTCAAACTTCTCTCGCTATGTGTACCAAACATTTTCTCAATTAAACCCATTTTATAATCTCCTAAATCGTATACTATAATATAGTATAGTAACACAAAAATGAGGTCATTGCAACAAAAAAGAGCTAACTATGAAATTCATAGTCAGCTCTTTGCAAATGAAACTTATCTCTAAAATTCTGGTTCGATTAAACCGTAGGTATTTCCTTTTCTCTTATACACTACGTTAACCTGATCTGTTTCTGAATTGAAGAATACATAGAAATTATGTCCTAATAATTCCATCTGAATACATGCTTCTTCAGGATCCATTGGCTTAATGCCAAACTTTTTAGTTCTTATAATCTTAATCTCTGTATCATCATCAATATCTGCTTCTGCATATTCTGGTGTAAATGCACCTGCATTGTGCTTAGAATCTACAATTTTGTTCTTATATTTCTTAAGCTGTCTTTCAATAATCTCTTCTACTAAATCAATTGATACATACATATCACTGCTTACTTCTTCTGCTCTGATTATATTGCCTTTTACAGGGATAGTTACTTCTATCTTTTGACGCTCTTTTTCTACACTAAGAGTTACATGAACCTCTGTGTCCTCGTTGAAGAACTTTTCAAGTTTACCAAGCTTATCTTGAACAGCCGCCTTCAACCCCTCTGTAATATCAATATTTCTTCCAGTAATAATAAAACGCATAATGCCCACTCCTATCTCCACATTTATTAAGAAGACTTTGTCTCCTTTATGTGTAAAAGTCAAACTTAATGTTCGATTTTTCTCTAAATTGTGTTCAACTTTTATTTTTATAAGATTATTATAACACAATTTTGGCATATGGCAAGCTTTTTTTGTCAGTTTGAACAATTATTTTTACTTACTAAAATGTCAATAGAAAAATATATTTTTTTGTCGAAATTTGTAATTTTCCACAAGTTTAACAAAACATACATTCGCATCTTTACAGCTTTTGTCCGTCCAAAATGGTCATTTTTTATGTGGATAATGTGGATAACTCGGTGTATAAGTCCTTTTTTATTGAAAATATGGTATTTCAAATGTGGATAACTCGAATCATATTATGTCTACCATCCACCCACAGTGAACACATTTTTAATTAAAGTTTTTAATTTTTGGTAAATTTGCACAATTCCACTTTTGTCAACACTTTTTTAGGGGTAAATAAGTACTATTTACATTTTTGCATTTTTAGTATCTCTTTTGCATACAAAGTATGCTATAATATTTTGATGTAAGGAGGGTGATATTTTTGTACACTACAATAAGAAAAACTGCAGTCGTAACCGGCGCTTCACGTGGTATTGGACGCGCAATTGCAATAAATTTTGCAAAAAACGGTTATAATGTTGTTATAAACTGCGCACACAGCGCAAACGAGCTTAATACACTCAGAGAAGAAATCATTCAGCAATATGATGTAGAATGTATCGCACACATTGGTGACATTGGCGACTATGACCACGCAAAGGCTATGATTGATAATGCGATAAATTTTTTAGGAACTATTGACGTTCTTGTCAATAATGCCGGTATATCTCACATAGGAATGTTTCAGGACTTAACTCCTATGCAATGGGACAATATAATTAGAACCAATTTGAATTCAGTTTTCAATTGTTCTCATTCAGTCATTCCTGAATTTATAAGAAAAAAGAATGGCCGAATCATCAACATTTCCTCTGTATGGGGCGTTGTTGGTGCTTCCTGCGAGGTTGCTTATTCTGCTAGTAAAGGGGCTATCAACTCATTTACCAAAGCACTTGCTAAGGAACTTGCACCAAGCAACATCCAGGTAAATGCAATCGCATGTGGTGCCATTGATACACAAATGAATTCTTTTCTTGATGAAACAGAAATGAACCAACTAATAAATGAGATTCCAAGCTCACGCCTTGGAACACCAGACGAGGTCGCAAATCTTGTATACGACCTTGCAAATAACCATCCGTATTTGACAGGTCAGGTAATAAAACTTGACGGCGGATGGACTTAATAAACGGAGGTATTTATGCAAAAATTAAAGATTCGATTGGTAGCATTTCCAATCCTTTTATTTCTTATTTTATGGGCAATAATCTTTTATGTTCTTTGCCCAGCAATTAATATACATCTTCCAGGCTTTTGGATTATATTGATTGCTACATTTGTAGTATGTGCACTTTTTACTTATTTATTGATGGTACATTATAATACCAGCTACAATTTGTCTTGTAGCACACCTGCAAAGGTATGGGCATTTGGAGCCGGTGGCTTGTTAGTTATTTTTCTCATATTAATGCTTATTTCTTCTCCTCTTTTTCAATCAAAAGCATACAGAGATCGAATTACTGTAAATGAAAAGGATGAGGCTGCATTTATTGCAGATATACCTACAACCAAGGAAATTTCAAAAATTTCTCTTATGGATACAACAAGTGCAAGCAAGCTTGGAGACCGCGTTCTTGGTACTCTTTCAGACGTTGTTTCCCAGTTTGAAATGGGTTCTTATGCAACAATTGAGCTTAATGGCGATATTATGAAGGTTGCTCCATTAAAATATGGTGACTTTTTTAAATGGTGTTCCAACTCCGATACCGGAATTCCTGGTTATGTTTTAGTTAATCCGGTTACTTCAGAAGCCAAATTCGTAGCCGTTGAGGGTGGTATACATTATGCGCCATCAGCATTTTTTAACAAGGATTTAATACGACATGTTCGTATGAAATATCCTACAAAAGCATTTGGTGAGCCTACTTTCCAAATTGATAATGAAGGTAATCCATTCTGGCTTATACCTACCTTAAAGTTTAACACAGTTCTTGAATGTCCAATTCCAGAGGGCGCAATTATGTGTAATGCCACAACTGGAAAATGCGAATATTACAGTATTGCCGAGCTTCCAGAATATGCCGACCTTGTATTTAGCGGAACAATGGTTGAAGAATTATATGATTCACACGGCAAGTACATTAACGGCTTCTTTAACTTTAGTAAAAAGGGTATTACAATGACCACAGATGATTATGGTTACCTGTGTGTTGGAAGCGACATTTACATTTACACCGGCATTACTTCTATTGCATCTGACGAGTCTAACTTAGGCTTTATACTTGTTAATTCCCGTACTGGCGAATTTAACTACTATACAATGGCTGGCGCCGAGGAATACTCTGCTATGAGTGCCGCTGCCGGTGCTGTTCAAAATTACGGTTACACCGCAAGCTTCCCAAGTCTTGTAAACATTGACGGTGTTCCTACCTACGTAATGGTGCTTAAGGATTCTAACGACCTTATTAAAATGTATGCACTTGTAAATGTTAAGAATTACACAATAGTTGCAGTTTCAGAAACTCTTGAAAAATGTATTTCAAACTACAAGGAAGCACTTGTAAATGCCGGAACCTCTGGTAACATCAATATTAATGACACAGAGCTTATAAAAAATGCAAACCTTACAATAACAGATATCCAGTATATAAATGTAAATGGCAATACCATCGTATATATAAAGGGTGATAATAACAAGATTTATAAACAGGCTTTTGCCGATAATGAAAACCTTATATTCTTAAATGTAGGCGATACAATTAAAGTAAGCTACTATAACGAAGACACAGTAATAACAATTCATTCATTTGAAAAATGGAAACCTGTTGAATTAGAATAACAAAGAGCGGTTCAATCGAACCGCTCTTAAAATTTAATATTCTGCATCTTTACTATCTGCTATAAATAATACGCCTAATGTTCCAGGTCCGCAGTGGCTTGAAATAACGCCACCAGCGCGGGTAATCACTATCTCCTTAAAGTAATTAAGTCCTTTTAAATATGCTTCAACATTATTAACCGCTTCCTCACAATTACCTGAGTGAGTAATAAATACTCTTGACGAATCTGCCTTCAAAAGATTCTCCTCAAGGTTTTTAGCATATTTTTCAATAACCTTGTCTATCTTGCCTCTGTACTTAGTTGTAGCCTCCATCTTTCCATTCTTAACAATGATTTTAGGCTTAAGCGATAAAGCATTTCCAAATAATGCTGCTGTAGAACTACAACGTCCTCCACGATGAAGATAAGTAAGTGTATCAACTACAAAACTTGCTCTTACCCTTGGTGTAATATCCGCAAGTTCATTTACAATCTCACTTCTTGACTTTCCTTGCTTTGCAAGCTCACATGCCTTTAAAATCTGAAGCCCTATACCTGTTGAAAGACTTCTTGAATCAATAATACTGATTCTATCTTCAGCTTCAAGCTCACTCGCTGCAAGATTCATTGTATTGTTAGTGCCTGACATATCCGACGAAATAGTAAATGCTATAATCTCATCGCCATTATCTAAAGCCTTTTTAAACTCATCCATTGTGTCTGCAATAGAACGACACGCAGTCTTAGGTGTAGTCTTATTAGCATCAGACCACTTGTATATCTCATTTGGTGTTATTTCATAACGATCCTTATAGGATTCTTCACCCAACACTATAAACAAAGGAATTATAGTAATATCATTATCCTTTATCTGATCATCATTCAAATCGCATGTACTGTCAGCAAATATCTTTATCATAACGTCACTCCATTCAATCTTTTGAATAAAATTATTTTAACATAAAAACATTTACTTTTCCATACATATTAACAAAACTTCAACAAAACTTTAACAAGAGTTTAACACTCTTCTAAATCCTTCATAAAATCAACTGCAATGTCAATTAAATCATTAGCAGCCTTTACACTGTCTTCGTCAGCCTCGTCGTACTGCATAACATAATCGCTAATCGATTTAATCGCCATATTGCAGCCATCCATCAAAAGCTTCGCTACTCTATGAGGCTCGTTATTTAGCATAAGCTTAATCTCTGTTCCCATAGATGCAAATGCAGCCGCCATAGTATTAGGGTCCTTTTCCGGCTCTGAATGTTCATTGAGCACCTCGTGAAATTTTTCTCCGAGATGCTCATATTTCTTAGTATATTTGTCAATTAATGTTGTAAGACGCTCATCCACAACATATTCCTTAATCTGTCGCATGCTGTTAACTGCTGATTTACAGCCAGCATTACATTCCTTTAATAAATTAATTGAATCACTATTCATTTTGCATACCTCCTTTTTAATTTAGTATGCCAAATGAAATCCATTTTTATACAAAATATTTTATAGTGTCACAAATTCTCTTTGCTACATTTGGATTATTCATTGTGTACACGTGAATTCCATCAACACCATTAGCAATAAGCTCCACAATCTGGTTAGCCGCATATACCATGCCTGCTTCATATAGGGCTTCATCCTCGTATTTGTTAATAATATTTTTAAACTTTTCAGGAAGGCTTGCGCCGCAAAGATTAACCATTCTCTCAATCTGTGCTTTGTTAATAACCGGCATAATTCCCGCTTCAATAGGCGCATCAATTCCTGCTACGCGAACATTTTCAACAAATCTGTAAAATGCTTCATTGTCAAGGAAAAGCTGTGAAATCAAATGTTCCACACCAGCATCAACCTTAGTCTTTAAATTCTTAATATCCTCAACACGATTCTTAGACTCAAGATGGCACTCTGGATAGCACGCCCCACTTACATGAAAAGCCATATCCTGTTCCTTAATAAATTTAACCAAATCCGAAGCGTAATTAAACTCAAGCTTTGGCTCATAATTAGGATTCTTATCACCTCTAAGCGCTAAAATATTATGTATATCATTCTTATCAAGTTCTTCTAAAATAGTTAAAATTTCATTCTTAGTATAGTTAAGACATGTCAAATGCACTAACGGCTCGATACCATATTCATTCTTAATCTTCTTTGCAAGCTCCACTGTAAGATTATTAACCGCACTTCCCCCTGCACCAAAAGTAACACTTATAAAATCAGGATTTAACTGCGCTAAAACCTTCAATGTCTCATCAATATTTTTAATTGCAGTATCACGCTTAGGTGGAAAAATCTCAAACGATAACACCGGCTTTTTCTTTTCAAAAATCTTGCTAATCTGCATCTTCATTTATCCTTTCCAGTATCCATTTAAATCAAAGTAATTATACTATAACACAGACACATAGAAAAATCCATAAAAACTATTGGTAGTCATAGTTTAAAACTATATCATTTCATAGGTATATTCAAAAACATCCTTTTGAATAATGTACATATCGCCAATATCATCCGCTCTTACAGCCATATAATCTCCCGGTCTTCCAAGAAAATATTCTCCATCACCGTCTCTTTGAAATATCTTAGTCCTGTAATTTAGGCGCATCGCATATATTTTTGCATCCTGCTTTGGATAGCAAATATGCGCCCTATCGTCAATTGAAACATATTCGCCCGTTTTACAACTCTTAACCTCTGGAATAAAATCAAGCATCTGTTCAAATACATCAAGCTTCTCGTCAGACATTTCATAGCTTTTATCAAATTTATCCTTTGTAATCTCATATATCTCGCCACGACATCCAACCATAATGTACGAATTATTGCTTGCAACCACAGCCTCTCCCGATTCATTTTCAAGCGACTTAATTATAAAGCTTTCGCCTGCATTTACAATGTCCACACTCTTAACAACAGCCCATTTTACCTTTCTTTTTACATATAAAGGCAGCGAATATATAACATCTGCATTTTCCCTTGCAAAATCATATGCCATAATAAATGCAGTGTCCTCAAGATAGCTATCAATAAGGCTGTCAAAATACATAGCTTCTGTACTAAACTCCGCATCTGTAACAAGACTGTTTAAAATAGCCTGCGAAATGCACGCATTAGCCCTGCTTGCGTCACCCTTTACAAGTCCAAATTCAGAAAGCATAAATTCAAGTATTTCAACTGCACGTACAAGCTTTGAATGGCTCAAAAATAAAACCTTAACCTCATATTGCTCCTTACATATAAGCAAAAGATAAAGGCAAGACTTATCCGCAAACAATTCCTCGTTGCTACGCTCCAAAACACTTATATCATCCACATTTTCAATTAAAAAATCCTGTTTTCTTGCATTCATGACTCTATCGCCTCCTCTTCCTTAGCAAGCTGCTCTATAAGATACTGGAAGTCACCGTTAATATGCGTAAAATGCAATTTAATCGCTTCACATGACTTCGCTCTTACCTTGGCGTATACGTCATCAAAAAGCACCTTTCCGGTGGTATCCTTAGCCACCACCTTAACGTCTGTATATAGATTAAGGCGCTTTCGCCCATAATATTCCACAATTGCATTTTTATAGGAAAATGCTTTTACATCCGCAACAATCGGCTTTAAGCTTACCATCTTATCAATAATGGTGTATATTTCAACAGTAATTTCACGATTAACATTGTAAAGCTTCATTTCCTCAGTTTCGATAATCTTGCACTCATATGGTTCTAAAAGCTTATACACATCGTATACCTTAATAGGAGTCTCAACTCCCTTTGCTTTGATTTCAATGATTTCTTCGCGCGTTTCATAACCACAATTAAGCTTTAAAAGCGTAGAATCAGACACTAAAACCTGTCCGCCTACACTAAAGCTTTCCACCCTGGAACATTCATTTACAATACGCCCAATAACATTGTAGCGCATAACCTTGTTAGAGCCGATATTTCCAATAAATACATTGCCTCTATGAATACCAACGCCCATATTGAGAGGTTCAATGCCTCTTCGTTTGCAATATTCATTAACTGAAATCATTTCATTTTGCATCATAATTGCCGCAGCTATAGCATTTTCAGTGTGATCCTCAATTTTTATAGGTGCACCAAATACAGCCAAAATACCATCGCCCAAAAATTCAATAACAGTGCCCTTGTACCTTGTGATGACCTCAACCATACTACTAAAATAATAATTCAAAATATCCAACATCGCATCAGGATCAAGGCTTTGTGACATCGCCGTAAATCCACGTAAATCCGCCATCATTACAGTCATATCAAGCTTATCACCACCAATGGTAATACCTGCCGGATCATTAAAAATGCGTTCCATAACCTCGTCAGAAAAATATCGTCCAAACACCTTATATAAAAGGTCATTTCTCGCTTCAAGCTGCTTATTAAGGCGCTCTATTTCTCTTGCCGCACGCAAATCCATAGCCTGCTTTTCAAGCTTTCTCTCAGTATTCTTAGCTACATCAAACTGCCACGCCATACGCTCAATACGCTCAACGCCAAGCTCATTAAACGGCTTTTTAAGAACAGCCAATGCGCCTAACCTATAGCATTCATCAAGTGTTTTTTCATCACTTGCTGCTGCCATAAAAAACAAAGGAACCCCAGCCAATATCTGCTTGCATTTTACAAGCGACAAAGACCGAAATTCCTCCTTTATAGACATTTCATAATCAATTACAATAAGAGATGGCATATTTTTGCAAGGTGATAAAAGCTTTTCTAAAGCTTCGTATGACAACACACATATAGCACGCATACTACCAGTAGCATTGATACCACGTTGCGCACTTAATGCATCTTTTTTGTTATCAGTAATCACCCATATATTCTTTTCCATAAATTACCTTCTTCCGCCCTTGAAGATATCAAGGTACTCTTCCTTTAAGAAATAATCAATTGCCTGCTTTGGCACACCCGTATCCTTAGAAATAATCACTGCATTTGTCGGGCCATTTTCCTGTAAATATCTCTTAACCTTTTGGAAATAATCATAGCTTTCTCTACCACAGATGGTGCATCTGTAAACACCCATAGACACCTTTTCAAGTGCTCCCTGACAATATTCGCACTCGACTGGCGCCTTATTAAGCGTAAATGTATTTTGAATTCGTATATTTTCCTTGCGACTTTCCATATCCTGTTTATTGCCACTACTTTGTTCCACAATATAACGTACGCCCGTATTACCGTTGGAATTCTCTAAAAGCTTACACAGCTTATCCTTCTCATCCATAAAAGAAATCATCTGCACATTATTTAAATAAAATTTGTACATATCATTGAGCGGTTCATCATCAATTTTAACAGGCACAATCGCCTTACGGTAATTAATCGCACTATCGACCTCTTTTTCAACCCAGATAGACTCTTGTGATTCCTTAGATACGACAAGCAAAAATATATCGCAGCTCTGTATCGCCTTTGGAATCTCCTTAGCATAATTAGAGCCCGCAGGAATCATCTCGGGTGCCTTCCAATACAAAAGCCCCGCCTTCTCAATCATCTCAATAATCCTATTAACAAATAAGTCGTTGTAGGAACTATAACTTATAAATACCGTTTTCGCCATATAATTCCTCACTTTTATCTTAGTATGTTATTCTATTTCGTCCATTAGCCTTTGATAAATAAAGCTTTTCATCTGCTTTTCTGACATTGTCATCAGAAGAAAGATTCTCATCAATATTGGTAAGTCCAAACGACATCGTAACCTTAATATGATGCTCACCATATATAAACATCGCTGTCTCAACCTTTCTTCGTATCAGCTCCGCCATAACAATCGCCTTCTCCAAATCACAATCAGGCAAAACTAATAAAAATTCTTCGCCGCCCCAACGTATAACAGTGCCATCCTGTCCCACACATCCAAGCAAAATCTTAGAAATGTTAATAAGCACTGAATCGCCACCATTGTGACCATAATTATCATTAACCTTCTTAAAGAAATCAATGTCGCACATAATCAAAGCCACTGGCTTAGTACCGTCTACAACAGCATTTCTATAAACTTCATCAAAAATGTGTCTATTTTTAAGTCCAGTAAGTTTATCAACTCTGCTTATATTTTGCAACAAATGCGCCTCAAGCACCTTACCACAATATACTGCTGCAAGCGCAAGACGACTCATATCCTCATTGTTAAAGCAATCTGCATCAAGCTTATTAATAGCCTGATAAGCACCAATAACCTCGCCCTGCTCATTATTAACAGGCATACAAAGAATCGACTTTGTCACATAACCAGTCTGCTTGTCAACCTCTTGATTAAATCTTTCATCCTCATATGGATTATCAATCATAATCGTCTCCTTAGACATAATCGCAGCACCAATTATCCCACTACCTTCAGGCACCACAATCTTTTCCGTACCCGAGCTTGCCAAGGTCCAATACTGTCCCTTTTCCTTATCCCAATACCAGAAAGAAGCTCTGTCAGAATTAACCAACAATCTTCCCAAATCTGTCAAAATACGTATAGTCTTATTAAAATCCTTCTCGCCAATCAAAAGATTCATATAATGAAAAATGCCATGCAACATACCTTCTGCATTATCATACATAAGGTACACCTCCATTCTTACAAGTTATCCAAATTCAAGTTGTCTATACATATTCTAACATAAGTAATCTATTTTCACAACATTTTTTCGTTTTCATTCAACGATTCTTATACATTCAGAAGTCAAATCAATAGTCATTGCAGGACGTATTCCAAAGCTTTCTTTGCCTACTTCCCACTCGTAAATATTCTTTTCATAATAACCATTGCCAACTAAATAACATTTAGAAGAAGAGCCTGGTACCACCTCTCTAAGCCACCACATCATATTCTCTACGCCAAAATCAAGGCAATATTCCTTGTACCAAGAAGTCTCGTTCTTATCAATGGCTGCTTTTGTAGGTTTAGCAAGCATAGATATTCTAGCTTCATCAAACCACACAAGTTCATCCTTAGATAATAAAAACACCTTATCTTCAGATATAAACATACCGCCTTCATTAAGCGCATTTTCCTTAGTTTCTAACTGAGTTGTAAGTATGGCATCCAACTCAACCTGTGTAAATGCATTTAAAAATCCAGGTTCACCATCGTAACCATTCTTGCCCTCTGACATAGCAGACGATGCAGGAGCCTGTCCCTCGTATACAACAACCTCTCTATCCGAATTAAGCCATGTGCGAATATTCGACTCGTACCAGTTACTATCGCCTCTTACAAATGCTTGCAGTTGCATATCAGTCTCTGCATCCGAATCTGTCGCATAATAGCTCTGTCCGTCCTTGTAATTATATTTTCCACTTTCAGCAACATCATAAGCCTTCATAGTAAGCACGTCACGCGAAATCACAACCGCAGACTTCTTATCCTCACTAAGCTTTAAAATGCGCCAATAAATATTTTCACCATTATATCTTCCAAACACAATAGTATCGCCTAAATGAATTTCGCCATCAAATTTCTTGGTAGTCTCAACGCTAGGCGCATTGGTCACTACATTTTGCGTGCTGCTTGTCTCATTAGCAGTTGTTTTCACAGTGTTATTATCGCCTTTATTCTTTCCTATACCTGTAAACATAAGCACGCCAACAGTTATGGCGACCACGAGTAGAGCGGCTACAGTTCCAACAACAAGCCCTGACTTCTTCTTAGGATTTTCAAGACTTACCTTCTTGCCATATACCACTTCACCACTTTTTATATTGTTAATGCTATTAATAACATCCTCATAGCTGTCTCTTCCCGCAAACATCCATTGGTGCGTCATCAAAAAATATTCCATCGACTTGGTAAGTTCAACTTCCTCAAGCGTATACACCAATATCGGAATACTATTAGTAACCGCTCTTTCCACCTCTCGAAGTACGTGTGGCGAACGATTGGCCGCCTTAGACATAATAAGCAAAACTACATCTGAGCTATCGATTCCATTAGCAATTTCCTCAGCATATGGAAATCCAGAACGAATATCCCTTGATGCCAAAAAGCACTGATTGCCATTGTTTTCAACGACCTTACACAACTCATTTGCAATATTTGCCTCATTTGACGAGTGAGAAATAAATATCTTCATAAATATCCTCTCCTTTTTAAACCATACCTCGGTCTCTCAAATATTCCAATAGCCCCTGACAGCCTTCTAACACATCCCTATAGGTTGCATCAAAATTGCCCGTATACCACGGATCCGCAATCGACTGTCCTTGCCTATTTGCATAATCCAAAAGCATGCTAACCTTAGCATCCGGATCATTTGGAATAATCCTCTTAAGATTGCGTAGATTATTGGTATCCATCACAATCAAGTAGTCATATATATTATAATCCTTTTTTGTAATTTGTACAGCTCTATGGTCGCCACAAGGCACTCCAACTTCTCTTAATTTTTGTCTTGTTCCATAGTGCACACCATTTCCAATCTCCTCAGTGCTTGTAGCTGCCGAGTCTATTATAAAATGCTTCGAAAGACCTGCTTTGTTAACGAGGTCCTGCATAACGTATTGTGCCATTGGCGAACGGCAAATGTTGCCGTGGCAGATGAATAGTACTTTAATCATTGTTCAAACTCCTTCTACCTTTCTACTACTTAACCGTCATAAAATATTTTTCCAATATCGCCTTTATATGCTGATACCTTCTGGCGTATGAATTTTCAACACGAATCAATTCAAATCTGTGCTGTCTACAAATCTCTGCTTTTCTTCTATCACGTTCTTTTACTATTTCATCCTCAATATGTTCGCGACCATCAAGCTCTATTGCTAAAATTGGAATTTCCGTTTTTTGATACTTTTCATATACAACAAAATCAAATCGACCTGTATAAAACAAGGCATTATACTCTTCGGTATCTTGAAATACATGAGATATACCTACTTCTTTACGAACGACACACTTCTGATTTGTATTCAATACGTTATCTAATGCATGATTTAACGTTTCAAAAAATGCAGTCTCTGTTTCAGTACTATAAGGCTTAACACCTAGCGCTCTTGATGAAGTTTCTCTTGGCGTAACCTCGCATTTCCCTTTCGTTTTTATGTAATGAACTAATTCATATAAATCATCATCAGCATAGTCATGCAATCTTTCCAACTCCTTATCACTACCTACAACTACTAGTTTTTCCTTCGCCCTAGATGTCGCAACATTAATCAATTCCTTGTTGTTTTTAAGCCATCCATAAGTAGCCTTCCCAGTTTTATCAGTTAACGAAAGCGAAAACAATATTACATCCTTTTCATCGCCTTGGAACGCATGAACAGTACCGCACCCAACATTGGTTATCCCCTTTTCTTTGAGCATATTATCAATTAATTGCTTTTGATTAACAAATGGTGTGATAACACCTATGGATTTATCTTTGTTTAACCTTGCAAATTCAACTATTTCTTCGGCTTCATATGGTGCGGTATTTTTATAATTAGTTGTGTTGTTTGCAACATTAACAAACACAAGCGGATTTTTTTCATTACTTTGTGTTTCTACAATAAGCTTATTATTATAATACTTTTTATTATTAAAATTAATGATATCCTTATGACAACGATAATGTCTACTCAACAAAATTTCACCGCTGACAGCATCACTTGCTAAAAACGTCTTATAAATAGAATTCTTAACATAGTCATACTCATCCGTAACATTATATGTTTTCCTGAGTTTTGCATTATCCAAACCATCTAACAAAATAACAGGATTCAACTGCTGTGGGTCACCAACCAACATCAAATTATTTCCTCTTAATATCGGAACTAATGATGTCGCAATGTTTCCCTGACTAGCCTCATCCATAATCACCATATCAAAATATGTATCCGGTTCACCCAGCTTGTGTGATGATATAGCTGTTGTCGCAATAATTGGAAATATTCTTTGAAACTTCTTTAGATTTTCAGGTTTCTTTATGTATTCATTGAATTTCTTTACCTTTTCACCTGCATCACCATGATTAACTATATCCATCAAATCTTGATTTTTGGATTCCTTTAAACGCTTGATATACTTTGCTGATGTATAATATAAATACGTTTCAAACTCTTTGGCATCCTCCATAACAAGCTTTATTGCCTCTTCATTTGTAATATCTCCAATTTCTTGCAACCTTTCATTTATTTTAAAAAGCTGAGCACCTTGCAATCCAACATGCAATGAAAGATGATTATTCGTAGATAATAATTTTTCTATGGTCTCTTTTCTTTCCAAAAGTTCCAACTTTTCTTCATGATTTTTAAGCAATTGTGAAAGTTTCTTTGTTCGTTCAATCTTATCATTTTTATTTTTATCTAGCGTAGCCTCAAATATATTCAAATCTTTAGTTTTATTATACAATGCCTTTATATAATCAAGAGCCTCTAAAACTTTCTCATCATTGCCCAATCTAATAACAGGAAATGGAATAACATAATTTTTCTTGTATTCAATATTCGCCAATTTGTTAAACACACCATCAATCGGATGATTATTATATGATGTAAATAACACTGTTTTTTCGTTAAAAAAGGCTGTAATAATAGCATTTACTATAGTATTAGTCTTTCCTGTTCCAGGCGGTCCCTGAATATACGCCAATGGATATTTCATACCATTATGAATGGCAAGCAATTGGTCAAGATTAATCTGCTTATTCATCAACACGATGGGATAATCCTTCTTTCGCCATACAGGCTTCAACAATTCACCAAAGAATGCTTTTATAGGAGTTGTAACCTTATCTTCCTCATACATCTTATGAATAGCCTTATATTCTTGGTTCAAATCCAAAATAATATCCCTACCAATAGCTATCATATATGGCATATCATCAACACCTTTAACATGTCTATTAGTTGTTGTTATTTTATCCTTAATTAATTCCATATTTTTTTCAAAATCATCCAACAAATCATAATCTTCAGCATCAAGAAACTTACGAACACTTTGCTTGTTGCCATCAATAGAATATTCCGTACATATCGTAATCTCATCATCCTGTTCCAATGTTCTAGCAGCCACATTTAAATATAATCTTCTATATGCCAATACATACAGTCCTTGATCAGTATTAATACTCATAACATTGACCGCCAAACTTTTAATTTTGTATGTATTATTCTTTTTCGCACTGGAATATTGAAAATTCTTTACAATCTCCTTAAACTGCTCGTCACTCAATTTATACTTACCCTTCCACTCGCCGTCAAAATGATTGATAAGCGCATAATCAGTCTTATATGGCAAAGAATCCAACTTGTTGCATTCAATGAGATAATTTAATATTTTCAAATTTGCAACTTTATGAAACATTGACTGATACTTTATAGGATTAAATTTAATGTCTTCAATAAGTTCAGGATCTGTATCAAAATAAGAGCCATCTATCACCGATGATGATAGGATTGACTCTACAAATATCTTTAATTCAGTTGTTGTGTATAGACCTAAATGCAGGCCTATTACGCGCATAGACTTATCAATGGGATTAATACTTTTAATCCCAATCCAATACTTTGTTATCTCTTTTTTGCTATTCTGATACTCAATGCTGAGCCATTTCCCGCTATGAATAGCAGTAAAAATATCACGACATACCGAATTCATGCTTTATCCCCTATGAATGTATTGTTAACAATAGCATTTTATAAGGGTATTATATAGGGAAATAGAGGATAATGCAAGTAGTTGTAGTTATAGGAAGTCCTTTCGTTTTATTTCCCTATTAAACCCAGAATATCCCTCAAGACAATTCCTTAAGCATTTTTCTAGCACGCCCACCTATTCTTACTTCTATATAATACGATGCTATCTGCCATTTCAAGTTCTATTTTTCAACTGCACCAAATACGTCCCAATCGGAATCGTAGCCTTATAAATTCACGAACATAGGCATACTGTACTTCTACTATGGTTTCTGACTTAAGGAATAATATTTTTATATAGTCACCTCCTAATTATAAGATACAGTTCATCACAACGCTAACCATCATTTCCTTTTCTTCTGCTCTTGATTCTGCAATCATAATGGTTAATGCTACTAACGTTGCATCTTCTATGCGTTTTTGTCCCTTATAAAACAATGCATTATTTTTATCCAGAAAATACAAAAACATTGTCGCAGCTATCCGCTTATTACCATCATAAAAGCTATGATTCTTGGTGACAAAATACAAAAGGTGCGCTGCTTTTTCTTCAAGTGATTTATACACATCACTACCACCAAAAGATTGATAAATATTTCCAATGCTACCTTTAAAAGAATCGTCCTTCTCTCTCCCAAACAAATCGGATTCATCTCCAAAACGCATACTTTGAATCACCTCAACACATTCCTCATATGTAAGCACATAAATTGCTTCATTTCCTTTTGGACGTTTCATCGTCTGATGATCATATGCATCTAATAAATCCAATGCATTATTGTATCTTTCGATAACAGACAATATCTGCTTGCTATCCAGCTCATTCTCTGTACGCTTCATGATACGTATTACTTCACCTAACTGCTGAATACGTCTTTGATTGACTGCATAGCCTTGTAATATGTACTGTTTTAATACAGAATTTGCCCATCGACGAAATTCTACACCTCGCTTGGATTTTACACGATAGCCGACGGAGATGATGACGTCGAGAGAATAATATGGTACTGTTCTTTTTACATTATTAACACGCATTTTTTGCGTGTTATTCTCCTTATCAACCTCATTTTCATCGAAAACATTATTTATGTGCTTACGAATCGTCTTTTCATCTCTTTCAAAAAGCGATGCCATTTGATTAGCACTAAGCCACACCGTTTCATTCCTAATCTCTACAGGAAATGAAACTCTCTTATCCTCGGTTTCAAATAATACGATTTCTTTTTCATTAGTCATAAAAAATCCTCCTACAAAATCTGATAATTCAATTTTGTAGGAGGATTTGAATTTTGTCATTCCAGCTGTGCTTTAATTTTTACGCAGCAAGTATCTTATTTAGTTTTCTACAATATGTGTATAATCTTCTATCTCTTGGATTTTCTATTATAACAATCGGCTCCGGTATAATTGCTTTTCTATTTCCACATATAATTTCATCAATCGGAACCTGAAGCAATTGACTTAACGCATACAAATTATCAATCGTTGGCATGTTTAGACCGTTACACCAATTATATACGCTTTGCACCGTTCCAAGATTTAAAAACTCTTTAATATCATTTGGAGTAATCCCACGCTTGTCCATAATTTGATGGAGATTGACTCCGGTTTCTCTAAGATTGATTGTTGGGAACATATGATACGCTCCTTTCTTAAAGCCCTATGTATTGTCTTTACAAAATAATTGCTAGATAAAACAACGCACATGCCAATACAGCTGCAAAGATTGAAATTACTGAGCACCACATTCCCGTTTTGAATCTTTGCATCTTCTTTGTACATATATCTGAGTTTATATATATTTCACGCATAAGTTCTTGATTGAACGCCTCTTCTGTTACATCTTTCGTGCATTCCATATACGCATCTACATTTGCAAATCTACTTATATCTTTATAAAAAATACTATACTTGGGTTTCTCAATCTCTGACTTAGAACTAATAAGACTCGGATTCAACGCCAGAAAATAATACCACAAAGAAACAAGAAATGTAACACATGCAACAGCAAAAGCTAAACCAAAGAGTGGCATCACATATCCATTTAACCCATTATTTTTAGCCAAATCTCCTAATATATTTTCTGCTCCAAAAGCAATTACTGCAAGTACTACAGATGATATGCCACATGCAATACTAATTTTAATATCAGCATTATTTATCCAACCATTTACCAACTCCAACGTATATTTATTACTCTCAACGTCGAGTGGGTTTGTATTTTTTTCTGTCTCTTTCATACTCTTTTTCTCCTTTATTTCCATGTGCATAGCCAATCAGTCTTGCCCGCGGCGTTATTCCTTTTTGAACTTGCTCATAAGCTATTAGCATATTCTCTGCTGTTTTAACATTTTCTAAAATTACGTTATTTAATGTTCGAAAAGATTCATTCACTCCCACACAAAACTCCCGCGTACCATTTTTTCTCTTTTCATAAAAATGGCGATCAGCTTCATGTATTAACTCTTCTTGTAACCATACGCCACCGTAAACCTTACATCCCTGTTTCATGTAATCCCAAGGTATTACAATCTGCAATTCCTTTGAATATTCTTCAAGAAAATCCTCTTCCTCTGCTTTAGATGCGAGAATAATATCCCTATGTACTGCGATAACTCTAAGTCTTATCTGCTTCGGTTCAACTGTAGGTGGCATATACATCGTACTGTATGGATACTCTGTCTTTAATTCTTCGAAATCTTTTCTTACATCTTCGTAATATTTTCGATAATCATTTTTTTTCATTTCCAATCTCTATGCTCTCCACGCACCATTGTAATTTCTCTGCTGATTATTTTTCGCAAGATGATTACCTTCCAACAGTTGCATGAATTTTCTATATCCGACTGTTGTATAATAACAACGTTCATTCAGCTTTTTAAACTGTCCCGCCAATTGAATGTTTTTTGTGTGCAATATCTGATAAATTTCAGTTCCAATAACTAACTGATTTGCTTTTGCATAATCATCTTCAAAACCATCGGCTTCAATAACTGTATGTCCTAAAACCACAATATCCTTTTCACCACGTGCACCTATTTTTGATACAAACAATTTACCCAATGATTGTCCGACTCCAACACAGACTTGGAACTCATGAACAGCATCAATAATTCTCATACCAGCCAGAACTGCATCCTCACAACAATCATAATCACCAAAGTTATGATACAATGCAAATTCCCTATCTCCCTGAAACTGTACATGCGTCCCTTTTCTATTTACAATCTTGTACATAGACGTCAATATATCCTGTGTTTTCTTCGCCATTTCTGCAAGATTTGAATCGTCATCTTTAAACTGTGATGTAAAACCTCTGACATCTGCAAATAGGGGGATACCTTCAATTTTCTTACTTTCCTTCGTTGTTAAGTAATCTAAATTTATCTTACTATTAGGACTTGCAAAGCTCATCTCATTTAAATTAACTCTATATGCAACCTCTTTAGCATATTCAAGACCACTTTCAACACGCTTTGTCACATTAAATCTTGACAAATTTGCTGTATAATAACACGACTGTCCATATTTTGATATACGACCATCCCTTTTTATTGAAAAGAAACTTTTTTGCTCTTTTTCAAGCTCTTCATAAATATTCTCTGATATAGAAATGAAACCTATCGATGTAATACTTTGCAATTTTGCTGCATAGTTTGCTGCATATCCGATAGTCGTTTTCTCTTCCTTCTCTTCCATTTTGAAAATGAAATCATAAAATTTCCCGTAACAGCATCCTACCTGAATTTCAAAATCCAAAAGAGACTTATATTTTCCAACATTCTTGTTAAGATAAGAAGATAACGCATATGCATATACTGCAATGTCTACAATAACACTGTATGCCTTAGTTATATCTTCTGTAACATACATGTGTAATCTGGATCCTGTTACCTTTTCAACAACAAATATGTCTGAATAATTTCTCTTTCCATATGCTTCTATTGATGAGAAAAACGTATCCAACGCATGGACTGCGTGTTTAACGTTCCCTGTTTTCTCTTCTTCTTTTGTAACAACCTCATTAAGATTTGCAATATTGATGTAAAAATGACATCCTTCTTTCCTTCTCATCCATTAGCCTCCTCATCTAATCCTCGCAAGTATCCTATATATTGTTTTCACAAAGATAATATAACACTATATATTGTGTTTGTCAATGTTTTTAGAACATATATTCGCGAACATCTGTTTCTTCCTCATTTTTCGCCATGTCACAACCCAAAATCCATTAAAATTTGTCTTAAATCTGGTATAAAAATCCTCTCTCAAACTCCCACAACCCTTGTTTTTCCTACATTCTTCCGAAAAAGCAACTTCTTGCCGTGGACATTCTAATCTTAAATCCATTATACATCAACAATCTTATTTTTCAATATTAATTATTTGTGTTTTGTCATCTATTCCCCATAATACCTCTTAGGTATTCAAGTTTCTACACCTACGTCCATTAATATTTATACTTACCACATTTAACACACCTTGAAACACTCTTTCCATTGTAGATTGTCAATTTTCTTTCTCCTCCGCAATTACATTTTTTTAATATTATATGACCACATTTTGGACAACTCCAATATTCTCCATTTTTACCTTTGAATAAATTTAGCTTGCCAGTACAATAACTTTGGGTACAACTCATCTGCATCCTCCTTTACCTCTTTCTATAATTTATCCTTTTCCGTTCATTCACTCTTGCTCTATGAACGCTTCTAAAGATATCCCATAATCTTCACAACCTTGCGGAAACATCTCTTTTGCTTTTTTCATAGGCATACCGTATGTGTTCTCTCCATTATCAGTTCTTGTACCATAACCTGCACATACAGAAGCAAAATTAAATTCACATGTTAAACAAGATTTTTCAACCAACTTTTTTCTATCGTTAACCTTCGTTCTTTTCAGTTTATCATTCATGTACTCACTCTCCTAAATTCTCTATTTTACAATTCCTATGCCTTGAATTATATTATAATTCTGCTTTCGTTTTTTTTCATATTCAATTATTTCATTTATTAATATTTGTTTAAGTTCATCTGATATTGATGATTTTTCTATCATTTCAATATCAGCATCTATCACATTATCTGTATATGTCTTATCTAATAAATTCTTTGTTTCAAATGCTTTGTTTTCCCAAAAAGAAATGTTTTGTTCGCTCAATTCTTCATAGGACATATATCGCATTTCTTGTATACTACCTTCTGTTACTACAACTTCTGCTTTTATTAATTCGTTGAACATTTTTGCATTTTTCTTCATCGTATCTATACTTCTAGTTAATGATTCTTGCACGCATTTTTTATAAACCTCAAACATTTCAACATCCAAATTATATATATTTGTTAATGTAACATTGCTATTATCATTAAATTCATTTGGATTAATACATTTAGGTGATATTCCATAATCAGAATATATACTGAATGCATTGTAAATATCATATTCTAAATAATCTAATAATAAATGCTTATAAAAAGCGTTCAATGTAATTGTTTCTGACGACAAAAAACCTGCTTCTACAAGTGCTTTATAGCACTTTTTAAGTCTTTCTATATCATTTTCGTCCATTTTAATACTTAAAACTTTATTGGCCATTTTGTATTACCTCCTCATATGGTATGTCTTTATATTAAGGTATTACCTTGTGTTTGTCAATACATTTTTTATAATACTACTATAAAATCAAGTTTTTCCACGTTCAAAATAAAAAACACCCCAACAGCAATATCTGTCAGAGTGTCATTTATAAATTTCAATTCTTCCTCTCCACCGGATTGCCGACCATCTGCACGATGTCGTACTCAAAATCCAGTTTACCGTTGTAGAGGCTTCTAAAGCGATTCATTATTCTGTCGGCTACAAGATGACCATTTTCTTCGTTTGTATTGAAGAGGATTACGATTACCTGACGGCTTGAGTAGCGTGTGGATACGTCCACTCTTCGAAGTGAGCTAAAGACTGCGCTTTCTAAAAGCTCGACAGCTTTTTCGATTTCATTTGGGTCCTCCGAGTAGTTCGGGGTGTCTGGTTTTAGAGTAAATAGCAGGGTTTGGACCTCGCCGTCGGTTCTTTCTACGATTCTTCGAATGAAGTTGTAAATGTGATGGAAGTTGCCAAAATCAAGCATATATGTACCGTTGCCCGCATCTGTGCGCTTCATCATTTCGCGTATGTAATCAAGGTCTACGCATTTGCCGGCGCGTTCATTTTCAGCGATGCTTTGATCGCTGTAGAAATGGTAAGAATTTTTACCATTTTGCTTTACATGGTAAAGTGCTTTGTCGGCTGCGTTATATAATGAGCCAAAGTCTTTTCCGTCTTCTGGGAATTGTGCTATTCCGATTGATACGGAAGAGTTGGTTTCGAAGCGTGCTTCATCAAGGCTTTCGCACATTTCGCGTATTACATTTGCTGCGTAATCGCCAAGTGTCGCTTTTTCGATTTCGCCTGCAACAAATATCATAAATTCGTCGCCACCGATACGGCATATTATGTCATCGTCGTGGGCGTATTTTTTGAGAATTTCGGCAAATATTTTCAAGGTGTGGTCGCCTGCGATATGTCCGTATCTGTCGTTGATTAGCTTGAAGTTGTCCATATCTATCATAAAGAGCGCACCACCTATGCCCTTTTTAAGCATTTCATTAACCTTGTCCTCGGTGTAGGTGCGGTTCCAAAGTCCTGTTAGAGCATCCTGTAAGGATTTGCTCTTGATTTGTGAAACCTCCTGAATCTTTTCATCAAGGCGGTTTGCAAGACTCATTCTAAAGTCCTCTAACTCGAGGATTCTGGCTATTCTTGAGCGCATTACAGCAGGAACAAATGGTTTTACAATAAAATCCATTGCCCCTGCGCTAAGACATTTGCTCTCTGTGTCCGCCTCTGTATCAGCTGTCAAAAACACTATAGGAATAGAGCTGATTTCAGGTGTATTTTTAATGATTTCCATTACCTCAAAGCCATCCATATCAGGCATAATAATGTCAAGTAATATCAGGTCCGGCTTGTTGCTTTTTAAGAATTGCAGCGCCTCTGTGCCTGATCTTACTTCACTTATCATATATATGTCCTCTAAGGTTGTTTTTGCGGCAAGCAAATTAAATTTGTTGTCGTCTACTATCAATATGTGTTTCATTTAATCACATTCTTTCGTTAACATATCTTCCTATGAGATCGTTGTCCTCTAACATTCTACAGCCTACTATGTATGTTCCATCGTTGTTTGAAGAACGAATGATTACGCCCGAAAGCTCCTTACCGTCAAGCAAATCAAAATTTTCAATTTTGAGTCTTATGCTTTGATTTGACACTGTTGCAAATGCAGCATCGCGACATGCAAATGCATATCCGCCGGCACTGATGTTAACCATCTTCGCACTGCACACCTTGCCTGTTTGAACAAGTGTGATTTCACATTTGTTGTCCATTGGAAGTCTTGGGTGTCGTCTTCTGTTAAATACCTTTGGATTAGCATGTACGCTAAATGCGTATAAGCCATTTTCCTTTTTCTTTGTAAGCTCAATGTTTTCCCAAATGTAGAGGGAATTGTTTACTACTACCTGTACATCGTATTTATTTTTGCCTGTAAATGCATCAAATGCTGCCTTAATTTCAGGTGTCATATTTACAGTTACTTCGCCTTCTTCAACCTTTGCAACCTCCATATGATATTCTTCCTTTGTGGCTTCATTTTTTACAATAACCTTCATGCCCGGTGTTAAATCCTTAAGGTTCATAAAGCCACCGGCACCAAGTTCTTCTACAAGCTTTCCAACAACCTGCTCAATGTTGATTACGTTACGCGCTGTTTCGTCGTATTTGCTAAGCATTGTTGTTGTAGTATCCTTTGAATCAATAGCGCTTTTTGTGATAGTTTCCATGATATCCTGAACTTCCTTCATGTTATCTACCATATTCTTGTTAGCACTTTGTACACTCTTCATTGCTGAATCTACTACTAAAATCTCGTCGCCTAATTCCTTTGAATCTTCAGCGATATTGCTAACGCTTAGGTTAGCATTTTGTATTCTTACAAGGTTATCTGAAATAAGACTAAGTATTGTACCTATTGACTCCGTCATCTTTGAGGATGTCTCATCTAAAAGCTGTAAAGCTTCCATAATTCTGTCTGAGGAATCCTTTGTTCCTGTACTCAAATTTCTAATCTCGTCAGCAACTACTGCAAAGCCACGTCCTGCCTCGCCTGCTCTTGCCGCCTCTATCGAAGCATTAAGGGCTAAGAGGTTAGTTTGAGTGGAAATATTAGTAATCGTTCCAGTTTCTTCTTTAACCTTTGCGAATTGATTTCTAAAGTCATTAAGTACATTTTCTATTTCTTCTGAAAGCTGCGCCATCGAGTTTGTTGATGCCACTGCATTTTCAAGTTCTTTTGAGCTTTCACTCGCTTGTGTAATCGATTGCTCGCTTATCTTAACGATACGTTCAACAAGCTCTGCGACATTTTCCACTTGATTGTCAATGCCCTGCGACATCTCCATAGACGAATCAAGTCTGCTACTAAGTACGCTATTTTTAGTTGCAAGACCTTCCATGCTGTCTACAACCTCCATAGCACTTTGCTTGTTTTCTTCAGCCAATTCTCTTACGACCGTAACACCGTCTACAACAGAATTGCTGGCTGTTTTTACCTGATTAACAGTCTGAACTACTCTCGCTAAATTGTCCTTAATTGAATCAACCAAGGAATTGTCCGATATGTGCAAATGCTTAATCGCAGTAATAAGTGAAATGTAACAAATAAGCGTTATACCAAACTGCATTTCAAACATCGTTATGTCTGATGGTGTATTCATACCATTCATATAATTTCTTATAATTGTTGCAATAAGAATTATCATATTGATAGCACCGTAGCGCATCATCAAATACTTATCCTTGTAAATGATAAGCATACAAAGCAATGGTAATACATATGCAAATGCCAATGTTCCTGGTGAAGTAAACATGATATATGCATAAAATAACCAATATCCGCCTGCGCAGATATCTCTGTACCACTTCGTGTGCCAGCCCTTTATCTTAAGCACTACAAGACCAGCAATAAATGGTCCCCAGCTACACAATTCCATAATCGCAAAATATGTTATACTCTTAAGTCCTTTAAATATCTCAATTACATAAGCGGCTGATAAAATAGTCAACATAACAGCCCACATTATCATAGCCCTTTTGTTCGCTCGCTTGGCAAACAGTTCCTCGTTATGTTCCATAGTATCTATCTCCTTGTCCAAAGAATAATCGTTAATATTATAACAATTATAGCATAGTGTCAGATTTTTATCAATTAACTTCTTACTTTAACACCACATACTGTGGAACTCCGTCCACGTACACGCTTGAAAGCTCGCCCTGCACCAATGGCTTTAAATACTCAAGCATTTTCTCATTTACACCGTTACCCGCTTCGTTAATCCAATCTGTTGGAACCTTTTTCTCGTGATTTGCAACCTGGCTAATGTCAACTGATGTGTACTCAACCTCATATGGATTTGAGCTTTTTCTAACAAGCGAAGACATCTTGCCACTTACGCCTTCTGTAGCGTATTGTACTGCAAATGCGCCCAAATTCTTTGATTCTTCGATATCAGTTTTACTCATAACGTGAGCCGCACATCTTTGAAGAAGGTTAAGCTCAATTGAGCGAACCTTACATCCAATCTTAGCTCTAATCGCTTCCTCAAGGATTTTGCCCGTGCCAGTAAGCTTACTGTGACCAAATACATCCTTTTCTACTTCACCTTGTCCCTGCTCACATATAAATCTGCCATCGGCATCATGTACGCCTTCACTTACTGCAACCATAACCGCTGTGTTAGTCTCAAGCTTTTCCTTTACATCTTCTATAAATCTATCTATGTCAAATACGCGCTCTTCAAGATAAATAAGATATGGCACTTTACCATTTACATTTTGTGAAAGAGCTGCTGCGGCTGTAAGCCAACCTGCGTGACGACCCATCATCTCTACCACGATAACATTTTTTGCATCATATACCACCGACTCTCTCTCAAGCTCAGAAAATACAGTCGCAATATATTTTGCCGCTGAACCAAAGCCCGGACAATGGTCAATACCGCACAAATCATTATCAATAGTCTTTGGTGCTCCCATAACCTTAATATCGTCAATGCTGCACTTCTTGCAGTACTCAGAAATCTTTAGAACAGTGTCCATCGAATCATTACCGCCAATGTATATAAAATACCCAATATTATGCTTATTAAAAATCTCAATAATCTGCTTATACTGCGAATCATCCTTCTCAATATCGTTAAGCTTAAATCTGCACGAACCAAGTGCAGCCGCCGGCGTACGACTAAGCATATCAAGCTTGTCTGCATCGTTAATAGTCTTTGAAAGATTAATAAATCTTTCCTCTAATATACCCTTTATACCATTAAATGCGCCATATACAGTATCAATGCATTCTGCTTGTACTGCTGCCTCAATTATACCTGCTAATGTGGCATTGATTGCCGCTGTTGGTCCGCCCGATTGTGCTACTAGTAAGTTCTTTTTCATAGGTTCCTCCTTTTTTATGAGCATAAATAACTACTATAGGTT
The DNA here is from genome assembly GCA_015057605.1 of Lachnospira sp. Taxonomy (GTDB): domain Bacteria; phylum Bacillota; class Clostridia; order Lachnospirales; family Lachnospiraceae; genus SIG291. The sequence continues at coordinate 126,169 of SVDX01000001.1, read as the reverse complement.
TAGTATAGCATAGGTTGGATATAATTTAAAGAGTATGAAAAAAGAGCGTCATATCAAATGACGCTCTCAATCATATATATTAGGCTAAATGTTCCAATTCTATTTTTTCTTTAAGTTTTGAACATCTATTTTGAGGAATAATCTTGTCATGTTGCAATCTGCCTGCAACAATGCCTGGATGTATTCCAATAGCTTTTGCAAATGCTATTATCTCATCATCAGAAGTATATTTTGTTGGCGCAAATTTCTTCAATTCAGCTGGTGGAATCAAATAGTTTGTAGCAAAATTATCAGCTTCTTCTTCTAAACGATTATTGGCATCTATCATCTCTTTTTCACTAAAACTCACAAATACAGTTTTAATTTTTCGTTGAAATACATGCTTTATTTCATGGAAAAGCGAAAACCAAAACTTATCTGTATCAAGACCTCTATTATTCATCGCCAAAACTACCCGTTCATCATTTATCCACTTTACCGCACCATTAACGCCCGAATTCTTCAAATGCGGTAACAATACAAATGCTACTCCGCACTGAGCAAATATTTCTTCAAGCCTTGGAAGAAATACTTCTGATTTTTGAACTGTCATACTGCGCAATTCTGGCAAATATGATTTTAGTTTCTCTGCATCGTAGGCTTTAGTCTCTATTCTCTGTGAATAATTAATTGCTGTTTGAACCCATGCTCTTGAATTGATAACATTCTTCTCACTGATTTTAGACACGCCAGTCCTATAATTGACAAGAAAATCTTGCTCTAACATAATTCGTAAATCTGCAATCTTAAAATATCTACACAAATTTGAAACCTTTTCTCTAACATTCTTTGTAAGTGGCAAACCTACCACCTCAACAAAATAAGTGTAATCTATAACCTTTACAACTTCTTCTTGTTCATCAAAATCCTTAGCTTGTTGAATCTCTATTAGCTTTTGATCATAATTGTTTTGCAAATTCAACCATACATCCGCACTAGTTCCCAACATAACTGATAATTTCTTTGCCAAGTCATTGGAAATATTCGCTTGACCATTTAGCAAACAACTAAGAGTTTTTGCTGTTGTACCCATTCTTGTAGCAAACTCCGCTTGATTCATCTCCATATCTTCAATTATCTCTGTAATATAGTATCCCGGATGAAACGCCACAATATCTTTGTATTCTTTTATGTTACTCATAATGGTTTGACACCTCCGTCACTTTAACTATTTTAATTGATTTACACTGCGCCATTATGTCTCCACCAATGATTTCATTACCATCATCATCGCACGGAATCATTGTTACACGATATCCTGTATTGCCAAGTCTAATGCTCCACTCTTGCTTTCGATCACCTTTTAACTTTTCAAATCGAAAAGGTCGATAATTAACTATATCTATAAGGGAACCAGCACTTTTAATATAGTTCTCTGCTGATTCAAGTTTTTTCTTGACCTGCTCCGGATATCTCCATGTTTTCTTGTAGTCAGAACAAAATTGCTTTTTAACAGTTTCATTCTTATACAAAATCTCCATACTCAACTTATTATATTCAACTCCTTTGTATTTCATTACCTTTTAGGTAATTAAATTATAACATTTTTATATAGAGAAGTAAATAGTAAAAAGAAAAACCATTACCTTAAAGGTAATGATTTTTAGTTTAATATAATCTTTATCTTATTAATCAACGTCACATCCGCTGGTAACCACTCCACTGAATCCAGTTCATCCTTTGTAAGCCACTTAGCCGCTTCATGCTCTTTAAGAACTAAATCGCCCGAAACAATCTCTGCCAAAAAGCAATCCATAGAAAGGTGGAATGTCGGATAGTCGTATTCAATCGTATCAATTAATTCTCCAACTGCAATTTCAGTTTCCAATTCTTCCTTTATCTCTCGTACAAGGGCTTCCTGTGGTGTTTCTCCTTCTTCAATTTTACCACCCGGAAATTCCCAGCCACCTTTAAGATCGCCATAACCTCTTTGTGTAGCAAAGATAATAGGTTTACCTGCTTCATTAGTTGCTTTAATAATTGCTGCCACTACTCGTATTGTTTTCATTTAAGCCTCCTTGTTTTGCAGAGCAAAATGCCCGCCCGCTTATACGGGCAGAGGCTTTTGTCTCCTATCCGTTTACTATATATTCATATAAATCTTCTCTTACTGGAACATCTAACAACCATTCAATTTCAACGGCCGTCTTATCTGTATTTTGCATTACAAATTCTTTTGCTTTACCAGTTGCTTTCATATGTCCTAAATAATAAAATTCTTTTGAAATTTTATCATCTTTGTTCTTACGAACAAATAAATGCACTTGTATTCCTCTTTCAGTAGCATGTAAAAAGTTCTGCACATCTTCAGACGCAATACTTCTTCCTGATTTCGAAATTGCAATCAAACTGTTACTGCTTGTAAAATGATCTTCATATTTAGTAGTATCACTAATATCCTCAGACTTATCGTAGTTAATAAATACCGGAAATGTCTTTGTTTTCTTATCATACTTATAACCACCAATATTTAAAGGAACTTCGTTTGTTTCCCAGTTAAGCAGTCTACAAACATCTTCGTATGTATATTTTTGATAAAGGACTAAATCCGTTCCCTTATATGTATTTGAGAAATCTCTCTCATATCGACTAATACCAAACTCTATGAGTTCCCTTAAAATATCATAAAAATCTTTGTTTGCTAGCATTTTTTCAAAAGATCTCGAAATATGATAATCTGCACTTGCGCCTTCATCCTTTTCAATAAAAACACACTCTGTATATGTATTTTTACTAGCTCCCGCTGGAAACTCATTTGTTAAAATATTTATAATATTATCTTTTTGTTCCTCGCTCATCTGAATACCATAGTAATCTTTAAGTTCTTCTTTTAATCCTGCAAATAACATTAATCTATGTCCGTATGAAAGCACTCTATTTAAAAATCTTAATTCTTGCACTCTCTTACCACTTGCAAGCTTCTTAGATACAAATTCAATTACATTCTCTTCTTCAGCTGACAATCTTATCTTGTATTCCTTTTCATATTTTACAAGGAATTTGTAATACGAACCTAAACTATTATTATCAAAAATACGAAGAACATCCATCTCGCCATAATCATCAAAATCTTTTAATTTAGGTATTCTACCTAGCTTATTTTTTAGGTTTGTATAATTTTCTTTAATAAGCTTAATATCACTAAAATTAGCATTATCTATTGCTGTAAAAATACGTTTTCTACTTATCTCGTCGAAATGAATCGTACTCGCACCCGGGATTACTCGTCCACCTTCCATAAGATATCTACGAATATTATCTTTGTTGTAACTACGATCTCCAGAAAGAGCAATAGGTATCATAAAGTTATTTTTATAATTTCCAATGAAATCAAGTATTACAACATATTCTTTCTGAGATGCTTTTCTAAGGCCTCTACCTAACTGCTGAATAAAAACAATTGGCGACTGAGTTGGACGAAGCATAATAACCTGATTTACTTCTACAATATCCGTACCTTCTGAGAAGATATCAACCGTTATAATATAATCTAAGTAATCATCCTCTTTTGATTGAATATCCATAGTTAAACGTTCAATTGCTTCTGCTCTTACTTCTTCAGAATCAGAACCACTTAACGCAATCGTTTTCAAACCTTTTTCATTAAACTTTCTTGAAAGCTCTCTAGCTTCATCTATTCTACTACAAAAAATCAAACCCTTAACACGATCCCCAGAGTATCCGAAATATTCAGCTTGCTCCATAATATATTTCACACGGTCATGCACGTATGCTAAAAGCTCAGTCGTGATAATATAATAAGCACCACCCGTTAGATGGGTGGTGCTGCACTATTTCTACTTGTTTTTCTATATATTTTCTTATAGTTGTTTGCATGCTTATAAAATATCTTGACTTTCCCTTTTATATGTACTACTATAATATTAAGGAATGGGTTTTTTGCTGAGTAAGGTCTCACGACTGGAAAAGGTTGCTCGTTTCTTTTTTTATATCTATAATATCGTATAAATATTTCTTTCCATAAAAAATCCTCCTACCATAATCCCTTTCGGGTTTATAATAGGAGGATAACTAATTATTTTTCTTTAATTCTCATAAGCTTCTACAAGCCTGTCATTGCTTTCACCGATGACAATTTGATTCCACTGCTCAGGCGTTCCTAAGTAAATCGTCTTTTGTAAAAATACATTGTTAAACGCATGATTAGCAATCTCAGTAACAGATGCCGGTATGGTTATTGACGTAATAAATGAACAGCCTTCAAACGCTCTTGCGCCTATCGTTAAAAAGCCATTTGGCAATACAACCTCGCTTAAGTTTTTGCAGCCTTTAAAAGACTGATTTCCTATGCGCGTAACGCCTTCTTTTACTACTATCTTATTTATGTATGCTTTATAGTCTTGCCAAGGTGGTAGCTTGCCAGAATGATAATTCTCACAATCTCCACTACCAAAGATAGTTAAAACACCATCTGGACTTAAAGAAAATTTGGCATTTTTACCACAGTTGCCTTCTATTAATGCTGCATTCGCATCATATATACTGTATGAAGCCAATTTTTCCTTATTTGTTTTAGATATGGTAACTTCGCCATTAGTCCAGTTTACGAAACGAAGCTGTTTAATGTTGTTTCCTGCCGTAACATCATAACAAACTACATATTTACAATCATGTGGGATTACCACATCCACATCAAATGGATACTCCCAAAAAGAAGTTGCACTATCCACCAAAGGACAAGCCGGTATTTTCTTAGTAAAAATACCTTTGTCAGTATATATTGCAAGCATTTTATCCATAAGAGTATCATTGCTCACACTAATATGTGTTCCGTTTGAATCTTTCCACACAGAACCCACATATAAATCCTTCGTACCATAAATATTATCTAATACAACATTATCATCCAAATCTGGATAAATAACGCCAAATCGCATAGTCCCACCTACAGCGATATTTTTAAACAAAATATTATCTATTGAAGTTTCCTTGCAGGCATGGGCGTAAATGCTATATCCACCGCCATTAATTGTACAATCTGAAAATGTAATATTGTAACCATTGCTATACTCTGTCTGTAACATTAAAGGTGCATTTATACCTGCGGTATTCTCGCCCATATTAATTGCAGGCATTTCAAATCTACAATTTTTATAGGAAATATTTTTAGTATCATAGCCAGCGTAACCATATATCTGCGTACCGTCCGTATGCTTACCTGCTCCCGCTGTGTCAGCACTTGAACGGTCATATATATAACAATCATTGACAAAAACATTTACAAATGGATTCATACCGTCACTATAAGAGCCAGCAAATGAACACTTGTTAAATGTAGCATTACTGCCTGAAAAACTTACGAACGAGCAATTATTAAATACAAATGAAATGCTTCCAAGACCTGTCCTGTTTCCTGCAAAGCTTTTAAATTTGCAATTGTTAAATATAATCTTTATATTCCTTTCTACTTTAGCATCGTTAAACAAGTTGGTGCTGTATGCTGAGAAATCAATATTTTCAATTACAACTTCTCCTTCTACATCGCCATTTCTATAATAAAAATCCAATACATTTGCAGTTCCATTGTTACCTGCCGCAAATTGAATAGTTCCAATCATATTGGCAAGTCCCGACTCAGTGAGTGTACCCTTCGCGCCTGTGTTATATTTATCAGGCATTATAAAGGTATCTGAATTAGTGTGTTTTATTACATCATATTGTTCTGTTGGCGCTTGTGTCGGTGCCTGCGTTGGTGCCTCTGTTGGTGCTTCAGTCGGTGCAGTTGCACTGTCCTGCGTAGCTTCTTCTGTTGCTTTTGTTGTAGGATTTGTCGTCGCCTCTGTTGGGGCTTTGGTTAGCTCGCTACTACCACCTTCCTTGATAGTATTATCACCATTCTTGCTTAAAAAGACCACCGTTACAATAATCCCTATGCATATTAAAACCAACAGAATTATAATTACTGCGTTTTTCTTTTTCCCCATAAATATTATCTCATCTCGTCGCTTTGAGCTATCAAGTTAACAGCTGTTATATTTTCAAGCTTATATAAAACCTCTGTTATATTTTCTTCGTTTTTATTAGCCTTTACGATTTTTTGTGGCACTTCAAATATAAACTCTGTTGTATCTAATGTTGAGTTATTTACCTTTAAAACTGCCTTGTTACGATAATATTCTTTTACAGTTGCGATAATTGCTGCTTCACTTTGTCTGGCACCTCTTATAACAAGTAAGTATCTTAGGTTGTCCTGAGCTAAGCCAAATAGAACCAAAAGTACAAATATGCATGCTGTACCGATGCTTGCGATTATGTATTCTGTTACGCCACAGCAAATACCGATAGCGATACACCAGAAGATATAAGCTGTGTCTCTTGGATCTTTTACAGCTGTACGGAAACGCACGATAGATAACGCACCAACCATACCAAGTGACAATGCTATATTGTTACCAATTACACTCATAACTAATGTTGTTACCATTGTAAGCATAAGCAAGGATACGTTAAATCTCCTGCTATAAGTTACTCTTGTGTGTGAGGTTCTGTAAGAAATGTATATAACCATTCCTAACACTAATGCAACCACAAAATTTGTGATAATTTCCTGTGTACTAAGCGTTGTCGAGCTTTTGCTCAACATTTCTAATATATCCTGTTTCATTTTTGCATAGTTCCTTTCGTTTCTATTTTTCTATCCACTTATCGAGTATTTCGTTAAATTGTTTATCGTATGAAATATCATCGTAATTCTTTATGTAGTATAAATATTTATCCTCTGATATCATTCTTTCAAGCTCTAATTCAAATGCAATTTCTTTGTTATCTGCATCTGGATACAGGCGCATTTCCTTTGGATATTCTTTGTTATCTGCATCCTTTATAAGCACATATTTGAAATTATAATCGTCTACTAAATATTTTCCACCGTTATCCGCTAAGAATATTCTCTCAAGCTCGATACGCTGTGTTGTTCTCTTGCTTGCTTCAGTACGTTCACTGATTCCGCGCTTATTAATATTTACCTTGTAGTTTTCAAATATGCTATCTGTTGAGTCTATTATTTCAGGAAGCGAAGGCTCTCTGTCATATACTAACTGGAAGTATTCTTTTTTATTTTTCTCATCTAATTCTGTGATTTCAAAGCTATATCGCCATACATCACCTATCTGCTTAGTATGAACTATTTTCGCCTTTAGATTTGCCTTGTAACGCTCACCATATATTATTGTTGGTATATCTTCGTCTGTTGGCAAAAGCACTGGTCTATCCATATTTACTGAAAAGCCTGTTTCTGAAATATCATATGTTCTTGCCATTATGTCTTCTTGTACCTCTAATATAATTGGCAGGCTTGCTAAATATCTCTCTGTCATACGCTTATTAGTTCTTCCAAGCATAAAGAATACGCTCATGATAAGTGCATTGAAGTTTACTAATAACCAGAATAAAATAATAATCGGTCCAACGCTTTCATATTGTATTATTTGGTATACCGCTACAATTATGGCAAATATTGAACATATCGAAAGGATAATGTGCGGAATTGCCAATGACAAATCTCTTTCTTCTATCGTAGCTCTCTTCTTTTCTGTAACATCAAATTGTGTTTTTCTTATACCCAGCGCCTCTTTACATATAGGCACTACAAGATATGGGTACATAATCGTATCAATAATAATACTCCATTTTGGATTTCTTATTTTACTTGATACTGTTTTGGTTGCAATCATCATCATCAGGTATGATGGCAGCCATACGATAAACATTCCCCATACGCCACTAATAATAACCGGTACATTGAATAGTACAAATATAATTGGCGCTAACACGAACACAAATCGTCTAAAGAATGACCACCAATACAATTCGCACGAATAGTAGCTAAGCTTTGCCTTAAATGACATTTTTCTTTGATTCCACAGCTTAGTTCTACGCAGTGAATATATACAGCCTCTTGCCCAACGTTCACGTTGTTTTATAAGCGCATCAATGGTTGTTGGTGTTAAACCATGTGCAAGTACTGTTGAGGTTGCATAGCATTTGTAGCCTTCGTTTTGAATTTTTATACCTGTTTCAAAATCCTCTGTAATTGTACCTGTTGCAATTCCTCCAACAAGCTCTAAGGCTTCTCTTGATATAAGTGTATTAGAACCCGCGTATATAGGAGTATTTGTCTTATTTCTGTTTACATTTACTTCTTTAAAGAAGTAGTCCTGCTCATTTGGAATCTTATTTTCTGAATACAAATTAAACTGGAACAAATCTGGATTATAAAAGTTTTGTGGTGTCTGTATAAATCCAATCTTATAATCCTTGTCTATTTCATCCTCTTTTCTTGCAACCCAGGTGCCATTTTTAAGCTTTTTTACCTTAGGAAGGAAGAAATATGGTACTGTTTTCATCAAAAAATCATGTGTCGGAATCATATCTGCATCAAAGGTTGCAATAAGCGTTCCACTTGTTTTTGATAGTGCATTATTTAAATTTCCGGCCTTTGCAAGCTTGTTATTGGCAAGTCCAAAGTAGCCTACACCCATTTTCTTAGCAAGCTGTGCCATACTTTCTCTATTGCCATCATCGCATATCCAAATATGTACCTTGCTCTTATCCGGATAGTCCATATGTACACAACCATTTACCGTTTTATACAACAATTCTTCCGGTTCATTATGTGTTGCAATAAATACATCTACATCTGGGTACCAGTCTTTTGGTATATATGGTAATTCAGGTTCATATACATTTGTTGCCATAAATAGATGTAATATATTTTCTAAGCCAGTCGCAGCCTCGCATAAAAGCATTAATATACCACACGCTAATGTTACTGCGCCATAGCCAATTGGCAAAGTAAAAAATGTACGCCATATAAGATACACCATTAACATTATAATGGCCAATGTAACTACTATATTTTTTCTCCAATTTTTCTTTTTCATATTTTCCTCACCTTATTTTATATTCCTATATCATCCATCTGATGTAGAATATTAATCTCCTTTATATTCTTAGTGTCATATAAGCGGCGTTTGAATTTTTCGCACCATGCAATCTTATCTCCGCACTTATTTTTTACCTCATATATAAATTCTGTATAGTCATCAGTCGAATTATTATAAAGCATTTTTAAAAAGTCATTGCTTGTCTGCATTATATGCTCTATTAATTCTTCCTCTTGCGTAGCCTCAGCTCTTACTACAAGTAAAATACGATTTTCATTACGAAATGCACCCGTAACCATCATACAAACCATCACGACTACAACGCACACAGCTAATAGTAAGAATTGATGAGTTGCACATGCAAAGCCACTCGCTACTGCCAAAAATACGTACAATACATCTCTATGGTCCTTTATGGGATTTCTAAATCTCATAAGTGTAACCGCACCAATAAGCGCTATTCCGCCAACACTAAAGTCAAGATACAGCATTAATGCCGAAATCACAGAATATATAATCAATGATGTCTGCATTCTCTTTGGAAAAATTGCTCTTGAATGACTATATTTGTATAAGCCAGCTATTATCATCCCCCATAAACCAGAAGATAATAATGTCAGCAGCAAATTCGATAAATCTTTCATAAGCATTCACCTCCAAGCCCGTACTTTCGCGCCATACAATACTTGCTCGCAGACATTTCTACCATATCTACTGACTGTAGCACTCTCTTTACATAACCAAGTAAAAATCTGTTATATTTTACCTCAAGTATTGCTTTATCCATGTTCATAACAGGATACAGTTGTAAATTCTTATCAAATATATCAAAATTGCCTTCATTAGATGAAATGTTCATATCTAAGGTAATTCTTGTATTGTTTTCACCTGTAGCAAATGCAATTCTGTCATACTGCACAACACATCTTGGTATATACGCTTCCATTGTCATTTTTCGATACAAAAAACCAGCCAGCTCTTCATCATATTTTAACAGCACATCATATTTTCCCTTTGTCATTTCTATTGCATCCTCACGCGCAATAGTTATTGACTGCTTATGCTGCATCGAACCACTCTTTGCCTTATATTCAAGCTTTGCCTTTGTTGCATCTGTATCATATATTCGCAATCGTATTTTCTTTCTATCATTTAAGCCCATATCCTTCTCGTTATAATCCACATCATATACCGAATCAAAGTATAAGGATCTAACCATATAAGGCTTTGTTCCATTAAAGGCATCCCCGTGCAGAGTGGCCTCTAACTGTCCCTTTATGTACATAAGTCTAAATAAAGGAAGTACATATTTTTTCTCTTCTCTAAGTATATCTAACATACTATTCCTCCGGATAATCATTAACATAAAACTGGAAAAATTCATCGTTAAGATTTTCTGTATAGTAGCCTACTAACACGTAATCATAATTTCCTTTATTCACAATATCTTTTACTACTTCATCTGTTGCATATTTACCCCAAATGCAGTCTATCTGGCTACACAGCGGAATCATATCTACAATCAGTGGAGACGCATATGAATCTCTTATAAAAAGAATCTTTGGTCCATCTAGATTATCATTATTGATAATTATTTCTTTTGCAGAAACGCCATCCATATAAAAGCTATACATATCGCTTTCATATATTATTCCTTTTTCCAATCTTTTTTCAAGCAACACCGTATCCAAATAACCGCCAGTTTTTCCATTCAAGGTAATACTTCTATTGAATTTAGGTACTATCTTGTGAAAATCCTCAAGCTCCTGATTTCCAAAGGCTATTCCTGCCTTTCTTCCTGATGAGCCTAAAAATGATTTTTCTAATATTTCAACATTATAATTTCTGATATCTCTGTAATAGCCATCACTATCAAGCTCTGCATCAAATTTCTCATTCATATAACCCACTAATTCTTCAAAAGCATAAAATGCTGTCATCGCATTCCAGTGGTGATCTGTCCTGTAGAACATTTCCTCAAAGCTAAGCCCTTTATTTGCAAGCATTTCACGATAATCTATATAGTTAATACCATATCTTCTGTTCCACAAAAGTAGCTGATCCATCATCTCATTATAGCCATTGTATGGTATGCCTTCGTAGCCCTCACACCATTTTTCATTATACTTGTTAGGAAATGCAAGAAAGACAAACTCTGCACCTTCATCCTCCGCTTCTTCCTTTAACATCAATAACTGCTGTGCATATCTTTGTGCAGCATCAAGCTCCGTTAAAAGCCAGAAGTTTACTGAGTTGTATGAGCCATTTTTATCTACTGCATAATCAAAGCCGTTAATTTCTTTTTTACCAAGAAGTCTGTTAAGAGTCCCGTACATTTCTACGCACTCGTATCGCATATATACGTTCTCATTTATACAGGTATCTACAGAATTTACTAATTCCGATTTGTTCTCCTCTGTAACATCTTCAAGCACTTTTTTTAACTCTGGTACCGTCTGCAGTGCCGATAATATTGCAAATGCAAACATAGCCACAAAAAATATTACTGAAAATATGTAATTTTCTATTTTTCTATTTTTCATAATTCTCCTCTTAGAAATTAAAGTAAATAAATGGATTATATCCGCCTCTGATAAGACAAAGCATTGTAACCGTAATACCTAATGCTAACAATAGCACATATGCCACTTTGCACGTGCCTCTAACTATAAGCCTATCATGATTTAAAAGCTTCGTTCTAAGCATTTTAGCTATTGGTGCACTAAAGATTATAGCCGGTATATAAACCATCCAATATTCCTTTAATATCATAATTGATGTAGCATCTACAAATTTATTGCCATTTACACCAAACATATTAGCAAAAAATTCTCTCATAACATACAAGCTTTCAGCTCTAAACAGCACCCATCCAAAGAGCACTATAAGGTTGCTGTATAAGTACTTTAAGCCAAAATAATTTTTCCATTTTTCAAATCCAAGTAAACGTTCTACAAGTATGAATATCATATTGTACAAGCCCCATAGAATAAATGTCCATGAAGCACCATGCCAAAGGCCTGTCAAAAACCATACTATGAATGTGTTACGAACCATAAAGTCTTGATTATCAACACGTGAACCACCTAATGGGAAATACACATATTCCTTAAACCATGTTCCAAGGGATATATGCCATCTTCGCCAAAATTCACCGATTCCCTTTGATATATACGGATAATTAAAGTTTTCTTCAAATTCAAATCCAAATACCTTACCCAAGCCAATAGCCATATCCGAATATGCCGAGAAGTCATAATAAATCTGAAGCATATATCCAATAGCTCCAGTCCACGCCATTACTACTGACACTGAATATAAATCTGCACCCGTTTCTGTTAATAAATATATTTTATCAACCACTACAGCGATAGTATTTGAAATGAGTACCTTTTTTATTAATCCCACTGCAAATCTGCATACACCATCGCTAAAGGTGTCTATATTAAATTTTCGGCTATTTATGTACTCTGCAATGGTTTTATACCTTACGATAGGTCCTGCTACTAACTGCGGGAAAAATGCAACATAAAGTCCCATATAGAATGGGTTCTTTTGCACATTTGCATCGCCTCTATATACATCAACCGCATAAGATAGTGCCTGGAAGGTAAAGAATGAAATACCAATAGGCAGTACTATTTGTGGTACTACAAGCAATTCAAATCCTATTATGCCATTAATAATACCAACAAAGAATCCCATATATTTAAATACAAATAAAATACTTATATTTACAACTACGTCTATTACCATAAATACCTTGGCAACAGATTTATTTTTGTCCTTATATTTCCCTATAAATAAGCCCAATATGTAGTTAATAATAACAGAAGCAATCAGTATAAGCACATATACTGGCTCTCCCCATGCGTAGAAGAAAAGGCTGGCTATAAGTAGCCAAGTATTCTGTAACTTTATAGAAAAGCCCAAAAGAAAATATACTGAAATAGTAATAGGCAGGAAATATAATAAAAATGTTAAGCTTGAAAATACCATTTGTTTCCCTCCTATTTAAAATACTTTCTTCTGCTTATAAGTACCGCCGAGCACACTAATACTAATATTAAAATAATTACTAAATATTGACCGTAGAAATTCGATGTTTTTTTAGCATCATCTTGCAACTCTTCAAGACCATCTTCCATAAAAATCTCTTTCATAGAAAAATAATCCTTTAATCGTTGCACCTCTTCATTGTAGTGCTCTCTCGTTCTGTCAACCGAATATCCATCTTGGTCGTATTCAGAATCAAATGAACCATTTACACCATACACATGCTCCCAACGGCTCCATTCTCTTAGTGCCGCATTTCCTAAAAATCTGCTTACTTCATCTACATACGCATTTAAATACTCAGCAGACAATATAGATCCTCTTAGCTCACCATAGCGTTTTATAAGTCCATTAACATAAACCTCTGAAAGGCAGAGCCTGTCAAACCATGGCTGCTCATCAAATACTATTTGCTGTGGATTATAAAGCATTGCCGAATAATTATCCATAGCTCCATCATAATCCCATACCGGTCCCATGCAAAGCTTTCCACTCTGATTTCTATACATATAAGTCGAGTTTTCACCGGCATCGAAATTACCCATCATTTCGTTAAATACGAAATAATCAATAAATGATTGTGTATCTAAATACTCTGTCCATGTCGAAAATATTTGTACATCGTCAGAGTATAGAATTTTCTCAATGTTATCAATATCCTTGGTTATATAATCAAGTGCATAGCTGTCTAATATATCTGTAGTAGGATATAAGACTGACAAAGCACCATAGCTTAATCTATTCTTTGAGCCATATGTAGATAGTTGCAGTTCTGTACTATCCTGTCTATCTCGGCAAAGAAGGTAGCTTACAAAATCATCGCCCTTTTGATAATCCTTTAAATCAACTCTCTCGTTGCCTTCCTCTACCTTTTCCATCATAAGATAAACGCCCTGATATTTGTAAATGTCTCCTCTTTTTAAAATGACCTCACAATAGCGTACTTCTGTTGTATATGGAAAAAATACACTTCCCAAATTATAAGACATATAATTTCTTATAAGAGTTGAATCAATCATTGAACCATTAAGTACCCAATCATTATTAGCTGTCATACCAAGCACTGACTCTCTTCTGTTAGTACCATCCTCATTATATAGCTTTATTCCATATTGCTTTTTTTCAAGAGTAAGTGATGTATTTCCACGATACTTTATTTTCATATTTGAAGTCATTGTCGCTGTGTCCGTCAATGAATTAATATAATCAGGGTTATCAATAAGATGTATATAACCCTCTACATATGGATCTGCACCTGTATGCTCTATTATTTCATCGCCATACTCATTAAGCGCAAATCTCTTTGTAACAGGTATTTTTTGATTACCTATGTCTATAACTACCAATGGTAAATGACTGACAAAATTCTTACCAACAGTACCATCTTCTGCTATTGTTGTTGTTCCAATCGAAGGATTTGCACCACTCTCCATAGCCTGTATGTGTTGCTGTTTTCTGTCGACTGTCAGTTCATTTACAGTCGGATTTAATTTTTCTTCCACTACACTTAGTAGTATCGTCCCTATTACTATAACTAATAGTAATGCAATTATCTTCCCTTTTAAATTCATATTTTTACCTATTATCCTGTCTTGTAAGTATCTTTATAATATTAGGATACTTGCTTATAAGTTTCTCTCTATCTATTAAACCGTAGGTGTTTGGATAATCTTCTATGTAATTATTATCCCACCATATATACGGAATAGAGGCATCACTAAATGCATCTACTATATAACGGCACCATGCCTCTCTATCGGCTTCATTTCCCTTGTAAACAGCACCAAACTCTGTTACTACAACTGGAATATTATTAGCCTCACTAAATGCTTTCATATGTCTTATAGCGGTATTTATCCCCGATACTGAATCATAATCGTCTTCATCCCAATTGTTAGTGTTGCCATCCTTATGAGTAAACTGAATTGGCGTATATGCATGACATGACCATAGCAACCTGTCATCCTCGGGTATTATCATTTCATTTAGCGCAACCTTATTGTTTGTTGCCATATAAGATGTCAGCATAAGGTATCTGTCGACATTATTGCCACCAGTTTTTCTTACTACCTCAACAAATTTGGCATTGTTTGCATTGATAACCTCATAACTGCTTGCGTCGCCAAAGCCCCTTTCGCCTGAGGTTCCAACCAATCTTGGCTCGTTGAAGCCTTCAAATATGAGTTCTTTCTCGTAATCTCTAAATGCCATCGCTATCTGTCCCCATACATTTTCAATTTGTGCAAGGGAATTTTCTTTATTGTAGCTAAATGGCATATACCATTTATCGTGATGAGCATTTATTATAACGTACAAATCAGCATCTAATGCAAAATCAACCACTTCACACACTCTCTTCATCCAAGCTGAATCAATTTTGCCATTTGCATCTATATGTTCAAACCATGTTACTGGTATTCTTACTGTGTCAAAGCCCAATTCCTTTATATATACAAATAATTCAGGTGTAATTCGTGGGTTATGCCATGATAATTCATAATCTGTCATATCATCAAATGTACCTGAGCCATATGCATCTAAGGCATTTCCTATATTTATACCAGCATTAAGCTTCTGTGCCATTAAATAGGCTTCACTTAGTGTTGGCGCCTCGGTAGGTGGCTGTGTTGGTGCCTCGGTAGGTGGCTGCGTTGTGGCTTGTGTTGTATCTTCTGTTTTTGCCTGTGTTGGTGCTTGTGTTATTCCACCCTGAATAATTGATGAAGTAGCCTCCTCAATAGTAGGTGGCACATATGGCAGGCACGTTTCTTCCGTAGGCCAAGAGCTTGTTATGTTGTTCGAATTTTGTGGATTTTTTACGCAAGCAACTGTAATAGCTATCATAAATACTATTAAACATATGCCTGCTATCAATCCCTTATTTTTAGCAATCATAATATTCCTCTGTCTATTTTTTAATTAATTTACAAAACAAAAAGATACTGCCTATCAATATTACAGTACCTTTTAGTAGTTATATCATTCTCTTAAGCGGTGTTAAGTACTGCTCCCTTCTGTTTTCCTGTTCAGCCAAGTACGACTGGTCAGAAGAAGCATGAAGTTCCTGCATATATAAGTGGTGATTTTGTGAAATTTCATCATTATTCTTACCTAAAAGAAGCATTGCAATGCTTGAGCACTGGTCTGCTGTACGCTCTAAGTAAGTTAAAATATCCATAAATATAAGTCCGCCGTTAATTGAGCAAATGCCCTGGCAGAGACGGTCTCTGTGACGATTCTTAAGAAGCAATACCATATCGTCAATGACCTCTTCTAATGGTTCAATACGTCTTGCTACATAATCATTTTCCTCTGTCATTGCTTCGATGGCAAGTCTTATAATCTCACTTACTGCGTCTTTAATTATATCAAATTCCTTAATTGCTGTCTCCGAGAAGCTTACCTCTGTATCTACTTTTTTCTTTGCAAGCTCGTCAAAGTTAGTTGCATAGTCACCTATTCTTTCGATATCACTTATACATTGCATAAGCATGTTGTGGTGGCGCTTATCCGCTGCATTTTTTATATGGCTTGAAAGCTCAATAAGATAATTGTCTGTTCTGTCAGTAAAACAGTCTAACTTTTCTTCAGTTGCACTTATAAGCTCTGATCTCTCAGCATCAAACTCTTCAAATTGCTTTAAGCTAAGTTCAAAATTATCCCTTGCTACATTTGCCATATGAATAGCTATCTTTGTAACCTCAGCAAGTGCAAGCGGTGGTGTAATCATAAGTTTCTTATCAAGTGCTGTAAGCTCTGGATATTTAACTTCATTTTCTTCATCATCCTTAACGATTGCACATGCAAACTTTACAAGTAAATTTGTAAATGGAAGTAATATTATAGCTGTTACAAGGTTAAATATTGTCTGGAAGTTAGCAATAACACCACTGTCTACTACTCCGTCCCATAATTCTGGCATAAATCCTGCTTTACGCAACACTTCCATTATAATCATAAATATAACTGTTCCAATAATGTTAAATACGATATGTACTACACCTGTACGCTTTGCATCCTTAGATGAACCAATTGAGCATACTAACGCTGTTGTTACACATGTACCTATATTGATACCCATAATAATAGGATATACGATATTAAATGTCATAACACCTGTTGATGAAAGTGCTTGTAATATACCTACCATAGCAGATGAACTCTGTACAATAACAGTCGTTACAAGACCTGTAACAATACCAAGCAATGGCATATCCGAAAAACGAGCAAGTATATCTGCAAATGCTTTTGAGCTTGAAAGTGGCTCTACTGCATCTGTCATACCAAGTAAGCCCATAAAAAGAATACCAAAGCCTAATGCTATCATTCCTACATTCTTACTGCTCTCTTTTTTAATAAACATTACGCAAATAATTCCAATAACAAGAGCAATTGGAGCAAGTGTATCCGGCTTAAAAAATGCAAGTATTGAACCGCCCGAAGAATCAATATCCATCAAACGGATAATCTGTGCCGTAACAGTAGTACCAATGTTAGCACCAAGCACAATACTAACCGCTTGTTTAAGATTCAAGATTCCCGCACCAATTAAACCAACTGTCAATACAATAGTTGCTGTTGAACTTTGAATAACTGCTGTTACAAGTGCACCTGTTAAAAGTCCTAAAAATACATTATGTGTTAATTTACCTAAGACTTTCTTAAGTGTATTACCTGAGCCCTGTTTTAATCCATCTCCCATGATCTCCATACCATATAAAAACATGGCAAGACCACCTAAAAGTTTAATAATCATCAAAACTGTGTCCATACTTACATCCTTTTAATAAAATTATAGTGGGGCGCCAAAATACGACACCCCAACCCATAATATAATACTTTATTTTCGTCAAACTTACAAGGTAATTTTTCTAAAATATTCCTAAACATTAGTATAAGCCCATTTCTTTTAGCTTTTCACCTATTTTGATATAAGCACTGTCTGCATTATCTATGGTCATTACAGCCGCTTCAAACGGACATATTCCATCGCCTTTTCTGTTGATGATATTATCCACAAGCATCTCGTACTCTACTTCAATATTGTGCTCCTTTAATACTGCAAGGGCAGGTCTACTAATAACTCTCGCATATAATGTACTGACCTTTAATAACACATAAAGGTATGCTGTTGCTTTCCCAACCACCTTATCTGCCGCCTCAAAGTCTTTTGCATCTATGCTTTCTTTTAGCCATTGATATAAGGGTTTTACACCACGAAGTGTAGATTTGTATGTAATATCATCTTTGCAAAGTACGCAGGTCAAATTTTCTTTTAAAAGAATTGTTTTTGCTTTATTCATATTCTAATCTTCCCATTTTATGTTTGCAGTAAAGTCTGCCATCATTTCACTAATCTTAATGTTTTGTGGACATACTGCTTCACATGCCTGACAGCCTATACAATCTGACGGTCTCTTACCGTCTTCCATAGCATCTAATGCCATTGGTGCAATGAATCCGCCACCAGAATAAATGTGCTCGTTATATAGTTCAATAAACCACGGAATATTAAGCTCCATTGGGCAATAAGTTGTACAATATCGACAACCTGTACATGGGAGTGTCTTTTTTGAAGTCATATCCTTTGCTATGTCTAACAAAGTATCTATCTCCTCTTTTGACATTACAACATTTTCTCCGTAGGTATCAATATTTTCCTTTAATTGCGAGAAATTAGACATACCGGATAAGGTCACTGTTACATCGTCTATATTCTGCAAGAAGCGAAATGCCCACTCTGGCATAGTCCACTCTGGTCTAAGAGTCTTTAATCTGTCCTCATATACCTTATTAAGACTTGCTAAAGAACCACCTCTAACCGGCTCCATTACCCAGATTGGAATATTGTATCCTCTTAATAATTCTACTTTTTCTTTAGCATTTTGGAAATCCCAATCTAACCAGTTTAGCTGTATCTGACAAAATTCCATGTCCTTGCCGTAGGCATCAAGAAATCTTTTCATTGTATCAAGTGTGCCGTGTGTCGAAAAACCAAGATGCTTAATTCTGCCATTTTCCTTTTGTTTCATAAGATACTCGTATATGCCGAATTTCTCATCAAGATACCCATCTATATTAACTTCGCATACATTGTGGAACAAATAAAAATCAAAATAATCTACCTGACATTTATTAAGCTGTGTTTCAAATATTTCTTCGACCTTTTCCATATTTTCTAAGTCGTAGCCTGGAAATTTGCTTGCAAGATAGAAACTGTCTCTTTTATAATCCTTTAATATCTCACCCATTACAAGCTCTGACTGACCTCCATGGTAGCCCCACGCTGTATCAAAATAGTTAATACCCTTTTCAAATGCATATGCAATCATCTCTTTACTAGCTTCCATATCAATCTTTGAATTATCTGAGTCAATTACGGGAAGACGCATACAGCCCATACCCAACGCCGATAGCTTTTTATCCTTAAAATTCTTGTATATCATATTTGTTCCTCCTTTGCTTTACAACTATTTTGATTATAACACATCTTTACATTTAGCGAAATATAAACTACAATTATTATATAAACTAAAAGGAGGTACATTATGAAAGAATATATTGATTATAATAATACTAATTTTTTTGCAAATGTAAGTACGAAAGACGACCTTGTTGTTTATTATTTAGGTCAGTTTGAAGAAGATCCTGATGTTAAGGAAACGAGATATCACAATGGACTTGATCTTGTAAGAATTGCAGCCTGTTCAGAATGTCACACTCCTTACAACGGTATGCAATTAGATTATCAGTATACCGGTGATGATTTGGTTCGCATTTTCTATAATCATTATGAAAATGCTACAATCCAAGATTTTATCAAACGTTTTTTTGACCTTAACGACGGTGATATGTACATTAGTAGTATTAATAATGGCGTATATGTAGAAGGCAGATTATAAAAAAGAGAGAATCGTTTAGATTCTCTCTTTCATTTTATTGAAGCAATGATAAAACGCCTTCTACACTACTATTTGCTTGAGCAAGGAAGCTTGTTCCTACCTGTTCAAGCATATTATATTTTGTCATATCAAGCATTTCTTTTGCCATATTAGCATCGCGAATACGGCTTTCTGCTGCCTGTGTATTCTCTACTGTATTATCCAAATTGAGAATTGTACGTTCTAATCTATTTTGTAGTGCTCCTAAATAAGAACGGTATTCAGAAACTGAACTTACAGCATTCTGGATAGCTGTCATTGACTTGCCTGCATTTTCATTGTTATCTACGCTTAAAGGATTTACTCCTAAGGTTTGGGAATTAATAGTTCTTATAACGTATGGAATAGTCTCCCCTTCTTTTGAACCTGTCTGCAAAAGAAGTGTATGTTCTACATCGATAAGCTTATCTACCTTTAAAAGTCCCATTCCATCTGCGTATGGAGGTCCACCCGAAACTGCGTACATATGTAATTTGCTACCATCTGATGCCATTCCGTTAACGTGGCCGATAAATATATCGCCATATGGACTTGTATAGCTGTTAAATGGAGCCTCGCTTTGTTTACTTTGTGCCATTTGCATAATTTCATTAACAAGGTCTGTACCATTAGAAATATTCGGATTATTTATGCCTATTTCAACATACATAGAACTTCCTTGTATGTTAACAGTTGATGTATCAGCATCTGTAAACTTGAAATTAAATACCTGATCACAATTTGCTGTACAGGTTGTTGTAAATTCTTTACCTATCATATCCGAAATATTAGCACTTGAAACATCTGAAAAATCGATTGTTGCTCCATATACATTATGTGGCACTCCATTAGGTGGCGTAACATTAACTTTTTGTTCTAAGGATACATCCTTTGGAGAATTGCTACCATTAACCTTTACTAAGGATTCCATTCTAAGCACTGGTATTGTATTAAATTCAGTTGTATCTGAAATTCTATCTATATCAGCCTGAATTTGTGTAATCTCACGCTGAATTGCCTCACGATCCAAATCTGTATTTGTGTCATTAGCAGCCTGCGTAGCAAGTTCATTCATACGATGTAAAATAGAATGCATCTCGCTAAGCGCACCTTCTGCTGTCTGTATCATAGAAATACCATCCTGCGCATTATTAGATGCCTTATTAAGTCCACGAATCTGCCAACGCATTTTTTCTGATATCGACAAACCCGCCGCATCATCTGCTGCACGGTTAATACGGTAGCCTGAGCCTAAACGCTCTGATGCCTTAGCTTTTAAGTTAGTATTTATGCCTATGTTTCTTGCACCCATAAGTGCTGCCATATTATGCTGAATTATCATACGTTCTTCCTCTATCAGAAACTTTCTTTAAACACCTATACTATATATCGGTATGCCATCAGAAAAACTTAGCATATCTAGTATATATTTTAGCTCTTTCCTATGGAACAAAAAAGGACAGTCATATAAATGACTGTCCTAAATGTTATTATATTATTCGTTAGAACCTGCTGTTGTTGTGTCTTCTGACGAATCGTCACTTGTCGAACTACCATCTGTTGCTACGCCCTGGATATCGTCCTTCTTAGCGCATGATGAACATAAACGTGTACGTCCTTCTTCAATAGCCTTTTCAACAGAACCAACTGTAAGCTTTTCTGATTTATTTAAATGTCCACAATCTTCATGTGTATGATATACTCTACCAAATGGAGCCCAGTATACATCTGTTGTGATTGTTGTCATAGCTGCATCCTTTTCTTCTTTTGAAACAGGATTCCAATCATAACTTACTAAACCACCAATCAACATAGCGATAATAGCTACTACAGTTGCAACTGCCTTAGTCTTCTTATCTGCTTCCTTGTTAGTTAAAGCAAGTATAACAAATGGAATAAATGCAAATGCACATACGATAAGTCCCATGTTATTCCATAACCAGAATAATACTGGATTCTTCTCGCTTGCTGGCTTAATATGATTAGCCTTCTTCCACAATGTAGAACCAATAATTACAAATATTAAATCAAGCACTAATGCTGCTATCATCTGATATAATACCTGCATAAATTTAAGGTCAATCTTACCAATAAACATCAATACTGCAACTACTTCAAGAGCAATAGCCACGATCCATAAAAGTACTGCTCCTACACGGTAACCTGTTGCATTGCCTACAGGTGCTGCTTGTTTTACTGATCTCTTAGAACCAGCTTCTACCTCTTTGCCTGTGTCAGCTGACACAATTTTCTTTTTCTTAGCTTCTGCCATAAAAATCCTCGTCTCCTTTTTTATATAATAACAAGTACCTTTATTATACTATAATTTTGTTGAATCAGGCAAGTACTTATGGAAGATTTATCAAATTTCTTGACTTGTTTTGTCGTTTGGTGGATAATACACTTATAAATATATTTCGGAGGTAAACTATGGATTTATCAAAACTTGCCAGTACTTTGTTAAGCTCTGACAGCGTTAAGGGTATTAGCAAATCAACTGGTGTATCTAACAAGGATGTAAAAAATGTATTAGCAGAAGCACTTCCTTCTCTTTTAAGCGGTGCAACATCGCAGGCTAAGGATTCAAGTACTTCAAAGAGCTTTGCTACAGCTTTATCTGACCATGCAAAATCTGACACATCAGATTTAAAAGGATTTTTAAGCAATGTTGACTTAAAAGATGGTTCTAAGATTATCACTCACCTTTTAGGTTCTGACAAATCAAACATTACAAAATCTGTTTCTAAAAGCACAGGTGTATCAAGTTCTAAGACTAACGATGTTTTATCTGCAGTTGGGCCTTTACTTATGAGCCTTATGGGACAACAAGCTGATAAAGATGAAAATAAGAGTTCTGGTGTAGAAACACTTATCGGTTCACTTCTTGACAACGTGGATGTAACCGAACTACTCACAGGAGCACTTACAAGTTCTTCAAGCAAGAAGGCAACTAAGAAAACAACAAAAAAGACAAGTACTAAGAAAAAAGCCGCTTCTTCTGATAGCAGTTCAGGCGGAATACTTGGAAGCTTATTTAAATTATTAAAGTAAAACAATATGATACTAAATAAAAAACATTTATATTAAAGAGTCTTTGGCAGCTTATGCACCCATTACGTGCAACAAGAAGCGAAAACGTCTCTTTAATATAAATGTTTTTTTTAATTTATTTCCCAAATTATTGTTACTGTGTCATCTGCTACTATGTTATCTGGTTCTATATCTATATCGTAAGCAGAATCATTTCTTGCATCTCCTTTAAGCGCCATTGCCCTTACAGGTGCTGTTACAAAGCTTTTTTCTTCCTTGGAATATATTATATTTACTATATCTCCAAGTTTTACATCTGATGCTTTTGCTAATATCTTAGCCTTATTTTTAGAGTCCTCTACCGCTCTTGCAAGAAGCTCGTTCTTAGCTTTTTCAATATCCATAATTGTATATGTAATATCTATTTCTGGCTTAAGCTGAGAATTAGCAAGTGCATATAACACTTTGCCTAATTCCTGTTGATTTCTTTTAAACTCCAATTTAAGCTGATGACTATAAGTGTATCCTACCAATACTCTCTTCCATACATCATTTGCCGTCTTTTGATTTTCATACTGCATATTTACATTAAAGGAATTAGTCTTTAAATCTTCCTTACTAAATCCCAATTCTTCAATACATTGCTTAATCTCATTAGCATCCTTTACCGACTGTGCTAATGTTTCATCATATCTTCTTTTTGTTGCAGTCAGATTAATAAAAATTCTTACTGAATCCGGCTTTAGAGATATACTTCCTTTACCTGTTACCTTTAGTATTTTTTTCATTACTTTCTCCTTATTGTGAAGTGTATTTCTTTAAATCTATGGTCATTGCAGGGCGAATTCCAAAGCTTTCTACTCCAACTTCCCATGTAAAAATATTTTCCTCACGGTAGCCATTTCCTACAAGATAGCATCTTGAACCTCTATCAGTAACTGGTTCACGAAGCCACCACATCATAGTTTCAACGCCCATATCCACGCAATAGTCTTTATACCAGAAGGTTTGATTTTTGTCAATCGCACTTTGTGTAGGAACTGCAAGCATTGATACGTCTGCATCCTCGAACCATTTAAGTTCATCAAGTGACAATAAAAACACCTTATCTTCTGTAGTTATTGTTTCATCCTGCGATAATGCATTTGTCTTTGTTACTACACTACTTGTCTTTATCATTGCAAGCTCTTCATCACTAAAGCTACATAAAAAGCCCTTTTCCTGATGATATCCATTTTTCAAATCTGCCATTGCCGAAGCCACCGGAGCCTGACCTTCATATTTTACATTTTCCTTGTCGGAGTTAAGCCAGGTTCTTATATTTGAGTTTGCCCAGCTACTGTTGCCTTGAACAAATGCCTGCTTTTCTACGTCATTTTCTAATGCTGACATATTAAACATATAATTAGTTGTACCGTCATGATTGTATGTACCACTATCAGGCGCATCAAAGGCTTTCATCGTAAGCACATCTCTTGCAACCACAACTGCACTGCCATCCGCATTTATTTTTATTACGCGCCAGCTTATTGCCTCGCCATTGTAATTACCTATTGTGAGGGTATCTCCAAGTGTAACACCATTGCTTTGTGTTGGTCCCTTCGTTGCTGTCTGAGTTGAATTTTCATTATTGTCATCGGTAACGTCTTGATTTTGTGAAGCCGTTGTAGTGTTATTCTTCTCTGCTACATACGGAGTCTCATCCTCATTATTATCGCCAGAATTTAAAAATAAGGCCATTGCTACTGCAATTACCAAAACAAATGCCGCAATACCTGCAAGTGCTATAAATAAAGGCTTTTTGCTCTTTTTTTGTGGTATAGATACTGGTGCTATAACTCTGTCTGAGTTTTCTAAATTATTCACACATCTTATAACGTCTGAATAATCACCCTTTCTTGCCGGTATCCATTGGTGAGTCATAAGGAAATATTCCATCGACTTTGTAAGTTCAACCTCTTCAAGCTTATATACTAAAATTGGTATTCGCTTAGTTACCGCACGTTCCACCTCTCTTAATACATGAGGCGAATTATTAGAAGCATTGGAAAGTACCAAAAGAACTGCATTTGAACTGTCTATGCCATTAGCTATCTCTTCAGCATATTCATAGCCCGAGCGTATATCTCTTGGCGCCAAAAAGCATTTTTTGCCATTATTTTCAAGCTCATTGCATATCTCTTTAGCCACCTTTGCTTCAGAGGATGAATGCGAAATAAATATATTCATAAGTATCTCCTTATCTTTGTAATTCAATCGGCTCGTATTCTCTAAGTTCCGCTAAAAAGCCTCGCTTTTCAAGCTCGTCTTGAATCTGATTAAGTATATTTTCATTATCAGCTGTAATAGTATGATAATGATAATCTGAGGTTACCTCCTTTAGAGACTTTGACTTACCATCCTTAAATTTTTGAATATAATCCAAAACATCCTTTCTGGACTTTAAGCCAAGCTCTGCACGAATGACATCATATACCTTGTGATATACAAAAACATCCTCTACAACGCCGCCAAAGTCCACAAAAAGATTTAATTCCTCTACGGTCTGCTCATCTGTATGCTTAACCTTAAAAATGCGCTTACACACAGCCTTATTTTCCAAAATATAACCTCTGTATGTGCTTATAATATCACAATTTTGTGCTTTTAACAATGCCACATCCTGAACTACTACCTGACGGCTTATATTAAGCATTTTCGCAAGTGCACTGCCTGATATTGGTTCCTTAGCATTTTGCAAAAGCGAAACTATTTTTTCTCTTCTTTCTTTTCCGTCCATACTTCCTCCAAGTTATTCAATAGGATGAAGATTCTTTAAGGAAATGTCCATAATAGGTGCGGAGTGAGTCAATGCACCGCTTGATACATAATCTACACCAAGACCCTTAATACGCTCAATATTTTCGCGTGTTACATTTCCTGATATTTCAATTTCAGCCTTTCCGTCAATAATTTCAATAGCTTCCTTCATAACCTCTGGTGTCATGTTGTCAAGCATTATAATGTCAGCACCAGCTAAAACCGCCTCTCTTACCATATCAAGATTTTCTACCTCTACCTCGATTTTTCTTACAAATGGAGCATATGCCTTTGCCATCTCAATTGCATTTTTTACACCGCCTGCTGCACCGATATGGTTATCCTTTAATAAAACACCGTCTGTAAGGTTATATCTGTGGTTATTGCCACCACCAACTTTCACGGAATATTTCTCGAAAATTCGGTTATTAGGGCTTGTCTTTCTTGTGTCTAAAAGCTTAATACCGCTTCCTTCTAAAAGACTTGCAATGGAATGTGTATAGGTCGCAATTCCACTCATTCTTTGAAGGTAATTAAGTGCTGTTCTCTCACCTGATAAGAGAGTGCGGATATCGCCTCTTACCTTTGCCATAAGCTGACCATTTGTTACCTTATCACCGTCTGCTACCATAAATTCTATTTCTACATTTGCATCAATAAGCTCAAATACTCTTGCAAATACTGTAAGACCACAGATAATACCGTCCTGCTTACAAATAAGGTCTACCTCTCCCTTACAAGCCTTTCTCATTACTGCATTAGTGGATACGTCTTCACTTGTAATATCCTCCTTTAATGCACTTATAATAAATGGGTCTACGTTTAATTTCATTGTTATTGGATCGTACATGATTTTTCATTCAACCTTTCTATTTCTTTTAATACTAATTCTTTATATTTTTCTGCAAGTGCCTCGCCATCTGCATATTTTGTCAAATCAACATTTTCAACAAATTCATCATTGCAGCTTGTGCCGTCAAATTGCTTTGACATTTCCTTGGCTGCTCTTTTTGCAAATACAAGACTTTCAAGTAAGGAATTGCTTGCAAGTCTATTCCTTCCGTGAACACCGTTGCAGGCAGTCTCACCTATTGCATAAAGCTGTTCCATTGATGTGTGGCTTGAACTGTTAACCTTAATACCACCCATAAAATAATGCTGTGCCGGTACAACTGGAATGCATTCATTAAATACATCATAGCCCTTTTCCTTGCAATGCTTTACTATATTAGGGAAATGAGTGGCTATCTCTTCATCCGGAATATTTTCCATTGAAAGCCATACGTGAGGCATATTGTCCTTTTCCATCTGCTCATAAATCTTTTCTGTAAGCAGGTCTCTTGGCAAAAGTTCATTTACAAATCGCTCCATTTTAGCATTGTATAACACTGCGCCCTCGCCACGTACTGACTCTGATATCAAAAAGCTTCTCTCTTCCTTCTCTTCTGTATAAAGGGTTGTTGGATGTATCTGTACATAATTAACATTTTCAAGCTCAATACCATGCTCTAAGGCTATTGCAACTCCATCACCGGTTAACTGCTTAAAGTTGGTTGAATGCTTATAAAGACCGCCTATACCGCCACAAGCAAGCACGGTATAATTAGCACTTATTGTATGTATTTTACCATCCTTATCTCTAACTACTGCGCCGTAGCAAACATTGTCTTTACATACAATGTCAAGCATAGCACAATATTCAATAAGTGTCACATTACTTAGCTCCTTTACTCTTGCAAGTAGCTTACTTGTAACCTCTTTACCTGTAATATCCTTGTGGAAAAGTATTCTCTTTTCCGAATGTCCGCCTTCCTTAGTAAAGCTTAGGCTTCCATCCTTTTCACGTTGAAATTCCACGCCATAAATCAAAAGATCTAACAACACGTCCTTTGAAGAATTAAGCATTATCTCAACTGATTCCTTATTATTTTCATAATGACCGGCTTTCATAGTATCTTCAAAATAGCTCTCAAAATCCTTATCATTTCTAAGCATACACATGCCACCCTGAGCTAAAAATGAATCACTTTGTTCTAAACCACCCTTAGTTATAATAACTATATTTTTGTCCTTTGGAAGATTAAGGGCACAGTAAAGGCCCGCACAACCACTTCCTATAATCAAAATATCTGTTTTCATTTTGTCCTCTTTTCTATTTTGCTAAATCAAGCATTTTTTCAAGTGGTTTCTTTGCTGATTCAATAATGTCATCGCAAAGCTTTACTTCTTCTTGCACATCGATATTTTTTAAAATGCTTTCAAGCTTTGCTAATGTTACCTTTTTCATATCATGACAGACCTGTTTGTCATTAACCACAAAAAACTGCTTAGCTGGATTTTCTTTTTTTAGCTGATGTAAAACACCGATTTCTGTTGCTATTATGTATTCATTAGCAGTATTGGTACGGGCAAATTTTATTATATCCGCCGTACTTCCAATATAATCTGCGTGCTTAAGGATAGCCTGCTCGCACTCTGGATGCGCAAGTACTAACGCTTCTTTGTGGGTTTCCTTTGCTTTTAATAAAGATTCTTCATCAATCAACTTATGTATTGGGCAAAAGCCATTGTGATATATAAATTCTTTTTCCGGTACCTGTGCTGCCACAAAGCTTCCTAAATGCTGGTCTGGTATAAAATATATCTGTTTTGCCTCTAATGCCTTTACTACCTTAACTGCATTTGATGAGGTTACACATACGTCTGATACTGCCTTAACCTCGGCGCTTGAATTAACATAGCATACAACCGCTGCATCAGGATATTCTTCTTTAACCCTTTTAACCTGCGCGGCAGTCACCATATCTGCCATACCACAGCCCGCTGTTGCATCTACCATATACACATGCTTACCAGCGTTAAGAAGTTTCGCACTCTCGCCCATAAATTTAACACCTGCAAATACAATGTTTTTCTGACTTACAAGTGCCGCCTGTTTAGCTAGCGCATATGAATCTCCAACGAAATCCGCTATATCCTGAACGTCACCATCTACATAATAATGAGCAAGAACAACGGCATCCTTTTCCTTTTTCAATTGATTAATTCTATCTTTCATCATAATCTCCATTCTGAATCGTAATCGACTTAAATTTACTTTTGAGGGATTATAGCATATATTTTTCAAGGTGACAAGACAGTTGTATATACATATATGTAATGTACTAAAAAAAGTACCTTGTCCGAATACATTGAACAAGATACTTTAATGATTTATCTATTTACTTAAATAACAAAGCGCCATTCCACCAGGACCTAAATGTGCTCCAATAACAGGTCCTATATTCTCAATAAATACTTCCGCATTTGAAAACTCATCTGTAATCATCTGCTTAAGTGTCTTCGCATCCTCTATACAGTCGCAATGTGAAATAAATACTGTATTGATTATGTTAAGTGCAGCATTATTCTTTAAACGTGTAAACATCTCCTTAATAGATGCCTTTCTTCCTCTAACTCTGCCTGTGCTGACAAGCTTACCCTCCTTATCAACATTGATAATTGGTTTAAAGTTAAGTACCGAGCCAATAAGTGCTGTCTTAGCATCAATTCTTCCACCACGCTTTAAGAACATAAGGTCATCTGTTGTAACCTCGTGAATAATCTTAGTCTTAATTACATTAATCTTATTGAGTATGTCCTCTATACTCATGCCTGTAGCTTTCAACTTAGCTGCGTGTTGTACTAGCAGCCCCTGACCAACTGTAGCTGCAAGTGTGTCAGTATATAAAAGCTTTCTATCAGCAAATTCTTCCTTAAGCTCTTCGATTGCTATACGGCCGTTATTAAAGGTCGCCGAAAGTCCGGAAGAAAATCCAAGATATAATATGTCCTTGCCTTCCTGTAAGCATTTTCTCATAGCATCCTCAAAAGTTTTAGGTGCAACTGCTGATGTCTTAGCCATAGAACCTTTTCTCAAATCATCATAGAACTTCTTAATGTCTAACTGATTGTTTGGAACTGGTGGCTTATCATCTACCATTACTTCAAGCTGCATTACATGCAAATTATATTTTTCAATCATATCCTCCGATAAATCACACGAAGAGTCTGTAAAAATTTCAAAATTTGGCATAGATACCTACCTCCATTAGCATTGCAAAACTGCACACTCGCTGATTATAACACATTTTTGCATAAAATAAAATATAAAAACTCTTAAATTTTTAAACATATTATTGATATATTTGATAAAAATGATACTATTAATTATATAGCATTTGAATGGAGGCTTCTTATGGAAAACTACAAAAGACCACAGCTTCGTCGCAATTCTTATATGCTCTTAGACGGCAAATGGCAATTAAACGATACAAGGGTTGATGTTCCTTATCCGCCACAAACCGCACTCAGCGACAGGCTTTTATATAAGCATACATTCACTATCCCAAATACATTTAACAGGCCACGGTTTATACTACATTTTGGAGCAGTTGACCAGCTTGCAAAGGTATATTTAAACGGCGAATACTTAGGTTCTCATAAGGGTGGATATCTTCCTTTTTCCTTTGATGTAAGCCATTGTATCAAGTTAAATGAAGCTAATATTTTAGAGGTAGAAGCACAGGACACACTGTCTGAAATATATCCTTACGGAAAGCAGAGCAAAAAGCGCGGTGGCATGTGGTATACCCCTATAAGTGGCATCTGGCAAAGTGTTTGGCTTGAAAATGTTTCTAATGACTATATCAAAGACCTACGCATTACTCCTGATACAAAGGGAATCAATCTAGAACTTGTAACGGATGCTAGTGATTACACTGTACACATCAGCTTACCAAATGGGGACACTAGAACTTTACATTTTACTGATAAATGTGTACGCATTGATTTTGATGAAGAAGATATTATTAATTGGTGCCCTGATAATCCTTATCTTTATGATATGAAAATTGAAACTGCAAATGATTGCATAGACAGCTATTTTGCGCTAAGAGAAGTGAAAATTCTTAACCTTAATGGCATTAATCGCGTATGTCTTAATGGTAAGCCAATATTTATGCATGGTGTTTTAGATCAGGGTTATTTTTCAGATGGTATTTACCTTCCAAAGGAGGATAAAGAATACGAACGTGATATTCTAAGAATGAAAGAGTTAGGAATTAACACTCTTAGAAAGCATATTAAAATAGAGCCCGACATTTTCTATTATTACTGCGATAAGCACGGGATGTTAGTAGTTCAGGATATGGTAAACAGTGGTAAATACTCTTTCTTTTTTGATACTGCTTTACCTACTATAGGTTTTAAGCGAATTAATGATACTAAGCGTTTTCCAAAAGATAGTGTTCGTAAAGCCTTTTTTGAACAGCATATGATTGATACCATAAAGCAGCTTCATAATCATCCTTGTATAATCGTTTACACCATATTTAATGAGGGTTGGGGACAATTTGACAGTGATAGTATGTATGCACTTGCAAAAAATGCTGACCCAACAAGACTTTACGATTCGACTTCTGGATGGTTCGCTAGAAAACACAGCGACTTTGATAGTGAACACATATATTTTAGAACCAAAAAGCTCAAACCTAAAAAACGTCCATTATTTTTATCAGAATTTGGTGGCTTTACTTACCGTGTTAAAGAACACTGCTTTAATCCTGCTAAAACCTATGGCTATGGAGCCTGCAAGGACAGTCAAAGTCTTACAAATCGCATTGTTGAAACCTATAAAAAAATGGTTATTCCTGCTATTAAGGATGGCTTATGCGGTTGTATTTATACCCAATTAAGCGACGTTGAAGATGAAATAAATGGTTTATACACATATGATAGAAAAGTTTGTAAGGTAGATAAAAATGCTATGCAAAGTTTAGCAAAGGATATATATAATAAGCTTTAAAGCTTTCAACATAGTAAACCACCCTGTCAAATAGACAGGGTGGTTCATTTTAGAATTAATAGAGTAGGATTGTGCGTTAATTGTTAAGATGTCTTCATATGAGTTAATTGATGTCTTCCCATTATTAAGCATACTCCATCTTGATTAACAGCGAATGCTGTTTAAATTTTATTAAAATCACCTGATATGTCTGTATTCTATCTTTATTGTGTCTTCGGATATGAATTCGTAGTTGAGTTTAATCACTGAATTATAGGAACTTTTATATCCTCCGTTTTCCAATGGAACTAAAGCAACTATTTCTATAGCTATAATACCCTTGCTTTTACTAAATAATTCCTTCACAATAGTTATCGTTTCTTGATGTTTATATTCCACATCATCTGCAATAAACCCTTTATCTAATGTATATGCATACTCTCCTGAAAATACCTCTACATCTGATATTTCTTTAATAAAATAATTCGTCCCTGCATTTTTATAATCATCAATAACATAGCTTTCATAATTCGCTATATTATACTCACTCATATACATTACAAAAAACAGCTTTTCATCTTCGTTCTTATAACTACTTTCTGGTGTCTCATCTCCCTCTTCATACATTCCATAATAGATATCAAAAGTCACATCATCCACTTTAAAGGTATCTGTCTTTGACTTCATACCCATCTTAATAGGTCCTTTTTGGGATGCCGTATTAAACCCCTCACTTATCTCATGACTTTTCCTTTCTAAGTGCTGATATTTCAATATTATATCTGTCGCTATAAATGCCATTGCACATAACATTGCAATTACAGTAATCCTTATATATTTTTTGTTCATATGTATTGCCCTCCTCTTATTCTTTGCTAATTAATAGCGTTAATCTTTCTGATGTTTCTATACTAGGATTATGCAATGAATACACTACATAGTAAGATACATTTGCCTGCAGTTCTTTTGTTACTTTAGCATTATAGTCATCTTCATTGTAATCATCATTACTTGCTAACAGGGTACCACTTGGTGAATATATTTTTATCATTGTATCATAATTTCCATAGGTTTGAAATAACTTATAGCCACTCGTTTCAAATGTTACGTATAATTAATAGTTGATTATCGGAATTATCATATGTATTTTTTGCTATTTTAACCGCCCACTTATCAACCGCCTCAGTCCCACCTAACATCAATTATATCAACGTCATTTCGAAAAATCTGTTGCTTTTTGTCGTTGCTTTTTGTTGCTTTTCGTTGCTTTTCGTTGCTTTCAATTTCATAATATACAAAAATACCCTCATATAGAATGACTCAAAACATCTCTTCTATACGAGGGTATTTATTTGCTATAGGCATATATACGTAGCCTCATAGCCTATTGTATTTTTATATTCATTTCCTACTTTTTCTATAAATTCATCTACAAAGGCTTCTTTCACAATCGCAAAAGCACAGCCTCCAAAGCCTGCTCCCGTCATTCTTGCGCCTATCACGCCTTTGCACTTATTAGCTTTAGCTACTAAAGTATCAAGCTCTATGCCTGTTACTTCATAATCCTCTTTTAGTGAGGTGTGTGAAGCATTCATAAGACTTCCAAATTTTTCAAAATCATTATTGCAAAGAGCAACAAATGCTTCTTTAGTTCTGGCATTTTCATAGATTACGTGTTTTGCTCTCTTTCTTGCATTATCATCCTCTATAAGCTGTTTGTTAGCCTCAAATTCTTCTACTGATACATCACAAAGACATTTTACATCAAGGATTTTTTTTAGGCTTTCTAATGCATTTTCGCACTCGCATCGGCGCTCGTTATATTTGGATTCTCCTAACTTACGCTTTTTGTTGGTGTTCATAATCACTATTTTAAGTCCGGCTAATTTTAATGGTGCATACTCATACTCAAGCGTTTTCGTGTCAAGAAATATTGCATGTTCCTTTTTCCCTAAGGCTATTGCAAATTGGTCCATTATACCGCAGTTTACGCCTGCATATACATTTTCTGCCTCCTGGCACATAAGTGCCATATCTTTATCTGTATAGCCAAAGCCACCTATGTTTCTTAACATATTGGCAGTCACTACCTCTATTGATGCTGATGAAGACAAGCCTGCCCCATTAGGAATTTCACCATAATATAGCACATCAAAACCCGTATTTACGTTGTAGCCATGGTCTTTTAAAGTATTAATAACCGCTAATGGATACTTACACCAATTATCAGCCAAAGGCTTGTCAGTGCTAAGTTCAAAGCTATTAATGCCTTCGTTTTCAAAATTCATAGAATACATTCTTACAACAAAATCATCACGTTTTGAAACGAGTGCATATGTCCCTATGCTAAGCGCATATGGGAAGACATAGCCGCCATTATAATCTGTGTGTTCACCTATTAAATTAATACGCCCAGGAGCAAAATATACTCCCAAGGCATCCTTTTTAAAAATCTTATTAAATTCTTGTTTTAATATGTTTATCATATTTATGCTTTTACTTTTCTTTTCTGAACTAATGATATAACAAAAAGTGTTACTAATAACAATACTACTGAAGCAACAACTGTAATCCATGGATTAGTTGTAAGACCTGCTATTATATATCCTACAAAGCATATTGTTGCAACTAAGGTTGCATATGGTATTTGAGTTTCAACGTGCTTGATGTGCTCACATTTTGCTCCTGCTGAGGATAGTATTGTTGTATCCGATATTGGTGAGCAATGATCACCATATACTGAACCTGCAAGTGTTGCTCCAAGTGCAGGAATAAGCATACTTGTTCCTTCTGCACCCACGCAAATCATTGAAACTATTGGTATAAGTATACCGAATGTTCCCCAGGCAGTTCCCATTGAGAATGATAAAAATGCAGCCACAAGGAATATAATTGCAGGTAAAAATGCAAATGAAACATTTGATTTTTGAACCATACCACTAACAAATTCGCCTGTGCCAATCATTTCACGACATACACCACTTAATGACCAAGCAAATACTAAGATAAGTATCGCTGGCACCATATATTTAACGCCTTCTGTTACACCCGACATAAAGTCTCTAAATTTAACTAATTTTCTTGGTACAAACAAAATAAATGCTACTACTAACGCAGCAAATGCGCCAAGTGAAAGACCTGCTGTTGGATTTTCACCAATTGCTGTTGCAAAATCAACTCCGTTAAAGAAACCACCAACATATGCCATACCTAATATTGAAGCCACTATAAGCACGATTATAGGTATTAAAAGGTCATATACCTTACCCTTGTCAGATACCTTTATTCCGTCTGTTTCATTTACATTTACATCTTCCTGTTCTTCTACAGCCTTAGCATTTTGAACAGCTTTTTTCATAGGGCCGAAATCAAAATTTGTAATACATACTACAAATACCATAATAAGTGTTAATATTGCATAAAGGTTAAATGGTATAGTCTTCATAAATGCATTTAACCCACCAGCACCTTCAACCTCTGAAGAAACCGCTACTGCCCAGCTTGAAATTGGTGCTATAATACACACTGGAGCTGCTGTAGCATCAATTAAGTAGGCAAGCTTTTCTCTTGCTATTTTATGCTTGTCTGTAATAGGCTTCATAACTGTACCTACTGTAAGACAGTTAAAATAATCATCAATAAAAATCACAATACCTAAAATCATCGTCGCAAGCTTTGCGCTTACTGGACTTTTAAGCTTTGTACTGGCCCACGAGCCATAAGCTCTTGAACCACCCGCCATAGTTACAACAACTACTACTGAGCCTAAAAGTGCCAAAAACAGTATCATATAGCTGTTATCGGCTATTTTGGCAGCCATCATATCAAATATGTACTGTATTGCTACTAAAACTGACTGTTTTGCATAATAGCAATAAATTAGCATGCCCGATAAAACACCTGTTAACAATGATGAAATTACCTCTTTTGTAATTAAGGCAAGTACTATCGCTATAAGTGGTGGCAAAATGGATAACCATCCTGCATCAATCATAGTTACGTCCATAAATTAATACCTCTCTTTAGTTATATTTTCATAGTTCGCATCGCATTTAAAATGGCTATAACCATTACACCCACATCTGCAAATACTGCAAACCACATATTGGCCATGCCCATAGCGCCAAGCACCATAACAAGCCCTTTAGTTATAAGCGCAAACCAAATATTTTGCTTAACTATTCTCATAGTTTTCTTAGAGATTCTAACTGCGGTTGCAATCTTTGTAGGATTGTCATCCATTAAAACTACGTCTGCTGCTTCAATTGCCGCATCACTGCCCATTGCACCCATTGCTATACCAACATCTGCTCTGGCAAGTACCGGAGCATCGTTAATGCCATCTCCTGCAAATGCAAGCTTTGCGCCATTTGAAAGCAGTTCTTCTACCTTTTCTACCTTTTGGTTAGGTAAAAGCTCTGCAAATATATTCTTAATTCCAAGGCTGTTACCAATCTCATTTGCAACCTCGCGCTTATCACCAGTTAACATTACTATATCTTTTATTGAAATATTTTTCAACATATCTATAGCATTTTTTGAATCTTCTTTTATTTCATCGGCAATTATTATGTTGCCCAGGTATTTTTCATCCATTACAACATAAACAACACTACCTTCCTTAGAAGGTCTTTCATAAGCTACATTTATGCCCTTCATAAGCTTTTCGTTACCTGCATAAATTCTCTTACCATCAACTAATGCACTTATTCCCTGACCTGCGATTTCTTTAACATCACTTACATTTAAGGAAGGTGCATCCTTTCCATACTCTCTTACAATTGATTCTGCAATAGGATGATTTGAATAGCTTTCTACATATGCCGCATATTCAAGCAACGCTTCCTTGCTTATATTTGTAGGATTAATTTCAACTACCTTAAAATTACCCTTTGTAAGAGTTCCTGTTTTATCAAATACAATTGTATCTATTTGCGAAAGTGCTTCAAGATAGTTAGAACCCTTTATTAAAACGCCTTTTCTTGAAGCACAACCAATACCTGCAAAGAACGAAAGTGGCACAGAAATAACTAATGCGCAAGGACAAGATACTACTAAAAATATCAATGCTCGGCTTACCCATTCACTTATATTACCACCACTAATTATAGGTCCTAAAACTGCCAATAAAAGTGCCGCAATAACTACAAATGGTGTGTAGTATTTTGCAAATCTTGAAATAAAATTATCGACCTTCGCTTTTTTGTCATAGGAATTTTCAACTAAATCAAGAATCTTAGCTACTGTACTGTCCTCGTAAAGACTCTCTACCTTAACCTTTATGGCACTTGTAAGGTTTATGGTTCCGCTAATTATGCTCTCACCGGTCTTTTTATCGCAAGGCAAACTTTCACCTGTAAGAGCTAATGTACTTACACTGGTTGTACCTTCTACAATACTTCCGTCTACCGGGACCTTTTCCCCAGGCTTTACTAAAACAATCTCGCCTATTAAGAGGTCTTCTGGAAATACTTCCACTAATTCACCATCTCTATAAACATTAGCACTTTCAGGTTTTATATCCATAAGAGCTGCTATTGATTTACGGCTCTTACCTACCGCTATTGACTGAAAAAGCTCTCCTACCTGATAAAAGAGCATAACGGCAACGCCTTCTGCATATTCAGCTATTATAAATGCGCCTACTGTTGCAAGTGCCATCAGGAAATTTTCATCAAACAAACGTCCATGAAAAATATTGCCTAATGCCTTTTTCAATACATCATAACCAACTATAAGATATGGCACTAAAAAGCTTATAAGTCTTACCCATCCTGCGGTTGGCAATAATGATACAATTACAAAAAGTAGTAATGATATTATAATTCTATATAAAACCTTTTTATGTTTTTTGCTCATAAGCTATCTCACAATCTGGCAATCTGGCTCTATCTTTTTGCAAACCTTAACAGCCTCATCAACTACCTTATTAAAAACTTCATCTGTCGCTTCAATTGTGAGCTTTTGCGCAAAGAAATTAATACTTGCGTATGTTACTCCATCAATCTTCTTAATTCCTTCTTCCATCTTTTTAGCACAATGTGCACAATCTAAATCCTCTAATCTGAATACCTTTTTCATAAACACTACTTCCTTTCCAATAAATGTTCAAAGCCCTGGTCGATAATCAATCTAACATGCTCATCTGCAAGATAATAATATATTGTCTTGCCTTCTCTTCTGTTTGCAACAAGGTTGCTGTCCTTTAAAATCTTTAACTGATGCGAAATTGATGACTGCGACATATTAAGTAGTTCCGCAATCGCACCTACGCATAATTCAGATTCAAATAGTGAAAATAAAATCTTCATTCTCGTAGTATCGCCAAATATTTTGAAAAGGTCTGCTAAGTCGCATAAAAGCTCATCCTTTGGCAAATCCCGAAGCACCTTAGAAATCATTTTTTCGTGATCATGTCCTTTACAAGCCATAACATTTGAATCTCCTTTCATATGTTTATATATTCATATGTTAGCATATTCATATGTTTATGTCAAGTGGTATTCATTCCTAAATATTTCCTTTGCATTTTCAATCTCCATAAGCAGTTCTCTTGAAGACAGTAAACTTGCTCCTGCCCCCCTTATAATAACCTGTTCAAGGCCATCCGAGGTAGCAACTGTTATATTATATTCGCTTCCATTTTTGTGAGCATATTTTTCAATATACTGATCTGCTGTTTCCGCAGTTTTTGTATACACTATGTTAATATTATTATAGGCAATTGTTTCGGTTTGGTGATTTTTTACTCTATATGCATCAAACACCAGTATAACCTCCATACCCTTGATTGCCTGATAATTGCACAAAATGTCCGCCAATTTTAGTCTTGCTCCATCAATATTTATTTTAGCAAGCTCTGAAAGTTCTTTATCTGCAAATATGACATTGTAGCCGTCTACCAAAAGGAAATTGCCCTTTTTAGGCTTTGTCTTTACTGTTTTATACGTGTAGCTTATAGCTTTTTTAGGTTTTTTATCCTTTTTCTTTTTATTTGCAAAAAAAGTTCTTTCGATAATAGCATCTATTTCATCAACGCCTATACCATCATCAAACTCAGCACCCACTGTTACGGGCTTTACTTCCTTTATTTGCGGTTCAAGCACATTTTCCATATGCATATATTTACTTACCTGATCCCATTTTACAATGTAGCCTGAGCCATTTGCACAAAATACGGAATCAGGGGTGTTACGCACATCGCTCTCCGGATTATAGGCCTTTGAGGCTACAACCTCTGCTTCGTTATGGCATTTTCCATAACCCGCAAAAATAACCATCAAGTGTCCTTCGCCTTTGGTATATTCCATAACCTCTTTCTGGTAATTGCGCATAGTACTTACCGGAGCTATGCCCTCTATGGTACTGCTATTTTCTGTCATGGCACTAACTTCACACTTGCCATACATTTTTTCAATATCTGTCATTGCCCTTCCAACAAAGCTTGAAGGAACTTCAAGTCTAAACTCAAAATATGGTTCTAAAAGCACGCTTTTTGCCTGCATAAGGCCTTGTCTTATTGCTCTGTAGGTAGCCTGTTTAAAATCACCACCAACCGTATGCTTTGTATGAGCCCTTCCAGTTGCAAGGCTTATGTGTATATCTGTTATCGGCGCCCCTGTAAGCACGCCTCTATGCTCTCTTTCAAAAATGTGTGTCTTAATTAGACGTTGCCAATTCTTATCTAACACGTCTTCACTACAAATGCTTTCAAAGGTAATTCCGCTGCCTCTAATGCCTGGTTCAAGTATTAAATGTACCTCTGCATAGTGTCGTAATGGTTCAAAATGTCCAACGCCCTCTACTACATTTTCAATGCTTTCCTTATAAACTATTTTCCCTTCACCAAAGCTGATATCAACGTCAAAACGCTCTTTTACCTGAGCCTTTAATATTTCAAGCTGTATTTCTCCCATTACCTTCGCCTGAATTTCTCTAAGTTCCTCATTAAATACAATATCAAGCAATGGTTCCTCTTCACATAGCTGATAAAGTTTTGGCAACACCATATTAGGGTCAATTCCCTTTGACAGTTCAATACTACAGCTAAGTACTGGTTCTAAAAATGGTACAAATGTATCCTCTGTTTCTCCTATCGACATGCCAACCTTTGTATTATTTAAGCCAAGCAAAGTACACACCTCACCTGCCACTACGCAAGGCACTGTACTATATTTTGCGCCTGAATATATTCTTATCTGACTTACCTTTTCCTCACCAAACATATCTCTTACGTTAAGCTTTCCACCTGTTATTTTGACATATGTAAGTCGGTTGCCGGACTCATCTCTTCCAATCTTGTATACTCTTGCACTAAATTCATCCTTATAGCTTTTTTCGATAGTATATTGGTCAATGCCACTAAGTAGCTCCTCAATTCCATAAAGCTTTAGAGCAGAGCCAAAATAACATGGAAATACCTTTCTTTCCTGAATGAGCTTTGCTATCAAATCCTTGGAAAGAAACCCACTTTCAAAATAGTTTTCCATTGCTGCTTCATCAGTAGCTGCTACATTTTCAAAAAACTTATCATCTTCGTCGTTACTAAAATCAACTATTTCCTGACTTAAATTTTCTTTTAGCTGTTCATATATAACAGCCTTATCTGCCAGCTCCTGGTCCATTTTATTAACAAAAATAAAGGTTGGTATATTGTATTTGTTAAGAAGATACCATACTGTTTTTGTATGCGATGCAATACCATCTGCCGCACTAATTACCAATATGGCATAATCCATAATCTGTAAGCTTCGCTCCATTTCTGCCTGAAAGTCGATGTGACCAGGGGTGTCTATAAGAGTAATAGCCGTGTTTTTAGTATTAAACACGGCTTGCTTTGAGAATATTGTAATTCCACGTTCTTTTTCCATATGGTGCGTGTCTAAAAAGGCATCCTTATTATCCACTCTACCAAATTTTCGTATATTTCCACTTAAATACAAAAGGCCTTCTGACAAGGTTGTCTTGCCAGAGTCGACATGTGCCATAACTCCGCATACAATCTTCTTCATTTTTCACCTCTACATCTCTTTCGGAATGTATAAATCATTTATAGTTCTCGCAAAATAAATTATTTTTCTAACTGGTTTTACGCACATTAGTATGATGGTAAGTATTGCCTCTAATCCAATATATGCACCATTATACATAAGTGAATAAATAAATGGATTCATGCCATCAGGTACATACTGCGCAAAGAATACAATGCCAGATAGTACAGAAAAAAACAATCTGGCAAGCACCGCCACCGCATATCCCATATAAAGACCGTAAGATTTACCTTTAAATAAACCACTAATACCTAATGCACCAAATGCAAATATATAATCTATAAGCATTTGTGGTATAGACACAATGTAAGGGTCTAAAAGAAGCTGTAGCATTCCATAGGCAACTCCTGCCATAAGCGATGTTTTTAAATCACAGCAGTAGCCCACAAGGCAAATAAACATCATACTGAAAAGTGTGACGCTGCCACCCATAGGCATATCGATAATTTTTATCATTGATGTTGCAAAGGCTAATGCCACTGAAACAGCTGCAAATGTAATATATTTTATTCTTCTTGTGTCTATCATCTCTATCTCCTGTTTAGTATTTGAAAAAGTTAAGTCTTAACGCATTGCTAATAACGCAAAAGCTTGACAGGCTCATTGCCGCCGCTCCAAACATTGGATTTAGCTCCCAGCCAAGTATTGGAACAAATACGCCTGCTGCCAATGGAATTCCAATTATGTTGTATATAAATGCCCAGAATAAATTCTGATGTATAGTTTTCTTTACACGCTTACTAATTCTTATTGCTGTATGCACGTCTCTTAATCTATTTTTGATAAGTACTACATCTGCTGCATCAATTGCAACGTCTGTTCCTGCGCCTATTGCAATGCCTATATCAGCGTTCGTAAGTGCTATGGCATCATTTATACCATCACCCACCATAGCTACCTTTCCATATTTTGATAAGCTCTCTATCTTATCTGCCTTGCCACTTGGAAGTACGCCCGCAATAACTTCATCTACCTTTACTTCTTCTGCTATTGCTTTCGCAGTTTTCTCATTATCGCCGGTAATCATTACCACCTTAATATTATCTGCCTTAAGCGCTGCTACCGTTTCTATACTGTCTTCCTTTAAGCTGTCTGCAACTGCAATAATTCCAACAAGTACATTGTCCTTTGCAAAGTAAAGCGGTGTCTTTCCTTCATTTGCAAATTCATCAGCCTTTTTCATAGCCTCCTTGCTTATTTGAAGCTTGTCTGAAACAAATTTTAAATTACCTGCAAATATTTCACTGTCATTTAATTTTGCACGCAAGCCATTTCCTGATATTGCTTCAAAATCTTTTGTTTCAAGCACTTTAACATTTTCGCTGATTGCCAGCTTGTTTATTGCTTTTGCAAGCGGATGCTCACTCTTAACCTCAAGCGCATAAGCAAGTTCTAAAAGCTCTTTATTTGATATTCCATAAGGAATAATATTAGTTACTATCGGCTCACCATGTGTTAATGTACCTGTTTTATCAAGTGCCACAACACCTATACCACCTGTAAGTTCAAGCGCTGCTGCCGTCTTAAATAAAATACCGTTTTTAGCCGCAATACCATTTCCTACCATAATGGCAACCGGTGTTGCAAGTCCTAATGAACAAGGACAGCTTATTACAAGAACAGATATACCTCTCATAAGTGCATGCCCAAAATCCTCTGTTATAAGCATCCATACGATGGTTGTTATAATGGCTATTAATATTACAACAGGAACAAATATACCGGCTACCTTATCTGCCACCTTTGCAATTGGGGCTTTTGTTGCAGCCGCATCACTTACGGCTTTAATTATCTTAGAAAGTGTTGTGTCACTTCCTAAACGTGTCACCTTGCATTTTATAAAGCCTGACTGATTAAGAGTTCCAGCAGAAACCTCATCAGATACCTCCTTATCAACAGGTATACTTTCACCGGTAAGACTTGCTTCATTTACAGCACTGCTTCCTTCAATAATAACACCGTCTGCAGGTATAGCTTCGCCTGGTTTTACAACAAATATATCCTCTAAAGTCATATTTTCAACAAGAAGATTTATCTCTTTGTCATCACGAATTACATTTGCTCTTGCCGGTGCAAGATTTAAAAGCGCCTTTAGGGCATTTGTTGTTTTTCCCTTTGAATAGGCTTCTAACAGCTTACCAACCGTGATAAGTGTAAGTATCATTGCCGCCGATTCAAAATAAAAGCCATGCATATATTTCGATAAATCCCTGCTTATAACTAATCCAGCAAATGAAATAGCGCTATATACAAAGGATGCAAATGAACCTAATGCTACAAGCGTATCCATATTTGGGGCTTTTTTTATCACACCCTTAACTCCGGATATAAAGAACTGTTTATTGATTATCATAACTGCCAATGCAAGCAGCATTTCTACAGCTATATATATAATAAATGTGTTAACGTTCTTTTCGTGCATGGCAAATCCCATAGCTATTATCATAAGAGGAATCATAAGGACAATGGAGGCTATCAATCTTATTTTAAGACTTTTTATAAGGATTGCTTCCTCTTCTCCTATTGCCTTTTTAGGCTCTATTAAAAAACCGGCTTCCTTTATGGCTTTTTCCAACTCTTCATAAGCTACATTGCCTTCAATTACCATACTGTTTGTAAGTAATGATACCGACACCATATCAACGCCTTGAAGCGCTGCTACCGTTTTCTCAACTCGTGCACTGCAGGCCGCGCAATGCATGCCTGTAACTGTATATTCTCTCATTATCTCACTACTTTCTTAAAACTTCTTCTAACACTGCATATACTCTATTAACATCTATTGGCTTTGAAATATGATGATTCATACCACATTCAATGCATTTTTCCACATCATCAGTAAATGCATTTGCGGTTATTGCTATGATAGGTACATTTTTAGCATCTTCTCTCTCTAAACTTCGAATTGCTTTTGTTGCCTCGTATCCATTCATAATTGGCATTGATATATCCATAAATATTACATCATAGTAGCCTTCATTAGCTGCAATAAACATATCTACGCCTTCCTTACCATTAGTCGCTTCTTCTACGATTATATTCTTCTTTTCTAATATCTTAGACATAATCTGACGATTAAGTGGATGGTCCTCAAATAACAATAAGCGTTTGCCCTCACAAAGGTTTTCCTTCTCTTCATTCTCCTTATTTTCCTGGACTATTGGTGTACCATGTTTTCTAATAATTGTTATTGTAAATTTAGTTCCTTTTCCTATCTCACTTTGTACATCAATTTTTGAGCCAGTTAGGTCAAGGATGTTTCTTACTATCGAAAGGCCAAGACCTGTACCACTTTCGTCATTTGGAATCTCTTCATCCTCTTCCTGTTCAAAAGGATCAAACATTGTTTTCATAAATTTTTGACTCATACCACGTCCTTGGTCTTCAATTACAACAACTCTCTCTGTTCTATAATCATCTAATATAGTATCTGTTATTGTCCAATTGATAATCGTACCCGCCTCTGAAAACTTTATTGCATTATTCAAAAGATTTGCATATACCTGTCTTGCTCTTAGAGAGTCCATCTCTACCCATACTGTCTTTAAGTCTGAAAAATCAGTTATAAGACGTATTCCCTTTATTCTTGCAAGCTCATAAAATACCGATGCTATATCATTTAAAAAGTCAAGACTGTTAGTACTTACTGCATTTAACTCTAATTTACCACTTTCAATCTTTGACATATCAAGTATATCATTGATTAAGCCTAAAAGATACTTACTTGAG
Source organism: Lachnospira sp. (assembly GCA_015057605.1). Lineage (GTDB taxonomy): Bacteria > Bacillota > Clostridia > Lachnospirales > Lachnospiraceae > SIG291. The sequence continues at coordinate 81,816 of SVDX01000001.1, read as the reverse complement.
GTACTGATTTTTTCAAGATTTGCCTCTACCTGAGGATTATCATTTTCCTCTCTTGCGATTTCATTAAATCCAATTATCGCATTTAACGGAGTTCTTATGTCATGGCTCATTCTTGACAAGAAATCTGATTTTGCCTTAGTTGCAAACTGTGCTCGCTTTAAGTTATTGCTAAGGACCTTTCTGCTATAAAATGCAACTATAAATATAATTATTATTACAACAATTGTGATTATTGTAAGCCCAACTAAAAACTTATTTTCCTTAAATTTTTCCCATGGTGTTTTTTCTATATCAATACTTGTTGTGTTATAGATTACTATATCCTGAATCCTTTCAGTACCTACTTGTGCAATACATTTGTTAATTATATTTTTTAAGGTCTCTGTTCTGTCAGTATTAATATAAAACTCAAGCTCTGTCTGCTTTTCAATTATACTTAATTCAAGATTCTTATATTTTGCATATTGTAAATAATACTGCAAAATATAACCATTAGAAAATGTTGCATCTGCCTCACCTTTAAGCACTGCTTCAAGGCATTTTTCAATATTTTCGTAGTAATGAATGTTTTCAACTCTCTCCATCTTCGATGCATATTTTTTCATATATGCATCACCGTCTACTAAGGCTACTGTTTTAACTTTATCAAGTGTTGTATTCTTATTTATTACTATGTAGTTACTTACCTGTAAATAATCCTCAGTAGTATAGTATCCGTAATCTAACTTTTCCGCATTTGCAAGAGATGAAAATATATCTATTTCGCTCAAATTATCTTCTGTTATTTTATCAATTATATTTAACTTAAAGCCTGCTATCTTAACTATTTCTCTTAAAAGATCAATTTCTATTCCAACGTATTCATCACCTTTTTTTATTGATAAATATCCACTGTTAGGGTGTATGTATACATTAAGATTTGGATGTTTGTTTATATATTCTTTTTCAGATTCGGTAAAAAGCTGGCTGATTGATACACTATCGCCATAATATTTTTTCAAAAAGCCAAAACGAAATACAGGATACAAAAACTCAATATTTTGCATACCTTCGTCAACTTCTTTTTTTATGTCTGCATCTGTGGTTCCAAGATATAATGTTTGTCTTTCTAAACGTGCTATTACTGAAAAATCACTTTTACTACGTGTAGCTACTCCTATTATTGCATCTAAACCTTTATTCTTAAAATTTTTATAATAATCTTCATAGTGTTCAGCTTCAATTTCCACAAATTCTATATCAAGTTCTTTAGCTTCTAATATTTCTCTTGTCTTTATATGATCCTGAATTTCAGGTACATAACCAACCTTCATCCCCTTAAATTTGTCGAAATCGTTATAAGCATATGTATTAGTCTCTGCAAGTGTCCATAATTCAAGATAATCTGTAAATACTGGAAGACCTGAAATCTCGCAATTAATTTTATTTGCCGTATTAGCACTTATACCAACATATATATCGTATTTTTCAAGTGCCTGGTGTGATGTTGTAGGCTTAATAAAATCATATTCAAAATTTGCCCCCATCTGTGTTGATAGTCTCAAAAGATACTCACTCATATACTCTTCAAATATATTATCAGAGCCCGATACATTAAAGTCGTCGCAGCACATTATTGCTACCTTATAAGTTTTTCCCTCTTCTGCTTTACATACGCTTGTAAAAATAATAAATGTGAATAATACTGCAAGCGCTGCCCCTATTAATTTTTTCATACATTACCTCTTTTCTATATGACTTATTTTTTACATTCTATATGATAATTCATAGCCTTTCTTTTTGTCAATATTCGTATTTTATTATTGTATTTTTTTATGTATATATGTATTATTATGTATAGATTTGGAAAATGGGAATTAATATTATGAACATAAAGAAATTTGATCATATGAACGAGAAAAACAAAAAACGAATGGAGATTGCCTCGCTTGTCATTATCGCGTGTACAATATGGCTGTTAAATTCACTTTCTTTTATGTTTACTTCCGAAAAGGTTGATGCAGTAATAAGCAAAATTGAGATTATAACTATTGATGATGCAACCTTTAAAATTGGCTATGTAGACTACAGCTTTAACGGACATCGTTACAATGACATTAAATTAGACAATGATTTTCCAATAAAAGGTGGTGAAGGTAGTCACATAACCATTTATTGCGATCCTGATAATCCTAAAAATATACGCCGTGCAAGCACGATTACATTTTTACCAGGGCTAATTATATTCGTTTCGCTTGTAGCTGTATTTGTTATACAGATTCAGCATGATGAGGAAGCACACCCTGAATTAGAGACTAACGAAAGAGTTGTAGATAATTTTTATCCCAAGGAAGAGCTTATTCATATCGGCGAGGTTGTATTTGCAGAAGTAGTCGATATAGAATGTGATTACAGTATTACTCACAATATGACTCATCCTTACATAATTGAGTGCATTTATTTTGATGAAAAGACAGCAAATTCATACCAATTTAAAAGTGAACCCGTATGGTTTAACCCACACGAATTCACTTCGATTGGTTCTAAAATCAAGGTTATCGTAAATAGTAATAACTATACTAACTATTATGTTGATGAGGATTGGTTAACATCAAGCTTTCGTCCAATGTAATTGTATATAAGACTGATAACAAAGCAAAGTATACCGGATACAAAGAAGCTTAATGCATTTCCTAAGGTATTTTCATATTGAATATCAACCATGATTAATTTAAATATACTTATCATAACAAGTACAAGGCCATATACTCTAAGCGCCTTGTATTTTTTTATAAATCCAAGAATTATGCAGGCTATAGCCATAATTATGAGTACAATACTTACTACATAATTAATTGTATCAAATGAACCCATAATAAACATTAACAGTAGGGTAAATTTAAAGCCCACATACATACCTGAAAACATTTTGTGCTTATCAAGTATATTTTTTGAATTAACACAGAATACTGCAAGTACTGTAGGGATTAAAAGCACATTGTAGACTGCGTCCATATATGTAAACATATCTAAGCCGACAATCATTAAAAATACATTAACTACGTTATATACAACATCATTTTCCTTTTTGTATCTTGCAAGTGCAAGCATTCCAAAGTTAAATGCAGCCAAAACAATATATACAATAATGCTTGCCATCTCATCATCTATAGCCAATTCATTTGTAATTTTATCGCCCATAGCTATAATAAAGCACACACTAAATAAATGCATAAGCACCTTGTAGGCCGTGCCCTCTTTCTTTAAATAGCACAGTGCATACATTACAACAAGCACTACAAATGCAACCGTAAAATGCTCTAAAAGCTCAATGTCCCAAATCAGATACAAAAATGCTGAAGCTAATGCCGTATACTTTAGAATTACATTTTTTCTAAACACACCTATCACAAGAAGTGGAAGCACGAACAATGGAACATATATGTATTGAATTATGTCGTGACAAACTATCATGGCAATAAATGCAAAATTAAGCATAAATATTTGCGCAAATATCTGTCCACCCATATCACGTTTCTTTTTGAATTCTACCAGCAATAGTACTATCATAGAAAGTGCGTATATACATAAGCCAGCAGGCTCTGCTCCATCCATATATCTTATAATTCCTAATATGAATATAAATGCGTATCCTGTCAAAAATACACCATAGCTTATGAAAGATTCTGACCAGTCGCCAAGCATTATCAACGCCATAAAGGCTATAATTATTGCGAAGAACAATAGATAATATGGTGAATATTCTCCATTTTCAGTTACAGCACTGCTGCCGATAAATAGAACTAAAAGGTTAATAGTTGCAAATATATTTGTTGCAATGTTTTTATTAATTTTTCTATTAAAATGAGTTATGTATAGAGTTAAATATGCTATCACAAAGAAGATTGTAAGCATTATAAACTTACCATACGCTTCTTGTATTGAGCAAAGTATAACGCCAAATATTACCGCAACTAATATTCCAAGATGTCCTATTATAGCAAATAGCTGGCTCTTTGCCTTTGATAAATACGCCATAGCTCCTACCCACAAGGCTATAAGCACAAATAAAACCAAATCACCTATATAATCAAAATATATATTGGTAAGTAAAAAACTTATATAAAGTGCCCCCATACCACAGGCTGCAAGCGATAAGAAAAATTTGTTATCCGGCTTTTTGCGTAGCCAAAACAATGATATTCCAATAAGTACAAAGCTTATAATGTAGCATATAAGCATTTTTACCGGATTACTCATATATGGTAATGCTAATGTTGCAAACAGTATAATACTTATGAATATAAGTCCTGATGCCAAAATACCCATAATTGAGGCTCCGACCGTATTTTCTATACTCTTTTCCGTTTTCTTTGCTACTGGTGCTGCTTGTGGTCTTATAACAGGCTGTGGTACTGGCTGTTGTGCCACCTGCTGTACCGGCTGTGGTGCTGGCTGTTGTGCTGGCTGTTGTACCATTTGTGACGCTGACTTATCCACCTGCTTTGCAAGCAATTCGTACTGTCTGTTCAAATGCATAAGCTCTGTTTTGAAGAAATGTACCTTATCCTTTAGCGCTTCATCCGATTGCACATTTTTATCTGCTAAAAGCTCATTTAGTTGCTTACGCAAATCAAGCATTTGCTGTTCAAATTCTATGATTTTATCTTTCATTGTACTTTCCCTTCTCATTATTTTCTGTAAATTAGTATATCATACTTTACTTGAAAATCAAACCAATTTAGTATATAATAATACTATATTGTATTTAGGGAGGACTTACATATGAGATTAGTTACACGTTCTGACTTTGACGGTCTTGCATGTGGTGCACTTTTAAAAGAGGCCGGTATTATAGACACTTGGAAATTTGCTCATCCAAAGGATCTTCAAGATGGTTTAGTTGAAATTGATGAGAATGACTGCCTTGCTAACGTACCTTACGTTCCTGGCTGTGGTCTTTGGTTTGACCATCACTCAAGTGAGCACGAAAGAAATGAGCTTGCAGGCAAATACAAGGGCGAGAGTAGAATTACTCCATCTTGTGCAAGAATTATTTATGAATATTATGGTGGAAAGGAACGTTTCCCACAGTTTGATGATATGATGGAAGCGGTTGATAAGGTTGATTCCGGTAACCTTACAATAGATGAAATTCTTAATCCTAAGGGTTGGATTTTAATCGGATTTTTAATGGACCCAAGAACAGGTCTTGGACGTTGGAGACAATTTACAATCTCTAACTATCAATTAATGGAAGTTCTTATGGATGCTTGTCGTACAATGACAACTGACGAGATTCTTAACCTTAGCGATGTTAAGGAAAGAATTGAAGTATACAACGAACAGACAGAGAAATTTAAAGAGATGGTTAAGAAGTATACACGTATCGAAGGCAACGTTATCATATCTGATCTTCGTGGCGTAGACCCAATCTACACAGGCAACAGATTTATGATATATAGCTTATATCCAGAACAAAATATTTCTGCATGGATAGTAAGCGGTCGTGGCGGACAAGGCTGTTCAGCAGCTGTAGGCTACAGCATACTTAATAGAACCTCTGACATCAACGTAGGAAGCCTTATGTTAAAATATGGCGGTGGCGGTCACAAGGCTGTTGGTACCTGCCAGTTTAGCAATGAAAATATGGATGAAGAATTACCAAAGATGCTTAAAGAGCTTTGCGATATGGCGAATAAATAAAAATTTAAATATGCTATTAAAAAACTACCCCAAAGTGAGGTAGTTTTTTTATACAATTACGCCACAACCTATTTTCATTCCTGCATTTCCAGAAGGCTGTGTCTTAAAATCATCTTCCATATCGTGAATTACAATAGATTTCCCTCTTATTTGCTCTATATTTAATCTCTCATCTAAAAATGTCGTCCATGCATAGCCTTTATCAGCAAATAAAGGTGGCATATCTCCTGCATGATTTGGATGACTAACATTATCAGGATTATAATGATTGCCAGTCTTGTCAAATGGTTGAGCGCAATCACCTACTTCATGTATGTGTAAGCCGAAAAATCCCGTATCTGTCTGTGGTAACCCACTTACTTCAATACTTACCAGTAATTCCTTACCATCAATATCATAAAATTTTGCAACGCCATTAAGTTTAGGATTATCCTCATTTCCCTTTATAAAGGCGATTGCCGAGGGAACCTTTTTGTAAATAGCTTCAATATGCTTGTTGTTCATTTTGTTGCCCCTTGAATTATTATTACTTTATGCTATTATATAACAACATTTTTTAAACTATTCTTCTTTATCTTTCTTTAACTCAAACCAAAATTCAGTTCTGCCGTTCTTGCTTGTACAGCCATACTGTGCCTTATGCAAAATAAATATGTTCTTTGTAATCGCAAGTCCTAAACCATCACTTCCAAATCGATTATAATCATTCTTATTACCTTTGTAAAATTCATCCCATACATTTCCCATATTCTCCCCATCTATTGTTGCTCCGTCATTTGCAATTAAAAATTTAATTTTTCCGTTATTTTCGCTAAGCTTAAGCTCTATCATTTTATCGGAATATTTAATTGAATTTGAAACAAGATTAGATATTGCCGTTCTTATCATTTCTAAATCTGCCTGTACCAAATATTCTTCTAAACCGTCAGTTTCTATGCTTACATCCGCTTTCATTTTATTTAGCACACTGTTAGTCAATGAATACAAATCAACACTTTCTAAATTCAGCTTTTTAGCCTTAGCCTCAAGCCTTGATAACTCTAAAAAATCACCCACTAATTTGCTCATATGGTCAGTTTCTTTTATAAGTATCTTACTGTATTCATTTCTTTCATTTTCATCATACTGCTCCCAATTTTCAACATAGCCTCTTATTATAGCTACAGGAGTCTTTAATTCATGCGCTATGCCTGATGTTAGACGACGACGGTTGAGTTCATATAAATATTGTTTTTTATAATTCTTGTCAATGGTGATATTTGCAAATGCTATGCTAATTAAGCCTACAATACCAATTATTATATATACTAAAATCAGTTCATACATAGCTATTTTTATCGGATGATAGACATATACAGAAGGTATTGCGTAATTCTTATTTAGATAGCCTGTTTTTGCTATATATGTGGTAAAAATCCCTTGTTTACTTTGATTATCCAATGTATTACCATTCCTATAACCCTCATAAATCTCTTCACATATTTCTTTTGCTTCATGCTGTAGCTTTTTTTGTTTATTATAATCGCTATAAATACTATAGCCTGGCTCACACACAATAATAGGATAATATGTATCATCCTCACTACCTTGAGTGTACCTTGTATTTCCTATCCATTCCTCAAAACTCATTGTACCATTGTTTGCATTATTTTTTGACATCGTTATAGTATGTTCTTTTTCTTCACCTACATTTGAGCTATACCAAACAATTTTTTCAGGATATATAAATAAATCATCACAAGTACCTGATATATCCATTTTGTCGCATCCTAACATAAATTCTATATACTCAGATTTATTTTCAAGTGTAAAATCTCTTCCTAATAAAATTATACGTTTATCATCCTGATTTTCATTGTACACAATTATAAATGACTGTGTTTCTGCTATAGTATTTCTATCAGAATCCTTTACCATACTATAAAAACCAATATCATCATCAATTGTTCCGACATTAGAGTATACATCATATATCTGGTGCAAAAAATTCTTTTCGTTCATTGCATTATTAAATCTTAATGGTAAAGCTAAATCTTCTTGTTCATATATCCTTTGTTCATAATCCACCATAATATATGCTGCTCTTTGATATGTCAGTATACCGCATCCTACTAATAAAATTACAATTATCAAAGCCGTAAGCTTTAATTTTAACTTAAAATATTGTTTTTTCATACTATTCCCACATATATCCTTTCTTTATAATGGTTGTTATGTGATGTTTAGAATCCCCAAGTGCTACTCTTAATTTTTTAATGTGAGTATCTACTGCTCTGTCATAACCATCATATTCAAAGCCCCATACGGCATTAAGTATCTGGTCCCTTGTAAGCACCTGATTTTTATTTTCCATAAAATATATTAGTAGGTCATATTCCTTTGGTGCAAGAGGCAATGCCTTACCATCAATACTTACTCTTCTTCTTGCTGGTTCAATAATAATATTATCAAGCTTTATAATTCCATTTTTAACCATTAGTCCATGGTAGCGATTGATAAGCGCATTTATTTTAGCCTTTAAAATAGGCATAGTAACTGGCTTTGTAAGATATTCATCCGCGCCAACCTCATAGCCATCAATTATATCCTGCTCCTTGTCAAGGGCAGTAAGAAAAATAACCGGCACATCATATTTTGTACGTATGTATTTACATACCTCTATGCCACTTTTTCCTGGCATCATTATGTCCAAAATAATGATGTCATAAATATTTTTATCAACCTTTTCTATGGCTTCATCACCGTTACCTGCCATATCAACTGCAAATCCATTATTACTTAGGTATTTACTCACAATGTCTCTAAGACTTCTTTCATCTTCAACTAACAACACTTTGTATCTCATCCACTCACTCCTTACAGCTTAAGTATATATATTTGATGTGTATTCTTTATGTCGTTTTTATAATAATTTGAATCTATTTTTCTCAAACATCAACAGCCCCTCGTCCCTCATTTTACACAGCTCATTGGACATAGCACTTCTATCAACAAATAAAAAATCTGCTAACTGCTGACGATTAAATGGAATCTCAAAGCTTGCGCTGTTATTGCGCCTTGCTTCATCCGAAAGATAGGATAGTAGTTTTTCTCTTGTAGAACGCCTTGACAAATGTCCTATTCGTTGCACTAATGCCCTATTTTTCATAGAGATAGCGTAAAATAAATTTTTAATAAGCATTGTATGAAATCTACAGGCTGACGAGCAAACGGTCAGTATCTTATTTACATTTAAAAATATAACCGTAGAATCTGTGGTTGCAACGACATCATTTGCAATAGCATCACTATCCAAAGTTACATAAGCTTCTCCAAACATTTCGCCCACATTTAATACATTAATTATGCTGCAATTGCCCCAATAATCATCATTTTGAATGCAAAGCTTGCCTTCTAATAAAATACTAATATTCTCGATATGTTCACCTTGTCTATAAATATATTCGCCTTTTTTGTAGGTGTGAATCTTTGCTTGTAGACAGCTAAGCATTGCTTCTATTTCTTCATCAAATATTCCTACAAATAAGCTCGTCTTCTTTAGGATTGGTATATATTGTTTCATATTATTCTCCATTTTCGTTGTAAAAACAACAGTTTTATTTTTTTAATCGTAATATAATCAGGGTGCAAAGTCAACATATAACTTGCTATCGCAAGTCATTTATGCTCAGTAAAGGAGGACATATGACTTTGCCGCTTTGATAAGCCGGCAACGTCATTTAGAAATTTGCTTCGCAAATTTATTCATCCGTCACGAGAAATCCTCTGGACTTTCTCGTGCGGTTCTTCGCAAATAACTTGCTTGCGCAAGTCATTTATGCTCAGAAAAGGAGGAAGGAAATGATTAGAAGAATTATTAAAATCAATGAGGATAAATGTAATGGATGTGCTGCTTGCGCCACAGCTTGTCATGAGGGTGCTATTGAAATGATAAATGGTAAGGCTAAGCTTACAAAAGAAAATTATTGTGACGGTTTAGGTGATTGTCTTCCAGCCTGTCCTACAGGTGCTATCACATTTGAAGAAAGAGAGGCTCCTGCCTATGATGAGGCTGCAGTGCTTGCGTCTAAAAGAACGCTTAAATCATGGCCTATTCAAATCAAATTAGTGCCTATAAATGCACCATATTTTGATAATGCGAATTTATTAATTGCAGCAGATTGTACAGCCTATGCATATGCAAGTTTCCATAATGAATTTATTAAAAATCACATCACTTTAATCGGATGTCCAAAGCTTGATTCAATTGATTATGCTGAAAAACTCAGCGCAATAATTGCTAACAATAACATCAAGGGCATAACTGTTACAAGAATGGAAGTTCCTTGCTGTGGTGGCATTGAAAATGCCATTAAGCGTGCTTTACAAAATAGCGGTAAATCAATTCCGCTAAAAATTGCAACCATATCGATTGAAGGGAAAATATTAGAATAATCAATAAAACGCTGTAGACAAAAATGCCTACAGCGTTGTTCTTCTATCTTCTATTCGCAAAATTCTTTCTTACATCTAAGGTAAGCAGCTAATGGGTCCTCTGCCTGAGTAATAGGACGACCTACTACTATGTAGTTAGAGCCTTCTATCTTAGCCTGTGCCGGTGTCATAACACGTACCTGGTCACCTACATTGCCATCTGCAAATCTGATACCTGGTGTAATTGTAAGGAAATCCTCTCCACAGTTATCATGAATCTTCTTAGCCTCGTGTGCCGAGCATACGATACCGTCAAGTCCCGCCTTCTTAGTATTCTTAGCATAATGCAAAACTACTTCATCAAGAGGTTTTTCGATAAGTAAATCATCTCTCATTCTCTCTTCACTTGTTGAAGTAAGCTGTGTTACTGCAATAATAAGTGGTCTTGTTCCATCTTCTCTTGTAAGACCTTCTAAGGCTGCCTCCATCATTGCCACTGTTCCTGACGCATGAACATTTACCATGTCAACGTCAAGCTTTGAAAGCACATTCATAGCCTTCTTAACTGTATTAGGGATATCATGAAGCTTTAAATCAAGGAAAATCTTGTGTCCTTTTGCCTTAATCTCTTTAATAATTTCTGGACCTTCTGCATAGAAAAGCTCCATTCCTACCTTAAGGTAAATGCTTTCATCACCAAATTTTGAAAGGAAATTTAAAAGCTCTTCCTTTGAATTAAAGTCACATGCAATAATTACGTCTCTTTTCATTGTTCTTCCTCCTATGAGTTGATTATATATTATACCATATATCTCTCATTTTGGGAAATGTTTTTAAAATTCCTTCTTCTTCATAACCGCGTTAGAAGCAACATACGAAATTAAAAGTAGCACGAGCATAACTGCAATAATAGCCACATACATACCTACATCCGTAAGCTTTGTCGCAACATCATTTGCAATTTTACTTAAATCCACATTTAAAACACTGGTCAAAAGCTTATATCCACCCATTCCGATTAAAACGATAACCGCCACTGCTGCAAACATCGCTATACGGCCCTTTTCAACGCCATATTTTAATTCTAATGGAATTGTTATGCAAAGCACAACGCCCATACCTACCGTCGTAGCTAAAATATTTTCCATCAAATGTGGGATATCTATCTTATCGCCCTGTATAACTGTAAACAAGCTGCATATCGCCAATGATATTACTGCTGCCGCAACAAGATCAATTAAAGTAAATACATATTTTTCCTTAACGTAGGTCTTTCTGCTTGCAGGCAGACTTAGTATAAATGTCATTCCGCCGTTAAACTCATCATAACTAAATGTTGTAAGCACTAACATCGCAAGTAAAATAATAATATATGTCGCGCCAAAGGTAACATCCTTTGATGTAAATGCAAACATCGCTGCTAAAGCTATGGCTACAACAAAAAACTTTTTCTGCTTTAAAATCAACTGTAAATCCTTTATAAGTAAACCTTTCATATTAATTCTTACCTCCATTTGCCATCATTATAATTAAGTCATCAATATTGCCCTTTTCAATAGCAATATTAGGATAATTTTCCTGATAAAACGCTTTTTCATTTGTAAGACAGAGATAACCATATTTCTCTTCCTTAGTAGAGATGATATATTGCTTATCTATAGCTTCATATTGCTCTTTATCAAGCTTTAAAACGCCGTATTCAGAAAGAAGCACATCAGTCTCCTCATGTACAATAATCTTGCCGTCAGCAATCATATAAATGTCATCACAAAGGCCTTCTAAATCTGTTGCAATATGTGAGCTTATAAGAATTCCGCGTTCCTCTTCTTCCATATAATCGCGAAGCATATCTAAAAGTTCATTTCTCATAATAACATCAAGGCCTGCTGTAGGCTCATCTAAGATAAGCAACTTTGCATTATGAGAAAGCGCCAATATAAGCTTTAATTTGGCCTTCATACCTGTTGAAAATTCCTTAATAGGCTTATTAAGAGGTATTGCGTATCTGTCGCATTTTTCAATATAATCCTCTTTTGAAAACTGCTTATACATCGCTTTCATAATCGATATTAAATCCTTTGCAGTAAATAAATCGCAAATATTTGCTTCAGACATAACTACACCAAGACTTTCTTTGTCTTCATTAGTAATATCGCAAAGCTTTTTTCCAAACATTTCTATATTGCCTCCATCTGGAAATACAAGTCCTAACACTGACTTAAATGTAGTACTTTTACCAGCACCATTACTTCCTACAAGTCCTGTTACCTGTCCTTTTTTCACCTCAATAGAGCAATCAAGGCAAAATGTATCATATTGTTTTCTTACATTTTCCAATTTTAATAACATATTTATTCCTCCAAAATTCAATTGTAATTTTTATGAAAAGTCTGATAGTACAAGCTCGAACAATTCCTTCGTCTCGTCCTTTGACATACCACATTCCACTGCTTTTCTTACACCCTGTTCAAAAAGCTTTTCAACTTCTTTTTGTTTTTCTTCCTTAGCAATATTAGGATTAATATCAGCAACAAAGCTGCCTTTACCATGTACAGTTACAATATAGCCCTCCTGTTCTAAGGCATCATAGGCTTTTTTTACCGTAAGTGCACTAATTCTTAAATCCTTCGACAAGGTTCTTACCGATGGAAGCATTTCATCCGATTTGAGCTTACCGGATATTATCTGATTTTTCATCTGGACCACTATCTGCTCATAAATAGGAGTCATAGATGAGTTGTTGATTATTAAATTCATATGTTAACATCCTCCTAATCAAAACGTACTTGCAAGTTTTACGTCTATAAACAGTATATAACAGTTTATAACTGTTGTCAACTGTTATATGGTGTTTATTTTAAATTTTTTTCAAATACTTGAAATTTGTTATGAATGGCACTAAAATATAAGGCAGAAAGGACGTGTTTTTATGTATAACGGAAATGAAAATATCACTATTTGCGACCATCCCCTTATCAAGCATAAAATAACTATGCTTCGCAATAAGGAGACTGGAACTAATGAATTTCGTACAATCGTCGAGGAGCTTTCGATGCTGATTGGCTACGAAGCATTACGAGAATTAGACTTAGAATATATTGAAGTTGAAACACCTTTAGAGACTGCAACCTGCCCTGTTATAGCTGGTAAAAAGCAGGCTATTGTGCCAATTTTGCGCGCAGGACTTGGTCTTGTAAATGGTCTTTTAAAGCTTATGCCTACTGCCAAGGTTGGTCATATTGGTTTATACAGAGACGAAGAAACATTTGAACCCCATGAGTACTACTGCAAGCTTCCTTCAGCTATAGACCAACGAAAAATATTTGTAGTAGACCCTATGCTTGCAACCGGTGGCTCTGCCATCGCAGCAATTGATTTTATCAAAAAATATGGTGGAAAGGATATCACATTTCTTTGTGTAATAGCCGCACCAGAAGGCTTAGAAAAGTTAGCCACAGCTCATCCTGACATCAAAATATATGTAGGCAACTTAGATAATGGCTTAAATGAAAAAGCCTACATTGTACCGGGTCTTGGTGATGCAGGCGATAGAATATTTGGAACTAAATAGGAAACGAGGAGGTTTTTATGAAGGTTATTGATGTATACAAACAATATTTTAATGGTAAATGTATTTACAATGATGTGCCACGTAAAGGCGCTGTAGTGGCTCTTACGGCCACTTCTGATGCTGGAACGATTAAATATGAGCTAAGCGTTAATTTCTTCCCATATCGCGACCCTGAGGACTTTGCAATCAGTTATGATGCATATATAAGTGAAGTAATTTTTGAAGCTAAAGGAAGACGTTCTAAAAAACGTGAAAAGGTTTTCTTAGAGGAAATTAAGGAGTATGCTAAGGAACTTGCTAAGAAAATAGGCGGGGAGATTGATTTTGAGAGACCGCTTAGAGAGGCTATGTATGGATAAAGAAAAAATTTTGCCCCTGTAGATATTTTTTCTACAGGGGTGAATTTTTAAACATTGTATCTAAATGCCAAATCATTAAGTTCATCTGTTAACTTTTGATTATTTATCTTTCTTGCTAGTGGCATATAAATATCAATAGTTTCCTTTGCCTTAATTGCCTTTTTACTTTCATCTATAAAATCTATTGTTCGCATATTATGGAGTCTTTCTGCAAGCTTTATTAGAATGGCTTCATTTGATTCTCTTGCATCAAGCTGCTTTACAATATTCCATACATTTTCCGGCAAATCATTTTCCAGATTATTATTATTACCCTTAGTTGACACGTCGCAAAACATTCCAGCTAAAATTGTATCACTATCCGCACCTAATTCAGCTAACAATATTGCCACATTTATTGGATGTGTCACATATTCTTCGCCAGAATATCTTTTCTGACCTTCATAAGCCCTACATGCTATCTTATAAATATCATTTACAGTTGTTTCGTTTATTACAATAGCATTTTTAGTCAGAGTCTCTTTTAATATTGCTAATAATTCTTCCTTAGACATACCTACCTTGGTAGTGTTCAAAAAAATTTGATTCATATAATTACCTCCTATACAATCAAGTTCCAATTTCATTGTTCTAAGAAGCGATGGCGAAAAACCAAATTCTCTATTAAAAGACTTAGAAAAAGCACTGTGCGACTTCCATTCATATTTTAGAGCAACGTCAATAATACGCATTCCTGCCAAAATATCTTCGCAGGATTTTATAAGTCGTCGCCTACATACATATTCCATAACCGTCTCATTGGTACGCTCCTTGAATATACGAATGAAATGATATTCAGAATATCCCGCCACTTTTGCTATTTTTTTAATGTCTAGCGGTTCTTCTAAGTGCTCTTCTATATAGCGCAAGACCTGATTCATAACCATCACCTTCCGTTCCACGTGGTAATTATATTATAAAAACTATTGTAAGGGGGCGCTGTTCCTAAATTGCTAAGATTCTATACGCACCGCTATTTTTAATCACTAAAATCAACATTCTACCACACTATCCGCCAATTGTATTGTTGCCTTTCTATGAGCAATCATAAGAACTGTTTTTTGATTTCTCAATCTGCTAATTGCATCTGCTATCATCTGTTCTGACTCATTATCAAGAGCAGATGTAGCCTCATCCATAAGAATTATCGGAGCATTTTTTATGATAGCTCTTGCTATGGCGATTCGTTGTCGCTGGCCTCCTGAAAGGTTGGTACCTCTGTTGTTCATTATGGTATCTAGTTGCAAAGGAATAAGATTTTTTGTCAAATATTTTCCCTTTGCCATTGTAGGCAAATTCGATATCCTTAAAATGGCACCAATCTATAGCTACTGTTCTTAGATAAATATCATTATTTTATCCTATTAAATACTATTTCTTTTTCCGATTGTATTATGAATTGCTCATCATCAAACTCACATATTCCTTCTAGTATTCTCTCATTCTCTCCATTTTCTTCAGTATATATTAGCACACGCTTACTTCCGAAACGTTGAAATACAATAAATATAGTTACTTCTTCATTATTCTTAATCATCGTACCATATAGCTTGGCATCTTTATCTTCTATAAAATCTTTAGGCACTTCAAATTCTATTTGCAATTCTTCACATTTCCACACACTGCCTAGGTAATCATATGGTCGTTTGTCACTATACTTATCATACATACCAGGTAACATACCTTTGCTATATGCAAATATAAGTCCAGATATAGAGAGTGAAATAAGTATCAAGAGTATTATTTTTTTCTTCATTCTATTCTCTCCTTAATGTCATGCATGTCCTCTAATACCTCTTTAGAAATATAGTAATACGCAAGATATTTTATATTTTGTCATTATAATCATTGTATACTACGCTTAATCATAACATTATATTTCTTGTCTTTATTTGCATTTATCACAGAATAATTGCATAAGTATCCATCTTTTATCTCAAATACATATCTATCATTGCTTATTAACTTGTTATTGGGACAAGAATAAAAACTAAGGTCTACTATCAGTTTTTCTGGCAAATAGGTATATCTTTCTAACTCACAATTCAACACGCCCTCATGTGCAAGATAATCATAATAAGCATACATTTGCAATTTATTATCATCATATATACATTCACTGATGCCTTCAATTCCAAAATCATTAAACATAATACCTATTTCTTTGTTCTTGTCTCTCATTATAAATTCCTTGGAGGAATTGCCTTCAATCGTAATCAATTGGTTAAGTGCATTAAATCCGTAAATGAAATCTATTTTACCTTTTGTACTTTTTTCTTTAACAATTTTACCTCTTTCTACATTCCCTGAGATAACATCAGATATCAAACTAGGACAATAATATCCTCGGTGCATAAGTTTAACGTCTTTTGCAAATTCTTTTCTTACTACCGCACAGGAATATTGCTCAAATAACTGAATATGTTTCCCTTCAATACTATATACTATATCATTAATAGCTTTGCAATCCCAGATATCACTAATCATATTACATACACATTCCTTTTCCATCTTACAATAATTCGTGGCTCTTTTGTAGCTATTATAACATCAATTTCTTGCATTGCAAATAATTACTTGGAACACAGAAAAAGAACTCCACAAGTAAACTTGGGAGTTCTTTCCATATATTGCAATTCGCAAGTAATTCCTATCTCTTTGAGTTTTCGGTGTACCGTTTATATCGTGTAATATCGTTGAAAATCGTTTATATTGTGCAGTTTTGTTTTGCCAAAATTGAATATCGTTGCAAAAAGTTTATGTCGTTTCATAAAATGTTGCACCAAATTTGCACCAAGATTTTTGCACCAAAGAATGTTATTCTGCCATTTTTAATACATCGTGAATTGCTTTGATTATTACTAAACCATAGTCAATAAGAAATGACTTTTGTTCATCAGAATAGGATGCCCGTTCCTGAATGGACTCGTCAGATGAGTGTCTAAAACATTGAAGCTTATGCCGATACCCCTTAACTGTTTCCTCGTTGATATAATCAAAACATACCAACGAATAATCTATGGTAAGGAACTTGCCGTCTTTCTTCAACATGTTTTCAATAAGGTTGGCTATCTCGGCAAGTTTCTCATCTATACTCATATTGTTAAATGATGATTGACGATTGGATATTTCAATAAACTTTTGATTAATAGAATCCGTTATTTCAATATGGTTAGATTTGAGTTCAAAAGTAAGACTGGCTACAAATGTTCTTCGGGTAGCATAACGAACGGTGCCGTTATCGTCGCCGCCTTGAGCGATGATTCTGTTCCGTATATCTCCATAAGTAAATTCGCCAGGTTCTACTGGTGGTCTTGCTAACAACCGAGGAAACTCCTTTATTTCATAGCCAACCTTATGCAGATAATATGTTATAAGGTAAAACCAACACTTTTTCTCACTATCAAAGGCAACTTCGGGTTGGCATAATTCTCTAAACTTCAATATTGCTTCTTCAACATCAAATATCTCAAAATCAAAATCGTTTACTTCTTCGTACCCTGTAAATATATTGTATACTTTGTTGACATCTTTTACAGATTCCATGAAACGATAATGGTATTCGTCATTTTTAATGTTTTGGAAGTAAAAGTCTTTTAAATCCATATAAACACCCCTTGTACAACGCAAAATTTTCAAATTCATCATAAAATTATACCATACATATCAACAAAAATAAATATAACGGTGCAACAATTAACACCGTTCAGAGCATATCTACAGGAGATTCTTTTTAATTATTTTCATTAATAATTCCATATAGCAACGCATCCAAATATGTTCCGTCATGGTACAAATAATATTCCTTAAGTCTTCCTTCGTTGTAATGCCTTTGTTCCAAAAATGGAATTATACCTTGCATCTGATATTCTATATTTTCTAAGTAATAATCTATTCGTATGGATTTCTTTTGTTCCTTTATGGATTAACATAGTTTTACCTTTCTTGAGGGGTATAATTTTTTTATATTATGGCATATGTCTGTAAAAATACAAGAAACAATTCGCAGACACTTCGTGTCTTGCTCATCATTTCTTGTATTCTAATGAATTGCAACATATAAAAAGAACTCCACAAGTAAACTTGGGAGTTCTTTCCATATATTGCAATTCGCAAGTAATTCTTATCTCTTTGAAAACTGTGGTGCTCTTCTCGCAGCCTTTAAGCCGTATTTCTTTCTTTCCTTCATTCTTGGATCTCTTGTTAAGAAACCAGCTTTCTTTAATGTTGGACGGTATTCAGCATCTACTTGTAATAATGCTCTTGAGATACCGTGTCTGATAGCACCAGCCTGTCCTGTAAATCCACCACCGTGAACGTTTACAAGAACATCGTACTTGTCAAGTGTTTCTGTAGCAACTAAAGGTTGACGAACGATAACCTTTAATGTTTCTAAACCGAAGTACTCATCCATGCTTCTCTTGTTTATTGTAATGTTACCTGTACCAGGTACTAAATATACTCTTGCAATACTGCTTTTTCTTCTACCTGTTCCGTAGAACTTTGCTTTTGCGTTACTCTTCTTAGCCACTGTTTTGTCCTCCTATACCTTTAATTAAAATGTTAATACTTCTGGCTTTTGAGCAGCGTGTGGATGCTCTGCACCAGCGTATACGTTAAGCTTTGTGTACATTTGTCTTCCTAAAGGTCCTTTTGGAAGCATACCCTTAACAGCAAGTTCAATTACTCTTTCAGGTTTCTTTGCCATCATTTCTGCAAGTGTTGTTTCTCTCATACCACCTACGTAATCTGAGTGATTGTAATAAATCTTTTGTGCCATCTTCTTACCTGACACTTTAACCTTGTCAGCGTTGATTACGATAACGAAATCGCCACAATCCATATGTGGTGTATAAGTAGGCTTGTTCTTACCTCTTAATACGCTAGCAACCTGAGATGCTAAACGACCTAATGTATATCCTGTAGCGTCAACTACATACCATTTTCTTTCAATTGATGATTCACTAGCCATGAATGTATTCATTGGTTTACCTCCTGATTTAAATATGTTACTTAATGATTTATGCTAAAATGTTCTAACCGGGGCTTTGGCTCAAACATTTTTTCCCAATCTGTCACAGTTAACTATTATATTATAATGTTATCCACATGTCAAGGGATTTTTTTAGGTTTTTTCTACATTTTATAGTATATTTCCACAAGGGTGAGACCCTCTGGCGGCGCTGTCGGGCCCGCTACTGTTCTATCGCATTTTTCAAGCATTTCTTTTACGTGCTCTGGCTTATATTGGCCGCTACCAACCTTTATAAGGGTGCCTGCGATTATTCGCACCATATTGTAGAGAAATCCGTTTCCTTTAACGCGGATGGTTATGGTTTTATCTGTTTTTGTTACTTTTATATCATAAATGGTTCTAACGGTGCTTTCTGCCTGTGTTCTAACGCAACAGAAGCTCTTAAAATCATGCTCGCCTATCAAATATGCTGCCGCTATGTTCATTTGCTCCACATCAAGCTCTTTGCTACAAAAATATGTGCCTAAACGCTTGGTTGGCATAGGAAATGTGTCATTGTAAATGTTATACTCATATGTCTTTATGGTTTCGCATTTTCTTGGATGAAAATCTAACGGTACTTCCTTTGAGTCTCGTATCACAATGTCTTTTGGAAGTCTTTGATTTAAAATGTAGACGTATGCGTGTGCAGGTATTTCGCTAATCGAATCAAATACTGCTACATTTCCCATTGCGTGTACGCCGGCATCGGTTCTGCTTGCGCCTATAACCTCAATGTTGCAACCCTCTATATCTGAAAGATGCTCATTTAAAACGCCCTCGATTGTTGGCGCGTTATTCTGTCTTTGCCAGCCACTGTAAGCCGTACCGTCGTATGCAACTGTTAACATTACTCTTTTCATTATATCAAATTCTTTCCTGCATAAACTGCAACCAAATATATTATCAGTATCAAATATGCGATATAATCGCGGCTGTGGTATTTTAGAGGCTTCATTTTGGTTCTGCCCTTACCACCTATATAGCATCTTGCTTCCATCGCATTTGCTAAATCATTTGCTCTTCTTACTGCTGAAATCAAGAGTGGAACAAGCAGTGGAACCATTGATTTTACTCTTTTTACAAGATTTCCATTTTCAAAATCAGCACCTCTTGCCATCTGCGCCTTCATTATTTTGTCGGTTTCTTCAACAAGTATTGGTATAAAACGCAATGCTATCGACATCATCATGGCTATCTCATGGACTGGAACCTTTATTATTTTTAGGAATCCCAGCGCCTTTTCAAGCCCATCTGTAAGGTTATTTGGCGTTGTTGTAAATGTCATTAATGATGAGCCCATTATGAAGTAAATCAAGCGTATCGACATATAAAATGCCAGTATAAGACCTTCCTTGGTTGCCTTTAGCTTCCATATCTTAAAGACTACCTGCCCATCCGTCATAAATACATTAAACATTGATGTAATAATCAAAAGTATTACTATCGTCTTTAAGCCTCTTACAATAAATTTAAACGGAACTTTTGAGAGCTTTATTACAGATATCAAAAATGCTGTTGCCATAAGATACACAAATGGTGTTCTTCCGGCGAACAGTGCGATTATAAATATTACTGTTCCTGCAAGCTTTACTCTCGGGTCAAGCTTATGAAGTATGGAATTAGCTGGATAATATTGTCCTAACGTAATATCTCTTAACATTCATCTCACCTTTTATTTTCTCAATGCTTTTAGTATGCTTTCCTTTGCCTCTTCTACTGTCATAGCCGCAGTATCCACCGGCATACCACATTTTTTCAATTCGTTCATTACATAGGTTATCTGTGGAGCTGCAAGATTGATTTCTTCAAGCTCTTTGTAATGAGTAAATATATTTCTTGTACTGTCATCGTACATTAATTTTCCTTTGTTCATAACCAATATGCGGCTAACATATTTTGCTATGTCTTCCATGCTATGTGAAACAAGGATTATTGTCATATTGGTTTCTTCGTGCATTTTCTTAATCTGGTCGAGTATATCATCTCTTCCCTTAGGATCAAGGCCTGCCGTTGGTTCATCTAATATAAGCACCTCAGGTTTCATAGCAAGCACGCTTGCTATTGCTACTCTTCGCTTTTGTCCACCTGATAGTTCAAATGGCGATTGATAATAAAGCTCATTTGGCAAACCTACAAGTCTTAGTGCCTCAAATGCTCTTAATTCAATTTCTTTTTGGCTAAGACCTAAATTGCTTGGACCGTAGCATACATCTTTAAATACGGTCTCTTCAAACAGCTGGTATTCCGGATATTGAAATACTAAGCCTACCTTTGTTCTAAGCTTAGGCAAAGAGTAATCTTTATCATATATATCCTGTCCATTGTAGTATATCGAACCCTTATCGGCTTTAATAAGACCGTTTAAATGCTGTATAAGCGTCGATTTGCCCGAACCGGTGTGTCCGATTAGTCCAATGAATTCTCCGCGCTCTATAGCGAAGCTGATGCCATCTAAGGCAAGCTTCTCATATCCGCTACCCGCGCCATATACGTAACTTATTTTATCTACGATAATCGACATAATTCCTTCACCAACTCATCTATTCTAAGAATTCCATTTGGAAGTGGAATTCCTTCTTTTCTCAATTCATATGCTAATTGTGTTACCTGCGGTACGTCAAGCGAATATTCTTTAAGCTTATCTACCTGTGAAAATATTTCCTTTGGCGTGCCCTCCATCACAATTTTTCCATTATCCATTACAAATATTTTATCTGCGTCTATGGTTTCTACCATAAAATGCGTTATTAATATAATTGTTATATTATCTTCTTTATTTAGCTTATGCAATGCCTCTATAACCTCTTTACGACCGCTTGGATCAAGCATCGCTGTCGGTTCGTCTAAGACTATGCATTTTGGTCGCATAGCAAGTGTTCCTGCTATTGCAACTCTTTGCTTTTGTCCTCCTGAAAGTTTATTCGGAGAATAGTCTTTAAATTCATACATTCCTACTGCTTTTAAGCTTTCCTCTACTCGCTTAATTATCTCTTTTTTAGGAACACCAAGGTTTTCTGGTCCAAATGCTACATCCTCTTCCACAACAACACCTATTATCTGATTGTCTGGATTTTGAAATACCATACCTGCAGTTCTTCTGATATCGGTTTCCTTATCATTGTCTGTAGTGTCCATCCCATTTACATACATTTTGCCCTCTGTTGGCTTCAAAAGAGCATTCATATGCTTAGCGAGAGTAGATTTTCCTGAGCCGTTATGTCCTAACACAGCAACAAACTGGCCTGGTTCTATATTAAATGTCACATTATCCACCGCAACATTTATGCCAGAAACATTATCATCTTCATCTCTTTGTATATATTCAAATGTAAGCTTATCGGCTTTGATTATAGACATAATTACCTCTCTTTCGGAGCGCCACATATTTTTAATTGATTTTATCGGCTCATCAGAGCGATAAAATCATATGCCTCATTTTTCTACTTTAGCAAAAACAACCCTCACTAAAAAGTGAGGGTTATTATCTATTATTATACTAATTCAAGAACTACTTCCATAGCTGCATCGCCCTTACGTTGGCCGATCTTTACTATTCTTGTGTAACCACCATTTCTACCTACATACTTTGGTGCGATTTCTTCGAATAACTTAGCAACTAAATCAACTTCCTTAGTTCCTTTCTTCTTGCCAGCTGCTTCTGTTGGAACTTCCTTTACTGAGTAAAGTACTTGAAGCATCTGTCTTCTGGCATGAAGACGTGAAGGCATATCCTTCTTAATTGTCTTTTCAACTGAATCGTAAACTGTAACCTTCTTACCGTCAACAACTTCCTTAACTCTCTTACCATCTTTGTCTTTACGAGCTACCTTAGCTGTTACTGTAACAGTTTCGAAATTGTCTTTTTCCTTTACAGCTAAAGCGATAAGACCTTCAGCAACCTTACGGATTTCTTTAGCCTTTGCTTCTGTTGTAACAATCTTACCATTGTTAATTAAAGCTGTAACCTGATTTCTAATTAATGCTTTTCTTTGGCTTGCTGTTCTACCAAGCTTTCTATATTTTGCCATTTTAAATTTACCTCCATTTGTGGAACACATACCTATGCTTCTTTGGTCTTACTAAATATGTGCTTTTATTCCATAAATTGTAACATATCAGAAGTATTAGTCTTCTGAATTCTTAAGTGATAAGCCTAATTCATTTAACTTAGCAAGTACTTCTTCAAGTGACTTACGTCCAAGGTTTCTAACCTTCATCATATCTTCAGATGTCTTATCACATAATTCTGCAACTGTATTGATGCCTGCTCTCTTTAAGCAGTTGTACGAACGAACTGATAACTCTAAATCATCGATGCTTGTATTAAATATCTTAGCTGTTTCATCCTTCTTACCATCATTCATAACGTCAGCTAACTGGCCAGCTTCTGAAAGGTTGATAAATAATGATAAATGCTCACTTAATACCTTAGCTGCTAAACTTACAGCTTCATCAGGACATAAAGTACCATTTGTATATACATCTAATGTAAGTTTGTCGTAGTCAGTTGTCTGACCTACACGAGTATTCTGAACTGTTAAATTAACACGTTCTACAGGTGTATAAATTGAATCGATTGCAATAACGTCCTTTGACTGACCTTCAGTCTTATTCTTGTCTGAGCTAATATAGCCACGACCCTTTGTTATTGTCAATTCAGCATTTAACTTACAGTCTGTACCTCCATTAAGTGTTGCAATTACTAAATCCTTGTTAAGAATTTCTACATCTGAGTTTGTCTTGATGTCTGCTGCTGTTACTACACCTTCGCCTGAAGCTTCAATGAAAGCAACTACAGGTTCATCTGATTCTCCAGTATGCTTAATTGATAAATTCTTAATATTCATAATGATTTCAGTAACATCTTCCTTAACACCAGGTATTGAACTAAATTCATGTGCTACACCATCAATCTTAATTTGACTAACCGCTGCACCTGGTAGAGAAGATAACATAATTCTTCTTAATGAATTACCTAATGTTGTACCATAACCTCTTTCAAGTGGTTCTACAACAAATCTTCCATACTTCTTATCTTCAGAGATCTCTTCAATCTCAATTTTGGGTTTTTCAAAATCGAACACTATAAAGCCCCTCCTTCATTGGGTATGGTTAATCCTTACGGATTATTTTGAATACAATTCGACGATAAGCATTTCGTCAACTGGTACATCAATAACTTCTCTTGTAGGTAAAGCCTTAACGCTACCCTTAAGATTTTCTTTGTCAGCATCTAACCATTCTGGTGAAATTCTACCGTTAGTAGCTTCTAAAATGTCCTTGTATCTTTGAGAATCCTTTGACTTCTCTCTGATTTCAATAACATCACCAGCCTTAATTAAATATGATGGAATGTTAACACATTTACCATTTACTAATACATGCTTATGATCAACGATTTGTCTTGCTTCTTTTCTTGTTCTTGCAAGTCCTAATCTAAATACTACGTTATCAAGTCTTGACTCAAGTAAAATCATTAAGTTTTCACCAGTCATACCTTGCATCTTTTCAGCCTTCTTGTAATAATTTCTGAAAGGCTTTTCTAATACGCCGTAGATGAACTTAGCTTTTTGCTTTTCTCTAAGCTGAATACCGTATTCGCTCATCTTCTTGCCGGCTCTGCTTGATTGTCTGTTTGACTTCTTATCTATTCCTAAGTAAATTGGATCTAATCCAAGTGATCTACATCTTTTAAGAACAGGAACTCTATTAATAGCCATCTTTAATTACACCTCCTAATTAGACTCTTCTGCGTTTTGGTGGACGGCATCCGTTATGTGGAACTGGAGTTACGTCCTTGATGCTTGTTACTTCAAGACCACAAGCTTGAAGCGCACGAATTGCTGCTTCTCTTCCTGAGCCTGGTCCCTTAACCATAACATCTACTGATTTTAAACCGTGTATTAAAGCTGCCTTAGTAGCAGTTTCTGCTGCCATCTGAGCTGCATAAGGAGTAGATTTCTTTGAACCTCTAAATCCTAGACCACCAGCACTTGCCCATGATAATGCGTTACCTTCAAGATCTGTCAATGTAACGATTGTATTATTGAAAGATGATTGAATGTGTGCTTGTCCGCGTTCAACGTTTTTCTTCACACGCTTCTTTGTCACTTTTTTTGTAACTTTTTTAGCCATTTTCTAAACTAACCTCCCTTATGGGTTCCCTAAATTGGGTTATTTCTTCTTATTTGCAACTGTTTTCTTTGGACCCTTGCGAGTTCTCGCATTAGTCTTTGTTTTTTGACCTCTAACTGGAAGTCCTTTTCTGTGACGAATGCCTCTGTAGCATCCGATTTCTTGTAATCTCTTAATGTTGAGAGCGATTTCTCTTCTTAAATCACCTTCTACTGTTTGACTTGCGTCAATAACGTCACGGATTCTAGCTACTTCTTCATCTGTTAAGTCTCTAACACGTGTGTCAGGATTAACATTAGCCTCAGCTAAAATACGATTAGAACTTACTCTACCAATACCATAGATATAAGTAAGACCGATTTCAACACGTTTTTCTCTTGGTAAATCTACACCAGCGATACGAGCCATGTGCACTTACACCTCCATTAGTTAATTTTGAGCATAATATATATATGTAACTCACCACTTTCGTGATGTTTGGAATGATGTACATACTTCTAAAATGCTTCTGTTAATTGTTTCTTTTTATTTAATAGCAATGAACCTAGCATGTTTCCACAGTGCCTGGTGGTTCATTACTGCAGCCGCATAACATAGAACCACTTGAACAATCGAAATAGTGAATTGCAAGCGCACTTCACCCTTTGTTCTTCGCTATTCGTGGTTGTTGACAGGTATTAATTAACCTTGTCTTTGCTTGTGTTTAGGATTCTCACAGATTACTCTGATGCTTCCTTTTCTCTTAATGATCTTGCATTTTTCACAAATTGGTTTAACTGATGATCTTACTTTCACAGTAAATCCTCCTTTCAGAAAACGTTCGCTCTGTATTATAACACACAAGTATATATAATTTCAAGCAAAACTTTGGAAAAATTTAAAAACTTTTTTGTTTTCAAATTTTACTTATCTCTCCAAATAATTCTACCTTTAGTTAAATCATATGGAGAAAGTTCAATTGTTACTTTATCACCAGGTAAAATTCTAATATAATTCATACGAAGTTTACCACTGATGTGTGCTAATACCTTATGTCCATTTTCTAACTCTACTTGAAACATAGCGTTAGGTAATTTTTCTACTACAGTTCCTTCAATTTCAATTACATCTGCCTTTGACATTTTAAATCCTCCTATAAGTCCCTTGACATTGTGTATTGCTTAATTGCGTATTTGATTTCTTCGTTAATTACATTTTCGTTTGCATCAAATTTACTTTTAAGCTTTGTATCTACATAGTTAATCGGCTGAACATGCATTTTTTTCTTTTTCTTTGGATTAGTAAGCTTTCTTAACCTTCCATCCACTAAATATAAATATTCATCTTCTATAGAAGATATAACATAAATATTATCTTTATCATGTCCGGCCTTCGACATTACCATCTGGCCCTTAACAAAATCCTGCACCTTGTCACCTCGCATTAAATGTTTAAAGTCTTGCAAATGCAGCTTTCTCTTTTTCAGTTAATGTTAATATTTCAGGTTCTCCATTTGTTATAAGAACTGTATTCTCATAATGAGCTGATAATGATTCGTCTGCTGATACAACTGTCCAATCATCATCTAACCAGAATACATCGTAGTCGCCTGCGTTAATCATTGGCTCAATTGCAAGTGTCATACCTGACATAAGCTTAACGCCTCGTCTTTTTTGTCTAAAGTTAGGTATCTGTGGTTCTTCATGAAGCGCTGTGCCTATTCCATGTCCAACCAAATCTCTTACAACACCATAACCATAGCCCTCGCAATATGCTGCTATTGCATTGGAAATATCATGTAAATGATTTCCTTCTTTTGCAAATTTTATACCTTCAAAGAAGCTTTGTCTTGTTACTTCTATGAGTTGCTTAGCTTCGGCACTTATTTCGCCTACACCATGTGTTCTTGCAGCATCCGAATGATAGCCTTTATAAATAAGGCCTGCATCCAGGCTAACTATATCGCCTTCTAATAATATGCGTTTTTTAGATGGAATACCATGTACAACTTCATCATTTACGGATACGCATATAGATGCCGGATATCCGTTATAATTAAGAAATGAAGGTATACATCCAAAGCTTCTTATTACCTCTTCCCCAAGCTTATCAATTTCATATGTTGATATTCCCGGCTTTATGGCTTTTTCCATCTCTTCATGCACTATAGCAAGAAGTCTTCCAGCTTCACGCATTAATTCAATTTCTCTAGTAGATTTTATTGTTACTGACATAAGTTATTCTCCTAGAATTTTAACGATGGCACCAAATACTTCTTCCATTTCTACAGTTCCATCTACTTCAACTAAAACGCCCTTTTCTGTATAATAATCAATTAAAGGCTGTGTTTGTTCATGATATACATCAAGACGCTTCTTAACTGTTTCAGGCTTATCGTCATCTCTTAAGATAAGCTGTGCATTACATCTATCACATACACCTTCTACCTTTGTAGGGATATGAACGATATGATATGTAGCGCCGCACGCAACACATGCTCTACGTCCTGACATACGATTGATAATATTTTCATCAGGAACTTCAACGTTAATTGCATAATCAACCTTTTCACCAATAGCATTTAATGCCGCATCCAAAGCCTCTGCTTGTGGAATTGTTCTTGGGAAACCATCTAATACGTATCCATTAACGCAATCTTCCTGTTTCACTCTGTCTACTACTAAATCCACTACTAATTCATCTGGTACTAATAAGCCCTTGTCCATATATTCCTTAGCCTTATTACCTAATTCAGTTCCATTTTTAATATTAGCTCTGAAAATATCACCTGTTGAAATGTGTGGAATTTGCCACTTATCTGCTATTTTTTTCGCCTGTGTACCTTTACCGGCACCAGGTGCTCCTAACATAATAATCTTCATATATATTCCTCCAGCTTAATCGCCTTTGTTCTTCCAGCAGAAAGGACTCGCCAAAAATTTTACAATTTCAGGCAAGTCATCTCTACTAGTTATTTATTTGCTTTTCTTTACGAATTAAGGAATCCTTTATAGTTACGAACCAACATTTGTGATTCAACCTTCTTAATTGTTTCCAAAATAACGCTTACTACAATTATGATTGATGTTCCAAGGAATGAAACACTTGCTCCAAATACACCTGATAACACGATAGGAACAACTGCTACTACAACAAGAGCTACTGCACCGATAAATACGACGTAATTTAAGATATTATTTAAGTATTCTGTTGTTGGCTTGCCAGGACGAATACCTGGGATAAAGCCAGCCTGCTTCTTCATGTTGTTTGCAATTTCCATAGGGTTAAATGATATTGATGTGTAGAAATACGCAAATACAATAATCAATACTATGTATGCAAGCATACCAATTGTGTATTTAAAATCTTTTGGATTGCACCAATATTGCTGTGAAAAATACTTTGTCCATTCATAACCTTTTGATGAAACAAAGTTAGCAATAACAACAGGTGCCTGTAAAATTGATGAAGCAAAGATTACTGGTATAACACCAGCTGTATTTACCTTTAATGGGATATTTGATGCATTTCCACCAACCATCTTGTTGCCCTGTACCTTTTGAGAGTACTGAACAGGTATCTTTCTTTCTCCACCTTGTAATAAACAAACGAACCATACCATTGCAAAGATAATTGCAAGGATAATTACGCCAGCTAAAATAGCCTTTGCAATGTTTGTTTCTGATGCAATAAATGTGGCATATAAGAGGCCCATATCAGTTGGAACACTTGAAATGATGTTAATTAATAAGATAATTGAAATACCATTTCCGATTCCTTTTTCTGTAATATTTTCCCCAATCCACATAAGGAATGCTGAACCTGCAGTAAGTGTAACCACGATAATCATGATTTCCACCCATTCGCTACCTGACTTTAATAATCCTTGATTATTAAATGTGATAGCCATACCAATTGCTTCAAGTACTGCTAAAGCAACTGTTACATATCTTGTAATTTCTGCTATTTTCTTTCTTCCTTCTGCACCATCTTTTTGCATTTCTTCTAACTTAGGAATTGCTATAGTTAAAAGTTGCATAATAATTGATGATGTAATATATGGAGTTATACCTAATGCAAATATAGACATGTTCTCAAAAGAACCACCTGTGATTGCACTAAGAAATGTAGAACTTCCACTTGTCTTATCAAAAAAGTTTCTGATTGCACTGCTGAAACTTTCTGTATCAACTCCCGGAATAGGAAGCAAGCTTCCTATTCTGATTACAATCAACATCAAAAATGTAAATAAAAGTTTCTTTCTAATATCTTTAATTTTAAATGCATTGCGGAGTGTTTTAAACATTAGATCACCTCACAGGTTCCACCAAGTGCTTCTATCTTAGCCTTAGCATTTTCACTGAAAGCGTTAGCTTTAACATTAAGTTTCTTTGTTAATTCACCATTTCCAAGAATCTTAACACCATCCTTAGGATTTGATACGATGCCTGTTTCAATTAATGATTCAACTGTTACTGTTGCACCGTTTTCAAACTTATCTTCTAATGCCTTAAGGTTGATACCTACGATCTCAAGAGAATTTCTGTTTGTGAAACCTCTCTTAGGTATTCTTCTATATAATGGCATCTGACCACCTTCAAAGCCTGGTCTTGGAGCTCCTGAACGAGCCTTTTGACCCTTATGACCTTTACCAGCTGTCTTACCATTTCCTGAACCGTGTCCACGGCCTCTTCTGAAATTATCGCTTTGCTTTGAACCTTGAGCAGGTTGTAAATTTGATAAGTTCATTCCTGCACCTCCTTATCCACTGATTAAATTTCTTCGACCTTTACTAAATGTCTTACTTGTTGAAGCATTCCTCTTACTGCTGCATTGTCTGGTAATTCTACTGTTTTATGCAACTTCTTTAAACCAAGAGCTTCAACTGTTTTAATATGCTTTGGTACTGCACCGATTGTAGACTTAACTAAAGTTACTTTTAATTTATCTGCCATCTTTCAGTCCTCCTCTTAGTTATAAATTTCTTCAACTGATTTGCCACGAAGTCTTGCTACTTCTTCTGGAGTCTTTAATTGACTTAAGCCAGCGATTGTTGCAAGTACAACGTTTTGCTTATTGTTTGATCCAAGTGATTTTGTACGGATATTCTTGATACCTGCAAGTTCAAGTACTGAACGAGCAGGACCACCTGCGATAATACCTGTACCTTCAGGTGCCTTCTTTAATAATACTGTAGCACTACCAAACTTTCCTAAGAAATCGTGTGGTATACTAGCATCTTCGTTGATAGCTACGCTTACTAAATGCTTAATAGCGTCTTCTTTTCCTTTACGGATAGCCTCTGGAATTTCAGCGGCCTTACCAACACCAGCACCAACGTGACCGTTGCCGTCACCAACAACTACTAAAGCTGAAAATCTGAAGTTACGTCCACCTTTAACAACCTTAGTTACACGCTTGATTGATACTACTTTTTCACTTAATACTAATTGACTAGCATCAATAATTGTACGTTTCATGTTTCTTTCCCTCCTGCTTAAAATTCCAATCCAGCTTCTCTAGCAGCTTCTGCTAAAGCCTTGATTTTTCCTTGATATATGAATCCGCCTCTATCATAAACGACAGTTGTAATTCCCATTTCTAATGCTTTCTTTGCAATTACTGTTCCTAAGTATGCAGCTGCATCTACGTTATTAGTTTTTTCTAATTCAGCCTTTACTTCCTTTTGAAGTGTTGAAGCTGATACTAATGTCTTTCCAACTGTATCGTCAATAATCTGAGCGTACATATGATTATTACTTCTGAACACAGCTAAACGTGGTCTTTCAGCTGTACCGCTGAAACGATTACGTAATTTTCTATGCTTATTCTTGATTACTTCTGTTCTAGATATTTTACTAACCATTCTTGTTCACTCCTTTAATTATTTCTTACCAGTCTTACCAACTTTACGTCTAATAACTTCATCAGCATACTTAATACCCTTGCCCTTGTAAGGTTCTGGGCGTCTCTTGTCTCTGATTTCAGCAGCGTATTGGCCAACTTTTTCTTTATCGATACCTTTGATTATGATCTTGTTTTGTCCATCTACTGTTGATTCGATGCCTTCTGGATCTACCATTTCAACAGGATGTGAGTATCCAAGTGATAATACTAATGTCTTGCCGTTCTTTTGTGCCTTGTAACCAACACCATTTACTTCAAGAACTTTTTCATAACCTTCAGTAACACCTGTTACCATATTAGCGATTAATGTTCTAGTTAAACCGTGTAAAGACTTCATTCTCTTTAACTCGTTAGGTCTTGTAACTACAACCTCTGCGCCTTCTAATTTAATTTCCATTTCCGCAGGTAATACTCTCTCAAGAGTTCCCTTTGGTCCTTTAACAGTCACTTTATTATTTTCTGCAATATCAACAGTAACGCCTGCTGGTACCGCGATAGGCATTCTTCCTATACGTGACATGCCTGCACCTCCTTAATTGAGTTGAGTTATCTGTGTAGCGCGAAAAATGTTTTTCCGCCGCTCACACATACTCTTATTTTAATTGTTTCTAATTGTTATTATTTATTACCAAACGAATGCTAATACTTCGCCACCAATTTTAAGTTTTCTGGCTTCCTTATCTGTGATAACGCCTTGGTTTGTTGAAATAATAGCAATTCCTAAACCGCCAAGTACTCTTGGAAGTTCTTCCTTGTTTGCATAAACACGAAGACCTGGCTTAGAAATTCTCTTAAGACCTGTAATGATCTTTTCGTTCTTATCAGCACCGTATTTTAATGTAATACGAATGTTCTTAAAATTACCGTCTTCAACCAATGTATATTGCTTGATGTAACCTTCTTTAAGAAGAATCTCAGCGATAGCTAATTTCATCTTAGATGCTGGAACATCTACTGTATCATGCTTTGCTGTATTCGCATTACGAATTCTAGTAAGCATATCTGCAATTGGATCTGTCATTTTATTTCCTCCTTTTTAAAACTAATGGATGATTACCAAGAAGCTTTCTTAACTCCTGGAATCTGTCCCTTGTATGCTAATTCACGGAAGCAAATTCTGCAGATTCCGTATTTTCTTAAGTAAGCATGTGGACGACCACAAATTCTACAACGATTGTATTCTCTTGTTGAAAACTTTTGTGTACGTTGTTGCTTTACTTTCATTGAAGTCTTAGCCATGGAATTTCCCTCCTTATTTCTTGAATGGCATGTTAAATGCTGCCAATAATTCTTTAGCTTCTTCGTCTGTGTTAGCTGTAGTAACAAAAATTATGTCCATACCTCTAACCTTGTCAATTTTATCATATTCGATTTCAGGGAAAATGATTTGTTCTTTAATACCAAGAGCATAGTTTCCTCTTCCATCAAATGAATCAGCGCTTACACCTCTAAAGTCACGTACACGTGGTAATGCAAGATTTACTAAACGATCTAAGAATTCGTACATTTTTTCACCACGAAGAGTAACTTTACAACCAATAGGCATACCTTCTCTAATCTTAAAGTTAGCAACCGCCTTCTTAGCTCTTGTAAGAACTACCTTCTGACCAGCTATTGTTTCTAATTCTTTAACAGCTGCGTCTAATACCTTTGCGTTGTCCTTAGCTTCGCCAACGCCCATATTTATTACTATCTTGTCAAGCTTTGGTACCTGCATAATGTTCTTATAACCAAACTTCTTAACCAAAGCATCTACGATTTCGTTATTGTATAAGTCTTTAAGTCTGCTCAACTTTCTGGACCTCCTCTCCTAGATTAATCGATAACTTCGCCTGTTGCCTTTGCAACACGTACTTTTACAAGGCCATTCTTGCCTTCTTCAAACTTGTAACCAATCTTTGTAGGTTTTCCCTTGTATACTAACATAATGTTAGAAATATCAATAGGTCCTTCCTGATGGATAATGCCACCATTTTGATTAGCTGCGCTTGGTTTTGTGTGCTTTGTAATCATATTAACGCCTTCTACTAAAGCTGTGCCCTTTTTAGCGTTGATAGCGATTACTTTGCCTTCTTTACCTTTATCCTTACCAGCGATAACCTTAACGTTATCACCTTTCTTTATTCTAATAGCTGACATTGTTTACACCTCCTATAATACTTCTGGTGCTAATGAAACAATCTTCATAAATTGTTTTTCTCTTAGCTCTCTAGCTACTGGTCCAAATATACGAGTACCTCTTGGGTTCTTGTCATCTTTAATAATTACAGCAGCATTTTCATCGAACTTAATATAAGAACCGTCTTTACGACGTGCGCCTTTTACAGAACGTACAACTACGGCTTTAACAACATCGCCCTTCTTAACAACACCGCCTGGTGTTGCATCTTTAACACTGGCAACAATGATATCGCCAATATTAGCATATCTTCTAGTAGATCCACCCATAACTCTGATGCAAAGTAATTCTTTAGCACCAGTATTATCAGCAACCTTAAGTCTACTTTCTTGTTGTATCATAATACTACTCCTTTCAGTAATATTCGTGATGAAATATCACCTTGAAAAAATTATTTTGCTCTACTGATAATTTCAACTAATCTCCATCTCTTATCCTTAGATAAAGGTCTTGTCTCCATTACTTTAACTGTATCACCGATTAAACATTCATTGTTTTCATCATGTGCTTTTAATTTATATGTTCTCTTAACAATCTTGTTGTATAAAGGATGCTTTACGTGATCTTCTACTGCAACCACGATTGTCTTATCCATCTTATCACTAACAACTCGACCTGTACGAGTTTTTCTTAAATTTCTTTCTTCCACAACAATTCTCTCCTTTCTCACTATTGAGCAGCTTTTTGTGCAAGGATTGTTTGAATTCTAGCGATATTCTTTCTTACTTCCTTAATTCTGCTTGTGTTATCTAATTGATTTGTTGCGTTTTGGAATCTTAAATTAAAAAGTTCCTTCTTAGCAGCTACTAATTCGTCATTTAACTCTGCAGCTGATTTTGTTCTTAAATCTTCTACATATTTATTAATTTTCACTGTTATCACCGCCTTCTAATTCCGCACGAGATACTACCTTACACTTGCAAGGAAGTTTGTGCACTGCAAGACGTAATGCTTCTCTTGCGATTTCTTCTGAAACGCCAGCGATTTCGAACATTACACGTCCTGGTTTAACAACTGCTACCCAGTATTCTAAGTTACCTTTACCTTTACCCATACGAACCTCAAGAGGCTTGTGTGTAACAGGCTTATCTGGGAATATCTTAATCCAAACCTTACCACCACGCTTGATGTAACGTGTCATAGCGATACGGGCAGCTTCGATTTGATTTGACTTTATCCAACATGGTTCCATAGCTACGATACCATATTCACCATTTGTAATTTTGTTACCTCTACTAGCTTTACCTGCCATAGAGCCACGGAATTGTTTACGATGTTTTACTCTCTTAGGTAGTAACATTATTGCTCGCTCCCTTCCTTAGTTGCCTTAGTTGGAAGTACTTCTCCTTTATAAATCCAAACCTTAACGCCTAACTTACCGTATGTTGTGTCTGCTTCTGCAAAACCATAATCGATATCAGCTCTTAATGTTTGAAGAGGAATTGTTCCTTCACTGTAGAATTCTGTACGTGCCATATCAGCGCCTGCTAAACGGCCTGAAACAGCTGTCTTAATTCCCTTAACACCTGACTTCATTGTTCTTGCCATAGTTGACTTCATTGCTCTTCTGAAAGATACACGATTTTCTAATTGTAAAGCAATGTTTTCAGCTACTAACTGAGCATCTCTATCAGGTCTCTTGATTTCTTTGATGTCAACAAGTAACTTCTTGTCAGTAAACTTTTGAATTTCTGACTTAAGCACTTCTATATCAGCGCCGCCCTTACCAATTACAAGGCCTGGCTTAGCTGTGTGAATAGTTATTTTAACTTTGTCTGATGCTCTTTCGATTTCAATCTTTGAAATACCAGCACTATATAACTTGTTCTTAAGGTATGTTCTTATTTTGTGATCTTCGATAAGGTAATCAGCAAAATCAGCTTCTGCATACCACTTTGAGTCCCAGTCTTTAATAACGCCGACTCTTATGCCATGAGGATTAACTTTCTGTCCCATAATGCCCTCCTATTTCTCATTAAGCACGATGGTAATGTGGCTTGTTCTCTTTTCGATTCTATAAGCTCTACCCTGTGCTCTTGGTTTGATTCTCTTCATTGTTGGTCCTTTATTTGCATAACATTCTTCAACATAAAGGTTTTCAACGTTCATTCCATTGTTGTTTTCAGCATTAGCAATTGCTGACTTTAATAATTTTTCTATTAATGATGAAGCATATCTTGGATTGTATGTTACGATAGCAAGTGCTGATTGTACATCTTTTCCTCTGATAGCGTCTAAAACGAAACATGCCTTTTGTACTGAAACTCTAGCATAAGATAACTTTGCTGATGGTCTAGTATCTACATTATTTGCATTTCTTTCTCTTTTAACCTGGGATCTATGTCCTTTTGCCATGGATTAAACCTCCTTTCAAATTACAGTTATTAACGTCTTGATTTCTTAGCGTCTGCGCCATGTCCTCTATAAGTTCTTGTAGCAACAAACTCTCCAAGCTTATGTCCTACCATGTCTTCTGTAACGTATACAGGTACATGCTTTCTTCCGTCATGAACAGCGATTGTATGACCAACCATTTGTGGGAAGATTGTCGAACTACGTGACCATGTCTTAACAACCTGCTTTTCATTAGCAGCGTTCATAGCTTCTATCTTCTTAAGTAACTTTGCTTCTACAAATGGTCCCTTTTTAAGTGATCGAGCCATAGGTTCAAACCTCCTTATAAACTGATAAAATATTGTCTAAAGAATATTATTTCATATTCTTTCCGTCTCTTCTTCTAACGATTAACTTATTAGATTGCTTGTTATTCTTTCTTGTCTTTAAGCCAAGTGCTGGTTTACCCCAAGGTGTTACTGGAGCTGGACGACCGATACCACACTTACCTTCACCACCACCATGTGGATGGTCATTAGGGTTCATAACAGAACCACGAACTGTAGGTCTGATACCCATGTTACGCTTACGACCAGCCTTACCGATGTTAACAAGATTGTGGTCTGCATTACCAACTACACCGATTGTTGCACGGCAGATAATTGGAACCATTCTCATTTCACCAGATGGTAATCTAAGTGTTGCATATTTTCCTTCCTTAGCCATTAACTGAGCTGAATTACCAGCTGAACGAACTAACTGTCCACCCTTACCTGGATATAATTCGATGTTGTGTAATTGTGTACCAACTGGAATTTCTGATAATGGTAAGCAGTTACCTACTTTAACTTCTGCTTCTGGACCATTCATAACTGTCATGCCATCCTTAAGTCCTGTTGGAGCTAAGATGTATGCCTTTTGTCCGTCTGCGTAGCAGATAAGAGCAATATTTGCTGTTCTGTTTGGATCGTATTCGATACCAATAACTGTTGCTGGGATACCGTCTTTATTTCTCTTAAAGTCGATAATTCTATATTTTCTTCTAGAACCGCCGCCACGGTGTCTTACTGTAATTTTACCTTGATTGTTACGACCTGAATTCTTCTTTAACGAAACTACTAAAGACTTCTCAGGTGTTGACTTTGTGATTTCTGCGAAATCCGAACAAGTCATATTTCTGCGGGAAGGTGTATATGGGTTATATGTTCTAATTCCCATTAATTTCACTCCTTTCATGTGATTACATGTTACTATTATTTGCGAGTAATATCTCCGCTATTTTTCTACTCGCTTGTCATATATTAAAGGCCTTCGTAGATTTCGATTTCCTTGCTGTCAGCTGTTAATGTAACGATAGCTTTCTTTGTCTTAGCTGTCTTACCAACTGCTGTGCCTCTTCTCTTAGCCTTACCGTCGTAGTTCATAGTGTTTACTGACTTAACCTTTGTTCCTGTAAACATCTTTTCTACTGCTTCTTTAATCATAACTTTGTTAGCTTCTGGATGAACAAGGAATGTATATCTCTTGTCAGCCATATCAGCCATACTCTTTTCTGTGATAACAGGTTTGAGGATTACATCATAGTATTGTACATTTGCCATTATGCGTACACCTCCTCGATTGTTGCTACAGCTGCCTTATCAACGATCATTGTATCGTACTTTAAGATGTCGTATACGTTGATTGTATTTGTTGAAGCTGTCTTTACTGTAGAAATATTTCTAGCTGATAACATTGTGTTCTTGTCATCATCCTTTAATACTACTAACGCCTTAGATACCTTTAAGTTATCTAATACATTTGCAAATTTCTTTGTCTTTACTTCGTCGAATGCGAATTCATCAACAACGATGAACTTATTCTCCTGTACTCTTGAAGTTAATACTGATTGAAGAGCTAATCTTCTTTCTTTCTTATTTAACTTGTATGAGTAATCTCTTGGCTTTGGTGCAAATACAACACCACCGCCTGTCCATTGTGGAGATCTTGTAGAACCTTGTCTTGCATGACCTGTTCCCTTTTGTCTCCAAGGCTTTCTACCGCCACCGCTAACTTCAGAACGTGTCTTTGCGCTCTGTGTTCCTTGGCGTTTATTTGCTAATTGGTTTACAACTGCCATGTGTACTAAATGCTCATTAACTTCTACGTTAAAGATTGCATCGTTAAGCTCGATTGTACCAACTTCTTTACCTTCAATATTGTAAACAGATACGTTTGCCATCTGTGCGCTCCTCCTTCCTAAAACTACTTACCAGCTTTCACTGTGTCTTTTAGTGTTACTAATGATTTCTTTGGTCCTGGTACGGCACCCTTTACTAAGATTAAGTTGTTTTCAACATCTACTCTTACAACTTCAAGATTTTGAATTGTAATCTTCTTAGCGCCCATATGTCCTGGCATGCCTTTTCCCTTGAACACCTTACCTGGTGTTGTTGCTGATCCGTTAGAACCTGCATGACGATGGAACTTAGAACCGTGAGCCATAGGTCCTCTTGATTGACCATGTCTCTTGATCGCACCTTGGAATCCTTTACCCTTTGACACTGCTGTAGCATCAACCTTGTCGCCTGCTACGAATACATCAGCCTTGATTTCATCCTTAACTGAAAATTCTTCTGCATTGTCTAATCTGAATTCTCTTACATATCTCTTGTATGAAACACCTGCTTTATCAAAGTGTCCCTTTTGTGGCTTGTTAACTAAGTAATCCTTCTTGTCAACAAAACCAACCTGCACTGCACTGTAGCCGTCATTTTCTACTGTCTTAACCTGTGTTACTACACAAGGACCGGCTTGCAATACTGTTACTGGAGTTAAAACTCCGTCTTCGTTGAAGATTTGAGTCATTCCGACTTTAGTAGCTAATATCGCTTTCTTCATTCTTTCTTTCCTCCTGTTTAATCTACAGCGGATTATGCATTTCGCACAATCATTCTAGACCCAAAACAGTTATAATATAAGTGGAACCTACACCACTGTTAGTGTATATTGCTTCTATATTAAACCCTTCAGGACTAAATACTTGTTAATTTGTCATCTCTTACTTATTCTTCATCTTGATGTCGATGTAAACACCTGCTGGCATCTCTAACTTTGATAAAGAATCAATTGTCTTTTGAGATGGTGTGATGATATCAATTAATCTCTTGTGTGTTCTCTGCTCGAATTGTTCTCTTGAGTCTTTGTACTTGTGTACCGCTCTAAGAATTGTAACTACTTCCTTCTTAGTTGGTAATGGTACTGGACCACTCACTTGTGAACCTGTCTTCTTAACAGTTTCGATGATTTTCTTAGCAGATTGATCAACTAATTGATGATCGTAAGCCTTTAATGTAATTCTCATTACTTGACTTGCCATAAAAAAAGTCGCCTCCTTTTCGCACTTTATGTTACTAAGTACGACAAGCGGTGACTGTACACTCTCCCGTGTGTTTCCTAAAAATCCACACGTCATTTCTACCCAGTGGTAGATGGTTATTTGGTACAGTGACTTGTCGCCAGTTTCCTAACTTGACATTCGCTCCACGGAAAACCTACATAATATGTAGCAACCTCACGCTTCTACGCTATCAATGTCACAGCATTAATTAGTATACTAGTTCTTTATCATAAATGCAAGAACTTTTTTTGTACTAAATTAAGTACATAAATATTTTTATTTAGTTTAGTCCTCAATCGTCCAAACTGTATATTTACTCCAATATATTTCAGACGATACAACCAAACTGTCATCCCCAGAAGAAAACATATATGCGCTTCCCATCTGGTCTAAATATTCAACATCATTCTCTTCTTCAATGAACTCAAATAATTTTGAAGAATCACCTTTTTTAGTAATATAAATCCCTTTACTCTCATCAACTGCTACAAAAGTATTTTCTTCTGATATTTTTGTCATTGCAATTATATATGGAATAGGATTGCCTTTTTGAAATATTGTAGGCCATTTTAATCCTATACATATAGCCATTATTATTATCAAAGTACCACAAATAATTATAATTTTCTTTTTCATATACAAACAACTCCTTTTTATTGTTACTCATCAAATATATTTTCTATCTCTTTAGCTAAGATATCAATTGCTTCTATAATGAGTAATATTTGTAAATTAAATCAAAATTGCATTTATAATAAGAAGAAACACAAATGTTATCACATTTTTTATGCTTCTTCGCCCGCCTGAATCCTTTCATTCAGCTCGTTTAAATACACCCATCTGTCCATCTTTTCTGCAAGCTTTTCTTCTAATTCTTCCTTTTCCTTAGTAAGCTCACTTAATCTGCCATAAGAGGTTGCCGCAGCCAAAATGTCCTTTTCAATTACTGCTATCTTATCTTCTAATTTAGCAATGTCATCATCTATGGTTTCAAATTCCTTTTGTTCCATATAAGTAAATTTAAGCTTTTTAGTCTTAGGCTTAAAATTCTTTTCCTTTGCTTCGGCCACCTTTGCAGATGCAATAGGTTTAGGACATTTCAAAAGGTAATCGCTATATCCACCCTCGTACTGACGAATAACGCCACCCTCTTCAAATGCAAATATACGGTCTACCACATTATCAAGAAAATATCTGTCATGGGATACAGTTATTACTATTCCATTAAATTGCTCTAAATAATCTTCTAATATAGTAAGAGTTGCTATATCAAGATCATTAGTTGGCTCATCTAAAATAAGAACATTAGGCGATGACATAAGCACACTTAGAAGATATAATCTTCTTTTTTCACCACCTGAAAGCTTACTTATAGGAGTATATTGCATCGCTGGTGTAAATAAGAAACGCTCAAGCATCTTTGCCGCACTAATCTTACCATCAACCGTTTCAACAAATTCTCCTATTTCCTTAATATATTCAATTACATTAAGTTTCTCATCAAGTTTTTCATTTTCCTGCGAAAAACAGCCAATCTTAATAGTATCTCCAAGTTCTACACTACCGCTGTCAGGTAAAATGTCACCGCATATAATCTTAATCAGTGTAGACTTACCGCAGCCATTAGCTCCTATGATACCAATGCGCTCGTCTCTAAGAACAATGTATTCAAAGTCCTTAATAAGCGTT
Organism: Lachnospira sp.; assembly: GCA_015057605.1. Lineage (GTDB taxonomy): Bacteria > Bacillota > Clostridia > Lachnospirales > Lachnospiraceae > SIG291. The sequence continues at coordinate 41,130 of SVDX01000001.1, read as the reverse complement.
CTGTCACCGTAAGCCTTAGAAATGTTATTAATCTCTATAGTCTTCTTACCCATCCTTGTGCTTATGGAGCTCATTTGCACATTTTCTTTTATAGCAGGGCCATCCTGATTCTTTAGTGCCTCATACCTTTCAAGTCTTGCTCTTTGCTTAGTAGTTCTTGCCCTACATCCACGCATAACCCAGCTAAGCTCATTTCTTAAAATGCTTTGGCGCTTACGCTCACTAGCAAGCTCCATTTCCTCACGGGCAGCCTTTGCTTCTAAAAATCCCGAATAATTAGTATTATACGAATAGATCTGTCTGTTATCAATCTCTAAGATTCTATTAGTAACTCTGTCCAAGAAATATCTGTCATGTGTAATCATAACAAGGGCACCCTTAAACTTATCAAGATATTGCTCAAGCCATAAAACCATATCATTATCAAGATGGTTTGTAGGTTCATCAAGTACAAGAATATCGGCCGGTGCCACTAAAGTTCTTGCTAATGCAATACGCTTCTTTTGCCCGCCCGACAAATGTGTAATCTTTTGTTCAAAATCAAAAATAGAAAGCTTAGTAAGAATATTCTTAGCCTCGCTCTCAACATTAATATGCTCATCCTTGTAAGACTTTCCCTTCGTTACATAAGAAAGGATTGTATCCCCTTCCTCAAATACAGGATTCTGTGGTAAATAGGCAATAGAAATATTGTTACCTTTTACAACCTGTCCTGCATCAGTCTCTTCAAGTCCTGCTATAATCTTAAGCAAGGTGGACTTGCCTGTACCGTTGATACCAATAATGCCCACCTTGTCATTATGTTCAATTCCAAAAGTCACCTTATCAAGAAGAATTCTGTCTCCATATCCCTTTGAGACTTCCTCAACCGTTAAAACATTCACTTTTTCTTTCTCCTTAACGCTTTCTTCTTAATCTTATACTTCTGCTTTTGAAGTTTAAGCCTTTCCTTGTTGCGTTTCTTCTTATATTTATAGTCATCTTTTTTGAGTTTCTTCTTATATTTAATAGAAGCCTTATCCTTAATAGGCTTAAATGCCTTTGTTACCGCGACAAAGCAAAGTGCCATCTGAATACCGCCAACAATCTGCTTATCATATTTTTCAAGAATCGCCTTTTTGTCCATAACAATCCTCCATTCAAAAACGTATATCTTTATTATAGCATACACATTCCCATTTGACTATTACTGAAATTGAATGTATACTTATAAAAAAGTATTTGTATATAGAAGGAGAACATCTCATGTGGATTGCCGATGGATGGAAAGATTACGAAGTTATTGATACTTCAAACGGAGAAAAATTAGAACGTTGGGGAGATTACCTTTTGGTAAGACCAGACCCACAGGTTATATGGAATACAGAAAAAAATCACAAGGGCTGGAAAAGAATGAACGGCCACTACCACAGAAGCCAAAAGGGCGGTGGCGAATGGGAATTCTTTGATTTACCAGAACAATGGACAATAAACTATAAAGAACTTACATTTAACTTAAAGCCATTTAGTTTTAAGCATACAGGCCTTTTCCCTGAACAGGCAACAAACTGGGACTGGTTCTCTGACAAAATCAAAAATGCAAATCGTCCAGTAAAGGTACTTAATCTATTTGCATACACTGGCGGCGCAACCTTAGCCGCTGCCAAAGCAGGAGCAAGCGTAACACACGTAGATGCTTCAAAGGGTATGGTTACCTGGGCAAAGGAAAATGCACGTTCTTCTGGTTTAGAAGAAGCGCCTATTAGATGGATAGTTGACGACTGTGTAAAATTTGTTGAAAGAGAAATCCGTCGTGGCAACAAATACGACGGCATCATAATGGACCCACCTTCCTACGGAAGAGGTCCAAAGGGAGAGATATGGAAAATAGAAGAATCCATCCACTCATTTATAAAGCTATGCGTACAGCTTTTATCGGATGATGCCCTCTTCTTCCTTATCAACTCGTACACAACAGGTCTTGCACCATCTGTACTTACATATATGATTAGCACAGAAATACTTCCAACTCACAAAGGTAGCGTAGAGTCAAGCGAAATAGGTCTTCCTGTATCAGGAAATGGTCTTGTCCTTCCTTGCGGTGCCAGCGGAAGATGGAGTTCATAGCAGGCAAAAAAATATTCTTATTTTCCTTCACGAAGCAAGCTTCTAAGGCGGAAAATAAGAATATTTTTTTTGCCCCTTTGAAGGAAAATAAGAATACTTTTTTGCTGTAAGTTATTTCTTCTTAATTTCAAGTATGGTACATTCTATATTAACATTTAAATCATATAGTTCTCCATACTCATCTTTATAACATTGATATCCTGTCGCGGAATATGTATCATTTACTTCCCTACCCAAAACATCCGATACTCTCCACCAGAAATGCTGTGGCACTTTACCCTCAAAATGATACGAACCTAAGATTGTAACTGGCACTTCCATTTCGCCCATTTCTTTCCATACAGATTCTCCATACTTTGTTACATTACCATCTTCATCTTCAGGCATACAAAAACGCTTAACGCTTATCCTTATTGTATCGCCATATTGCACTGTATTGGCTTCATCCTCTACTTCATTAGCAGTATTTTTTATCTCTTCTATTTGCGAACTTGCACCTGTCAATTTAATATTCTGGGCATCAAAATCTACACCATAAAAGCAATTTTTATACGACAAAATGTATTCACTCTCAATTTCAACCGTCCCAGTAAGACTTGTACAGTCTCTAAATAATTCATTTATATAATAAACATATTCCGGAATTACTGGCGCTTGCTTTAAGCTTGTACATCCACTAAATGTTCCGTTCATAGCCTCTACATCTAACGGCATTTCTGGTGCTATTTCCAAATTTATACAATCTAGGAATGTATAATCTAAGCAATCTACACCAGCTGGTATGCTTGGTGCTTCTTTCAAATTAGTACATCCTGCAAATGTCTCTGCCATATAGATATCACTGGACTGTATACTTAACGGAAATTTATCCAATATATCTTTATATGACTCTTTTGTCTTATCCCTAACTTTAACATGCCAATAACCGTACATCCATCCATATCCTGGAACTACCACATATGTATACACATAGTCCTCAGTATAATATTGGTTTCCCATTCTAAAAGAATCCTCTGCCGGGAATTTATCACCTGCAACTAAGGTTCCTTCTTCAGATACATATTTACATCCTTCTGGTATTGTAATTTCATATTCACATGATGAAAAATGTATACAGTTATCTCTCATAGGAGATATTAAAGTAATATTATTATAATTTACCCCTGTAAGAACATCACTACAGTTCTTATGCTGACAACTGATTATTATTTCACCTTGCAAGCTAGAGCAATCTTTAAATAAACAGTCTATATTTTCAACGCTCTTTGGTATCACAGGCGCTGTTTTAAGGCTTGTACAACCCGAAAATGTACTATCCATACTTGTAACACTATCTGGTATATCTGACGCTTCTTGCAAACTTATGCAATTTTCAAATGCACCATTCATGTTACTAACAATATTTGGTATAATTGGCATCTCTTTCAAGCTCGAGCAACCCGAAAATGTTCTTTCCATATAGATAACACTACTTGGTATCTTAGATGTCTCTTGTAGGCTTGTACAATTTTCAAATGTACCATTCATATTCGTAACACCATTTGGTATATTTGGCATCTTTTTCAAGCTCGAGCAACCCGAAAATGTTTTTTCCATATGAGTAACACCACTTGGTATCTCTGATATCTCTTGCAAGCTTGTACAATTTTCAAATGTACCATTCATACTCGTAACTCCACTTGGTATATTTGGCATCTTTTTCAAGCTCGAGCAACCCGAAAATGTTTTTTCCATATGAGTAACACCACTTGGTATCTCTGATATCTCTTGCAAGCTTGTACAATTTTCAAATGTACCATCCATACTCGTAACTCCATTTGGTATATTTGGTATCTTTTTCAAGCTCGAGCAACCTGTAAATGTTCTTCTCATATAGACAACACTATTTGGTATCTCTGATATCTCTTGCAAGCTTGTACAATTTTCAAATGTACCATCCATACTCGTAACTCCATTTGGTATATTTGGCATCTTTTTCAAGCTCGAGCAACCCGAAAAAGTGGAATCCATACATGATACAGGTATTCCCCTTACTTCCGATAAAATTTCACCGTATGTAGTTTTGGTTTTACTGTTAACTACAACCGACCATTCATAAGACCAACTCGTTTGCTTTGTAGGTATATAATTTAATATATAAGTGTATTCATCTGTGACATAGTTATCATTATAACTTGTTTTAGCTGGAAATGTTTCACCAGCCTCTATCCATACTTTTTCTGATGTAGAATAATATCTACATCCCTCTGGTATCGTTTGTTTAAACACATCAACAACACCATATACCACATCATCATTGTTAACCTTTCCCTTCTTTTCCATAAAGACGGACACAACTAACACAATAGCCACCACTAAAACTGCTGCCACTACCAAAATAATATTTCGCGTAGACTTTTTCATCTTCGACTTTGTTTTTGATGAATCAAGAATAAAACCGTCCCCATAGCGTTCTTCTATATTATCTTCTTTGGCTTCTTCTATTATATCTTCATTTCCATTTGCCACGCTAAGCTTTTGATTTACAACAAAGGATACCCAGCCAAAAAAGCTATCCACGTTGCTTAAATTGCAAATGTTCTCTTTCATTTCAAGGTACACTTCATCAATCGCGCTTAAAACAAGCTCCTCATTATCAGCTTGCTCCTTTAGCGCGCCCTTAACACACTTAGACACATAATCCTCTGATTCTTCGCGAATCACTAAAAATGCTTCCTCTTCTCCGTTTTTATAATTCAATATAGCTTCTCGTAATTGATTTGTAATGTTCATAAACTTCCTTTTCTCCACTATTTGTATACCTTGATTATACTATATAAATAAATTAAGTCTATACTTTTTTACCCCAAAAAACTCACTTCCACTTCTTCTTATAGCCAGCAAAAAAATATTCTTATTTTCCGCCTTAGAAGCTTCCACTTCTTCTTATAGCCGGCAAAAAATATTCTTATTTTCCGCCTTAGAAGCTTCCACTTCTTCTTATAGCTAGCAAAAAATATTCTTATTTTCCGTCTTAGAAGCTTCCACTTCTTCTTATAGCTGGCAAAAAAATATTCTTATTTTCCGCCTTAGAAGCTTCCACTTCTTCTTATAGCTGGCAAAAAAATATTCTTATTTTCCGCCTTAGAAGCTTCCACTTCTTCTTATAGCTGGCAAAAAAATATTCTTATTTTCCGCCTTAGAAGCTTGCTTCGTGAAGGAAAATAAGAATACTTTTTTGCCCCTGTGAAGGAAAATAAGAATACTTTTTTGCCCCTTTTTTGCCCTTTAATCCAAATCCACTATCCCCTGATAAAGCTCATAATATCTGCCCTTTTGAGCAATTAAATCATCGTGATCGCCACGTTCTATTATCTCACCCTTTTCAAGCACCATAATAGCATTTGCATTTCTTACTGTTGAAAGTCTGTGCGCTATAACAAATGTAGTTTTGTCACTCATAAGTCTGTCAAGTGCCTCTTCAATGTGACGCTCTGTTCTTGTATCAACTGAGCTTGTAGCTTCATCAAGTACAAGAATAGGAGCCTTTGAAATAGCCGCTCTTGCAATGTTTAAGAGCTGTCGCTGGCCTTGACTTAGGTTAGCACCGTCGCCATCGATAATAGTATCATAGCCATGCTCAAGTCTTCTGATGAACGAATCCGCATTTGCAGCCTTAGCAGCCTCGATTACCTCTTCATCAGTAGCCTCTAAGCGGCCATATCTTATGTTGTCATAAATGCTTCCTGTAAATAAATGCGTATCCTGTAAAACCATAGCAATATTGCTTCGAAGGAAATCCATTTTGTAATTCTTAATCTCTACATCATCTATATAAATCTTTCCGCTGTTAATATCATAAAAACGATTTAAAAGATTTGTAATTGTTGTCTTGCCGGCACCTGTCGAACCAACAAATGCAATCTTTTGACCTGGCTTTGCATAAAGAGAAATGTTCTTTAAAACAAGCTTTTCTGGAATATAGCCAAAGTCAACATTTTCAAGACGTACATAGCCTTTTAATGGAACATCCGATATAGCATTTTCTACATCTTTAGGTTCTGGTTCTTCATCCATTACTGTAAACACACGCTCTGCACCTGCCATTGCAGAAAATATAGTATTTACCTGCATACCAATTTCGTTAATCGGACGGCTAAACTGTCTTGAATAATTTAAAAATACCGTATATCCACCAATGTCGAAACCAAAGAAAATGCATAACAAACCGCCAATACAAGCAGTAAGTGTATAGTTTGTAAGACCAAGGTGACCCATTACAGGTCCCATGATACCGCCGTAGAACTGGGCATTTACCATCTTGTGTCTGTAATCGTCATTAAGCTTTTCAAAGTCCTCTATCGCTTGTTCTTCATGATTAAATACTTTTATAACCCTTTGACCACTTATACTTTCTTCAACATAGCCATTTAATGCGCCAAGGGCAGCCTGTTGCTTTTTATAATACACTCTACTCTTTTTAGTTACCGCTTTTACACCCAGTACGAATACTGGAAGCATAATAACTGTTATAAATGCAAGCGGTGCATTTACATAAACCATAAGACTAAATGTTCCCACAAGCGTAATTACGCCCGAGATAAGCTGTACCGCTGTATTTCCAAGCATATCTGATACCACATCTACATCATTTGTAAAACGCGACATAATATCACCATGATTATTGTTATCAAAAAATCTAAGTGGCAATTCTTCTACCTTAGCAAATAAGTCATCTCTCAATTTTTGCGAAGCCTTTTGCGAAATGCCTACCATAAGTCTAAATTGTAAGAACTGAGTAAATCTTGCAATCACGTATACTATAAGCATTACAAGAAGATATGATTTAAGTTTTCCTAAGCTTGCGCCTTCGCTACCAAGCATATTTACTATTGGTCTTACCATATAACTTGCTGCTAGATTAAATGCAGTTGCAATAATTACGCAAACTATTACAATGCCAAGCTTTATCTTGTCTGCGCTTATATATCCCCAAAGTCTCTTTATAGTTTTTTTCATATCCTTTGGTTTTGATACAGGTATTCCGTTTCTACCCATTTTAGGTGTAGGCACCCCTGCCGGTTGTCTCTTTTCCATTATGCGCCCACCTTACCTTCCATTTGAGAATCGTATATTTCCTTATATGTTTTGCTGTTTGCAAGTAGTTCCTCATGTGTACCTACCATCTCGATACAGCCGTCGTTCATTACAACTATCTTATCAGCATTTGCAACAGACGAAATTCTTTGTGCAATAATAATCTTAGTGCTGCCCTGTAAATCATTCTTTAGAGCCTCTCTAATATTAGCCTCGGTAGCTGTATCAACTGCACTTGTAGAATCATCAAGGATAAGGATTTTTGGTTTTTTAAGCAAGGCTCTTGCAATACAAAGTCTTTGCTTTTGACCTCCCGAAAGGTTAACTCCACCCTGGCTAAGGTCAGTCTCGTACCCTTCTGTAAAGCTTTCAATAAATTCATGCGCACTTGCAGAGGATGTTGCTTTAACTACTTCTTCCTTAGTAGCATTTTCATCGCCCCACAAAAGGTTTTCCATTATACTTCCTGAGAAAAGTACATTCTTTTGGAGCACCATACCAACGCCTTCTCTTAAGTTATAAAGCTTATAATCCTTAACATTTATTCCGTCAACTAAAACCTCACCTTCCATAACGTCATAAAGACGAGGAATCATTTGTACCAATGTAGACTTACCACAGCCCGTAGAACCGATAATGCCTACTGTTTCGCCACCCTTAATAGTGAGATTGATATTATCAAGCACTTCCTTCTGGCTTTCCTCATAATACTTAAAGCTTACATTTCTAAATTCAATATCGCCATTAGTAACAACTGCCTCTTTCATAGAAGCCTCATTATCATCAATGTCAACATCTGTATTAAATACAGCCTTAATACGCTTTATACTTGCAATAGCTCTTGTCATCTGAATAAAAATCATTGTAAGCATCATAAGCGACATAAGTATCTGTGTTATGTATGTAATAAATGCGGAAACAACCGCAACATCCATTTCCTTATTTAAAACGCCAACACCCGCAATATAAAGAATTATAATGGTTGCAAAGTTAACCACCAAGGTCATAATAGGCATTTGCAATATTACAATCTTCATAGCATTCATTGCTGAGTTTTTAAGGTTTTCGTTAGTCTTAGCAAAATTACCCTTTTCATAATCCTCACGCACTAGCGACTTGATTACACGCACATTTGTCAAGTCCTCCTGTACGCTTGTATTTAAGGCATCAATACTGCCTTGAAACTTTTCAAATCTTGGAAATGCAACCTTAATTATTATAGCAACAATTAAAACAAGTATTGGAATAAGCACCAAAAATACCTTTGTCATCTCTGGCTCAATCTTATATGCCATAATTACTGAACCAATAAGCATACCTGGTGAACGAAGCATCATACGCATAGCCATATTTATAATGCCCTGCACCTGTGTAATATCATTTGTAAGTCTTGTAATTAATGAACCCGAACTAAATCCATCTATGTTCTTGAAAGAAAATGTCTGTATCTTCTTAAACAAATCTCTTCTCAAATCGCACGCAAAATTAACAGATGCTCTTGCTGCACAATAAGCTGCACCTACACCTGCTGCCATTGAAAACAAAACAATTCCAAGCATCTTCAACGTGCTCGTTATAACATATTCTTTATCTCCTGTTGCTACACCATATTTAATCATATTAGTTACTATGTTTGGAAGCTGCACATCTGCAATAACCTCGCTTAGCATAAGCAAAGGTCCTAATATGAAGAAAAACATATATGGCTTCATATACTTAAAAAATGCCTTCATAGTCTACCTCTTTCCTGTCTCATTATAATATTCTGTAACATTTTCGCACATACGCTCTAAATACTTAGCGAGCTGTGCCCTTTCTTCCTCACTAAAGCCCTTATAAATGCTTTCGTGAAGCTCATCAAACATTTCTCTCGAGCTTTTTACCAGCTCTAAGCCCTTATCTGTTAGCTTAAGCTTATTAGCACGATTATCATTTTCATCTGTATTTCTTTCAATATACCCTGAATTCATAAGCTTCTTAATGCTTACAGCCGTAGCTGCAGTACTTATCTCCATACGCTGTGCTAATTCTTTTTGAGATATATCTGGCGCATCAGAAATAATCATAAGTATTCTGTGCTGGCTATGATATACGCCTGTACTTTGAACACGCTTTTCTACAATTCTCTTTGAAATTCTATTTACATATCTTACTCTCCAGTGAAGCTTTTTAGACGAATTTTCTTTTGCCTCTTCAATCCCTGGTGGCATATAAATAATACTATCCTTCATATTTTCCCTTTCCCATAAAGCAAAAATAGTTAACTAATTAATTATAAATCAGTTAACTATTTTTTTCAAGATATTATATGCTGTTTTTATCAATAGGTTACATTAATTGTCATTGTTATATAATAGTCAGAGTAACTAACAGAACACCTGTATTTACTTGCGCTACCCCATTGTATCTTTGATTTATCAAAAAATGTTCCCGCATCATATTGCGCTTTAACATCACCATTTGGACAATAAACTGTTGCAACTACCTTAGTTGACTTTTGTGCTATCTGCGCACTAATATATGTGTAATACGCATCCATCTCACTTAGTTCAAAGTAATTAGGAATCTGCTCGTAATAATTATACTTAGTAGCTGTAGCTGTATGCGTCCAATCCTCCCATACATGGTCCTTACCCATTTTTTCATCTGTTACATTCATATAATCGTATTTCAAAACAGGACTTCCATCTTGCGTAACAGGATCATCCCAAGTAACGTCTATCTGATACCATTCGCCGTCAAGCTTAACTGCATTCCACATATGGCCTTCGCCTTTTGCTGTACCTCTTATAAGTACACATTCTATATCAAGTAAATCCATACAATACTTAAACGCAACCGCATATCCCTGACATACCGCCTTCTTATATACAAATATACCCGCTGCCGAGAAATCATATGCTGGCATCAAATCAGTATTACGTCCGGCTGCATTTAAATTTGCCATATCATACTGTGCATAATTAATAATCCAATCATGTACATATAATTCCTGCTGATATTTAGTAGGAAGCTTCTTAGCCTCTTTTATAAGAGCATCAACAGTATTATTAAATGTCTTCTTTTGTTCATCCGTTAAGGTTGCTCTATCATGTGTAGTATCCTTAGTTTTGTAATCTGACCAATAGTCAAACACCTGAGCCTGCGTTGGCGGATCTGTCGGTGCCTGTGTTGGTGCCTGTGTTGGTGCCTGTGTTGGCGCCTGTGTTGGCGCTTGTGTCGGTGCCTGTGTTGGTGCCTGTGTTGGTGCCTGTGTCGGTGCCTGTGTTGGTGCCTGTGTTGGCGCCTGTGTTGGTACCTGTGTTGACTCCTGTGTTGGTGCTTGCGTTGGCGCCTCTGTTGAACCTTCGGTTGTATTTTCCGTTGCAGGTTGTGTAGATTCCTGCGTTGCTGGCTCCGTCTTTTGTTCTGATGTCGCATTTGTTGGCGAATCAGTTTTCGACACTGTTATTTGTTCATTAGAATTTGGTGTCTGTCTTTGTATAGTATTAGTCTTTTTACTGCATCCTGCCAGTAACAATACCATCACCATTAAAAATGCACTTGCTCTTTTTATTCTTCTTGTCATAGTATCCCTCCTTAACGAGTCTAAATGACTTACTCACAAGTCGTTGACGAGTTTTATACCTTATAATCTGCTTTTGCACCTATAAGTGTATCTACCATTTTTGATTTATTATCATTATACGGATTAGCTTTATCATACTTAATCTGCGTTGTTGTAAGTCCACCAGATGCATATGCCTTTCCACATTCTGGACAAATCTTCATCATGATTTGCACACTAGCTGATATAACTTCTCCATTTTTCTTTGCTGCATCAGTATACGCATTTGTTACATGCTCTTGCTCATGCGATTTAACCGCTGCAACCGATCTTTCCGGTGAAATACTTGTCGGAGACTTGTAAGAAACCATCTCATTAGAACCGTCTACATATTTTCTCTGCGCACAGGTTTGGCATTCCACCTGTCCACTTCGCTTTAGCATTTCCTCAGTCATATAATTATTATTTCCAATTGAACCTATCATAGAATCAGTCCCTTCTAATAGCGTCTAAATGAACTTCCACGCTTAATTCCCATGCTTAAGGCTGCTGTCAAAATGTACAAAAGCATCGCTACATCAAATACAATACCTACATAGCTTTCGACATACATAAACTCGCTATGTGCAATAGCATATTCTATTCCTACAGTGCTGTGAATAATTTTATCAAATAATGCCCCTATCTTATTTAAATAAGGGAACACAAGTTGCGCACCAATCAACAATATCGCAATCATTTCAGCCAGTTGTTCTTGTCTTCTCTCACGAATTATAACAATATACAAAACAACCATTATTATCATTATTATCACTGGTGGAATAACCACATCTAAATAAATCGCATTTGACTGTGTTGGGTTTGGATATACTAATTGCATAACTTTAGTTCTAAATATGAACATAAGTGTTATCAGTATCATGTATATAACATTTAGTAGTATTGCAAATTTGAATACACCTTTTCGCACGTCCTTTATCTCCTTTAACAATATTTTTCTTTAAACATTTCTATTGGTATTGGTCTTGAGAAATAATATCCCTGATAGCTGTAAACAGCATATTTCTTAACAAAGTCTATTATCTCTCTACCCTCAAGACCTTCTAAACATACATTTATGTCAAGGTCTGTTGCACAGCTTGTAACTGCCTTAACTATTGCCTGATTTGAATTGTTAGTTGGAATATCCATCATAAATGATCTGTCGATTTTCAAGGTATCTACATTGAGTTCACTTAAAAGCTCTAATGATGAAAAACCTGTTCCAAAATCATCTATTGCAATCTTAATTCCAAGTTCCTTTAAGCTTGTTACTACTGATTGCAAATATTTCTTGTCTAATCTCTTACAACGCTCAGTAAGTTCTAAGCAAAGATTAACCGCTGGATAACCGGTTTCTTCTAAAATCTCTTTTACATTATCAATAAAGCTAACTCTCTCAAGCTGTGGATATGCGATATTGACATTTATAACAAAGTAAGGATATTTTTCAACTAAGCCCTTTCCTTCACGCAAAGCCTTTCGCAATATCCAATTGCCAAGCTCATAAAAGCTTGGATCATTTTCAAGCCAAGGAATAAATACGCCTGGTGACACCTCGCCAAATGGAGCCTTATTCCAACGAAGCAAAGCCTCCGCTCCTATAAGTTCTTCATATCTTGCATCCATAATTGGCTGGTAGCACAAATAGAATCCATCGCAACCATTGAGTATGGACTCTCTTATGGTGTTCATTATCTCAAGATTCTTCTTATTATCTTCTAACAAGGATTCATCAAAAAATACTATATCTCCATGACGTTTATGCTTAGACTGTGCTAATGCATATCTGGCACTTGTCTGTACAGAATATTCATCATAGTTTTGATTACATTTTACCGCTCCTGCCGATACAGTAATAGATAATCTTGTATTATCAACATATAAATTATATCTAGCTGCATGCTGTATCTTTGCATATAACTCACATACCGTATCCTTATCACAACCAAACAAGCTACACGCAAATCTTACGCCATCCATTCTGTATACTGTACCAATAGGATTAATTATACTTCTTAACAATAAACCAAATGCTCTTAAAAGCTTATTACCAAATGTATATCCGTATGTATCGTTAATTGCGGTAAAACCATTAATCGAAATCATTAAAACCGTTGCCTCACGGTCAATCTCCTTACAATGGCGCATAGCTCGCCAAAACTCATATATATTATATAAATTAGTTGTCGCATCAACATTATCCATAATTCCGTGCTTTTCTATTGTTCCTACAAATAAGTCTGCACCACCGTTTTCACCTTTAATCACACTGCCTCTGCAGGTACACACATCATAATCGCCTTCTTTGTTGCGAACTCTATATTCTAATTCGTGCTTGTCCTTCTCACCTGCAAATACAGCCTCTATATCTGACATATATTCGTCTCTATCTTCATAATGTATATACTCCGCCCAAACAAGCCCTGCATTCTTCACATATTCTCCTGGAAGTCCAAAATACTCTACCGCATTTTTAGACCAACGCGATACGCCTGTTCTCATATTGCACACATATACATATCTATCCTTTGAACCCGATGCAAAACCATCAAACATCCTGTTATCCAATTCCGATTTATCCAATTCCATCCCGTCGCCTCCAGCAAATCGCATAAAAGTGTATATATTTTTCTGTTTTTGAACCCATTTTTGCACATATATTATACAACACTTACTATAATTTGTCAAAATTTTTCTGCTTTTTCTTCTATTTACTACTCGCAAATAAAATGGTATACTAATATTATGATATATAATCTTGAAAGGAGAGCATTATGCCATACAAAATTTACACAATTGACCCACTTCTTGCATTGTATAAAGACGACATCAATTTGCGTATGGACAGCTATCACAGCAAGCGTAAGGAGCTTTTAGGCGATACTGCTTCATTATGTGATTTTGCAAATGCATACAATTATTTTGGTTTTCATAAAAATGAGGCCGGATGGGTTTATCGCGAATGGGCACCTGCCGCAGACGAGCTCTTTTTAACAGGTGATTTTAATGGTTGGGACATGTATTCTCATCCAATGACACGACTCGATAACGGCGTTTTTGAAATTATTTTAAATGGTTCTGATGCCTTAAATGTAGGGCAAAAGGTTCAGCTCATTGTTAAACATAAACAGGATATTTTACGTCGTATCCCTCTATATGCAACGCGCGTCGTACAAGACCCTAACACTAATTTGTGGTGCGCTGAAATTGACAATACATTTGATACCTTTGAATGGACAGACAGTTCATTTACTCCTGACAAAACTCCATTCATTTATGAATGTCATATAGGTATGGCTCAGGACAAGTATGGAATAGGCTCTTACGAAGAATTTAGAACTCTAACGCTTCCACGAATCAAAGACCTTGGATATAACACAATTCAAATTATGGCTATTATGGAACATCCTTATTATGGCTCTTTTGGATATCAGGTTTCAAATTTCTTCGCCGCATCTTCAAGATATGGTAGTAGCGAAGATTTAAAGCGTTTAATAAATACAGCACACAAGATGGGCATTGCAGTTCTTTTAGATGTTGTTCACTCTCATGCAGTTAAAAATACAAATGAAGGACTAAATATGTTTGACGGTACTGAGTACCAGTTCTTCCACACAGGCGACAAGGGCAATCACCCAGCTTGGGATACTAAGCTCTTTAATTATGGTAAGAATGAGGTTTTACATTTCTTATTATCAAACCTAAAATATTGGATGGATGTATTCCATTTTGACGGTTTCCGTTTTGACGGCGTAACATCAATGCTTTATCACGACCATGGACTCGGAAGTGCATTTTGCAATTATGATATGTATTTCTCGATGAACACTGATATTGAAGCCATTACTTATCTACAATTAGCAAATGAGCTTATTCATGAGTTTAATCCTAAGGCACTTACTGTCGCAGAGGATATGTCCGGCATGCCGGGCATGTGTATTCCAATTGAAGATGGCGGTATAGGTTTTGACTTCCGACTATCAATGGGTGTTCCTGATTTATGGATTAAGACTCTAAAGGAAGTACCAGACGAGCATTGGGATATATGGAAGCTTTGGTATGAGCTTACTGGCAGACGTCCTCACGAAAAAAATATCGGATACTGCGAGTCGCACGACCAAGCGCTTGTTGGCGACAAAACTATTATGTTCCGCCTATGTGATGCTGAAATGTACACTTCTATGAATAAATTTAACCCAAGCATCGTAATCGACCGTGGCATTGCACTTCACAAGCTCATTAGACTTGTTACCGCTTCTTTAGCTGGCGAGGGCTACTTAAACTTTATGGGAAATGAATTTGGTCATCCAGAATGGATTGATTTTCCACGCGAAGGAAATGGTTGGAGCTATCACTACTGCCGCCGCCAATGGAATCTTGTAGACAACAAGGAATTACGCTATGAAGAGCTTAATCGTTTTGACAAAGCAATGGTTTCTATTTTAAAAGAAAATGATGTTTTAAGCAAAGAAGCTCATTCTTTATGGATTCACCCTGCCGACAAGGTTCTCATCTATAGAAAAGGCGATACAATATTTGCATTTAACTTTAATCCTACTCAATCATTTGCAGATTACTTTATCCCAACCCACAAAGAGGGAACATTTAAGGTAGGACTTTCATCAGATTCATCGCTTTACGGAGGACACGACAGAGTCGACACTGACTATATATATGATGCCGGCAAATATCCTGATGGCAGATATGGCTTTATGTGTTATCTCCCATCAAGAAGCGCGATTGTGTTTAAGTTAACAGAGTAGCATATTATTTTATGTATTTGAGGAAGGAACATTAAAATATACAAGAAAAGCCAGGTAGCTTTAAAATGCCCAGATGCAAACTCAAAGATTACACCTCGAAAACACTTTGTGTTCCTTAAGTCGCGGCAGTCGCCGCTTAAAAATAAGCATAAAGAACCCGGTTGCAAGCAAGCTTGCACCGGGTTCTTTCATCTTTCTGTGTATCATCTTGTTGAGCCTTGCTCAACAAGCACGCGGACATTCGTCAAATGTCCGCTTATACTTTATTCGCGGACTTCGAAAATGCTTCGCATTTCCTCAGGCGCGCCCAGCCTTCATAAACGAAAAAAAATGCCCAGATGCAAATAAACTTGCATCTGGGCTATATTTTTTCGTTTACTCAGTCCGCTTAATCACGACTATTCGATAACTGTAGCAACACGACCAGAACCTACTGTTCTACCACCTTCACGGATAGCAAATGTTAAACCTTGATCCATAGCGATTGGGTGGATTAATTCGATTGTCATTTCTACGTTATCACCAGGCATACACATTTCTACGCCTGCTGGTAAGTTACAAACACCTGTAACGTCTGTTGTTCTGAAATAGAACTGTGGTCTATAGTTGTTGAAGAATGGAGTATGACGTCCACCTTCTTCTTTTGTTAATACGTAAACTTGAGCTGTAAACTTCTTGTGGCACTTGATTGTACCTGGCTTAGCAAGAACCTGACCTCTTTCGATTTCATTTCTTTGAACACCACGAAGAAGAGCACCAATGTTATCACCAGCTTGAGCTTCATCAAGAAGCTTTCTGAACATTTCGATACCTGTTACAACAACCTTACGTGTTTCTTCCTTAATACCAACGATTTCAACTTCTTCAGATACGTGAAGAACACCAGCTTCTACTCTACCTGTAGCAACTGTACCACGACCTGTGATTGAGAATACGTCTTCTACTGGCATGATGAATGGCTTATCTGTAGCTCTTTGTGGATCTGGAATCCATGAGTCTACTGCATCGAATAATTCAAGAATCTTGTCACCCCATTCGCATGAAGGATCTTCAAGAGCCTTAAGAGCTGAACCTCTGATAACTGGAGTGTCATCGCCTGGGAAGTCATACTCATTTAATAATTCTCTGATTTCCATTTCTACTAATTCAAGTAATTCTTCATCATCAACCATATCACACTTGTTCATGAATACTACGATATAAGGAACACCAACCTGACGTGAAAGTAAGATGTGTTCTTTTGTCTGAGCCATAACACCATCAGTTGCAGCAACAACAAGGATAGCACCATCCATCTGAGCAGCACCTGTGATCATGTTCTTTACATAATCGGCATGTCCTGGGCAGTCTACGTGAGCGTAGTGTCTAGCTTTTGATTCATATTCAACGTGAGCTGTAGAGATTGTGATACCTCTTTCTCTTTCTTCTGGAGCCTTATCGATCATATCGAAAGCAACAGCTTCACCTGTACCTAATCTAGCGTTAAGTGTCTTTGTGATAGCAGCTGTTAATGTAGTCTTACCATGATCTACGTGTCCAATTGTACCAATGTTACAGTGTGGTTTATTTCTTTCAAATTTAGCTTTAGCCATTTTAAAACGTCCTCCTTTAATTTCCGCCCCTTTGGGCAATTATAATTTTTAAATAGCTTATTCAATTATAGAATATAATTGAAATATTTTCAAGTTTTATTTTGCTTTTGAAGCAACAATCTTATCTTGAACTGACTTTGGAACTTGCTCATACTTCTCGAAGAACATTGAGTAGTTACCACGTCCTTGTGTTCTTGAACGAAGGTCTGTAGAGTAACCAAACATTTCTGCTAATGGAACATAACCTCTAATCATCTTACCGCCGCCGATATCCTCCATACCTTCGATACGACCACGACGTGAGTTAATATCACCAATAACATCACCCATGTAATCTTCTGGTGTTGTTACTTCTACCTTCATAATTGGCTCTAATAATACTGCGCCACCCTTAGCCATAGCATCCTTAAATGCCATAGAACCAGCGATGTGGAACGCCATTTCACTTGAGTCAACTTCATGGTATGAACCATCATATACTGTAGCCTTTACGCCAAGTACAGGGAATCCTGCAAGTACGCCGGCCTTAGTAGCTTCTTCAATACCATTACCAACAGCTGGAATGTATTCCTTAGGAATAGCACCACCAACAACTGTTGAAATGAATTCAAATGTCTTCTCGCCGTTAGGATCCATAGGCTCGAATTTAACCTTACAGTGACCATATTGACCACGACCACCTGATTGCTTAGCATACTTGCTATCAACTTCAACAGCCTTAGTAAATGTTTCCTTGTAAGCAACCTGTGGAGCACCAACATTTGCTTCAACCTTAAATTCTCTTAAAAGTCTGTCAACGATAATTTCAAGGTGTAATTCACCCATACCTGAAATAATTGTCTGACCTGTTTCTTGATTTGTATATGCTCTGAATGTAGGATCTTCTTCAGCAAGCTTTGCTAAAGCTTCACCCATCTTACCCTGACCAGCTTTTGTCTTAGGCTCGATAGCAACATCGATAACTGGTTCTGGGAATTCCATTGATTCAAGGATAACTGGATGTTGTTCATCACAAATTGTATCACCTGTTGATGTTACCTTGAAACCAACAGCTGCTGCGATATCGCCTGAGTATACCTTGTCAATTTCTTCTCTCTTGTTAGCGTGCATCTGAAGAATACGTCCAACACGTTCCTTCTTCTCTTTTGTTGCATTAAGAACATATGAACCTGAGTTAATTGTACCAGAGTAAACTCTGAAGAATGCTAACTTACCAACGAATGGGTCTGTCATAATCTTAAATGCTAATGCTGAGAATGGTTCTTCATCTGATGAATGTCTTTCAACTTCATTACCTTCCATATCAACACCCTTAATAGCAGGGATATCAAGTGGAGATGGCATGTATTCTACTACTGCATCAAGAAGCTTTTGAACGCCCTTGTTTCTGTAAGCTGTACCACAGCAAACAGGAACGATTGTACATTCACATGTAGCCTTTCTAAGAACTGCCTTAAGTTGCTCTGTAGATGGTTCTTCGCCCTCAAGATACATCATCATAAGTTCATCATCTTGTTCACAGATTTTTTCAATCATATCTGTTCTGTATAATTCACAGTCATCCTTCATGTTTTCAGGAATATCTGTTACTGAAATGTCATCGCCCTTATCATCATTGTAGATGTAAGCTTTCATTTCAAATAAGTCTACAATACCCTTGAACTCATCTTCCTTACCAATTGGTAATTGGATTGGAACTGCGTTCTTACCAAGTCTTGACTTGATCATATCTACTGCATTGTAGAAGTTAGCACCTAATATGTCCATCTTATTGATGAATGCCATACGAGGTACGTTGTATTTATCAGCTTGACGCCATACGTTTTCTGATTGTGGTTCTACACCACCTTTAGCACAGAAAACACCTACAGCACCATCAAGTACACGAAGTGAACGTTCAACTTCTACAGTGAAGTCTACGTGTCCTGGTGTATCAATAATATTGATACGATGCTCTAAAGCACCTGGAAGTGGCTTAGCTTCTTTTTGTAATGTCCAATGACATGTTGTAGCTGCTGATGTAATTGTAATACCTCTTTCCTGCTCTTGTTCCATCCAGTCCATAGTAGCAGTACCTTCATGAGTATCACCAATTTTATGATTTATACCAGTATAATAAAGGATACGCTCTGTTGTTGTTGTTTTACCAGCATCAATATGAGCCATAATACCAATATTTCTGGTTCTCTCTAATGGATATTCTCTTCCAGCCAATGGTTTGTCCTCCTAATAATATTCTTTGCCAAAATGCAAGGGCTACGCACAGATTAGAATCTGTAGTGTGCGAATGCCTTGTTTGCTTCTGCCATTTTGTGCATATCTTCTTTTTTCTTAACTGATGCGCCTGTGTTGTTAGCTGCATCAAGGATCTCGTTTGCTAATCTTTCTTCCATTGTCTTCTCGCCTCTCTTACGTGAATACAATGTGATCCAACGAAGTGCAAGTGCTTGTCTTCTTTCAGGCTTAACCTCTAATGGTACCTGGTATGTTGCACCACCGATTCTTCTTGCCTTAACTTCAAGTACTGGCATGATGTTATTCATAGCTTCTTCGAACACTTCCATAGCATCCTTACCAGACTTAGCTGCAACTCTGTCAAATGCACCATAAACGATCTTCTGAGCAATGCTCTTCTTACCATCTAACATAATGTTGTTGATAAGCTTTGTAACGATCTTATTGTTGTACATTGGATCTGCTAATACGTCTCTCTTTTGAGTATGTCCTTTACGTGGCACGGTTCTTCCCTCCTTAATAAATATATAGCATTACGCTATTTGATTAATTCATAGGTACTCACAAATTATTGTGTTCGCGCTCGGCATTATTATATTAAACCTGCAACCTTAGGATATATATCTAATTCCGGCACTATATTATTTTTGTAAGTTAAATGTTACTTCTTAGCGTCTTTTGGTCTCTTAGCACCATACTTAGAACGCGCTTGTCTTCTCTTAGCTACACCTGCTGTATCAAGTGTACCTCTGATGATGTGGTATCTTGTACCTGGTAAGTCTTTTACTCTACCACCTCTGATAAGAACAACGCTGTGTTCCTGAAGGTTGTGACCTTCACCTGGGATATAGCTTGTTACTTCGATACCGTTAGATAAACGAACTCTGGCAATCTTTCTTAAAGCTGAGTTAGGCTTCTTTGGAGTAGCTGTCTTAACTGATGTACAAACACCTCTCTTTTGTGGTGATGACATATCAGTAGCTTTCTTTCTCAAAGAGTTGTAACCCTTCTGAAGAGCTGGAGCTGTTGATTTCTTAACTGCTGACTTTCTACCATTTCTTACTAACTGATTAAATGTAGGCATTCTTTTTTCACCTCCCGGAATTAGATTTTAAAAATTCTGTGGTTGCAATCTATTCATTCGAATAAATTTGTGCATAAAATCGCACGCTAGAATATTATAACTGTTGTTTTTTTTCTTGTCAATAAGTTTAAAAAGATTTTTTATTATTTTTCTCCTAATATCCCCCATTTATCATAGGCCCTTTGATACATTTCTTTAATTATAACCAGATACTCTGGATGCTGTGACAATATATATTCACTATCTTTATCTATCGGTTTCATATCTTCATCAAGAAATAAGCAAGTCTCTTCTTTTCTTTCTGTCAAAGAGCCCCAATTACCTTCATTGAATTCAATTTTTGATATATTAATATTTACCTTGAAATTTTTGAACTCTCTATCCGGCCAAATCAGCATACTTGTTGAGCTATTTTGTTCCTTTTCCATTTCATCAATAGCTAAGCATCCCGTAAATGATAAATATTGTGGCATTCCAACTGAATACATAAATCCATTTTCATCAAGGACAAAGCCTCTGTTTTCCAAATGAAAACCCAAGTCGAATTTCTTTTCTATATAGGGTATACAATGAACGAACCAAATAATGGTGTATACAGCAAATACAGCTAACAATATATATATTGGTATATATTTTTTCTTAAATTTCTTCATTTCCTTCTCCAAAAAATGTTCCCTATAGAATAAAATCGAGTCTCTTTCGAGACCCGATTTTCTATATATTATTCTTCTGTTACCTCTTCAGTTTCTTCAACACCATCAATTGCTTCAAGATCTTCAACGCCTTCTGCATCCGCTAACGCTTCTAATGCATTTTCATCTTCAACCTCATTAAGCTCTTCATCTGTACTAAGTTTAACTGAACGATATCTCTTCATACCTGTTCCGGCAGGAATTAACTTACCGATAATAACATTTTCCTTAAGACCGATAAGTGGGTCAACCTTACCATTGATTGCTGCTTCTGTAAGAACCTTTGTTGTTTCCTGGAAGGAAGCTGCTGATAAGAATGAGTTTGTTGCAAGAGATGCCTTTGTAATACCAAGCATCATCTGTGTTGCTGTTGCAGGCTCTTTGCCTTCTGCAACCAATGCTTCGTTAACTTCATTGAAGTTAATTACGTCTTCTGTAACACCTGGTAAGAACTCTGAATCACCAGCTGTTTCAATTCTAACCTTCTTAAGCATTTGTCTAACGATAACTTCAATGTGCTTATCGTTAATTTCAACACCTTGTAAACGGTAAACTCTTTGAACTTCACCTATCATGTAATCCTGAACAGCTCTTACACCCTTGATCTTTAATAAGTCATGTGGATTAATGCTACCTTCTGTAAGCTCATCGCCTGCTTCAAGTACTGCACCGTCCTGAATCTTAATTCTTGAACCATATGGTATAAGGTATGCTTTTTGGTTACCTTCTGAATCTGTTATTATTACTTCACGTTTCTTCTTTGTGTCCTTAATTGTAGCTACACCGCCGAATTCTGCAATGATTGCAAGTCCCTTTGGCTTTCTTGCTTCAAATAATTCTTCAACACGAGGAAGACCTTGTGTAATATCGTCACCGGCAACACCACCTGTATGGAATGTTCTCATAGTAAGCTGTGTACCTGGTTCACCGATTGACTGAGCAGCGATAATACCAACTGCTTCACCAACCTGTACTGCCTGGCCAGTTGCCATGTTTGCGCCGTAACATTTAGCACAAACGCCATTGTGTGACTTACATGTTAATATTGTACGAATCTTAACTTCTCCGATACCTGCTGCTACAACCTTAGCTGCACGCTTTGGAGTAATCATATGATTCTTAGCGACAATAACTTCTTTTGTCTTAGGATTAATGATATCCTCTGCGCTGTATCTTCCCTTGATTCTTTCTTCAAGGCTTTCGATAACTTCCTTACCGTCTGCAAATGCTTTTACTACCATACCTGGTACTTCCTTGCCTTCGCAGCAGTCGATTTCTCTAATGATTAATTCTTGAGAAACGTCTACAAGTCTTCTTGTTAAGTAACCAGAGTCGGCTGTACGTAACGCTGTATCCGAAAGACCCTTTCTAGCACCGTGGGCTGAAATAAAGTATTCCAAAACGTCAAGACCTTCACGGAAGTTTGATTTAATTGGAAGTTCGATAGTTCTACCTGATGTATCTGCCATAAGACCACGCATACCGGCAAGCTGCTTAATCTGCTTGTCAGAACCACGGGCACCTGAGTGAGCCATCATGTAAATGTTATTATACTTATCAAGTCCTGATAAAAGCGCATCTGTAAGCTCATCATCAGCCTTCTTCCATACTTCAATAACTTCTTTATATCTTTCTTCCTCTGTACAAAGACCACGACGGAAATTCTTCATAATTGCTTCAACTGTCTTTTCAGCATCTGCGATTAATTGTTTCTTCCTTTCTGGTACTGTCATATCCGAAATAGAAACTGTCATAGCTGCCTTTGTAGAATATTTGTAACCCATAGATTTGATGTCATCAAGCACTTCTGCTGTCTTTGTCGCACCATGGTTGTTAATAACTTTTTCAAGTATTTGCTTTAATTCTTTCTTCTTAACGAGGAAATCAACTTCAAGCTTTAATTCATTTTCTGGTTTTGTTCTGTCTACAAAGCCTAAATCCTGTGGAAGGATTTCGTTGAAGATAAATCTTCCTAATGTAGATTCAACAATTCCTGATTTTTCAACACCATCAATTACCTTTGTAACCTTAACTTTAATAATTGAATGAAGTGTAATTGCGCCATTTTCATATGCTAAGATTGCTTCGTTAACATTCTTAAATATCTTACCTTCGCCTAATACACCAGGTCTTTCCTGTGTTAAGTAGTAGATACCAAGAACCATATCCTGTGAAGGAACGGCAACTGGAGCACCATCTGATGGCTTTAATAAGTTGTTTGGCGACAAGAGAAGGAATCGGCATTCTGCCTGTGCTTCTACTGAAAGTGGTAAATGCACCGCCATCTGGTCACCATCGAAGTCGGCATTGTAAGCTGTACAAACAAGTGGATGAAGCTTAATAGCCTTACCTTCAACAAGGATTGGCTCGAAAGCCTGAATACCAAGTCTGTGAAGTGTCGGAGCACGGTTAAGCATAACCGGATGTTCTTTAATTACGTCTTCAAGCACATCCCAAACCTCTGTCTGGAGTCTTTCTACCATCTTCTTAGCATTTTTAATGTTATGAGCTGTTCCGTTAGCAACAAGCTCTTTCATAACAAATGGTTTGAATAATTCAATAGCCATTTCCTTTGGAAGACCACATTGATAAATCTTAAGTTCAGGACCAACTACGATAACTGAACGTCCAGAGTAGTCAACACGCTTACCAAGTAAGTTCTGACGGAAACGACCTTGCTTACCCTTTAACATGTCTGATAACGACTTTAATGCTCTGTTACCAGGACCTGTTACAGGACGGCCTCTTCTACCATTATCGATAAGAGCATCAACTGCTTCCTGAAGCATTCTCTTTTCATTTCTGATAATGATATCTGGCGCGCCTAAATCAATAAGTCTTGCCAATCTGTTATTTCTATTGATAATTCTTCTGTATAAATCATTCAAGTCAGATGTAGCGAATCTGCCACCGTCTAACTGAACCATTGGACGGATGTCCGGTGGAATAACAGGAACATTTGAAAGTATCATCCATTCAGGTCTGTTACCTGATTCTCTAAATGCTTCCACAACTTCAAGTCTCTTAACGATTCTTGCTCTCTTTTGTCCTGTTGCATCTGTTAATGCTGCCTTTAATTCTGCTGATTCTTTTTCAAGATCAATAGCTTCAAGCAATTCCTTAATAGCTTCTGCACCCATACCTACACGGAACTTATTGCCCCATGTATCGTATGCGTCCTTGTATTCTTTTTCAGATAATACTTGCTTATCCATTAAGCTTGTATCACCCTTGTCAAGAACTATATATGATGCAAAATATAATACTTTTTCAAGTGTTCTTGGTGATAAATCAAGGATTAATCCCATTCTACTTGGAATTCCCTTAAAATACCAAATGTGTGATACAGGAGCAGCTAATTTAATGTGACCCATTCTTTCTCTTCTAACGCTGGCCTTTGTTACTTCAACACCACATCTGTCACATACCATGCCTTTGTATCTAATCTTTTTATACTTACCACAATGACATTCCCAGTCCTTGTTTGGTCCAAATATCTTTTCACAGAAAAGACCATCTCTTTCAGGCTTAAGAGTTCTATAGTTAATAGTTTCAGGTTTTGTAACCTCACCCTTAGACCACTCTTCAATTTTTTCCGGAGAAGCTAAACCAATTTTAATGGCATCAAATGTCATAGGTTGATATACTTCATTCTTTGTTTCTGCTGGCATTTGCTAAGACTCCCTTCTAAAATTCTTCATCGTCATCAAAATCGTCGAATTCGTCATCTTCAAAATCGTCGAATTCGTCATCTTCTGCACTAACTAATTCATCATTTTCAAATTCTTGTTTTTGGAATCCATAACTTGCTAATGGTTCATCATATGCAAGTTTGTTATCATCAAGCATTGGTTTTACATCTGAATCAGTGTAATCAACTGTTTCCATAATTTCAACCTCAGTATTATCTTCTCTTAATACCTTAACATCAAGTGCTAATGATTGAAGTTCTTTTAATAATACCTTGAATGATTCAGGAATACCTGGTTCAGGGATGTTATCACCCTTAATGATAGCTTCATAAGTTTTAACACGACCAACAACATCATCCGATTTAACTGTTAAGATTTCTTGAAGTGTGTATGCTGCGCCGTATGCTTCAAGCGCCCAAACTTCCATTTCACCAAATCTTTGTCCACCGAATTGAGCCTTACCACCAAGTGGCTGTTGTGTTACCAATGAGTAAGGACCAGTTGAACGGGCATGAATCTTATCATCAACAAGGTGATGTAACTTCAAGTAGTGCATATGTCCGATTGTAACAGGGCTATCAAAATATTCACCTGTTCTACCATCACGAAGTCTTACTTTACCATCTCTTGAAAGTGGAACGCCCTTCCATAATTCTCTATGGTCTTTGTTCTTTTCAAGATATTCCATAACTTCTTTTCCTAATGAAGCCTTATGCTTCTTAGAGAATTCTTCCCATGTAAGGTTTACATAGTCATTTGCTAAATCTAATGTATCCATGATAGCATTTTCATCAGCACCGTCAAATACAGGAGTTGCAATATTAAAGCCTAAAGCCTTAGCCGCAAGACTTAAGTGAATCTCAAGTACCTGACCGATATTCATACGCGAAGGTACGCCCAATGGATTTAATACGATATCAAGTGGACGACCGTTTGGTAAGAATGGCATATCTTCAACTGGGAGTATTCTTGAAACAACACCCTTGTTACCATGACGACCAGCCATCTTATCACCAACAGAAATCTTTCTCTTTTGAGCGATATAAATACGTACTGTCTTGTTAACACCTGCTGCTAATTCATCACCATTTTCTCTTGTAAATGTCTTAGCATCAACAACAATACCATACTCACCGTGAGGAACTCTAAGCGAAGTATCTCTTACTTCTCTTGCCTTCTCACCAAAGATTGCTCTAAGTAATTTTTCTTCTGCTGTTAATTCAGTTTCACCCTTAGGTGTAACCTTACCAACTAATATATCACCAGCGCGAACTTCCGCACCAATTCTGATAATACCATTTTCATCAAGATCACTAAGTGCATCGTCACCAACGCCAGGAACGTCTCTTGTAATTTCTTCAGGTCCTAACTTAGTATCTCTTGCTTCTGCTTCATATTCTTCAATATGAACAGATGTATATACGTCTTCTTGTACTAATCTTTCACTTAAAAGTACAGCATCTTCGTAGTTATAACCTTCCCATGTCATAAAGCCGATGAGTGGGTTCTTACCTAATGCAATTTCACCATTTGCTGTTGAAGGACCATCTGCGATAACTTGTCCCTTTTCAACCTTCTCACCCTTAAACACAATTGGCTTTTGGTTGTAACAGTTGCTTTGGTTACTTCTTAAGAACTTAGTAAGCTTATAAACGTCTTTATTGCCGTCTTCTTTTCTAATGATAATCTCTTTTGATGTAGCATATTCTACAGTACCTGCTTCCTTAGCAACAACACAAACACCTGAATCAACAGCTGCCTTGTGTTCCATACCTGTACCTACAACAGGAGCTTCTGTTGTAAGAAGTGGAACTGCCTGACGTTGCATGTTTGAACCCATGAGGGCACGGTTAGCATCGTCATTTTCAAGGAAAGGTATCATTGATGTAGCAACAGAGAATACCATCTTAGGAGAAACGTCCATAAGGTCAATCTTACTCTTTTCAAATTCTGAAGTTTCTTCTCTGTAACGTCCTGATACAGTATTCTTTGTAAAGTATCCCTTAGCATCCAATTCAGCATTAGCCTGAGCTACATAGTAGTTATCTTCTTCATCTGCTGTTAAGTATCTAACCTCGTCAGTTACTCTTGGATTCTTAGGATCCTTCTTATCTACTACACGATATGGAGCCTCTACGAAACCATATTCGTTAATTCTTGCATATGTTGCAAGAGAGTTGATCAAACCGATGTTTGGACCTTCAGGTGTTTCAATAGGACACATTCTACCATAGTGAGAATAGTGAACGTCACGAACTTCAAATGAAGCACGATCTCTTGAAAGACCACCAGGACCAAGTGCAGATAAACGTCTCTTGTGTGTTAATTCACCAAGAGGGTTATTCTGGTCCATGAACTGTGACAACTGAGAACTTCCGAAGAACTCCTTAATTGCTGATGTCACAGGCTTAATATTGATTAATGACTGTGGTGAAATGTCATCTTGATCTTGTGTTGTCATTCTTTCACGAACAACTCTTTCAAGTCTTGATAAACCAATTCTATATTGGTTTTGTAATAATTCGCCAACAGCTCTGATTCTTCTGTTACCTAAATGGTCGATATCATCCTTTGTACCTACACCATATTCTAAATGTAAGTTATAGTTAATAGAAGCGATGATATCTTCTATTGTAATGTGCTTTGGAACTAAATCCGCTGCATTTTTAGCGATTGCTTCCTTAATATCGTCAGCCGATGAATTTTCAGAAAGAATCTGAGCTAATACTGGATAGTATACTCTTTCATCAATTCCTAATTTCTTAGCTTCTTGCGCTGTAATATCAACATATTTTGTGATATCAACAGCCATATTAGAAAGAACCTTAACTTTTCTATCTTCAACCTGAAGGTATACAAATGCAACAGCTGCATCCTGGAATGAAACTGCCATTTCTTTAGTAACAACTGTTCCAGCTTCAGCTAAAATCTCGCCAGTTGTAGTATCCACTACGTCTTCAGCTAACTTAAAGCCTACAATTCTGTTAACATATGCTAACTTCTTGTTGAACTTATATCTACCAACCTTAGCCAAATCATATCTTCTTGGATCGAAGAACATACTTTGAAGTAAGCTCTCTGCACTATCCACTGATAATGGCTCGCCTGGTCTTATCTTTTTATATAACTCTAATAAACCATCTTGATAATTATCAGATGTGTCCTTAGCTAAGGAAGCCATAATCTTTGGTTCTTCACCAAATAAATCAATGATTTCCTTGTTAGTTCCATAACCTAAAGCTCTAACTAAAACAGTTACAGGAACCTTTCTTGTTCTGTCTACACGCACACTAAATACATCATTAGAATCTGTTTCGTATTCTAACCATGCACCTCTGTTAGGAATTACTGTTGAGAAGTATAATTCCTTACCTGTTTTGTCATGTTGAATTTCGTAATAAATACCAGGTGAACGAACTAACTGGCTTACGATAACTCTTTCTGCCCCGTTGATAACAAATGTACCTGTTTCGGTCATAAGAGGCAAATCACCCATGAAAATATCATGTTCTTTAATTTCGTCGTTCTCTTTATTGTAAAGTCTAACCCTTACCCTAAGAGGCGCTGCATAAGTAGCATCTCTTTCCTTGCATTCTTCAATAGAATACTTAACATCATCTTTGCATAAAACAAAGCTTACAAATTCTAGGCTTAAGTGCCCGCTGTAATCTGCTATTGGAGATATATCTCTAAAGACTTCATTAAGTCCTTCATCCAAAAACCACTGATAAGAATCCTTTTGTACCTCAATGAGATTCGGCATCTCTAATACTTCTTTCTGTTTAGAGTAGCTCATTCTAATGTTCTTGCCATATTGCATTGGACGTATTCTGTTCTTCTCCATTGACGATTCACCCCTTGCGTCTAAATTTTATTTATTGTGGCAAAATGGCATATTCGACCACAATAGTGCATCGTATATAATACCATAGTCTTGTCAACAATGTCAACAACTTTTTTCTTGTTTTTGGAAAAATATTTTAAATACATAATGGCAACACCTATACAATGCTGCCACCTTTTCTTACACGATTTTTCCATCACAAATTTCAATTATCCTCTTACACTTACTAGCCACATTAGGATCATGTGTCACTATAACTATAGTATTACCCTCAGCATGTAATTGTTTAAATACATCCATTATATCATTGCCTGTTTTTTGATCCAAAGCCCCCGTAGGTTCATCAGCCAATAATATTTTCCCTCTCACTGCCAGAGCTCTTGCTATAGCACATCTTTGTTGTTGACCGCCTGATATATTAGTCACTTTCTTTTTTGCCACTTCTGACAATCCCATTTTTCTAATCAAATCTACAACTATTTCTTTACGTTCCTTTTTCTTAACACAGTTAATCACAAGTGGCAATTCAATATTTTCATATACTGTATAATCTTTCATAAGTGCAAATTGTTGAAATACAAATGCTACATTTTTCTTTCTGAATCTAGCTAATTTTACTCCTTTTAAATCGCTCACGCAAAAATCATCCACATAATATGTACCACTTGTTATATCATCCATGCAGCCAATCATATTTAGCAGGGTCGTTTTTCCACAGCCCGACGGTCCCATTATGGCTACCATTTCACCATCTTCAATAGTTAAACTCACACCATCTAAAGCGACTTTGTCAATATCACCAGTTTTATATATCTTTGTTACATTTTCTAATTTTATCATCATTACTCCTTATACATCATTTGTCAAATTTATAACTGTCGTTTTTCCCATTATTATGTATGGTATCAAAGTGGAAATCACGCTAGAAAACAATGCAATTAAAATCACTTTCAAATAAATATATTTTTCAAGTATGTTTTTCATATATTCTATATCAGAGCTATTCAAGAATAGATATTGATAGCCTGTAACAATAACAAAAGCTATTATAATTGTACAAATGAATCGAATAATATTTTCCGTTATTATCATATTTCGTATATCTCTTGTGTCCATACCTGAAACACATAGTACTCCATAACGATATTTATTTTTAAGTATCGCAACAATCTGAATTGATATCGTCAATACTATTACTACACACATTACTATAACTACGAGTTTATTAAGCAAATCTATTTCTTGCGTATTCTTTTCATTCTTATATTTAAAATAATCTCCTAACTTAGATACATTAATACTCGTTTCTTTAGATTCTGCGATTTCTAAAATAGCTGTTCTAACCTGTTCATATGTATATTTGTCGTTCCATGTAAAAAACATAGGATAACCTATAGACATATCTGCACCTATTATCAACGCTCTACAATCCATATCTATACTAACATCCGAAAAATTTTCATTATTCATTATATCCAATGTCGATGGAGCCTTACTTCCTTTTTCCAAAATACCCATCACTATGGCTTGGTACTTGCCATCAGGTGTAACATTATATACATCTCCCACTGACACATAATCTTTATAGTCAGCACCCATATAAACCATAAAAGCATATTGTCTAAACTCTTTACTATCCTCCGTTACCAGTTCGCCTTCTTGCAAATGTATATCCAACATTTTTAGCATATTAGCACTCGTTCGTACACATTCAAAGCCATTATATGTATTATTATTTATATAACCCTTTTTAGCATTTTGAATTGATTGAAGTTTCTTTAGCCACATCACTTCTACTTCATCAATCATCCCTACAGTTTCCATCATATCAGGATGTTTTTCAAACAACGAATTAAATATTTCCTCGTTATTAGCAGCAGTTTTTTCACTTGCAATCAAACCCGTACCTTCAATACCTTTAACTAAAATATCATCCGTCTGTTTTTGATGAAACCAATACGACTCTTTTAAATACAATGCTACAATCAGTAAAAGAACTCCAACAACACAAACCAATATAGAAAACATATATCTTCTAATTCTAAAACTAAGCATTTCAATTGTTTTATCAAAAATCATTATTAAATATTTCATACCAATTACTCCTACAGACTACTTAAGGCTTTTGCTGGTTTTATTTTATTAATTTTTATCATAGGAATTATCAATGTTATAATCATCATAACTACGCTCGCCACAAGCAAATATATTATATCATTCCAATATACTTTCTCTATATTAGTCTTAGTTACCAATATATAGATAGCTTCCATAATCATTGACAATACTAACGACAATATTAACAACGGACTAATTTGTTTTATAATTGTCAAAAGAATCTTACCAAAACCCATTCCACAAGCCTTTCTTACCGCGAATTCATTCATACGTCGCTCTATCCAAATATCCGATACAAGAATACAGTTAACTAAAACAAATACAGCCAATATAATCATATAGATTTTTTCCATTTTTCTTGATACCGTCAATTCCAAAATATCGTTTGCTTCAACCTCGTAAGTTCTTATGTCAAAAGCATATTCATTTTTTAAAGAATAAATATAATCAAGTTCTTTTTTTAAATCCGTATAATTACTAGCTATATCTATAGTCAAACTTCCTTCCCACACCATCTTTTCTACAAAAACGTTATATGAACTTTCAGACAAAGAATCCATATATAAATACACACGTAAATTTTCTTCATAATCGTCTGATATATTTTCCAATATTCCTACGACCTTATACTTTTCAGTTCCAACAGTTATATAATCATCTCCATCATTTTTCTCAAGATATTCTTTTAACCCTTCGCCTATAATTGCCACTTTTTCGTGATTTTCAATTTCTTCTATGGTTGCATACCTGCCTTCTTTAAGTTCCACTGCAATGCTTTCAGTAGGTTTTTGCATATAATATATATTCATCTGCATTCCATATACATAACCAAAATCATTATACACCACATTACAAGTATCAATACTGTTTAAGTCCTGTATCAATCGTTCAACTTTTTCTTTTTCATAAGAGCTACCTTCCTGCTCTTCTAAACATATACTCATTTGATTTAAATATCTAGAACTCAGTTCATTGTTACGAATATTTATCAAACGATTAATTATATTGATCCCGTTTATTGTCACAAAAAAGGAAAGACTAAAACCAATAATAAGCAATATTGATGTATTTCTTTCCCTGAATATATTTTTAAATATTTGCCTCATATTAAACCTCTATACAAAAGACTGCAACAATGAAATAATGTCTTTCTTAGTATTCCGTCTTATCTTATCGCTTCTTCAAAATCAAATTCTGTGCATTTAACATATGTTGTTATCTTATATGTTGTTTTTTGATAATCATAAATTGCATGAGATGGAACATTATATGCATTTTCATTTTGGCAATACCATACACTAACTTTTTTACTACTAGTGCTTTTTGGATAATATTCAAATCCTGCATTCAAATCAGATATCGCATTATAATAATTTTCACCATATAACCTAAATCTCCATTGGTTAAAATCCCAAAATGGTGCATCATCTCTATCCATCCATACGTCAAGGTATATATCACTATTTACCTTGCCTTCTCTTACCCATGCTTTCGACTCTGCAAATACAGTAACTGTACCCATAAGCATTGTCAATGTTAAAATCAATAATAATATTTTCTTCTTTTTCACTTCATTTCCCTCATCATTATTTCATTGTTACTTAAATAGTATATATATATATAATATTTGTCAATCTTTAATCCATATTTCCTTTACAACCTTATTTGCACACTCCGTTGCCACTTCCATTGCATATTCAAAATCTTCTCTTTCAATATATCCTTTAATAAAGCCTGCGACCATTGCATCGCCTGCTCCAACCGTATTATTAGGTTTGCATTTTATTGCTTCTTTATATATGCTCATGTTCTCATTTACAAAAATGCTTCCTTTATCCCCCATGCTCACTAACACATTTTCCGCCCCCATCGAAAGGAGCTTTCTTGCATATTCCTTAACTTCAGATAACCCCTTAATATCCACTTTAAATATCTGCGAAAGTTCTAAAAGATTTGGCTTTACTAAAAACACTCCGGCACCAATAGCTTCCTTTAGTGGTGCACCAGAAGTATCTATCACTGCTTTTGCTCCTTTTTTTCTAGCTATATCTACTATCTTTTTATAAAAATCTACCGGAACATTCTTAAGCAAACTTCCCGACAACACAACAATATCATCTTTATTTAGGTTCCAAAATATCTTTAAAATGTCATTCAAGTTATCTTCATTAAGCAATGGTCCAGAAGCATTAATTTCACTTTCAACATCTGACTTCAATTTAACATTAATTCTCGAATCGCCTTGTACTTTAATTATATAGCTTAGATATCCTTCATTTTTTAAGCGTTTTTCGATCTCATCACCGACAAATCCTGCTACCACGCATATAGCAGTTGAATCAACTCCAAGCTCATAAAGAGTTTTTGATACATTTAAGCCCTTGCCTCCAAGCAAAATGCTTTCTTTATCGCTTCTATTTGTTTTTCCGATTTGTAATTCATCAACCCACATATAATAATCAAGCGATGGGTTCATAGTAAGTGTATATATCATAGTTTCTCCTATATATAAAAGAGTTCGCCTGTGAACTCTCGTGCCGAGTGTGATCGCGATAGCAGCATCTTCCAATCGCGCAAGTGCGCATCCCACAGAATATCTTTGTCATAAGGGAAGTTTATCAAAAACTTCCCTTATGACAAAGATACCCCGCAGAATCTCCGCGAGGTATCAATATATTTTCAAAAAATTTATTACTTAAGTGTAACCTTAGCACCTTCAGCTTCGAATTTAGCCTTGATGTCTTCAGCTTCTTCCTTAGAAACGCCTTCCTTAACCATCTTAGGAGCGCCATCTACTAAGTCCTTAGCTTCCTTTAAGCCTAAACCTGTAACGTCACGAACTACCTTGATAACCTTAACCTTGTTAGCGCCAGCTTCTGTTAATTCTACGTTGAATTCTGTCTTTTCTTCTTCAGCTGCTGCTGCACCACCTGCTGCTGCAACTACAACGCCTGCTGCTGCAGATACGCCGAATTCTTCTTCACATGCTTTTACTAATTCGTTTAATTCTAAAACTGTCATACCTTTGATTACTTCAATAATTTCTTGAGTTGTCATTTTTAATTTCCTCCATTTTTTAATAAATATTGTTATTTGTTAATTATGCTTGTTTTTCTGCAATTTGCTTAATAACACGAGCAAAGTTTGCAACTGGTGATTGAATACTTCCAAGGAATTTTGAAAGTAATTCGTTTCTTGATGGAATTGTAGCGATAACCTTGATACCAGCTTCGTCATATTCAACACCATCTACAACGCCTGCCTTTAATTGAAGAGCTTCTGCTGTCTTTGAGAAGTTATATAAAATTCTCGCTGGAGCTGTTGCATCTTCCTTAGAAATAGCAATCGCTGTTGGTCCTTCTAAATACTTAGAAAGGCTTTCGAACTCTGTTCCCTTAATAGCGAAATTGATGTATGTGTTCTTGTATACCTTGTATACTACACCAGCTTCTCTTAATTGCTTACGAAGTTGTGTATCTTGTTCTACTGTTAAACCACGGTAGTCTACTAATACAGCAGCTTGAGCACCATTAAGATTTTCAATAATCTCGTCTACTATTGGCTTCTTGATTTCTACTTTTGCCATGAATAATGTACCTCCTTATAGATTTCAACTTATAGTTGATATTTCGCCGTTATTATTCCGCCTAAGTATTGGGATCTTATATAAATTATAAAAAGCCTCTTCTTACCGAAGAGGCTTTATAAGTCATAATCTCATAAGAGTTACCTTATACTCCTCGGTAGGCGTTCATAGCTTACACCTTACGGTACCTACTGTCTACGGCAAATATAATGCTTGGATATTGTATCATCCATATATTAGATTGTCAACCGTTTTTTCAAACTTTTTTAAATTAGTTTGAGTACTTAGCTACATTTACCTTAACACCAGGGCCCATTGTTGAAGTTAAAGTAATGCTCTTTAAATATTGGCCCTTAAGTGCTGATGGTTTAGCCTTAACGATTGCATCCATAATTGCTTGGAAGTTGTCTGCTAATTTAGCTTCATCAAATGAAGCCTTTCCTATTGGCACGTGAATAATGTTTGTCTTGTCAAGTCTGTATTCGATCTTACCAGCCTTGATATCTTCGATAGCCTTTGTAACGTCCATTGTAACTGTACCAGCCTTAGGGTTTGGCATTAAGCCCTTTGGTCCAAGTACACGACCTAAACGTCCTACAACACCCATCATGTCAGGTGTAGCAACTACTACATCGAAATCAAACCAGTTATCGTTTTGAATCTTTGGAATTAATTCTTCGCCACCAACATAGTCAGCGCCAGCCTTTTCAGCTTCTGTTAACTTGTCGCCCTTAGCGAATACTAATACTTTTACAGTTTTACCTGTACCGTGTGGTAATACAACCGCACCACGGATTTGTTGGTCAGCGTGACGTCCGTCAACGCCTGTTCTGATATGAGCTTCAATTGTTTCGTCAAATTTTGCAACTGCAGACTTCTTTACTAAAGCTACTGCATCTGCTGGATCGTATAAAGTTGCGCGGTCAACTAATTTAGCCGCTTCAACGTATCTTTTTCCTCTTTTCATTCTAAAAAAACCTCCTAGTGGTAATATCGGATTCTAAACGAAATATCGTTTTTCCTCCCACGTTTATTTATGTTTATGTGTTTTTAACATAGTTTCAAATTAGTCAACTACAGTAATTCCCATACTTCTTGCAGTACCTGAAATCATGCTTATAGCAGCTTCGATTGAAGCAGCATTCAAATCTGGCATCTTAAGTTCAGCGATCTTTTGAACTTCTGCCTTTGTGATTGTTGCTACCTTTGTCTTGTTAGGTACAGCTGAGCCTGATTGTAACTTACATGCTTTCTTTAAAAGAACTGCTGCAGGTGGAGTCTTTGTAATGAAACTGAAACTTCTATCTGCATATACTGTAATAACAACTGGAATAATCATTCCGTCTTGATCTGCTGTTCTTGCGTTGAACTGCTTTGTAAATTCAACGATGTTAACACCATGTTGTCCTAATGCTGGACCAACTGGTGGAGCCGGTGTAGCTTTGCCGGCAGGAATTTGTAATTTGATATAACCTGTTACTTTCTTTGCCATTTTTGGCACCTCCTAAAATATTGTGGTAATTTTGCGGATTGCTAATCGCAAGCGATTCAAATCCTCCCACGCTCCGTCAAATATAACGGTCGTTTCCTATGTTACATTTTTTTAATCTCTGTGAAACCTAATTCAACTGGTGTTTCACGTCCAAACAAATCAACATTAATTGTAACAATCTGCTTTCCTTGGTTAACAGCCTTAACAACACCTACTGTACTTTCCCATACACCTGATGTAACAACAACTGTATCACCAACTTCGTAATCAGAAAATGTCTGTTTAACATTGATTCCTAATGGAAGCATTTCTTCTTCTGTTAATGGAACCGGTTTTGATCCCGGACCAACGAATCCTGTAACGCCTCTTGTGTTACGAACAACATACCATGTATCATCATTCATAACCATATGAATAAGAACGTATCCAGGGAACATCTTCTTAGAGACATTCTTCTTTGCTCCATTCTTAACTTCAACTACATCTTGCATTGGAACTGACACTTCCAATATCTGATCTTGAAGTTTTCTGTTTTCAATTGTTTTCTCAATATCAGCCTTCACCTTATTCTCATATCCTGAATAAGTGTGGACTACATACCAATTTGATTCTGCCATTTAATCACCTTCACCTTGTTTACTGGATACTAAAATTTTAAGTTAACTAAGAAGTCAACACCATATTCGATTATAAAATCTAATACCATTATCATAGCACCCAACAATACCGAAACTACTATTACTGATATTGTTTCTTTTGCAAGTGTTACTTTATTTGGCCAAACAATTTTACCAAACTCGGCTTTTAAGCCCTTGAAGAAACCTTTTTTCTTCTTTTTTGTTTCAACTTTTTCGTTTGTTTCACTCATAACTATTCACCTCGCAACAATACTAGATTACTTTGTTTCCTTGTGTAATGTGTGTGATTTACAGAACTTACAATACTTCTTTGTTTCCATTCTGTCAGGATGTGTTTTCTTATCCTTAGTCATGTTGTAATTACGTTGTTTACATTCTGTACATGCCAATGTTATCTTTACGCGCACAACTTCCACCTCCACTTGTTTTTTAATTTACTTGTTTTTAGGCATAAAAAAAAGACCTTCCATAGCTAGTCTAATATATCACATACAAGTCGTCTCGTCAACAACTTTTTTATAAGATACTGAATGATGATAACATATCTCTCAAAAATATGCAAGCAAAACTTTACATTTTCCTAAAAATGTATTATAATAAAGAAAAAGTGGTGTTTTGTGCCCATCATAACTATTAACGTAGAAACGGATTTTCTACCATCTTTTTAT
Organism: Lachnospira sp.; assembly: GCA_015057605.1. Taxonomy (GTDB): domain Bacteria; phylum Bacillota; class Clostridia; order Lachnospirales; family Lachnospiraceae; genus SIG291. The sequence continues at coordinate 3,955 of SVDX01000001.1, read as the reverse complement.
CATTATAGCGCAAGGAGGTGACTGTTAATGATAAGTAATGTTTATGGTTATTATTTAACCCAATATGCGGGCAAATCTGCCCTTAATCCAAATGTAAACAAACGAAGTGAATTACGCCGTCTGTCTAATGACATTGCAAAAGTTAACAGAGCTATGCCTTTTTGCAAAATAGATTTTTCAGAGGATGCGCAGAAATTTGCCATAGATTTAAAGGAAAATGCACTTAGCATAAAGCAACTCGTAGACAAGATTGATTTTACTGGTACGCAAAGCTCTACTCGTAATAAAGAAGCAATATCAGATGATGATAACATCGTTTCTGCAAAGCTTGATACTTCTTTAGAGGCAAGCAACTACGATGACCTACAAATTCACGTAAAGCAATTAGCAACATCTCAGATTAATTCAGGTGCCTATTTACCATCTAACGAAATGTCGTTAAAGAAAGGTTCCTACTCTTTTGATATCGAAATTGCAAATGTTGCCTACGAATTCCAGTTTAATATCAATTCCAACGATAGTAACAAGGATATTCAGGATAAGCTTGCAAGACTCATCAACAGAGCAGATATAGGATTAGTTGCAAATGTTAGTTCAAACGGCAATACTTCCGCATTATTGATAGAGTCAGTTTCAACTGGAACTCCAAGCTTTGCTCCACTAACATTTATAATAAGTGAACAAAACTCTTCCAAAACCGGTGGAGTAGTTGAGTATTTTGATTTAAATCACACAACTCAATACCCATCAAATGCGGTGTTTACCATTAACGGAGATGAACGTTCTTCAATCTCTAATACATTTACGGTTAACAAGGCTTTAGAGCTTAAGCTAAACTCACAAAGCATTGATGATACTCCTACTACCATACATTTTGTCGATAATGACGAAGAGTCCTTGGATAATATCAAACGTTTAGTCAGTGAATACAACTTGATGCTTGAGCGTTCGAAAAACTCAACTAATAACATAACATCTATTAAGCGTTTACACAGCGATTTAACAAACATAGCAAGAAATTATGATTCAATCCTTGAGTCTAATGGTCTTAAGATTTCTTCTGAAGGCAGCATCAATATCGACAATGCTCTCTTAACTCAATCAGCACGAGAAGGAAATCTTTCTAAGACCTTGACCTCTCTTGGAAACTTTGGCTACGATCTTAAGGAACGTGCCTCGGAGGTAGCAATAAATCCTATGAATTACGTCAATAAGCTTGTCGTAAGCTATCGTAATCCAACAAAGCTATTCAATATTCCATATACAAGCTCGATATATGCAGGTATGCTATATAACGGATATGTTTAAAAGCCACGAATTACTCGTGGCTTTTATTTTATGCTTTTAGCATGTGTAGGTCGTTTTTGAAATCCTCTATCACTTCTAAATATAATTTTATATTTTCTTTTCGCATTTTTAGTTCACTTTTGATATCATTAGAATTATTGCTATCATTAGTTGCATTCTCCATAGCTTCATATCTATTTTTAGCATTGTATATTTCTATAAATGATATAAATGGATGATTTAGCAATTTTTCTGTTATAGCATTAATCTCATCAGCTAACCTTTTACTCTCAGTGTTACCAAATTTATTTTTTCTACATAAATCGATAAGCTTGTCATAGTGCTGCATTGCTTTCTTTAATATATATGCAAGCTCCATAAGTTGTTCTTCCGCACTATTTATATTATCAATGATTTCTTTCTTTTCCTCTTCATTAAATGTATAATCCGCATCCTCTATATATTTAGCAAATTCAATTGTTTTGCTACATTTAGTTGCAATAGCATCTTTTAGACTCATTATTCTAGTGCCACGAATCTTTGCTCCACCTTCAGTGGCATCTATAACGTCCAAGCCTTCGTAACGAATCAATTGCTTCTCAAACCAATCAAGGTACATCTTAAGACGTTTATCGCTATAAACCTTTTGTCCATATATATCTTCAACTTCGACAGCAAGTTTATCTGGTCCCTTATATTTATTGACCGTCGCATCATTGAATACTACCGTAGAATGCTTTTTATTTTCTGTATAAGCCAAATCAAGACCAATCAGTATGATATTCTTAAATCCTAATACCATTGCTAAAGAAAAAGCATTATTGGCTACTGAACCAGCTGTTTCTAAAGGTTCAATACTTCTTTCGTATTTTTTAAGAAAATGTGTAATATAGTCTTCCCCTGAATTGAAACTAAACTTCTTTCCCTTGTGTCTTTCCAATACTTCGCACTTTGCTTCTTTAGCATATACAAGCGGAACATTAGCTATATCTTCATGATCAAATATAATCATATTCTTATGACCATCAACAGTAATTGTTATGTCAGGTTTAATGCCAGCATTCAAAACTGGTTTTAATGCCGTATCCACTGCTATAATAAATGCTTTATTTTTTGCATTTTTTAACTCATTTATGTTTTTGTCAAGAGATGGTCCTGCCGCTACTATAATCGCAGGAACTTTATCTTTATCAATACTCACAAAACTTTCTTTTAATCTTGTAATATCACTCCCTGAAATCAAATGCTTTACATTTGTAAATACATTTTTCACAATTTCTTCCTGGCACTGTACACTGGTATTTTTAGTAAATACAATAGCATTGGCATTACTCATTATGCGTTCGTATATATCAACATATTCCTTTTGATACAGATTTAAATAATTTGGCAGTGCATGATATCTTGTCAATTTCATATTGCCATAGTTAATAAATAATTGAATATACTCAATAAAATATCTTTTCGAAACATCATTTACTGCTAAAAAAAGCTTGTTATGAGAAAGGACATCAAAAATATCCAACTCCGACATAACCTTATAAAAAATATTTTTATCTGGTTCATAAACAATAATCGTATTTTCAGGTGCTACTTTTATTAGTTCTCTGATATGACTACAATCCCCCATACCAAACACAATTATTGGCGCGAATTTATTTATATCTAAAAACTGATTTGCCCATTCCTTAGCAGCAAATGTGGCATCGTACTGACTGTTAAACAAATACTCGTAGCCATTTTTAACAGCTGTCAAAACAACCTCTTCATTTGCATTATAGTACAAATGTACATTGTCAGATTCAGCTATTTCACTTATATCCTTCACAAGAGCTTCATCATATTGATTAACCTTATCACATAAGGCTTTTCTATTTTTTAAATAAATGCTATTATCCATGATTTATCTCCTATCCTATTTCTTTTAAAATCTCTATATAAAAATCAATGGTATCGCCTATTTCATATTGTAATACGTCGGCCAATAATACCATATCCTTATTTGCATATGAATTTTTCAAGTTTTCCATTTGAGTCATAACTATTTCTATAGGTATATCTACGCCATTTTGTTTAAGTTGTAACAAATGCGTTACCATATCTGATAATAACGGTGCCATATCTTTTATAAGTTGATCTACTTTATTTATATTCTCCCTATCATCTCTTAAAAGGATTCTTACTACTTCTTCTATTCTGTTTTTCATTTCCTTAAACTTGTCTATATTCATAAAATCCTCCATTTTCTTCAGTGTATAAACAAAGCCGGCTTAACGCCGGCTTTATTTATAAAATTCATACTAATTAACGTAATAATGACAATACGCCTTGTGTAGCTTGGTTAGCTTGAGCAAGCATTGACTGACCTGCTTGAGCAAGAATTGTGTTCTTGCTGTAGTTAACCATTTCTTCAGCCATATCAACGTCACGGATACGTGATTCAGCGGCTTGAGTATTTTCTGATGTTGTATCAAGGTTAGCAATTGTGTGCTCTAATCTGTTTTGGATAGCACCTAATGCTGAACGTTGTGTTGATACTGTATCAATTGCACTCTGAATAGCTGTCATTGCTGAACCAGCGTCAGCATTTGTAGCTACTGAAAGACCTGTGATCTGAAGTGTAGATGCGTTCATAGCACCAATTGAAATACCGATTACTTGTCCTTCA